>NZ_CP076545.1:600000-1200000 GCF_018889955.1 Collinsella sp. zg1085
GAAAAGCTATATGACACACCTGAGGACCGCTCGATTGCTATGCAACGTCATATGGAGTTCTTTAATACCACGCCGCATCTGGCAACGCTCATCTTTGGTATTACCGCTGCTATGGAAGAGCAAAATGCGGCTGATGCGGCCTTTGATACCGAAAGCATCAATAACGTTAAAATCTCGCTCATGGGTCCTTTGGCAGGCATCGGAGACTCCTTTATCTGGGGTACTTTGCGCATTATTGCTACCGGTGTAGGTGTTAGCTTAGCTGCACAGGGCAATGTTTTGGGGCCTCTGCTCTTTTTGTTGCTGTTTAATATTCCTGCTCAGGGTCTACGCTTTTGGCTGATGCACGTGGGCTATAAGCTGGGTAGCGGGTTCTTGCAAAAGATACAAGAGAGCGGACTTATGACTACCCTTACCTATGGGGCGTCGGTTTTAGGTCTGATGGTAATTGGCTCCATGACGGCAGAAAACGTTTCTATAACGGTGCCGTTGACTATTGGCTCAGGAGATGCTGTGACAAGTTTGGGTGAAATTGTCAACACGATTATGCCGGGGCTCTTGCCGTTATCGTTTACCTTGCTTTTGTATTGGCTTGTGAGCAAAAAGCAGGTAAAGACAACAACGCTGTTAGTTGTGCTTGTTGGTATTGGTTTGGTGGGCTCATACTTTGGCATATTAGCTGCAGAATAGGGCTGTTTTAACTATGCGGGTGCTGGCGATAAATACCGGATACATTGTCGCGGCATCTGAAATGAGATTATATACAGGTGAAAGGACTCTTTTCGTGAGTGAATTAATGTTGTTTGATGAGGCGAAAAAGCGTGCGGGCTACAAAGGCGTATTGGCGCTGCGGCCACAGATTGAAGCATGTGTTGATAGGCTGGTAGAGCGAGGTTATAGCAACATCTGTTGGCTGGGTATTGGCGGCACCTGGGCAAGTGCGCTTCAGGTTGTTGTACACATGAAAGAACACTCTGCACTCGAGACATGGGCAGAAAATGCGGCTGAGTTTGTTGCAACGGGCAACCGCCGCCTGAATGCTCAGACGGTGGTTGTTATTTCGTCGGTTACAGGGTCAACACCTGAGGTCATTGAAGCCATTCATAAGGTTAAAAGCTGTGGCGCTTACATACTTGGCTTTATAGATAAGGCCGATTCAGAGCTTGCTCGCCTAGTTGACACGTGTATCACCTTTGATGGGGGAGAGCAGCTGAAATTCTTTATGGTGGCTGATCGCTTTATGGCTCACGCGGGCGAAATTGACCACTACGCTGCCCTATATGCTGAGCTTGATGAGCATTTGGCTGATGCACTTATCAAGGTTGAATATGCTGCTGATGCATTTGCTGCCAAGTTTGCTACTGCACACGCAGATGATGACCTGCATTATTTTATTGGTGCGGGTAATCAGTGGGGTGCAACATATTCCTATGCTATGTGCTACTGGGAAGAGCAGTTTTGGATTAAGACCAAAAGTATCACTGCAGCCGAGTTTTTCCACGGTACCTTAGAGATTATTACCCGTGATACACCTGTGACGCTCTATATAGGGGAGGATAGTCAGCGTGCGCTTGCTGAGCGCGTAGCTGCCTTTGTACCGCGCATCTGTGCAAACCTTACCGTTATTGACACCCGTGATTATGAGCTTGCGGGTATTTCGGATGAGTTTCGCGGTGATATTTCTCATTTGGTTATGCATGCAATCAATGACCGCATCGACGCGCATTTAGAGATTGCTACACGCCATCCTATGGACATTCGCCGGTATTATCGCTGTTTGCCCTACTAGGGTAGCTGTTGATATTGCACGTATGGGCTAGATAACTTGACCCTGTCAGCAGCTATGCGGGCAGGGTTTTTGTTAGAAGGGAATTTAGGTCTTGGACACCGAACGCTTCACCATGGGTGACTATATTGATGCATCAATAGAGCTTGCGTATAACAATTTGCACCGTATGCCAGAGCTATTGGAGCCGCTGCTTGCATGTTGCACCAAGCAACTACGGCGTATTTGCATCGTGGCCTCAGGGTCGTCGTATAACGCTGCCCAGATTGCGCTGCCCTTCATGCAAGCCTGTCTGCCTAACTATGAGCTGAGGGTAATACCACCGTTTAGCTTTGTACACTATGAGCTTTCTTGGCGCAATACAGCTCGTGATGATGAGTTGATACTCGTGCTGTCACAAAGCGGGCTTTCAACAAATGCCCTTGAGGCGCTTGATGCACTTGCACAAGCCGGGTTACCAACGCTGTGCATCACGGCAAACCCGCAGGCAGATGTTATGCGTCATGCAAAGACCGTTATCGACTACGGTGCTGGCGAAGAGCTGGTGGGCTATGTAACTAAGGGCGTGTGTTTGTTAAGCGTCTATCTTATGAGTTTTGCAGCTGTGTTGGCTCATCAAGATGAGCGCTTAGCAGATATTTATCAAGCGCTTGAGGTAGCAGATGTGCTTCGTTTGTCGAGCTATGATTTTGTTGATGCGCACCTTTTAGAGTTAACAAATATGCAGGTAGCTTATGTGATGGGGGCAGGCCCCACGTGGGGTGTTGCACTTGAAGGAGCGCTTAAAATTGGTGAGACCGTACATGTTCCTAGCCCAAGCTTTGAGCTTGAAGAGTTTATTCATGGACCCAATTTGCAGCTTATACCAAGCTACCACTGCTTATTTTTTGACCCAGGCGATACAAGTTCCAAGCGGGTTACACAGATTTGGCAAGCAAGTTCTGAGGTTACCAAGTACGCCTACCTTTTGACCCCTCATAGAGAGCTTGCTGGGCATACACAGGTGTTGGTGGCGCCTTTGAGCTTTGATGCTCGCTGTGCCTCGCTCGTATATTTGCCCTTTGTTCAGGTGTTGAGTTATCGGGTGAGTGAGGCGCGAGGCGGCACCTTACAACATCCGCTTCTGCGCAAATTTAAGAAGGTAGCAGCAGCAAAAACAGAGCACTTTATCAATTTTGACATGGATGATTAGATGTGTTTTGAGCGAGAAGCTTAGTCCTGCGGGTGTGCCTTTTGTTTGCACGGCAGTTGCGCGAGAGCTTATATAGATTGGCGAAGCTTGCATTTCAGGTGCAGATTGTAGAGGCGTATAGACGCAGTGTAGTGTAATCTGCGACGATGATGGCATACGTTTTTTGGATATCTGTATTGAGGAGTATACATGGCAGAGTTTATCTACCAAATGTATCAGGCGCGTAAGGCTCATGGCGATAAGGTTATTCTCGATGATGTGACCTTGAGCTTTTACCCCGGTGCCAAAATTGGTGTTGTTGGCCCTAACGGCATGGGAAAATCAACCCTGCTCAAAATCATGGCGGGCATTGAAGAGGTTTCAAATGGGGATGCACGCCTGACACCTGGCTATACCGTTGGTATTCTTCAACAAGAGCCACCGCTAAAAGAAGATGCAACCGTGCTAGAAAATGTACGCATGGCCTTTGGTGAGCTCATGGCAAAGGTTGAGCGTTTTAATGAAATTGGCAACCTTATGGCTGAGCCTGATGCCGATTTTGATGCGCTGATGAATGAAATGGGCATATTACAAGACGAGATTGATGCAGCTGACGGCTGGGATATTGATTCTAAGCTTTCAGTTGCTATGGATGCTTTGCAGCTCCCCGACTCTGATATGTTGGTATCAGTGCTTTCAGGCGGCGAGCGCCGTCGTGTGGCGCTTTGTCGGCTGTTGCTTGAAGCCCCTGATTTATTGCTGCTTGACGAGCCAACCAACCATTTAGACGCAGAAAGCGTACTTTGGCTTGAACACTTCCTCAAAAACTATCCTGGTGCAGTACTTGCGGTGACGCATGATCGGTATTTCTTAGACCATGTTGCTGAGTGGATTTGCGAGGTTGACCGTGGGCATCTCTATCCGTATAAGGGTAACTATTCAACCTATCTTGATACCAAGGCAGCTCGTTTAGCGGCGCAAGGACAACGCGATGAGCGTCTGGCAAAACGTTTGGCAGACGAGTTGGATTGGGTGCGTTCGAGCCCCAAGGCTCGCCAAGCGAAGAATAAGGCACGTTTAGCGCGCTATGAACAGATGGAAGCTGAAGCTCGTGCAAGTCAGCGCGTAGAGACGAGTGCTATTCGCATTCCGGTGGGTCCTCGTCTAGGTGCAAAGGTGCTTGAGGCACGACATGTGCATAAAGAATTTGATGGGCGGGTGCTCATTGATGATTTATCGTTCACGTTGCCGCGTGCTGGCATTGTAGGCATCATTGGACCTAATGGTGTGGGAAAGACCACGCTATTTAAGACCATTGTTGGGCTTGAGCCGCTCAGTTCAGGTGAGCTTGAGCTTGGTGAAACCGTAACGCTTTCTTACGTTGATCAAAACCGCTCAGGTATTGACGCTGATAAAACGCTTTGGGAAGTGGTTTCGGACGGTTTGGACGTCATGCAGGTAGGAGAGAGTGAGGTTTCCAGCCGTGCCTATGTAGCGAGTTTTGGCTTTAAGGGTTCTGACCAGCAGAAACGCGCAGGCGTACTCTCGGGTGGTGAGCGTAATCGTCTTAATCTGGCGCTTACCTTAAAACAGGGCGGCAACTTGCTGTTGTTAGACGAGCCCACCAACGATTTGGATGTTGAGACCCTGTCTTCACTTGAGGGCGCCTTGCTTGAGTTCCCAGGCTGCTCGCTTGTTATTAGCCACGATCGCATGTTTTTAGACCGTGTTGCCACTCATATTCTGGCTTGGGAAGGAACCGAGGAGAATCCGGGTATCTGGTATTGGTTTGAAGGCAACTTTGAGGCGTATCAGGAAAACCGTATTGCGCGTCTCGGTGAAGATGCCGCTCGTCCACGTCGTATTCGCCGCAAGTTAACCCGCGACTAGTATAGGCGGTGGCTTGGTGCATATTCTCGTGTCAAGCCACCGTGAATGATATAGCTTAGCTGCATGCGCGAGCAGATTTACGCAACCATTTGCCTAGCGTATTACGCATAAGAAACCCAGCATAGCACTATTGTGTATGCTGGGTTTAACAGACAAAGCCGCAAAAGCCCTATCGTAAAGCTTCTAACGTGATGATAGAAAACACGCGCCAACTATTGCTCAGACACAAGCGAATAGCAGGTACTGGTATAACTACCTTACCTCACCATTAGTCTCAATGACCTTTTGATACCAATAGAATGAGTCTTTTCTCTGACGCGATAAATCACCGGTTCCGTCGTCGAATTTATTCACGTAGATAAAACCGTAACGCTTAGCCATCTCACCTGTTGATGCACTGACCAAATCGATGCAGCCCCATGGTGTATAGCCAATCAAATCAACACCGTCTTTAACCGCCTCTTCCATTTGCTCAATATGGCTGCGGAGATAATCAATGCGATAGTCATCATGGATGCTGCCATCAGCTTCAACAGTGTCATATGCTCCAAGGCCATTTTCTACAACCATGATTGGCAATCCGTAACGTGCATAAATCTCGTTCAGACTGTAGCGAAGTCCAACGGGGTCAATTTGCCATCCCCAGTCAGAAGCTTTTAGATAGGGATTAGCATAGCCGCCTAGAAGGTTTCCACCTGCAGTTTCTACGCCTTCTTTAACAGTGATGCAGTTGCTCATGTAATAGCTAAACGTATACAAATCAACGGTACCAGCCTTGAGAATATCCAAATCTCCCTCATGAATATCGAGCTTAATACCATGCTCCTCAAAGTAACGTTTTGCATAAAACGGATATGCTCCCCGAACCTGAACGTCGGAGCAGAACCAGTTATGCATATTCATATTTTGCTGGTTTGCAACAATATCCTCAGGCGCTGGCGTCAGCGGATAGGATGTGGCAAAAAGTGACATATTGCCCATGACAAAGTTCGGGTAGTGATCGTGAGCATATTTGACTACCTTAGCTGATGCTAAGAACATATGATGAAGCGCCTGGAAACGCTCCTGCTTATTATCAGGAACTTCTGTAACGCGTCCCTCAAAGCCCTGTACCGTGCCAGCATTAAGAACAGCACCCATAGGCATAACGCTTGAGTTGATTTCGTTAAAGGTGAGCCAATACGTTACCTTGTCTTTGTAGCGTTCAAAGATAACGTGGCAGTACGTTTCAAACAGAGCAACCAACTTACGCGATGCCCAGCCGTTATATTTTTCTACCAGCGCATAGGGGAGCTCGTAGTGCGAAATAGTTACAAGTGGCTCGATATTATGCTTTTGCAGGCAATCAAAAACGCGGTCGTAGAACTCGAGACCCTTCTCATTTGGTGTATCTTCTTCACCTGTTGGAAAAATTCGAGTCCAGTTGATAGACATGCGAAAGGTCTTAAAACCCATCTCGGCAAATAGGGCAATATCCTCTTCATATCGATGGTAAAAATCAATAGCCTCATGGCTTGGATACAGCGTGTTTTCTTTAATGCTCGTGGTAATGCGCTTAGGAGAATCAACGGTACCGTTGGTGCACATATCGGGCACCGATGGACCTTTCCCGTCTACATCCCATGCGCCTTCAAATTGATTAGCAGCGGTAGCGCCGCCCCATAAAAAGTTGTCTTTAAAAGCTGACATCAGTTAGAACCTTCCTATTTTTCTTCGGGTTTATACAGTATGAAGCTTGCAACAAATCCAACAACAATTGCAATAACGAGTGCTACAACGCCGTTAATGAAATTGGCGTTACCCTCTCCACCAATCATTTGCAAGAGAGACAAAGCAGATGGAGACGTGCCCATGCTGTAGGCAGCAAGATGAACTATTCCTGCATAAAGACCTGACGCGCCTGCGCCAATCATACCAGCGTAGAGTACCTGGCGAGATTTCATAGCTACACCGTAGAGGGCTGGCTCGGTTACACCTGCAACAACAGCAGAAATGCCTGAGGCCACTGCCTCCGATTTAACATTTTTGTCTTTGTTTTTGAATGCAACCGCTAAGGTTGCAGCGCCGATTGCTACGTTATAGGCAAACATCGTAATAATCAGGATTGAATCGTAGCCGAGTTCTGCTAAAGAAATGGTTGCAATAGGAACCAACGCCCAATGCATGCCTGTCATAACAATGAAGGGCATAAATATAGAAAGCAGGGTAATGGTTAACCAACCAGCCTGACTGTAGAGGTAGTTAACTCCCATTGATAAATAATTTCCCAAAATAGAACCGATAGGACCTACCGCAACAAGTGCAATGGGGATGGCTATAAAAATAACAATCATGGGCTTCATAAAGGATTTGAGTACTGTTGGACTTACCTTATCTGCAAAGCGCTCAAGATAATACATAATGGGCACCATTAAGAGTATGGGCAGAACAGAAGAGCTGTATGTGACCGCAGTTACCGGCAGGCCAAAAAACGTGGTATTTCCCTCTGCAAACAGTCCAACTAAGTTGGGGTGGATGAGCAAGCCAGCAACAATCATGGTGATATACGGATTGTTGCCCAAGTATTGAGAAGCAGAAATGGCTAAGAATACCGGCAAGAAGTAGAAGAATACATCGCCTGCTGCCGCAAGAATAACCGCCGTACTATCGGAGGGGTTAATAAGTCCAAAGGTTGTGAGCAAGGTCATAATAACCTTAATCATTCCTCCGCCCAGCATTGCTGGCATTAAGGGAGACATTGATGCTGCAACAAACCCAAATATGCGACTGATAATAGGCTCTTTTGTGGTGGATTCTGCCTGGGTGCTCGATTGTGCTCCTGGGTCATTTTTTATATGAATTTCATTAAAAACATGCTCAACATCATTTCCAATAACCACTTGGTATTGACCACCGCTGCGAAGCACTTGCAAAACACCATCAATGTTAGCGACATCATCATCATTTGGAATGCTGTCATCTTTTAAAACAAACCGAAGTCTTGTCGTACAGTGGTTTAGATAAGAGACGTTCTCTTCTCCACCGACAGCCTCAACAATGGTATCGGCTATTTTCTTAAAGTCTTTTGCCATCGCATACACCTCCGTGTGAGCGGATTTATAGATACAGGCTTATTGTATGAACAAATAATTCTGAGTAAAGTTCAGGTTACATCAGTTAATTTTGAAGAAACGTACTGGTACCTACCTGTATACGACCGATGACTCCATCAATATGCAGAACTGTTTTATGCAAGATGGATTCCTTTTTATACTTCTTAAAATTAGGTAGCGTAAGGTGTGTCTTGTCATGTATTTGGTTAAGAGTGGAGACCTGCGTTGCGATGCGCTTTCAAGCATTTTGTACGATAGATGCTGTGCGTAGCGCAGAATAAGCTGGATACTACTCCTTGCGTGAAAGAAAGACCGCCGTTTCGATGTGATAGGTCTGCGGAAATAAATCAACAGGTGTGATGGACTCAACGGTATAGGTGCCCTCGTCCTCAATGCGGCGCAGGTCGCGAGCTAGTGTTGCTGGGTCACAAGAAACATAGGTAAAAGCACGGGCGCCGCTGCGGGCAATGAGTTTAATAGCCTCAGGCTTTAGACCGGCGCGGGGCGGATCAACTACCAAAACATCCGCTTCTTCATCAGGAAACTCGCGTACGGCATCGCCGCCAATAACATCTACGTTATCAAGTTTTGCTATCTCAAGATTGCGCCTCAAATCGCGCACGGCTGGACCGTAGGCTTCAACAGCTGCTACAAATTCTGCGCGTCGTGCAAGGGGGAGTGTGAATGTTCCCGCTCCGCAATACAGGTCAAGAGCGGTTTCATGAGGCTGAACCTTAAGTCCGTCCATGACGGTGTCTATAAGAATCTCAGCGGCAGCTGTGTTGACCTGAAAAAACGATGGTGCTGATAGACGCATCGTTTCAGAGCCAATACGCTCTGTCCAAGAACCCTCTCCGCTCAGCGCTTCTACACCTTGTACTCGCCGCGCTTTGTTTTCTCCTTTACTCATAACGCGAACAATACTTGTTGTTCGTACTGCGTCAGACAACACGCGTGCAACTTGCGCTCTCGGAAACGCTCCGGTAGGTGTCCATAAGGCAATCTCTAAGGCTTTGGTGCGCCGTGATGCACGAATGCCTACCCGCTCAAGCTGCAAGTCTCGGGAGTTACCCAAATATTGAAGCGCTCCTACAACTGCCTTGACAGATTTTGCTGCCGAGGCTTCAAACAAGGGCCAGCTGTTTATAGGAATAATCTCTGGTGAGTTGATTGCATGCATGCCCAATTTGAGCTTCCCGCCTATTGTGGTAGGGGAGAGTTCGATTTTATTGCGGTAGCCCCATGCATCTTTTGCGAATTTAATGGGCTGCAGGCGCGCATTAACCCAATCAGGCGAAAAGGCTCCAATACGGGTCAAAGTGCTTATTAGGTTATTACGCTTTGCCGCATGCTGCGCCGAGCGGCTCAAACAGCCCCACGGTGCGCCTCCACACAGTAGGATTTCAGGAGCACACGCCGAAACACGATAAGGTGATGGTTCGAGAATCTCACGCACTTCGGCACGGGCAAACCGCGGCCCATCCTCAAGTAGATGTACGTCTACGGTGTCGCCAATTAAGCCCCTCATTACAAAGACAGCTTTTCCGTCGGGCATATGTGCTAAGCCTTCAGGTCCATATACCATAGATTCAATGGAAAGCTGCATATCGCTCCTTCGGGGTTGTAATCGTTATAGCTAGTGTAGCGGTATGTAGTTTCTCATGTTGCGCATGCTCTTCAACACTATATGTGAATTTGAATAGAACTATCATCAGTATACAGATAAGGATAAAACAAACGTCCTATACGTGTTACTGATAGATTAAACAGCCAAGTGCAAAAGTTCTGCATAAGATGGGAAAACCTTACGAATTTATCTTTACCACAGCAGGGGAAATACAAGATTATCCACACCTATCCAAGAATTATATTGGGCTATATATGCATAAAAATTATAATATTGTGCATAAAATCACACCCAATATGCCAGAGAGAAATTTGTGGTTTTATACAAAAAGTTATTAAATCCATTCATTTATGTATAGAGATTCTATGAATTTCAAAATTAAGAAAGAGCCAAAAATATAAAAAAGTACATGTAAACGCTTTATTACATTGAAGTAAGCTTCTTCAAACTTATTACAAAACTACCGTTCCCCTCTGTTTTCATACCGTTTACCCGTCTCGTACATTTTTTCTTGAAAATTGTATATAACTATAGATGTCCTAAATGACTCTTGAGAAGAGTCAAGGTTTTCATTCGGGGTCAGAATTCCCGATTTGAGAAAGAAAGGTAGGAGGCTATGACCAAAGGTTTGCACGTCCCATCAGAAATTGGGGCACTCAAGAAGGTCTGTCTACACCGTCCAGGCGAGGAGCTGCTCAATCTTCCCCCCTTTGAGCTTGAGCGCTTGCTGTTTGACGACGTACCCTTCCTTGAGGTAGCTCAGGAAGAGCACGACGCATTTGCCAACATTTTGCGTGGTGAGGGCGTTGAGGTAGTTTACCTTGAGAAGCTCGTTGCTGAGGTCTTTGATACGGTTCCGGGTGCTCGCGCAGAGTTCCTTGACCAGTACATCGCAGAGGCTGGTATCAAGGGCCAGCTTATGCCTCAGGTTGTTCGTGAGAAGCTTGAGTCCATTACGGACAACTACGAGTTTGTCATGAAGACCATGGCTGGCCTTACCAAGGCTGAGATTGATATGCCGCTTGTTTCTTCTCAGACCCTTGACTCCATTGTTAACTCTGAGAGCGAGTCTGACCTCATTATCGATCCAATGCCTAACCTCTACTTCACGCGTGACCCGTTTGCTGTAGTTGGCAATGGCGTTTGCTTGAACCGTATGTATTCGGTAACCCGTAACCGTGAGACGCTCTACGGCAAGTACATCTTCAAGTATCACCCTGATTACAAGGATGTATCCCTTTACTTCCGTCGTGACGCTGCCTTCCACACCGAGGGTGGAGACGTGCTCAATATCAATGAGAAGACGCTCGCCGTTGGTATTTCTCAGCGCACGCAAGCTGCTGCAATTGATGTCATGGCTCAAAACATCTTCTGGAACTCTGACTCCAAGATTGAGCGCATCCTTGCGTTTAACATTCCAAACAACCGCGCAATGATGCACCTCGACACCGTCTTTACTCAGATTGATGTTGATAAGTTCACCATTCATCCAGCAATCATGGGTACCCTGCAAGTCTTTGAACTCACGCCGGGCAAGACCGCTGGTGACATTCAGATTAAAGAACTCAACGATACTCTTGAGCACATCCTTGAAGACGCTACGGGCGTTGATCAGATTAAGCTTATTCCATGCGGTGGTGGCGATCCTATCGCAGCTGCACGCGAGCAGTGGAACGACGGCTCCAACACCTTGGCTGTTGCGCCTGGTAAGATTTGCGTCTATGCACGCAACACCGTTACCAATGACGTTCTGTACAAAGAAGGTCTTGAACTGCTCGTTTGTCCGTCCGCCGAACTCTCACGCGGTCGTGGTGGCCCGCGCTGCATGAGCATGCCGTTCTGGCGTGAGGACCTCTAAGTTAAACTGGTATAGACGGCGCACTCTGTGTGGTGTGCCGTCTTACCCTTGAGGGGCGTGTGTGCCCCTTTGAGCTGTAAAGCTCGTATGCACGGAAACCTTATGTGAAAGGAACAAACATGGGTGTAAATCTCTCAGGCCGTAGTTTTTTGAGACTGCTCGACTTCTCCACCGAGGAGATTGAGTATTTGCTGAATCTCTCGCGTGACTTTAAGAATTTGAAGCGCACGGGCACCCCTCATCGCTATCTTGAGGGCAAAAATATTGTTCTGCTGTTCCAAAAGACTTCAACCCGCACACGCTGCGCGTTTGAGGTTGGCGGCATGGACCTCGGCATGGGTGTAACCTATCTTGACCCCGGTTCATCACAGATGGGCAAGAAGGAGTCCATTGAGGACACTGCTCGCGTTTTGGGTCGCATGTATGATGGTATTGAGTTCCGCGGCTTCGATCAGGAAGACGTAGATGAACTTGCTGATAAGGCAGGTGTTCCTGTTTGGAACGGCTTGACCGACCTGTGGCATCCCACTCAGATGCTTGCTGACATTTTGACTGTTCAGGAGAACTTCAACTACAACATCAAGGGTAAGACCTTGGTATTTATGGGCGATGCAAAGAATAACGTTGCTCGTTCCCTTATGGTTGTATGCGCCAAGCTTGGTATGAACTTTGTGGCCTGCGGTCCAAAGGAGTGCATGCCGGCTGACGATGTTATCGAGGCTTGCAAGCCGATTGCTGAGGAGAATGGCTGCACCATTACCCTTACCGAGGACACCGAAGCCGCATGCCGCGGTGCACACGTCATCTACACCGACGTTTGGGTATCCATGGGTGAGCCTGACGAGGTATGGACCGAGCGCATCAAGCTTCTCGAGCCCTATCGCGTTACCAAGGAGCTTATGGCTCTCGCTGATTCTGAGGCTATCTTCCTGCACTGCCTGCCTGCATTCCATGACACCAACACCACTACCGGCAAAGACATTGCTGAGAAGTTTGGCGTTACTGAGATGGAAGTTGAGGACGTTGTCTTCGAGTCCAAGCAGTCCAAGGTCTTTGATGAGGCAGAGAACCGCATGCACACCATCAAGGCTGTTATGTACGCAACGCTAAAATAAGTTTCAAAATGAAGAGAGCGCCCTGCCCGGCGCTCTTTTTGGTACGCTTTTATTTGGTACCTTTCCTCATCTGTCATTCCTATAGGTATGCACGGATTTAGGGCTGTAGGTGGGGACTAAGACAAAGAAGGGAGGATGAGAACCATGTCAGAAACCACTAAGAAAAAGCGTGGAATGCTGTCGTCGTTCACTATTCTTCTCATCCTGTTGGCACTTGTTGCCATCATTACTGTAATCGTTTCGGGTATGGCGCCTGGTGAAGTCACAGCTGCAAGCTTCCCTGACTTCTTCACGGCACCGGTTAAGGGCTTTTCAGATGCATTGCCGGTGTGCCTCTTCGTGCTCATCTTGGGCGGCTTCCTCGGCATGATGACCGAGACTGGTGCCCTAGATAACGGCATTGCCGTACTCGTGAAAAAGCTCAAGGGCAACGAAATCATCATGATTCCTATTTTGATGTCTTTGTTTGCTTTGGGTGGTTCAACCTATGGTATGTGCGAGGAGACAGTACCATTTTATGCACTGCTTGCTGCCACTATGATGGCTGCTGGCTTTGACCCCATGGTTGGTGCTGCTACCGTTTTGCTGGGTGCAGGCGTTGGCTGCTTGGGTTCTACGGTTAACCCCTTTGCTGTGGGCGCTGCCGTTGATGCACTAAGTTCTAAGGGCATTGTTGTCAATCAGGGCATCATTATTGTTCTGGGTGCAATTTTGACCGTTGTATCTTTGCTCATCGCAATTTTCTTTGTTATGAGCTACGCCAAGAAGGTTAAGGCTGATAAGGGTTCAACCATTCTGTCGCTTCAAGAGCAAAAGGATGCCGAGGAGGCTCACGGTCAAGCTGCTGCTGAGGCAACTAAGGACGTTTCTTTGACTGGTCGTCAGAAGGGCGTTCTTTGGGTCTTTGTTCTTACTTTCGTAGTGATGATTGTTGGCTTTATTCCGCTGGGCGATTTGAGCAAAGGTGCTGCTGACTTCTTCAATGCTGGCCACGCATCACAAGAGGTAACAACAGAGGTAACCGGTGCAGACCTGCAAAAAGTTTATGAGAAAAAGACAGATTCCACGCTTTCATTTGCTGATGAGAAGCTGGCTGATGAGACTGTAGCCACCGCTACAGCTGATGAGACCACCTCACTGGGCTGGAGCTCCTACATTACTGGTAATCCGCTGGGTACCTGGTACTTTGATGAGGCCTCCACGTGGTTCTTTATTATGGCCATTGTGATTGGTATTGTGGGTGGTCTGTCTGAGAAGCAGATTGTTAACACCTTCATTGCTGGTGCAGCTGACATGATGAGTGTTGTGCTAATTATCGCTTTGGCACGCGGTGTTTCTGTACTCATGGCTTCCACCGGTCTTGACCAGTTTGTTTTGGAAAGTGCCGCAGATGCACTCTCAGGTCTTTCTGGCATTGTCTTTGCTCCTATGAGCTATGTGGTGTACTTCTTGCTGAGCTTCCTCATTCCATCAACTTCTGGTATGGCTACGGTATCCATGCCTATCATGGGTCCTTTGGCCACCAAGCTTGGTTTCTCGCCCGAGGTTATGGTTATGATTTTCTCGGCAGCCTCTGGTGCGGTGAACCTCTTCACTCCAACCTCTGGTGCAATTATGGGCGGCCTTGCGCTTGCTCGTATTGAGTGGACTACCTGGCTTAAGTTTGCACTCAAGATTATTGCCTGCATCGCAATTGCCTCTGTCGTCATTTTGACGATTGCCATGATGGTGATTGCTGCTGCATAAGTAGGATTTCATCCTGCGTCCCGCCGGCGCGCATCCGGTGCGGACAGCCTCTTTGCCCTCTCTCGTTCCGTGCACGGGGGAGGGCATTTTTGTTCTACACTCGTATCTAGTAATCATTTAAATTAAAAAAGTGAATTAAAAGCCTGTATTAAACCGTTTATCGCGAAAAAGATACCATTTACCGATACGCTAATACAAATTGAAGATTACTCAGGAGTTTTTGATACATTTTAAGCTGTCTTTTAGGCATAGTGTATTGATTGAATTGGAGGAGTCATGAAGCGGCTTTCTACGTTAAACATTAGATGCTACGGAAGATATGTCTCAAGATGAAGCTGCATCTTTCATTTTGAAGAATCAAGGAACAATTTATGTTGATGTTTTAGGAGAAGATTTTAAAACGGTGGTCGATAAACTTCCCGTTGAATATGCTTTTGCAGATGAAGTGATGTAAGCGAGGTAACCATGAGCCGCATATATACCCAATCTGAGCAAATACTTTTTAGTAGGCGCTCGATGTGTGCTGCGACTCTATTTGCAGCGAGTTCGCTTTTGGGTCTGAGTGCTTGTGCGCACGAACGCACTGAGAGTGGAAGTGCTTTTGTACGCGAGAGCGAAGAGCGGCAATCGGCAAACTCCAGTTGGAAAACCTGTGTTATCCATAACTCTGCAGGCCCTGGAAAGGTGAAATATCCCTATGCGGTAGAAACAAAACAATTTGCTACTACCACAAATCCAGTTATATATCAGGATAAGGTACTTATTGCAGCTGCTGCAAGCTTAGTAACAATTGATCACGCCACCGGAAATGTTTTACACGTGGTTCAGTTTGATGATTACGAGCAGGTGGGTGTAGCAGGTGTGTTGAACTGTGCGGCCGATGTGGCATATCTTACATGCTCACGCGGTTATATATATGCGCTTGACCTTGCACATGATTGTCAGGTGCTCTGGAAAGTTCTCAATCCCAGTAGCTCACAAACCCGCGTTGTCCATGATTCTCGTGACGTTGATTGGTATTTTACTGATTTGTTGGTTCATGATAGAGTGGTGTATCTAGCATGTTCGAGCTATCAAACTAGTCCCATCTCTCATCTTGTTGCTCTTTCTGCACAAACTGGTACGGTTTTGTGGCAACAGCAGATCGAAGGCTATATTTCAGATGCAGGCAATAGCGGCTATCCCATATATGCGGCTGGATATATTTTGTTGCCCAAACCTCAGGCTCCTGGCATTTTGGTGTTTGATGCTCAAACAGGTGAGCAACAAGAAACACTTATAATCGATGACCTTGTTTATATGGGATTTACGGAGCATGTAGAACAAAAACAGTGGTATTTCCAAAGTCGTCGAGGTACCGTATATAAGCTCACTGTTGATTCATCTGGTTTTCATCTGCAAGCGCAAGAACTTGACGGTGTGCTTGACGGAGTTTTGCCAAGCGGTGCCCGTCCGGTATGTATAGGTGAGACACTGCTTGCAGCGGTTCCCACGGCGTCGTTAGATGGATACAAGGATGCGGAGCGCAGTCATAAGCGTGGTCGTGTGGCACTTCTTGATCCCGAGAGTCTTGAGCTTAGGAATTATGTTGAGATACATGAGTTAGAAACAACACCGGTGGCAGTGGGCGAACGTTTGTATTTTGTGGGTCGCGATGGTTTGTATGTGATACGCAATAACGATAAGGCACACTTGGTAGCAGAGCACCTTGCTGATGATCCTCATAAACGAAAAGATGTATGGGATCAGCCACTTCTTATTCATGATGGACGCTTGTATGCTGTTGGTGGCACTCATCAAGACCAGTGGCTCTATTCAATTCCTGTGAGCTAAGCGTTTCACGCTTTGTCTCGCGCTTTGCAATGTGTTGCCTTTAAGATAAAGCCCTATACGTTTGCTCCTTCTATATAATCGAACGGTTACGGATACGCATAAGCCGCATGGGTGGCGAGAGGAGCTTAATTGATGCACGCTGGATTTGATAACGAGAAGTATGTAAGCTTGCAAGCGTCCCGTATTAAAGAGCGCATTGCGCAATTTGGTGGCAAGCTCTATCTTGAGTTTGGTGGCAAGCTTCTCGATGACTATCATGCAAGCCGCGTGCTTCCCGGCTTTGAGCCCGATACTAAGTTTCGTATGCTAAAAACCCTTGTTGATGATGTAGAGATTATTTTTAGTATCAACGCTAATCATATTGAGAAAAGCAAGGCGCGCGGTGACCTTGGCATTACCTACGATGAAGATGTTTTGCGCTTGGCTGATATGTTTTTAGATAATGGCTTTGTTATTGCCGGTGTGGTTATCACCCAATACTCTGGGCAACCTGACGCCGATGCCTTCCGTCGTCGCCTTGAAATGCTAGGCATTCCGTGCAAGCTGCACTATCCCATTGTTGGCTATCCGCATGACATCGACTTAATTGTGTCTGAGGATGGTTATGGTAAAAACGAGTTTGTTGAGACTACGCGCCCGCTTGTTGTGGTAACGGCTCCAGGTCCTGGTTCGGGCAAGCTCGCAACCTGTCTTTCGCAGGTGTATCACGAGCATCAGCGTGGCGTAGACGCAGGTTACGCAAAATTTGAAACCTTCCCAGTTTGGAATTTGCCGCTTTCGCATCCGGTCAATATCTCGTATGAGGCGGCGACGGTTGATTTGGACGACGCAAACATTATCGACTCTTTTCACTTAGACGCTTACGGTAAAACAACGGTTAACTACAATCGTGATGTTGAGGCATTTCCGGTGGTTAAGGCGCTCATGGAAAAAATCATGGGGGAGAGTCCATATTTAAGCCCAACCGACATGGGTGTCAATATGGTGGGCTTTGCCATTTCAGATGATGAGATCTGTCGCCAGGCTGCATCACGTGAGATTGTGCGCCGCTATTTTACGCATAGCGTGGCGGTTAAACGAACGGGTTCGGGTGAAGAGCAGGTCAGCCGCTTACAAGCAATTATGCAAAAAGCTGGGGTTGATAAAAACTATCTTCCCACACGCGCAGCCGCCTTGGCACGCGAAGAAGAGACTGCAGGTCCTGCTGGTGCGCTTATGTTGCCTGATGGTACGGTTATCACCGGAAAGACCTCAGAGCGCTTAGGGGCTGCAAGTTCACTTTTAATGAACGCCTTAAAAGCGCTAACTGGTGTTGATGCTGAGAAAAACGTTATTGATGACACAGCTATTAACCCTATTTGCCGGCTAAAAACCGAGCAGCTCAGCAGTCGTAATCATCGCCTGCACTCTGATGAGACACTGATTGCGCTATCCATTACGAGTGCAACAAGTGAAACAGCTGCAAGAGTTATTAGCGGTCTTTCGGCGCTCAAGGGTTGTGACGCATTCTTTAGTGTCATTATTTCGGCAACTGATGAGCAGATTTATCGCAAACTGGGAATCAACGTATGCTGTGAACCAAAATATGAGCAGCATAGCTACTACCACGGAGCTTAGTTGGTGAGAGCACTTGATTTGCTCATGAAGCCTCACATATGTAGCTAGCTTTGCGCTCGTGGATGAGCTGCGCGATATACCTCACTAATTTGAGTGCGGTCGAGGTGTGTGTAAATTTGTGTTGTCGCAATATCAGCATGTCCTAACAGCTCTTGTAACACACGCAAATCGGCGCCGCCGGCAAGCATGTGAGTTGCAAAGGAGTGTCGAAGGGTATGCGGATGGAGACCAGTGATACCTGCTGCGAGTCCATATCGCTCGCATATGCTGTGCACGCTTTGTCGTGAGATTTTCTGTCCGCGTGCATTCAAAAAAACCTGTGAAGCAGGGGCGCTTTTACGTGCATGTGCGGCGAGTATATCGCGCCCTTTATCGAGGTAGTGCTTGAGTGCGAAAAGCGCGCTTCCCACAAGAGGCACAAGCCTCTCTTTTGAACCCTTGCCAAACACTCGTATAAAGTTTTCATCAAGATACAAATCGCTGAGCGTGAGTCCACAAAGCTCGCTTGCTCGCAGTCCACAGCCATAGAGCATCTCAAGCATGGCACAATCACGCAAACCTGTTTCATTAGCGGGAAAAGACTGGTCAAGCAGCTTATAGACAGCTTCAACCGAGATAACATCAGGCAGGCGATGTGCCGATTTAGGGAGTTTCATGCCAGCTGTTGGATGTTGAGTGCAAAGTCCTTCCCGCACCATAAATCTATGCCATGACTTTGCGGCCGAAAGCGCTCGTGACACCGAGGAGCGAGCGTAGCCAGCATCATATTTAGCGCGTGCAAAGGCTTCGGTGTCGTGGTGATCGATTTGCTCGGGATGCTCACAGCCGCGTGCCAACAAAAAGCTGATATAGCTTGAAATATCGCGCTCATAGGCTGCTACGGTGAGTCGGCTCATGTTGCGCTCAAGCGCTAGATAGCTCAAAAACTCGTCGCGACAGCGCTCAAGTTCGCTCGTACCACAAAGTGGCGCTCCCTGAATTGCTTGCACGGGCGCTGCTCCAGGAGCTCGTCCTCCCATAATCACCCCCTAGTTAGTACGCTTAGTATAGCGCTTGCTACAAATAGCGAGGTTTGGTTGCTATTAGAGTCTGAATGAATATGTGTGTTGATGTGGACAAGCACATATACAAATACAAGTTGTGCATGAATTATTTCTACCAATATATGACTTCACGTATTGCCCACAAGTGGAGCAGACGTAACATAATTGAAACCTGAGTAATCTCATATCCTGACGAGCTCAAAATACACAATATTTAGGTTTACAAAATTATTTCAACACAAGATATAGATTCATCTTATACATGTATGTCACTAGGTCTCAATACGAGTTGGGAAGAAATGACTCTTGTAGGGGAGAAAGTGGGAAAGAATGTTGCAGAAAGTGACTCTAACCCATAGAATGAAGGGCGTCGACAGCGGGGTGGCTCTCGCATATACCCATCTGAGAAGCCGAGAGGAGGGTGCCAGACGTGATTTTGACCGGAACATACGAGCGTAATCTCGATGCAAAAGGTCGCTTATCACTGCCGGCTCCTGTTCGTAAAGGTCTATCAGAGCATGTATATGTGTTGCCTGCCCTTGATGCCGATGCCTTGTATGTCTTCTCGGACGAGAGTTTTGAGAAGTGGGTTTTGGGACTCTTTGAAAAGCGCGGCGGCTTTGACGCTCGTAAGCGTGAAGACCAGGAGCTCATGAGGAGACTAACCTCACTGGCGGTTCCCATGGATATTGATGGTGCCGCTCGTATTGGTCTGCCTGTTGAGTTGCGTGAGAAAAAGCATCTTACGCGTGAGGTAACAGTCGTAGGTAACTTCGACCACCTTGAAATCTGGGATCGCGCAACATGGGAACAAGCAAGCTCGCAAGCATCAGATGAGGACTTGGCCAACATCTTCTTTTCCTAAGTTCGGATGACGTACATGGACACGAGCACGTTGACAACCGAATATCGGCATGAACCCGTCATGCTCACTGAAGTACTTGACGCACTCCATATTCAGAAGAACTCCGTGGTGTGTGATTGCACACTTGGAGGCGCTGGTCATTCTCTTAAAATGGCAGCCCAGCTGGGAACAGATGGCCTTCTGATTGGAATTGACCAAGATGATATGGCGCTCAACGCGGCGGGGGAGCGGCTCAAAGAGCAAGTTCCTCACATTCCACATCGTTTGCTTAAAGGCAACTTTGGCAAGCTCGATGAGCTTCTTGTATCGGCAGAGATTCCAGGAGTTGACGCTTTTCTTTTTGATTTAGGCGTCTCAAGTCCACAGCTTGATATCCCCGGAAGGGGCTTCTCGTATCACGAGGACGCTCCCCTTGATATGCGAATGGACCCGGGTAATAACACCTTAAACGCAGCTGAGGTCATCAACACCTATAACGCAGCCGACCTCACCCGGATCCTTCGTACGTATGGCGAGGAACGCTTTGCATCTGCAATTGCACGAGAGATTGTGCGGCGCAGAAGCATTGCACCCATTCAGACAACTGGAGCTCTGGTTGACGCTATTAAGGCAGGAATTCCTGCAGCGGCGCGTCGCACAGGAGGACATCCTGCGAAGCGTAGCTTTCAGGCGATTCGTATTGAGGTAAATCAAGAGCTTGAGGTGCTTGAGCGTGGACTAACCGCCGCGCTACGGTGGCTCAACCCCGGTGGCTATATCTGCGTGATTTCGTATCACTCGCTTGAGGATCGCATTGTTAAGCGTGTGTTTGCAGAACTGTCACGCGGCTGTGTATGTCCTCCCGATATTCCGGTGTGTGTATGTGGTCAACAGCCGATACTCGATGTTATTACTAAGAAACCTCTGGTTGCAAGCAGTGATGAAGTTGCACGCAACCCACGCAGCCGGTCTGCCAAGATTCGTGTTGCCAAGCGCTTGAATGCGCACTAAGCCAGAATGCTGATGCAAGTTTAGAAAGGAGCGTGCATATCATGGGTTATTCCTCTGGAAACGCAGCTTTTTCCTATGATATGCAGCCCGATTCGTACTATGTACATGGGAGCGTTGCTCCACAAATTGCTGCTCCCGAGCTCGTCGAGCGCCCGCGCTTTGATGTGCTTCCTGGTGAGGGACGAGAAGCCGACCGAGCCGTTAGCCCAGCTTTTGTACAGGTAGTTAAAGTATTTTGTATTCTTGCTATTACATTTTGTGCAGTGGGAGCTACGCGTGTTGCTCTAGCAAGCGCGACCGCCGCCTCACTTAATGCAAACGCAGCTATTGCAAACTCGCTTGAGGAGAGCGAAAAAACTTCAAGCGACCTTGAGGTTATGCGCTCGGTGTATGGTTCAAGTACACGGATTCGTGAGTTTGCCAAGAGCATGCTTGGTATGGTTGATGGCAATGCAGCGCACGTTACCGTTGATGTACGTACACCCGCTGTGACATCTGATGGCTCCTCTCAAAATTAACGCATATGTCTCGTCGAGATGATTATGACCGCACTCGTGGCAGCGATGCTCAACGCCGCGCTCGTTTGCGCCAAGCTGGTCTTGAGGCTCGCTCCATGCGCCGTGAGCGTGGGGTGGCTGAGCGTGGGGACACTGGTAAAAACTCGCGCACACGTGACACGAGAGCAAGCCGAGAGACCGACGCAATCACCACGACGTTTCTAACGCGGCGCTCAGCTATTGCTGCTGTCTTTGGTATTACGGGCTTTGCTGCTGTTGTGCGTTTGCTTGACTACCAGCTTATGAATGCCGAGAAGTATCGCCAACAAGCTGATATTCGTCGTTTGTCTAATATCACGCTCTATGCAAAGCGCGGCACAATATATGACCGAAACGGTAATGTGCTTGCTGCCAGTGAAGAATGTCGCAATGTATACGTTAATCCCAAGCTGATAAAAAACAAGGATAAGGCTGTTGCCGCGCTTGTTGAGATTCTTGGTGAGGATGAAGCTCGGGTACGCGAGATTTGTAACAAAGAAACAACCTTTGCCTACATTCGCCGCCAAGTTGATATGGACGACGCGCAAAAACTCGAGGATAAAGGCATTGCGGGCATTGAGTTTGAACAGGCTATGAAGCGTGTATATCCTTACGGAAAGCTCGCTTCACAGGTGTTGGGTGTGGTAAACCTCGATAATGAGGGCATCTCTGGGCTTGAGCACTATTATGACGACATTCTCAAAGGGACAAACGGCTCAATTGTGCGCGAGCGTGCGCGTGATGGCAGCTTTATAGCTGGTGGTGCATATAAAAAAGAGCCTGCGGTTGACGGAACGAATTTAATACTGAGTATTGATACCACCATTCAGGCGAGTGCTGAAGAGGCAATGGAGCTTGGCGTTGCTGAGGCGCAGGCAAAATATGGGTCTGCCGTGGTCTGTGATCCAACAACAGGGGAGATTTTAGCGGCTTGCTCCTATCCTACCTATGACCAGCAAGACCTTGCAAACGCGCGCTATGAAGATATGAATCTGCGCATTGTAACTGATGCATACGAGCCCGGGTCAGTTTTTAAAACCTTAGTTGCCGGTATGGGTTGTGACATGGAAGTTATCAATCCTGATACTAATTTCTACGTGCCTGCGGTGGTAAAAGCAGGCGATGACGATGTCCACGACGTGGACAATCGCGACTTTGGCATGGATATGACCTTGCGTGAGATTTTGCGCCGTTCATCTAACACCGGCATGATTTTGGTTGGTCAAACCATTGGCGCCGATCACTTTGCAGAGTATCTCAAAGCTTATGGTATTGGAGAGCCAACCGGTATTGATTTTTCTGGTGAGTCAACCGGTATTGTGCGTGCTCGTGAGAATTATGATGGTGCAAGCGTGGCTGCTATGTCGTTTGGTCAAGCACTTGCGGTGTCCCCCGTTCAGATGCTGCGCGCCGAGACAGGTATTGCAAATAAGGGCATTATGAGCGTGCCACATTTTCTCAAGGCTCAAGCTGGTGAAGAAATTGACTGGTCAAAGTATCAAAAACGTGCCATATCCGAGGCGGCTGCCGAGCAGATTAGCTCAATGATGCAAACGGTGGTAGCCGAAGGTACGGGCGCTGCGGCACAGATTGAGGGCTATACCATAGCAGGTAAAACGGGTACGGCTCAGCGTGCAGGCGTTGGTGGCGGTTACGAAAAGGGTAATAACATGGCATCGTTTTTGGGCTTTGTATCGCCTGAAGACTCGCGTGCAATGGTGTATATCACCCTTGATGGCACGGCAAATATGTCGGCCTTTGCAATAAAGCCGTTTCGTACCATTATGCAATCAGCCATTGATGTGTTAGGTATTGAGCGCGATGCCTAACGTGCGCGATGTTCTACGTGTTGGATACGATGACATGCGGTATTTGCGTGCTTTCGTGCAAATCAAAGAGTGTGGATACATTTAATTCTGGCAACACTACAATGGTAGCTTGCTTACAGATTTCAAAGGATAGGTCATGATTGAGATAGCCGTATCAGAGTTTGCGCGTCTCCCGCAGCTTGTGAAGCTGTGTGGTGAAGATAGTATGCATCTCAAAGGGCTTACTATCGATTCGCGCCAGGTGATGGACGGGTCAATATTTGTAGCGTTTACCGGTGAGAATTTGGATGGAAACCAGTTTGCTCGGCCCGCACTTGAGGCAGGGGCGGGCGCTGTAGTGTTATCACGACAGCCTGATACTGAGCTCGTGAACTTTGCACAAAAGCAAGGTGCAGCACTTTTTTATTGTCCTAATCCGGAGAATTTGTTACTCAATCTTGCACATTGGTATCGTGAACAGCTTGCCTGTGTGGTAGTAGGTGTAACCGGCTCTATTGGTAAAACCACAACAAAAGATAGCCTTGCTCATATCTTGTCTAAGCATTTTCGTGTACATGTAACGCAGGGAAATTTTAATAGCGTCATTGGTTTGCCACTTACGGTTTGCGCTGCTCCTCGTGGTACTGAGGTACTGATTTTAGAAATGGGCATGGATGGTTTTGGTCAGATTGAGCGATTATCGCGTTGTGCCTGTCCAAACTATGCCATTATCACAAAGATTGGCACCTCACACGTTGGGCTGTTAGGCGGTCGCGAGCAGATTGCCCGTGCTAAGTCAGAAATTGTGGCAGGGATGCCTGCATCGGCTCAGTCCGTTTTAGGACATAGCAGCCGACTGTTCCTATCAGGCGAAGATGACTTTAGCTCATATATTGTAGAGAGTGCTGCTGCACCTGCAGGTATTGAGCCGCTATATTGTGGTATGGGTGCAAATAATGATGTGCGCGCATACGACATACGCCTCGATGAAGAGGGGCATCCTCATTTCAAGCTGCGCTTTGCTGATGGTGATACGGTGCCGGTACATCTATCTTTGACAGGACAGCAGTCGGTAATTAACGCCGTCTATGCTGCAGGAGTGGCTCATGAGCTTGGCATGTCAGCACAAGAGATTGCAGCTGCTATGTCAGACATTCAGCTCACAGGACACCGTCAGGAAATGCGAGTGAGTAAGCTCGGTGCGCGCATAATTGATGACTCCTACAACGCGAGCCCCGAATCAATTGCGGCAGCACTTAAGCTCTTGCAACAGCTACCGTGCTCTGGCAAGCGCGTGGCTATTCTGGGTGAAATGGGGGAGTTAGGCGAGGAGGCCAGCCGCATGCATGGGCTCTGCGGTGCCTATGCTGCTGCTTCTCATCTTGATACGCTTATTGTTGTGGGCACAAGTGAGTGTGCAGCTGCACTTGTGGAGGCAGCAGGTCTTATGGGTATGCTGCCTGATAGCGTGGTTCGTGTTCCATCAGTTGACGAGCTCATGACACAGTTTGAAAATAGCTTTACTACAGGTGACGTGGTGCTTATAAAGGCATCACGTTTTATGCAACTTGACCGTTTTGTTGAAAAGGTTTGTTAAATGTTCGGGAATCCATCCTACCCAACCTACCAGGCATTTTTGGCACTTGGCATTGCAGCTGCAATTACACTTTTGCTCATGCCGCTTTGGATAAAGATTTTACGGTTTGAAGGAATAGGGCAGCAGGTACGTGCTGATGGACCTGAGCGCCATCTCATTAAACAAGGAACTCCCACTATGGGTGGCGTGGTTATTCTGCTTGGTATTGTGGGCTCTTGTTTCTTAATGGGACAGATGAGCATGCAGATGCTTTTGGCGCTTGGTGCAACAATTGCAACCGGTGCCCTGGGTTTGTTCGACGATATTTCAAGCGTTGCTCATGGGCGCTCGCTTGGTTTAACGCCACTTGCCAAAATGCTTGGTCTCACAGCCATTGTGCTGATTTTCTTTGTGCTGGCAATTACGTATTGTGGCGTTCAGCCACGTATTAGCTTTCCTGGCGGTTTTCAGATTGACCTTGGTATTTTGAGCACTGAGTTTATGCTGGGTGATACCCTTATTCGGATTCCGTGGCTCTACTTGGTCTTTGTTTTTTTGTTGCTTGCTGGTATGTCAAATGCTGTCAATTTAACGGATGGTTTAGATGGTCTTGCAGGCGGAACGTCCATGATGGCAATGCTTATCATGGCGGCAATTTGCTTTTTGTCTCACGATGCAAACCTAGCTATTTTTTGTGCATCAGCAGCAGGAGCCTGCATTGGATTTTTGTGGTTTAACTCCTATCCAGCAAGCATCTTTATGGGTGATACTGGTTCATTGGCTCTTGGGGGAGGCTTTGCTGCGGTTGCTATTTTAACCAATACCGAGGTGGTATCGCTGGTAGTAGGCGGGATATTTATCATGGAGGCACTGTCTGTCATGATTCAAGTTATCAGCTTTAAGCGCACCGGCAAGCGGGTCTTCTTAATGGCGCCGCTTCATCATCATTTTGAGAAACTTGGTTGGGCTGAAACCAAGGTTGTCATTCGCTTTTGGATTATCTCTGCTGCTTGCGGTGCGCTTGGCCTAGCTCTCTTTTTTCAGTTGGGATAGTGATTGCCCATGAAGCTTATCAATGCGCACTCCCTGCTAATTCTCGGTCTTGGTAGAACTGGCAAAGACTTAGCTCTTTGGGCACAAACAACAAAAGAGGCAAAGTTTGACCATATATGTATCTATGCTGGTGCTCAGACTGAGTCAACACAGGCTTCACGTGCACTTGAAGCAGCGGGTATTGAAATTGTGTATGGTACAGAGCAGATACAAGGAAGTTTTGACCTGTGTGTTGCAAGTCCAGGCATCTCAGAACATAGTGCATTTTTTGCTGCTGCGCGTGCAGCGTCTCAAGAAATTATCGGCGAGCCTGAACTAGCATATCGCTGCTCACCTCAAAATTGGTGCACTATTACCGGAACAAATGGCAAGACAACCACCACCTCACTTATTCATACCATAATGCAAGCAGCAGATAAGCCAAGCCAAGCGGTTGGCAATATTGGTAATGCATGCATTAGGGCAGTCGAGCATCGTAGTTCTGATTCATGGATGGTTGCTGAGCTATCAAGTTATCAACTAGCTACAACGAGCGAACTTCACCCACACGTAGCAGTACTTCTCAATATTACGCCTGATCATGTGAGTTGGCACGGCAGTATTGAGGCATATGCAGCTGCCAAGGCAAAGATGTTTGACCAGATGGGTGTGCATGATTTAGCGATTATTGATGTTGATGATGCAGGTATACAGCGCTATACCGAACTACTTGCGCGCAATGATTTACGCATATGCGAAGTATCACTAACCGATACCGGCGCTGAAAACGCGGCATTTGTGCGCAATGAAGCGCTTGTTGTGCGCCGCTCTGGTCACGAGATTAAGCTTGTTGCGTCTTCTGAGCTTAATATTGTTGGCACGCATAATATAATCAATGCCCTTGCTGCAAGTGCTGCCTCTCTTGAAATGGGCGCATCAGCTGAGGCTGTATGCACCGGTCTCCGCACATTTATGCCGCTTGAACATCGTATCCAGCTGGTGGGCGAGATTGCGGGGGTGCGCTACATCAACGACTCTAAAGCAACGAATACCGATGCGACCCTTAAAGCGCTCACGGCCTTTCCTAATACGGCTCTAACCTTGTTAATAGGGGGTCATGACAAGCATACGCCGCTTGAGGAGTTTGCTGGCGAAATTGTGAGAAAAACAGCTCATATCATTTGCTTTGGTGAGGCGGGGCCGCGCTTATATGAGGCGTGCTTAGAGGCACTTCACCAAGCATGCGACGCTGAGCAACAAAGCAATCATCGAGGAGTTGAGGGCACAAATTACGCTCAGCTGCATCAAGCAAAACATCTCAAAGATGCTCTTTGGTGTGCCGCAAAGCTTACGCAGCCGGACGGTGTTGTTTTGTTGTCGCCCGCGTGCTCATCATTTGATGAGTTTCATTCGTTTGAAGAGCGCGGGGCTGCCTTTTGCTCATATGTTGCTGAATTGTCACAGACAGCAGATGTCAGCGATATGAAGGTGCGCTATGGCGCGTGAAAAACAGCAACATATTCCTGATGATGAAAGGTCTTCTGCACCTACACGCCCATCGCGCAGGTCAACACCGGAGCGCTCAGCCTATGGCATTATTCCGGAGCGCATGATTGCAGGTGTTCCGGCTCGCATTATGCGTCCGCGTCTTGTGTTTATCGCTTCACTTACGGCGCTGGTGCTCTTTGGCTTGGTCATGGTGTATTCGGCATCATCGGTTGAGGCACTGCAAGAGACGGGAAACTCATATTACTACCTAATCAAGCAGGGCATATTTATAGGAATTGGTGTACTTGCCTGCACGATGGTGGCACTGGGAAAACCCTATACGCTTTTAGGCTATCGCCAAGGCGGTGCAAAAACGCTTATGATTTTTGTCCTTGTCTTGTTGCTAGCTGTGTTTGCGCTTGGTAGCGCAGCAGGCGGTGCCCGGCGTTGGATTAACCTTTTTGGCATCTTTACCTTGCAGCCCTCAGAACTTGCAAAGCCGGTTATTATTCTGCTTGCTGCAGATATATTTGCTGCCTATTTTGAAGAGCGAAGTATGAACGGCATGCAGACCATAAAACAGCTCGGTATCATGCTGGGGCTCCCTTTGTTGCTCATTATTATTGAGCCAGATACTGGGTCAACGATTATCATCGTGCTAACGGTTGTAGTGATGGCGTTTTTGTCGGGGTACAGTCTGCGCATGTTAGGCATGTTGATAGCCGCTGCGGCTCTTGCTTTTGTGGTATTCGTATTAATTGAGCCCTATCGTTTGACGCGCTTTATGGTTTCCCTTGATCCGTGGGCTGACCCCTTTGGTACGGGCTATCAAGCAACCTTGGCAATTATGGCCTTTGCATCAGGTGGTGTTTGGGGTCGCGGTATTGGAAACTCCACAATGAAATATAGCTATCTGCCCGAAGCCCATAACGACTTCATCTTAGCTATTATTGGTGAAGAACTTGGTTTAGTGGGCACCACGGTGTTGATTGTGCTCTTCTTAGTAATGTTGTGGTCGGCTGCAGAAATTGCACGTCAGTCGCCTCATCTGTCTGGCAAGCTCGTGGCTATAGGCGTCGCTATCATTTTTGGTGTTCAATTTTTTGTAAACGCCTTAGGCATCTTAGGCATTACACCTATGACGGGTAAGACCTTGCCGTTTATAAGCTACGGCGGATCATCAATTATCGCCTCACTCATTAGTGCTGGCTTGGTGCTGCGTGTTTCTATCGAGAGTCACAGCGCGAGTCCTTATGCTATCAAGCGTAGCCGCTTCCAGGTACACGAAGGTGTTGCAAGGGATGCATCGGACTATATAGAAAGGGATGCTGTTGGTGCAGCAGGCGCTTCAACTTCTCAGCGCACTCGTGGTTTTGATGTTGTTGAAGGTCGTGCTCGCACGGCTCGTTCGTCTCGTAGTGCAGAGCGAGCTTCGCGGTCGCAGCGCGTATCGCAGCATTCGGGCGAGCGGCGTGCATATAAACGTATAAACTTGTCTCATGATGCCTCTGCGCGCTTGCGTCAATCTTCACAAGGCCCGCGCAGACGTGATGTTAGACATGAGGGAGGGTCCCGTGGGCGCTCATAAATCCATTGCTATTGCAGCGGGCGGCACAGCAGGTCATATCAACCCCGCGCTGGCGCTTGCAGAAGAGCTAACAGGTCGCGGCTATCAGGTTCGCTTTTATGGTGAAGAGCGCCGTTTAGAAGGAAAGCTGGTGCCTGAGCACGGCTTTGATTTTTTCCCCCTTACGGTACGAGGCTTTGATAGAAGTCGTCCGTGGACCTTGGTGGCGGCACTTGTACATGTGCTGCGTGAAAAGCGCCGTCTTGTGAGTGCTTTTCGCCAGAATCCTGAGCTTTGCCCCAATCTTGCTATTGGCTTTGGCGCCTACGTTGAGCTGCCGCTTATGCAAGCAGCAGCAAAACTTGCTATTCCTATTGCTCTTCATGAGCAAAACTCCGTACCTGGTCTGGCCAATCGTTTAATGGCTCGTCGCGCTTCACTCATTGCTATATCGCAGCCAGAGGTACGTTCATGTTTTGTTCGTGCGCATGCAACACCAGATGTTATCCGTCATACGGGCAATCCGGTGCGCTCCTCGGTACTTGCTGGTACATGCGCTCATGGTCGTGCGGCTCTTGGAATTCCTGATTCAGCAACGGTGTTGTTGGTATTTGGAGGGTCTCTCGGTGCGCGGCACATCAATGAGCGTTTGGTTGCCTTAAAAGACCAGTTGCTCAGCATTGAAAACCTCTATGTGGTGCACTCAACAGGTGCAGCTGATTTTGACGCAACGCGCTCAGCGCTCGCGCTTACCGACACTGAGGCCACGCGCTGGCATCTTTGTTCTTATATTGATGACATGGGCAATACACTTGCCGCTGCTGATATGGTGTTATCACGCTCAGGAGCCTCATCAATTGCCGAGATTGCAGCGCTTCATACGCCAGCAGTGTTGGTACCTTATCCTTATGCAACCGCCGATCATCAAACAAGTAACGCTCGCTATCTCGTTGATGCAGGCGCTGCTCTCATGTTTGCTGATACTGAGCTTGACAGCAAGCGCTTTAGTGACGAGCTCATCTCCTTGTTGCATGATGAGGCGCGCCGAGCTCAGATGCGCGCTTCTGCTGCCTCACTTGGACAAGAAAAGGCAGCATCAACGTTGGCTGATGAGCTTGAGAAGCTGCTCGATTAATGAGTGTCGCTGCCATAAGCGAATAAGTTACGTAAAAACCGAGCGCCAGCCGCTTATTGCGGGCATGCTCGTCCGCTTTTTGCGCTGAAGGTATTACAATTGAGAGCGTTTGTTGAAATGGTATATACCTAGTGCGGAGGGTCTATGGCTATCATGCCTATTCCAGAACAGAGTGAGCCAAGCTCATTTGAGCGCGTCCATTTTATTGGCATTGGTGGTGCGGGTATGAGCGGCATTGCACTCGTTTTGCACGAGCGTGGCTATGCGGTAAGCGGCTCTGATCTAAAGACATCACGCTATATTCGTCAGCTAACACATGCAGGATTGCCTATACATATTGGGCATGAAGCGCCAACCATTGATGAGGTACACCCTGACGTTGTGGTTGTATCAACTGCTATTCCTGATACTAATCCCGAGCTCGTGCGCGCGCGCGAGCTGGGTATTCCGGTGTGGCCCCGCGCAAAGATGCTTTCGGTGCTTTCTCAGGGGTCTAAAACAATTGCTATTGCAGGCACTCATGGCAAGACAACCACTTCATCCATGTGTGCCACGATGCTTGACCGTATGGGTAATGACCCAAGTTTTTTAATCGGCGGTATTGTTGAGGGCTACGATACCAACGGTCGCAATGGATCCAGTGAGTATTTTGTTTGTGAAGCAGATGAGTCGGATAGTTCCTTTTTATACCTTGACCCCGATGTTGTAGTAATCACCAATGTAGAGGCCGATCACCTCGATCATTACAGCTCGCTTGAAGAGATTGAGGAAACTTTTTGCACCTTCATGGGGCTAGTAGGAGAGACAGGTACGGTTATTGTCTGCGGTGATGATCAGCGTTTGCGTGAGCTTGCCGCGCGTACGGGACGTCGGGTTGTAAGCTATGGCTTTGCCGAGGATAACGATGTTGTTGTGCATGAGCACCCACATGAGGGTGGTCTAGCGAGCTACTTTGAGGTTGTCTTTGACAAGGACGAGCGCTACGAGCTTTCTATTAAGAGTAACCCTGGTCGTCATAACATGCTAAACGCTACAGCTTCGCTGGTGGTGGCCTCAGTGCTTGGCGTTGATGTACACGCAGCTGCTGTGGCACTTTCAAGCTTTGATGGCGTGCGCCGTCGTTTTACTCAGGTTGGTGTTGTCGGCGGCATTACGGTTGTTGATGATTACGGGCATCATCCCACAGAGATACTCGCGACGCTTAAAGCCGCAAAGCGTTTGCCGTTTGAGCATGTCTGTGTGGTATTTCAGCCTCATCGCTATTCACGCTTAGAAGCGCTGTGCGATGATTTTGCTACCTCATTTATTGATGCTGACGAGCTTATCTTGATTGATGTGTTTCCAGCGGGTGAGATACCTATTCCCGGGGTAACGTCAAAAATGCTCGCTGACTGTGTGCAAGCCTTGTATCCTCATAAGTCGGTGCGCTACGTTGCTGAGCGTGGACAACTTATGCAGGCTATTGCCGAGCACACGCATGCGGGAGACTTACTCATCACGATGGGTGCAGGTGACGTTACGACGGTAGGTCCTGAGTTTATTGAGTGGCTCGAGGAGTTGCATGGGCAGGGTGAGTTGCGCTAACTATGGGTCTTTTTAATGCGGCATATAGTTTATCGGGCCAAATTGATACCGAGGTAGCAGAAGATGAGCGTCTAGCACGTCATACCTCGTATCGGATTGGTGGCCCGGCGCGCTTATTTGTAACCTGTCACAGTTATCATGCCCTGCGCCGCACGGTTGATGTGCTTACGCGCGAAGAGGTGCTTTGGGTTGTGTTGGGCAAGGGCTCAAATCTTTTGGTCTCGGATGAGGGTTATGAAGGGGCAGTTATTACGCTTGGTCGCGAGTTTTGTCGCTTTACACTTTCAGAAGACGGTGTAACGCTTACTGCCGGTGCAGGGGCTATGCTTGCACGGCTTGTGAATGAGGCGCTGACGCGTGGTTTAAGTGGCCTTGAGTATGCAATTGGTATTCCGGGCACGGTTGGCGGAGGCTTGTCTATGAATGCAGGTACACGCACTGATTGGATTGGTACTCAAGTTGCCCATTTGGTGAGCTACAAGCCTGGCATGGGCTTAAAGCACTATCAACGCGATGACATTATATGGGGCTATCGAGCTTGCAACCTCGCGCATGACGAGATTATTCTTGAAGCGGCTTTTGAGCTAGAACAAGCTCCCAAGCAGGATATTCGCGAGCGCATTGAACGTCATTTGTCAAAACGTCGCCGTTCTCAGCCACTCGGTCTTGCGTCATGTGGCTCAGTTTTTAAGAACCCTTCTGATTTAGATGTGGGTTCAATGATTGAAGCCTGTGGATTACAGGGATTTTCGATAGGCGGGGCTGAGGTGTCACCGATGCACGCTAATTTTATTGTTAATAAGGGAACGGCGCGTGCACAAGATGTGCTTGAGGTGATGCGCCATATTATGGAACAGGTGAAGGAACGGTATGGCATTGAGCTTCAACCGGAAGTCAAATTCCTCGGCTTCTAAAGCTTCTAAGCCAACCTTTCGTCGTGCCCCACGTGTACCTGCACAGGCGCAAGCGTCGGCACCGGTAGCGCGGGAAACAGGTAGGCGAGTATCTGTGCCACTTGATGCGCCTATGCACGAGAGTTTGCCACACCCAGTTGCTGAGAAAGCCCCCAAGAGAGCTCCTAAGATTGCCCCCAAGGCTTCGTTGTCATCACAGAAAAAGCTTAGTGCTCCCACTCAGGCAGGAGTGCGACCGAGCGCTCGGTCTGTATCAAAACAAAACGCTAAGCTTATGGGTCCTGCGGTTCAGTCTGGCGCGCGGCAAGCTGTGGGGTCAGCTGCTCACCTCACAGCTCAGGCAACTTTACTGAGCAAGAAAAAAGCTCAGGCACCTCGGAAACGCGTTGCCATGGGCTCAAATCCTGCGCAAGTAGAAAAATCCGTGCAACAGAATCGTGAGGCAGCAAGGGTAGTGTTGTCGCGCCAAGCTGTAGCGACAACGCGAAAAAAAGCTATGCCTACAAAGCGTGGGGTGCACGCAGCTGAGCAGTTGGCATCTGCTCAGGGGCGCGAAAAAAAGCTGGATTCTACAGCACAAAGCGCGGACGTTGCTGCAGTTACCTCGCGCGGTTCTGCAACTACGCATACATCGTTTCGGCAGCGTTTGCCCAAACTATCTCTGTTCTCGCGGTTCGCTCGGGCAGGTGCGCGTATAGCTTCTCGCACCTCTAAGCAGCCTCTTCAAGCGTCTGTTGATGAGCATGTATCAGTATCACCTCAGAAAAAGTTTGCCTTTGCAAAGCCTCTGTTTCGGGTGCTTATGGTGCTCGTAGCATTAGCGCTTGTGGCACTCATTACCTTTGTGGTGCTTGCACAATCACCGCTGTTTGAAGTTAGTGAGCAGCAGCTGGTACCTACAGAGCATGTGAGTTCAGAGGACCTAACAAGTCTTTTAGACATGCCAAAACATAGTTCGCTGCTTACCTTAAATGAATCTGCAATAAAAAACTCACTGATGCAGAGTCCTTGGATACGCGATGTTCGTATTGAACGTCGTTTTCCACATACGCTTATCATTACGCCCAAAGAATATACGATTGCCGCAATTGCCTACATTGCAGCTGACGATGTTGCATGGGCAATAAGCAGCGATGGTACATGGATTGCTCCGCTTACGCTCGCTACAACGGTAGACGCAGAAGGCAAAATCATACAGGATATGTCTCAGGTTCCTGAGGGAACTGAGACCATACAAAAGACGGGGGCAGAGGCAGCGCAGCTCCTCGCGCAACAAGCTCATGCAGTCCTTTTTACCGATATTGCAACTGATGTTGCACCAAAAAGCGGACAATTGGTTGAGTCTGAGCTTGTGAAAGCCGGGTTAAGCTATGCCACTGGCTTTTCGTCTGAGTTCATAGCGCAGATTAAGAGCATGTCAATACGTTCAATTGAGGCAATTGCAGCTACGCTCGCCTCAGGCGTTGAGGTATCACTTGGTGTTCCAGAAAACATTACAACAAAAGAACGGGTTATACAGAAATTGCTGGCAGAACAGCAGGGCATAACCTATATCAATGTGCGCACACCAGATTCGTATACATTTAGAGCAGCGCCTACCTCGTAGAACAAGTTTTGAGTGCCTATGATTGAAGTGCCACATCTTCTCCCACATAAGTTTCGCTTATGTGGGAGCTTTTACAAGGCATTTACTGGTTTTTCCTGCTTATTTGCCCCGTGTCTTCACATTTTGGACGTAATCATTTGACTAAGCCCCTCTTCTTGTGCAAAGATACCGTGATTGACCTCGCTGTTTAATCTCTACTTGAAGGTTAACCTTGCGAGTTTTTCACGACATTCGTACCGGCGAAACCCCGACGTTCTAAGGATCGACACATGCATGAGAACGAGATTAACAACTATCTTGCTGTTATCAAGGTAGTAGGCGTTGGTGGCGGTGGTACAAACGCTGTTAACCGCATGATTGAAGAGGGCATTCGTGGTGTTGAGTTTGTGGCTATCAATACCGATGCACAGGCTCTTGCCATCTCTGATGCCGATATCAAGGTGCATATTGGCACCGACCTTACCCGTGGTTTGGGCGCCGGTGCTAATCCTGAGGTGGGTCGCAAGGCGGCAGATGAGTCGCGTGACGATATTGCTGAGGCTCTAGCTGGTGCCGATATGGTTTTTATCACGGCTGGTGAGGGTGGTGGTACCGGTACCGGCGCTGCTCCAATCGTTGCTGATATTGCTATGAACGAGGTAGGGGCGCTGACTGTTGCGGTGGTAACCAAGCCCTTTACCTTTGAGGGTCGCAAGCGTAAGGGCGCTGCAGAAGAAGGTATCAAAACCTTGTCTGAGAGCGTTGACACGCTGATTGTTATTCCAAACGATAAACTGCTCGATATTGCCGAGAAAAAGACCTCTATGCTTGAGGCTTTCTCTATGGCCGATGGCGTATTGTCACAGGGCACGCAAGGTATCACCGATTTGATTACCGTACCTGGTGTTATTAACCTTGACTTTGCTGATGTTAAGACCATCATGCGTCAAGCTGGTACTGCTATGATGGGCATCGGTGTTGCTTCTGGCGATACACGTGCTGTCGATGCTGCTCAGCAGGCTATTTCAAGCCGTTTGCTTGAAAGCTCAATCGACGGTGCTACCCGCGTGCTGCTCTCTATTGCCGGCAGCAAGGATCTTGGTATTCAAGAGATTAACGATGCCGCAGATTTGGTAGCTAACGCTGTAGACCCTGAGGCTAATATCATCTTTGGTACGGTGGTAGATGAATCTCTGGGCGATCAGGTACGTATCACCGTTATTGCAACCGGTTTTACTGATGCTAATGTGAGTCGTCAAGATGACCTCTTTGGACAGAGCCGTGGTACCCGTGGCTCTGAGACTCTCTCCGAGAGCAGCTCTGCCTCATCACGCGCAACTACGAGCACAGGCTCATCAACTGCTTTGCCTAACTTTGGCAATGAGCAGTTTGAACTTCCTGACTTCTTAAAGCGTGGCAGCTTCTAAGCACGTATTTGTAACGCGGTGATCTTAGGCCTCCGGAGTTATCTGGAGGCCTTTTTTGTGAGCACTTAGCGATATGTGCGTGTTTTGCAGCATAAGGGGAATAGAAGATGCATAGAGGTTTTGAAGTGTCTGGTATGCGCTTCACTATGTTTGACGTGCTATTGAGAACATTGAGCACAGTACGTCTTAGCGAGGAGATGTTTGATGCACATAAAACGTCAAGAGCGCAATGGTGTGGTGCTATTAGGGGGTCAGGTAGGCCAAATTCGCTTTGGTTTTACGGAGCGTGGCGGTGGTGTATCAGAAGCTCCGTATAGCTCGTTAAACCTAGCTACACATGTAGGCGATAATCCACGCGCAGTTGCTGAAAACCGGCGGCGTGCATTAGCGCTTCTGAGTGATAGCGCAAAGCTTGAGGATGTACTGGTACCCAATCAGGTTCATGGTTCCACGATAGTGGTGGTAAACAAAGAAACCGCTCAGAACCGCGCTCACCTGTGCCAGCAGCTTAGTCAAGGCGCTGATGCAGTTGTATGTAGCACTTCGCATGTTCCGGTGCTTCTTTGTTTTGCTGATTGCGTGCCGGTTATTTTGCTTGCGCCTGGCGGGTTTGCCGTCGTGCATTCAGGGTGGAAAGGCACCCTCGCGCGTATTAGTGCACGCGCAGCAACTGTGTTGGCAGAAGAAACACATGCTAGTCCATCAGATATTTGCGCCTATATTGGTCCTCATATCCAAGGTGATGAATATGAGGTCTCACCTGAGCTTATAGAGCAGTTTGCAGCAGAGTTTTATGCGGTTGAGCATACAGGGCACAAGCCGTGCCTACTCAATCTTTCTGCGTGCATTAAAGAGGCGCTTATCGATTGCGGCGTGCCTAAAGAAGTTATAGTTGATACAGGGCTTTCAACCATGAAGCACAATGACCGCTTTTTCTCGTATCGTAGCGAGGCGGGAGAATGTGGACGCCATGGTGCGCTTGCCATACTTGAGTAAAGAGCACATCGCAGGTATGCTCAGAGCTGCCATCCGGTTCATGGGAAGGATTTGACATGGATAGTCACTATCTTGAGCGTGTGATTGAGCGGCGCGTGGAACTTCTTCAACGCATGAGAGAAGCCGCCCGTGATGCTCATCGCTCGGTGACGGATGTTCAATTAGTTGCAGTGTCAAAAACCGTTAGCACGAGCGAGCTGCTTGCTGCTGTTGCCGCAGGTTATCGACACTTTGCAGAGAACCGCCCGCAAATGCTCAACGAAAAACTCACCAATCTCGCCGCCTATCCTGAGTTACCGCAGTTGCGCTTTGATTTAATAGGCAACTTGCAAACAAATAAAATCAACGCCGTGCTGTCAAAAGTTCAGCTTATTCACTCCATCAGTTCTGTGCATTTAGCAGAAGCGGTGTCAAAGCGCGCACAGAAGCACGCCCACATGAGTAGCCCACAAGATATTTTGCTTGAGGTGAATATTTCAGGCGAAGCGACAAAATCAGGATTTGAGCCGCATGAACTACGTGCATCTATGGACACACTGTGCACGTTACCTGGAATTCGTATGCGTGGACTTATGACTATGGCACCACGAGGCTCAGCTTCTGCTGCTGCAAAAACTTTTGAAGGACTGCGTCTTTTGCGCGATGAACTGGTCGTAGCATATCCGCATCTTGACCTCTATGAACTTTCCTGTGGCATGAGTGAAGACTTTGAAGTAGCTATTCGCGAAGGTTCTACGATGATTAGGCTTGGTAGAGTAGTGTTTGACCCTGCGTTTGCGCTAAAATAAGCAAATGGCGTTGTGTTCTAACCTGCATGAATAGCACAAACACAGTATAGAGAGGCGGGACTATGGGATTTTTAGACGATATCAAATCTAAACTGCCCTTCAATCTCAATCGTGATGCAACATCCTATGGTACCGAGGACACCTATGATGATGGTTATTACGATGAGGCTCAGGGCGGCTATGATGATGGCTATCAAGGTGATGCCTATGCTGCAGGCTACGGTTACCAAGAACCATCAAACGGCGTTTTGGGTCAAACACGTCGCGGTGAGGCAGAAAGCATTGCTGTGTATACACGCTCGGGTGAGCTGGTAGGAGATGCCGATCGACATGCGGCAACCTTTAATCCGCCTGCCCGCAGCCAAGAGTCGAGTTATCGCCCTGGCGCATATGACACGCCGTCCACCTATGCCGAGACGCTCAGAAGCGCGCCTGCACCTGCAGCTCCCGATACAAACGCTACACGCATGAGTGCGGTGGTAGGGGCAACACCACAGTTGCCTGCTTATGTCTTGAGGCCTGAGAGCTACGATGATGTTGAAACGGTTGTGCGCCGTGTGCGCACCAAGCAACCGGTGGCGCTTGTGTTTGTAGGTGTGCGCACCGAGCTTGCGAAGCGTGTGCTCGACTTTAGTTATGGCTTTGCCTGTGGTCTTGGGGCGGCTGTTCGTGAGGTGGGTGACCGTGTGTTTATGGTTGTTCCCGCTGGTTGTGAAGTTAAAGAGTCTGATTTGGCAAAACTGCGCCAAGAGGGCTATCTCAAGAAATAGGTGGCTGTTTCGTGCTCAATGTTGTATCGCTCATAGATTCTGTATTTAGTTTTTACACCATGCTTGTGGTGGTGTATTGCATTATGTCGTGGATTCCTGTGAGCAACCAGCTTGTTGGTGACTTGCGCGGTGCTCTCCATACCATTGTGCATCCGTATCTCGGTATATTTCAGCGTTTTATGCCGCCCTTGTCTGGTGTAGATTTTTCACCAGTTATCGCAATTCTTGCGTTGAATTTCCTCAAACGGACCATTCTCAATATAATGGTCTCTATGCTTTGATGCCGGCCTGAGTGTGTTTGCACTCTTGCATCGAAAGGATTGATTTTTATGGCTATCACCCCCGCAGACATCCAAGCCCAACAGTTCTCTAAGGCAGAGCCGGGCTACGATCCCACCGAAGTTGATATTTTTCTCGAGCAACTGGCATCTGAGGTTGATGCTATGTTGGCAAAAATTGTTGATCTTAAGAATCGCCTGACTGTTGCTGAGCAGCAGCTTGCCGATGCAAAAAACAATACACAGCTTGCAGCCCCGGTACTTGCTGAGCCTCAGAAATCTGGTGCAACTGAGCGCCAGATTTCTGCTGCGTTGATTGCTGCTCAGCAAACTGCTGACGCGATTGTGGGTGAGGCGCACGAAAACGCTGAGCGTATTCGCAATGAGGCAGATGCTAAGGCGCGCGAGGTTATTCGTCAGGCACTTGCCGAGAAGCAGACTGAGATTGAAGAGATTGATCGCTTGAAGGCATCTCGTGAGGAGTTCAAGAGTCAGTATCTCAAGCTCATTCAGCACTTTATGGACGATGCTCAAAATTCCTTTCCAGCAAGTCTCATGACGAGCGTTCCTACAGGTTCACATACACCAAGCACTCCGGTTGCAGCTCCGGTGCAAGAGCTTCCCGTTACACCTGTTGTTGACCCTTTTGCTCCGCAGGCAAATTTCGAGGTTGATGACCTCGACTAAGCTATTGCGCGAAAGCGTGTGCAAAACCCCGCAGCACTATGCGGGGTTTTCTCTGTAAGGCTATACGTATGTCGGCATTTGTGTGCGCGTGCATGCGTGAGCAAAAGCCTATCCACGCTACATGCGCTCTCAAGTTTATTGAAAACTTGCGGGTAGACAAGCACAAGAAACCTGTTAAGCTTCTATATGCCCGATGATACTGGTTGAATTCTTGAACGTGTCCGTCTCACGAGAGGAATAAGATTTACCTTGGATGTATCGCTCGAGTACTTTGTACAGCAGGTGACCTCGTCACCAGTACTAGCTATTTCGGTCGCCCTTACCTTGGGCGTTATTTTTGTCAATGGGTGGACCGACGCCCCTAATGCAATTGCCACCTGTGTTACCACGCGTTGTATGCGTGTGCGCCCTGCTATCATCATGAGCGCAATTTTTAATTTCTTAGGCGTGCTCATCATGACGCATTTCAATGCCAGTGTTGCTTCAACAATCTCAAATATGGTTGATTTTGGTAGCGATACGCACATGGCAATTATTGCGCTCTGTGCAGCGTTGTTTTCCATTGTGGTATATAGCGTTGCTGCCGCGCGTTTGGGTATCCCCACATCTGAGAGCCATAGCCTAATCGCTGGATTAACCGGCGCTGCAATTGCGCTTGGCGGCGCTGAGGGTGTTAACATGGCTGAGTGGGCAAAAGTTGCCTATGGTCTGGTCTTGTCGCTGGTTGGCGGCTTTGTATTTGGATACGTGGTTTGCAAAGCTGTTACTCTTTTGTTTGCCTATGCTGATAGGCGACCAGCGAATGTCTTTTTTAAGTATGCACAGATTTTTGGCGCAGCAGCTATGAGCTTCATGCACGGTGCTCAAGATGGTCAAAAGTTTATCGGCGTACTCTTTTTGGGTATGGCCTTTGCAAATGGACAGTCAAGCGTTGAGGGTATTGTCATTCCTATTTGGCTGATGATGCTTTGTTCGGTGATGATGGGTGTCGGAACTTCGGTTGGCGGCGAAAATATCATCAAGTCGGTGGGTATGGACATGGTAAAACTCGAGAAGTACCAAGGTTTTTCTGCCGATCTTTCAAGCTCGCTTTCCTTGTTTGTCATGACACTCTTGGGTATTCCTGTTTCAACAACTCATGTAAAAACGAGTGCAATTATGGGCGTTGGAGCTGTTAAACGCCTATCTGCCATCAATTTTTCAGTGGTAAAAGATATGATGCTGACCTGGGTATTTACTTTTCCAGGCTGTGGTCTTATCAGCTTTTTAATGGCTAAGTTATTCATCATGGTTTTGTAGTGGTGGGTTTGCTGTTTTACAGTTGCCTTTAGAGAGGAATGCTCATGGCAAAGAAAAAAGACGAGTTTTATTTCAATAACTTTATTGCATGTGCCGATGTTGCTCGCCGTGCTGCGCACTTGCTTGTGGGGTGCATGGAGAATTTTGACCCAGAAAAGATTGATTTAGCACTGGCTCAGATGCATGAGATTGAGAATGAGGGCGATGAATGCAATCACGAGATTTCTGATGCGCTGGTTTCGGCATTTATTACCCCTATGGAGCGCGAAGATATTGCCTTGCTAAGTGAGCGTCTTGATTCGGTGACCGACCACCTTGAGGGTGTTTTGCACCGAATTTATTTTTGCAATATTCAAGAAATACGGGCAAGCGCATTGAAGATGGCACATAAAATCCTTGAAGCCTGCGATAGCATGAAGCTTTTGGTAGGGGAGCTGCCTGAGTTTAAGCGCTCGAAAAAGCTTCGTGAGCAGGTTGTGACCATCAATACCATTGAGGGTCAGTGTGACGAGTTGTATATTGAGTCGATGCGTGAGTTGCATACCGACATGAGCTTAGACCCTCTGACCGTCATCGCATGGCGCGATGTGTACACCTTCCTTGAGATTACAGCCGACAGCGTAGAAGATGTTGCTGAGACGGTTGAAAATGTGGTGATGAAAAACAGCTAATACGCGCCTGCTTGTTTCCTGTAGGCGGGGTGTGGGGTGAGCTAGTCTTGCATTTGCCGATTGATTCGCAAACCTATGGGGTGGCATAGTCTTTTCGCTTAATCAATTGGGCAAATAGCTCGCAAGCTTATGGGGTGGCATAGTCTTTTCACGGGAACTGCGCTTCGCGAAAGTTCCCTTAGAAAAGCTATGCCACCCTTTTGCTGTAGTTCTATCTCAATTGAACGAATGATTGTGTTCTACGAATGTGTTTCGCAGAATTCTCCGAGCACAATCATTCGTTCTCTTCTAAAGGTAAATGCCAAATGATATACAGCGGTCAGCCTGCCCCACACTTCGTCATGCACAAGCAGGGCGTATGGGACGAAAAGGGTTAGTTGTAACTCTTACACAACTAGAGAGAAGTCCCACTTCAAGGGCTTTTCTGCCCGATAGACTTCCTTGAAACGTGTAATCCGCAAAACTGCTTGCTTTTCAAGTCTAAATCGACCAAGGTATTGCATTCTCCGAATGTGCTTCGCAGAATTCTCCGAATACAATACCTTGGTCTTACGTCTGCCTTTCGTGCTGGAGGCAAACGAACATTCCAATAAAGCTGTGTCCCGCGAACACTTTTCTGAAAAAGCAGCTTGTTTTTCTCCTGCACAGACAGATTTCAAAACACCGCTAACTTGTATAAGCTGTTTTGACAGAAATGGGCAATTTGGCACTAAATTCTGACAAAAAGGGCCAATGTGGCAATAAACCCCCTGTAGCATGAAAAACTGCACCTCATCTACCTGCAGGTTTAGAAAATAACGAATAACCCTCGGGTGTTATTTACTGCCAAATTGCCCGTTTCTGTCAAAAAGGGTTGGACTACCATTGCCTTCAAACTCGAAGACTAGGGTAGAGAACTAAAGCGAAGCACTGAGTGCGCGTGATGAGATTCCCTCCTCGATAAACGTGCACACTTAACGCCTTGCCAAAGCATGCAATAAATGGGTATGCGGTACGTTCTTAGGTAGTATTCGAGAGTCCTAAGCTGGTACGTTACGCCTTGGAGGATAAGTTCATGTTATTCGTAGCTAATTAACAAGAGATGACGTGTTTGTTTCGTGTTTAGCATTACGAAAAGCTGAGATTGAAGGTAAACAACACCAAGCTCCGGCTCAGGGCGCATGTACTTGCTTGCGTCATGCGGGAAAGAATAACACTGCGTGGGTGGTAAGCTAAATGTATCTCGGTAATAATGGGCAGTTGCATCTTGTAGGGAGATTGTTGTTTGTAGGTCTTTGGCTAAAGGATGGCTCCAGATACGCTTTAGCCTGTTAATAATAAACATACAGAGCAACTGTTTCGCTAGATAAGCTACGAAAAGTGTATATTGTTTAATATAAGTTAACGAAGCTATATCGAAGTAGAGCAGATGAGGAACTATCTTGCGCATGTTGGCACTCGTGGCAGCATGATGATTTTGCAGGGTGGAGCGTTTGCAACTGCAAGAGGCCATACTAGATGCTTGTGATACAAGAACAACAATCCAATAAAAATGAGTGCTTTAGAATCCTCTTCTAAGCACATGAGTAAGTATTATAAAGAATAATACTTATAAAATTTAATACTATAAAATTTTAAGAAAAGAGAGAACTGCATAATATTATGTATAATTTGAATATAATAACCTAGGAGTTGTATTTTGAACTATGAGGGGGATTATTATCATCCAAGAAAATAGAGCAGATATTACCAGTAGTAATATAAGAAAACCTCTCAACTAGACCTAATATCGACCCAGAATCTTGCTTAAACGTGAATAGGTAGATGCATTCTAGTTATGTATTTTTTAGAGTATTAGTTCTTGAATATTTTATGAGCTTTTCAAGCTTTAATACCATATAGTTTAATTTTATTTTCGTTTATAACTTAAGGAGCATAGATGAACGACGATACATATATTTCAAAACATATATTCAAAAAGCTTGCGTACATCGTCCTTGCATTTGCCGTATGCGTGGCAGTCATACCGGTAGGCGTGCTGTCAAGCTTTGGTCTTAATGCAGCGCTGTCCCAGCGGTCTGCTACAGGTCAATCGCAGACAAGCTCTAAGCCACTTCCTCAGGATAATGTCGTTGATGCTGCTACGGCACAGGCTGCGGGCTTTGCGGCTCAGCCGGTACACGCGAACCCCGATTCTCGCTATCTTGTGCACAATCAGTTCTTTGCAGAGGGAGACGCAGCTCAGCTTTCTGAAACAAATCCCATGCTCAAGACAGATACGCTTCCTGGCTGGGAGATTGTTCCGAGTGCCACGAATGATAGCGAAGTCGTACTGTTTTATGACGTGCTTACAGCCAAGGATGCAAGGACTGTGTCTGGCGGTCTTGTGAGTGGTAGTGTACGTTTGGGCGGCTTTTACGATCAGCATGCAAACGGTCGCGACCTTCCGTGGCTTACCGCCTATGTAAAGTCTGCAGGGGCGCGCCCCGGTTGGGGACAGATGGTTCCTTCTAAAGACGTACGCTTGCTGTACCTTAAGGCGGGTCAGGGTATTTCTCAGGCCTGTGATGTTGTACCTGGTCAGCATTTTGCGGTTGAAACCATCGCTATCAGCTCTAACGCAGCAGGCCCCAATGGTATCAGAATAAGATTCTATGATGCAGATACGGGACATGAACTTACCAACTATGGTGCAGGAAGCAATAATCAGGCGCGCAGCTATCCCACAAGTTGGGGTGCGGTGTCATCGCGAGTTGAGGCGGTTCCACAAGCTATCAAGCGTATTCGCTACGTTATTACAAGTGAGGGAGTAGCAACGCTCATCGGACCGGTTGACGTGCGGGGCGGGGCGCAGCTATGTGTTTACAAAGATATTGTTGAGGCAGAGCGCATTGATAGCACGGCTTTGAGCCATAACAACGACGCAGCCTATGATGGCGGTAAAGAGCTTCGCCAAGACGGTGTCGTGACAGTTGCTCTGGTAGTGCAAAATGAAGGACAAGGTATTACCAGAGGTGACATCACGGTAAAAGATAGTATTCCCGAGGGTTTTGCATATGTTTCAGACTCGGTGCGTGTGTATGCAGCCAATGGTAAGGATATTACTGACAAAGTGATAGGTCCAAAGCGCCATGCTTCGGGAAAGATTAAATCAGAATATATCAAGGTTGACTACGACGATTTCTTTTCCATAACAGGCTCTGATATACGTATCAAACCTGCGGCTAAAGGAGGTCATTCAGGCGTATATCCCATGCGAAGTTTCCAAGGGCCATTTTATGGTATGGGCTTTCAGGGTTTCGACTCGTATCGAAATGAAAAAGACGGTGTAGGTATTGGAACCAATCCTGCATCCTCGCTCAAAGTTACTTATAAGCTTAAGGCAGTGGCTACACGTGAGACAATAGGTAGTGACAAGCAAGGTAAACCTCGCGACCTTTGTTCAGCGTTTACACAGCCCTCGGTGAGTTTTGTGAATCTCTGGGAGGGCGTTGCTGCCACCCGAACAAACTATGGTCCCGTGGTACGTATGTCGGTGGGAACCAACTCGGTTCCTGAGTTAACACTTAAGCAGACATCGGCAACTATTCACACGGGTGATCCGCATGCACGCGAACAGCTCCAAGCACTTGCTGCTCAAGAGAATGTAGTGACACGTGACTATGAGGACGATATTCGCTCATATAATACCCAGCGTGAGCTCATTCAGGTAACAAAAGACGGTATAGAGCTTAGTTACAATCCTGTTGACTTATCGTCGCTGCTTATGCAGGCAGGAACCTATGAGCTTAGATATAGGGCTTGCGATGCAGATGGTAATTTCTCAAATATCGAACGCGCTACGCTTACGGTTGTGAGAGACATTGCTCCTGAACCTCCTCATGACCCAAGCAGCCCGACAACTGACCCTAAGCGACAAATGAACGATATAGCTTCTAAGCAGATAAATCATAAGCTTATGCCGAAGCGAGTTAAGCAGACTATCCTGCCAAAGACAGGTGATGTAGGGGTAATAGCTGCTGTGGGTGCTGTTTTTGCTGCTGGCTGTGTTCTTATGGGTGCAGATATGCGGTGGAAGAATAAGAGTAGATAGGGAAGTGTATACCTCAGGTAGATAGCGGGTTAAACTGAGGCTACAACGGGGTTTTGGTGTGTTCTTGCGCAGAGCCTACTGTTGTTTTGATGCCTTATCAAGCTCTTTAAGAAAGGCATTACCAAAAAAAGCCAGCGGGCATAAGCTCACTGGCTTTTAAGGTTTTGCGCGATGTGGTGCACTCGTGCTAAAGATTTAGCTTATCTCAAGCAAAATCCTCTGGCGCCCGCTTATTTTGCCTTGCCCTGATTAGCCACTGCATCAATCTTGGCAGCGATGGTCTCAGGGTCACCAATGTAGCGCTTATCCAGCACGTTGAGATTAGCGTCAAAGGTATATACCAGTGGCACACCGGTGGGGATATTAACTTCAAGAATCTGCTCTGGAGTCATTTTCTCAAACTTCATAACAAGCGAGCGCAGCGAGTTGCCGTGTGCTGCAATCAAAACACGCTTACCGGCCTTCATATCAGGAAGAATAGTCTCCTCAAAATAAGGCCATGCGCGCGCAATACAGTCTTTCAGGCACTCGGTAAAAGGCAGCTCATCGCTGGGAATGTCACGATACATTTCCTGCGTGTGTGGATCGCGCTCATCGCCTGGGGTGAGTGCCGGCGGCTGCACATCAAAGCTTCGACGCCAAATCTTTACCTGCTCATCGCCGTGCTCAGCGGCTGCATCAGCTTTGTTAAGACCCTGCAGTGCACCGTAGTGGCGCTCGTTGAGTTTCCAGCTCTTGATAACAGGGAGCCACTCGCGGTCAAGCTCGTTCAGCACGATGTTGAGGGTGTGGATAGCGCGCTTGAGCTGTGAGGTATAGCAAACATCAAAGTCAAAACCTTCGGCTTTGAGTGCCTTACCACCGGCGGCTGCCTCAGCGCGACCGGTCTCGGTAAGCTCAACGTCAGTCCAGCCGGTAAAGAGATTGAGCTTGTTCCACTCGCTCTCGCCGTGGCGGACAATAACCAGTTGCATGGTATCTTGCGACATGCGATTCCTTTCCCTCGGATGATGTGTTCATTCCAAACGCTCTTTATTGTCCCACGCACGTTACTGCTTTGTCGAGTGCGTTTTTAGTGATACACAACAGACCTCGCCACCCCTTATGGCATTGCACGGGATATATGCTGCTTAGCGCGTCAATTGATGGTGCGTGCGGGTATACTGGTGTATGCCGATTGATGAAGCTAGAGAGTTCGAGGTTTGTATGTCAGAAACCGACACCCAGGCATTGAGCGCTGTTGAGCGCGAAGAGCTGCAAGCGCTTCGGGAAGAAAAAGCGCGGCGTGAACGTGAGGCAGCGCATGCGGCAGAGCGCCGCGAACTTGAGTTGCTACGTGCTGAGCAGGCGGCAGTTGATGCGGAGATTTTAGCGGCACGCCAGGCTGAGCTTGCTGCTCAAACACTGGTGCAAGGTCAAGCACACACTGCGTCAAAAGCAGCTCAGGTTCCCACATCCTCGGCAGCTGTCAAATCAGTGCCTGAGCAGACAGTGTCAACGACTGCAGCCACAGCTGCAGCCACAGCTTCTGCCGCCGCTCATGATGAGCATTTGAGTTTTGGTCAAAAGATGGTTATGACCCCGGCAGAAACCGATGACGATGGTATTCCGCACATGGCTCCTGCTCAAAAAATCATACTTATTCTCGCACTTCTGGTTACCCTTGCAATAGCTGTCCGTATCCTCTTTTTCTAGCGAGTTTCGTGAAAGGAGGGCGCATATGGCGCTCACCGATCCCAGTCGTCCAACCGACGTTGCCCTGCTTACCGATCTCTATGAGATAACGATGGCGCAAGGCCTCTGGGAGCAGGGGAAAGCTCAAGAGCAAACCAGCTACACAGCCTTTTTCCGCGATAATCCCTTTGGTAGTGGTTTTACTATTATGTGTGGCTCGGCAGAAATTGCTGAGCTTGTTGAGCATATTCGCTTTGATGATGAGGATATTGCTTATCTTCAAGCTTTGTCTGCCCCCCTAGGTGGGCCTTTGTTTAATCCAGACTTTTTGAACTACCTGCGTCATTTTAGAATGACGATTGATATAGATGCAGTACCTGAGGGCGAGCTGGTGTTTCCTCGTGAGCCACTCGTGCGTATTACAGGGCCGGCGCTTGATTGTCAGCTGCTTGAGACGGCGCTTTTGAATACCGTTGGGTTTCAAACGCTGGTAGCTACAAAAACAGCGCGCGTGGTACAAGCTGCTCAGGGTCGCCCAGTTGCCGAGTTTGGATTACGGCGTGCGCAAGGCCCTGATGGCGGTATGAGTGTGGCGCGTGCCAGCTATATAGCGGGCGCTGCGAGTACATCAAATGTCTTAGCTGGTAAACGCTACGGTATTCCGGTTTCTGGAACCCATGCTCACAGCTGGGTTATGAGTTTTGATACGGAGCTTGAAGCGTTTCGTACCTATGCCGCAAGCATGCCTAAAAATTGCACCTTGCTCATTGATACCTATGATGTTCATGAGGGCATTGAAAACGCTATTATTGTTGCAAAAGAAATGGAAGCAGCAGGCGAGCGTCTGAGCGGTGTGCGCATTGATTCAGGTGACTTAGCTAAGCTGTCTTCGTATGCACGTGCACGCTTTGATGCGGCGGGGCTACATTACGTGAAGATTGTTGTTTCAAATGATTTAGACGAATACACCATACAGTCACTGCTTAATCAGGGGGCGCCAGTTGATAGTTTTGGAGTAGGAACTAAGTTGGTAACCTGCTTTGATCAGCCGGCACTGGGCTTGGTGTATAAGATGGCGGCTCGCCGTAAAACAGCACGTGATTCATGGACGCCCGTGGTAAAGCTATCAGAGCAACCTTACAAGCGCACAATTCCTGGCATTCAGGAACTTCGTCGCTATTATGATGAGGCGCTCTCTCCTGTTTGTGACATGATTTTTGATGCAGACCATATGCAGGGGGAGGGCAATACGCTGGTAGCGGTAAGTGATGCTGCACTTACTATCAATGTTGAGCACTTGAGCTATAAGCAGCTTCTTAAACCATGTGTACGCGCTGGTAAAGCGGTTGAACCGCGTGAAAATCTTGATTGTGCACGTGAGCGCTGTGCGGCATCGCTGGCGGCGCTTGATGCTGCGTATAAGCGTTTTTTGTATCCGCAGACCTATATGGTTGGCATGGAAGTTGGTTTAGCTGAGTTGCGCAACCAGTTGGTGCGTGAGCATTTAGCAGCGGTATCAAGCAATCAACCTTGGCGTGTTAAGAGTGAAACACTACACTAAGCACTCAGACGTGTGATGGCGCTATATAAGTTTAGAGCTTTGCGAAGGGTGGCACATGAGGGCTTCCTATAAAACAATGGTCGTAAAGATTGGTTCTTCCACCTTGGTGGAAGAGGGTCTGCTCCGACGTGATTTCATTGCAAGTCTAGCTACTCAGGCACAAGAGTTGCAGCAGCTGGGTTGGCGCTTGGTAATTGTGAGCTCAGGTGCCATTGCATGCGGAATACCTGAGCTTGGTTTAGACCACCGCCCAAGCGATATGCCCAGTCTTCAGGCCTGTGCCTCAGTGGGTCAGTGTGTGCTTGCAGCGGCATATGATGAGGAGTTTCGGCGCTGTAATCTCTTAAGTTCGCTTGTATTGCTCACGCGCCACGACACCGCCCGTCGTTCTTCATATTTGCATGCCCGCGATGCCCTGACCCGTCTTGTAGCGTTAGGTGTAACGCCGGTTGTTAATGAAAATGATACGGTTGTTGTTGACCAAATTAAGTTTGGCGACAACGATACCTTAGCGGCGCTCGTGAGCTGTCTAGTTGAGGCAGACCTTTGTGTAATTTTGTCTGATATTGATGGCTTGTATACTGATAATCCCATGCTGGTGCGCGATGCCCGTTTTATCCCAGAGGTTTCGGCTATCGATGCATCCATTATTGCCTCAGCAGGAGATTCAAGCAGCTCAGTGGGCACGGGTGGCATGATTACCAAGATTCGTGCCGCACGTATTCTCATGACAGCTGGCATCAAGAGCGTTATTTGTTCAGGTGCTTCTGAGCGTCCGTTGGTACGGCTCGCGCAAGGAGAAGCTCTGGGTACGCGTTTTGTATCACCAAACCCTCATGTTGACATTGCTCCTCGAAAGCTATGGATTGCTCTTGGAGACACCGTGCATGGTAGCCTGACGGTGGACGAGGGGGCTGCAGCTGCAATTATTAAACGAGGGTCGTCGCTGTTACCGGTGGGGATTCGTGCGGTGAGTGGGCATTTTCAGGCAGGTGACATGCTTGAGATACAAGACCTTACCGGGCATGTGATTGCACGAGGTATTGCAGGAGCCGCTTCTGACGTACTGGAGCTTGCGGCAGGACGGCGACAAGAGGATATTGCACAGAATAGTCTCATTGCCGAGCTTGCACACAAAGCAGCAATTCATCGTGACGACATGATTGTGTTCTCCTGAGGTGGGCGGGGCTGTGTGACTTTGCTTGAACTTAGACTAAACTTTAGTCTTGCGTGTGTAGGCATAGCCTTGTATGGATTGCATATAAGAGAGATGAAAAAAGCCCAGATAGATTCTGGGCTACAACTAATAATGGAGGCGACGCCCGGATTCGAACCGGGGGTAAAAGCTTTGCAGGCTTCTGCCTTACCGCTTGGCCACGTCGCCGATGAAAAAGGCCGATCTTTCAACCGGCCCCTCATAAACGATGGAGCGGACAACGGGGCTCGAACCCGCGACCCCAACCTTGGCAAGGTTGTGCTCTACCAACTGAGCCATGTCCGCTTGCGAGAAAGTAATATACGCGATTGTGTGCGGCTGTGCAAGCATCATTTCAAAAAAACTTTTGCAAAGTAATAATTCGCAGGTAAACCGCATCGTTTGCACTCATAGCAATTTTATGAGCACTGAGGTCAAATTCATCTAAATTGCTCTTTACAACTAAGTGCTCAATCGGGTATAGTTACCACCGCACTTCACATAAGTGCTGCTGCTGGGCGTTTAGCTCAGGGGGACGAGCGCTTCCCTGACACGGAAGAGGTCACAAGTTCAAATCTTGTAACGCCCACCAGCACATATCTAAGCCACCTGGTATATCGGGTGGCTTTTTTTGTTGCGCTTTTTGGTGAGATGCGCGGCTTATGCCTTGTATAAGGACTTATAGGCTTATGGGGTAAAACCCTTGTTAGCCGACGGGCTTTTCCGCACAACAACGCCTCTGTCCTGCGGTTTGGCAAAAATGACTAATTTGACGCAAAAAACTGTCATTTTTGACTAATTTGGCATAAAGTGACAGCTGTTATTTTACTTGCAACTCATCTACCTGCAGCTTTGTAATTCAAAAATAAACCCGCTGGGTTATATAGAGTGCAAATTCGTCAGTTTTGCCAAAGCGACAGCTGTAGTTTATCGGGGGAGAGAGTGCTGCCGGTGTATATCGCACATCATATGGTTGGCAACGCTCTTGTACTTTGACCATGAATTGATTACAGACATGGTTAAGGCGCAAAACAAAGTGCCAATGATTTCTCATTGGCACCATCAAAATAAGCTTTGAATACGGTTAGGTATGCTGCTTGCGCAAACGTCGCAAGGCATACCACTCTTTTATGCGAGGACCGGCGATTTGAATAAGGATTACGATAATTAAGATTGCGCCCTTTATTGAATCGTTAATAAGCGAGTCCATCTTAAGTGCAATAATAATCTTGTCTATAACGGTATATGACATGGCTCCAAACAACACACCCAAGAGTTTTCCACGCCCGCCTGACATTGATATGCCGCCTAAAACAACCGCTGCTATGGCATACATCTCATAGCTTTTTCCTGTGGTAGCAGGGTCGGCAGAACCGTTCATTGCAATCCATAAGAAGGCAGCAAAACCAACAAGAGCTCCTGCAATTGCAAAGACACTTAGTTTAATGAGGCTCGTGTTAATACCTGCAAGGCGTGCAGCTTTTTCATTTGAGCCAACGGCATAAATCTTTTTGCCATACTTAGTCGATGTAGTGATATAGACAAATAGTGCCGTCACAATAATCAACACAAGACCAACCAGGGGCAATATGGAAGCTATTTTGCCATTTCCAAAAGAGTAGAGACTTGAGTACTGTTCTAAGCTTGAGTCCATGCGGTAGACGCTGGAACCATTGCCAATAAGATTTCGAGGTAGTTTTTGACATACATATTGAGAAATGGATCTGAACATAAGCATAGAAGCTAAACTTGCAATGAAGGCGGGCATCTTAATATAGCCAACCAAAAAGCCATTGAATATCCCGCAAAGAAGGCCTGAAGCAACTGCAAATATAAAGGTCACGATAATTGAATGGCTCATATTAAAGATAACAACCGAAAAACCAGCCACAAAGGTAAGCATCGATCCTACAGAAAGATCGATTTCGCCGGTAAGACATATGGCACCCATACCAAGTGCAATAATGCCAATAACCGCGCTGTGACGTAAGACATTCATTATGGCATCGAGGCTTAGACCACCGGATACCATTGCAAAGTACATATAAATTACTATAAAGACCGCTACAAAGCTGTAGTGCTTTAAGGTCTGAAGGCTTGCTTTGATATTCATGGTAAATCTCCCTTAAGCCTGAGCTACTGATTGTGTTGAATACTGCATGACGTTTCGCTCATCAATCTCATCATGAGTAAGCTCAGCCGCAACTGAACCCTCATAAAAGACGAGGCAGCTATCGGCGACCTCTCTTAATTCTGCAATTTCAAGGGTATTGATTAAAATGGTCTTTCCTTGAGTAGCGAGCTCCAAAATCAAACGATAGATTTCCGCTTTAGCACCAACGTCAATGCCTTGTGTTGGGTTATCAAGCAACAGAATATCTGCCTCAGTGTTTAACCAACGTGCGAGAAATACTTTTTGCTGGTTGCCACCTGAGAGTGAGGTTATGGCAGCGTCAGGGCTCTCAGCTTTTAGGTTTAACACTGTTTTTAGGTGATGGTACTTTTTCACCTCAGCGCGCTTGTTTATTGTGAAGTGCTTTGCCGATAAGACATGCTCGCTTATATATTGGTTTTCAAGAATTGAAACGTCTGCAATGACAGAGTTATCTTTTCTGTTAGATGCTAAATACGCAAGACCAGCCTGCATAGAAGCTTGGATACTGCTCGGTGTAAAAGCTTTGCCCTTGAGTTTAATCGTTCCCTCCCAGCTTTGGATTGCTCCAAACAATCCCTGCATAAATTCTGACGCTCCAGAACCTTGTAGACCGGTAAGACCTAGTATTTGACCCTTTTTAATCGAAAGTGAAACCCAGCTAAAACCCACACCCGAAAAGTTATGAACACATAAAACTTCACTGCCTAAGCTTCTAGCTACGTAGAGCTCTTTACCGGAGAGCGCGCTACCCACCATAGCATCAGTAATCTCAGCAGGTGAAACATCTGAAAACTTGCCGCTTTGGATAAAGTGACCGTTTCTCATAACGGTATACGAATCGCAGATTTGAAAAACTTCCGGCATCTTATGACTAATAAAGATAAAACTAATGCCTGCTTTAAGAAGGTCTTTTATGATTGAAAAGAGATGTTGAACCTCTTGAGTATTCAAAGCTGTTGTTGGTTCATCTAAAACGAGGAGTTTTGCATCGAAAAATAGAGATTTAGCAATCTCTAAGAGCTGACGCTCACTGGGACGCAGGTCTGATACCTGAGCTGTTGGATCAATTGATACGCCAAGCCGCTCAAAGAGTGAACGAGCGCGTTTGAGCATTTCTTTTTTATTGAGGCGGCCAAACGACCCAACAATTTCATGACCGATAAAAATATTGTCAACCACTGACATGTCGTTAAATACATTCAGTTCCTGATGAACAAACGCAATGCCCGCTGTTTCCGTGGCTTTAATACTGGCACCAAAAATATCTTTACCGTCCAAATTCACGCTGCCAGCATCGGCTAAAAGCGATCCAGTTAAAATATTCATGAGTGTTGACTTGCCGGCACCATTTTCGCCTAATAAGGCATGTGCGCTGCCTTTTTCAACAATCAATTCTGCATCGTGGAGCACCTGTACTGCTCCAAAGCTCATTTGTATGCCGCGCATCTCCAGAAGCGCCATAACACAACCCCCAATGCATGCAATAAAAAGAAGTAGGGTAGCGACAAGTTATCACCACCCTGCTCAAACAGAACAATTCCCTTACTTAAAGGACTCAAACTCAGCTACATTGTCTGCGGTGACGTTTTGGCACGTGATAACATGGTCTTGTACAACAGTCTTGTTATCCAGATGGTCAACGAGGTCTTGAATAGCAAGTTGAATCATAGAGGGGCTGTATGTGACGCTCATAAGTCCGCCAAGCTGAGCTAGCATCTCTCGATGCGTATTGCCGCGAAGAATTTCATAGAGTTCATCTAAGCCGCCACAACCGGTAATATAGGGCTTATGAGCGAGGAAGCTTTCTTTGCTGCTATCAGCAATACCGCCGCCTTCGAGCGCCTCAATGATACCCATGGCTAGCTCATCGTCTTCTGCATAAAACCACTTAATATCAGTATTAGCGGCATCACCCATGAGTGATTCAAACGCTGTTTTGGTATCAGAGCGACTCCAGTTCATAGCTCCAGAGTATGTAATGGACGCAAGGTCATCTTCTGTCCACTTGAGGCTCTCATCAATTTTGGCACCATCAAACGCGAGCTTACCGCATAGATAATCAACAAAGCCTTGGTTGCGCAGGGTGGTAACCGAAGAAGTGTCTCCTTCAAAAACGTAAACCTTGTCTTTAGGCTTCAATCCGTGAGCTACAAAGTACGAGGCGCAGCCAGCACCAATGCCTGCGTTATCGCCTTTAACGTTTGAAACGGCAGCTGGTGCAACAGCGTCAATAATACGGTCGAAAGCAACGTAGGGAATATTTGCATCAACGACAGATTGGATAGCAGATTGTACCGTGTCATCCATGGGCTGAATTACGATACCCGCAATATGTTCTTTGTTACCAGCTAAAATGTCCTCAAGTTCGCTTATTTGTTTAGCGGCAGAATCTGCTGTTTGAAGCTCTGCTTTATACGTGGCAGTAGCATTCACATCTGCAATTTTTGCCTTTGCAAAGGTTGCCACCGAGCCAGTCCAGCCGTGGTCCTCAGAGGGCGTTAAAACATAGATGCTTTTAGCTGAGCCCTCTGCTGTGGGAGCATCAGCAGAACCTTGTGTTTTGCCACAAGCTGTTAGAAGACCTGCCATAACAGCTGCTGCTCCGGTACCTGCAATAAACGAACGCCTGCTGAGATTTTTCATGGTATCCTCCATTTCCTGCTTTGTATTTGACTGTTTTATACAAAGCAAAACACCAATAACCTAGGATATGAACGGGGAAAGATATCTATAGCTTTGCTTAATCGAGTCAATAACCCGCTCTTTTGAACCTTCAAACGACTTGTCTTCAACTTCAAGCACCACAGGACCGGTATACGCCACATCGGTTAGAGCCGAGATAAAGTGACCCCAATTAACATCGCCAAGCCCAGGAATTTTCGGAAGCATGTAATCAAGGGGATATGCCATAGTACCTACACGGCTCAGCTTATCGCGTCTGAGCTTGATATCTTTTAGGTGAATATGAAATAGCTTGTCCGCAAACTCATAGACGGCACCAACATAATCGAGCTGCTGCCAAACAAAGTGGCTCGGATCAAAATTTAGTCCCAAGTAATCGCTATCGAGTATGTCAAAAACCTTATGCCACAGAGCGGGCGTGCTCATAATATTTTGCCCACCAGGCCATTGCTCAGGCCCAAACAGCATAGGGCAATTCTCAATGCCAATTTTTACATCAGCGTCTTTTGCGCAGTCTAAAAGATGTGGCCATACCGTTTTAACGAGAGCTAAATTCTCTTCAACAGTTCCAAACTGATCTCGCCCAATAAACGTAGTAACCAGCCCAATGCCAAGCTTGGCGCTTGCTTGTATAACTAGCTCAAGATGCTCCAAAGCTGCTTGACGTTTTTCGAGTTGTCTATCAAGCGGATTTGGATAATAAGCGAGGCTTGAGATGCTCATTTTGTTTTTTGCAAGCGTTTCTTGCATGTAAGCGACGTATTCTGTGTCATATAAGACGCGCTTAACATCTATATGGGATACGCCTGCATACCTGCGCTCTGCTGTACCTTTTGGCCAAGCAGCTAATTCCATGGTTGTAAAACCAATTGAGGAGGCAAGTTCTACCGACTCTTCAAAAGTCCAGCCGTCTAAAATCGCACTTAGTAAACCAAATTGCATACGTATTGCCTACCTTTTTACTTCAACCCATTGTGCGTTTGCATTTGAAACTATGCAGGCATCAACAACTCGCATAGCTGAGAGTACGGATGCCCCTGGTATGGGCACCTTTGTTCCGGCGATGAGCGCATCAACAAACGCGTCAATTACCCCGCTTTTAGTTTGATTATCGTTTGTTTGAATGCTTTCAAGTTCCATGAGGGTGCGCGTGCCATCTGCCATTTCAAGCACGATGCTGTAGGCAGGATTCTCATAAATTTTAAGAATGCCTTTGGTGCCAAAAATTGTTGTTGCATTTTGTTCAGAACCATAGTTGGTCCAACTTGCTGTGAGACTTCCAAGAGCACCTTTTGCTGTTTGCATAAGGCACAGAGCATTATCATCAACCTGTACCAGCTCACCGTTACTGTAGCGTTTGTCGAGCGTTGCTAAGCGGGCACATACGCTGGTAATCTCGTCGTCTAAAATATATTGGATAAGGTCAATTTTGTGCACGCCTAAATCTCCCAGCGCTCCCATAGCAGCCTGAGATTTATCAAAAAACCAGCTACCGGTACCAGGGTCAACGCTCCACGTTTCAGGGCCACCGTGAGCAAAGCATGTTCTAAAACTTAAAACCTCACCAATTGCCCCTGTCAAAATAAGCTCTTTTGCCTTCTGGTGTGCTTGTGTTAAACGCTGGTTTTGGTCAATCATGAGTTGCTTTGTAGCGGCTTGAGCTGCAGCAACCATCGCCTCACATTCAACAGCGGTGCTTGCCATGGGCTTTTCACACAAAACATGTTTGCCAGCCTGCAGGGCAGCGATGGTGTGCTTTGCGTGAGCGATATTTGCCGTGCAGATACTTACTGCATCAATGTCTGTTAGAGACAACAGTTCGTCTATTGTTTTACAGGCTTTTGCTCCATACAAAGCTGCAAGTTCTGTGGCCCGCTCGCTGTTAAGGTCGAAGAGTGCAACAATCTTCACGTTTGGATGCGCTGCGTATTCTGGTATATGACGCACTTGTGCAATCTTGCCACAGCCAATAATTCCAATTCCAATCATGCCTACTCCTTCTCATATGAAAAGATTTCATATATTTTTTGTAATCTTTTCATTCTTAAAGTACCACCAACTTTGCTGACCTTTGAAGAGAGAATTAGGTGAACGGTATAAAAATACTTGTTAACGGTAGTCTAGTATTTTGTCTTTGTTGATACTCTTATGTTTATGCTAATCTAAAAGAATGATGTGTTATGAAAATTTTTCATAACATGTTTTATTTTTCATATTTATTTATCAGCCTCATGAAAATAATTCATAATCTGTATTAGGATACAGTAACAATTTTTAGCATCCTGTAGCATACGGAGGACTACGTGAAAGCTAAGGTAACTATTGAGCAAATTGCTACAGCTGCTGGCGTGTCTTCTGCGACCGTTTCACGTGCAATCAATCATCCAGAACTTGTTAACAGCGCAACGAGAACGCTTATTTCAACCACTATGCAGGAGTTCAAATATGAGCCTCCAAGCACCGCACGAAGACAAAGCTATGGAACTTCAAAAGGACTTATCGCTATAGAGATTCCTTGGCTTGATAATCCATTTTATGCAGAAATTATTCGCGGCATGCAAGTTGCAGCGCGCTCAAAAGGATATGATACCTGCATTATCTGGTCACGCCTTGAGCAAGAGGGGTCAGATTCGCTCTATAACCAGCTTTCCTATCTAGGTGTTTCTGGCATTTTGGTAGTTTCTCCTCTTGATGCGCAGACACTTGAACGACTGAAAAGCATTGCTCCTGTTGTGCAGTGCTGTGAGTTTAATCCAGACAGCTCAGTTCCGTACGTCTCAATTGATGACTTTGCATCTGCCGCTAAAGCAACTGAGCACTTGATTGCTTGCGGCTGCACAAGTTTAGGTATCTTGCGCGGACCTTCTTCTTTTAAGTATGCTCGCGAACGTTATCGCGCTTTTAAGCAAGTTCTTGAACAAAATGGCATTGAGATTCACCCAGAATGGATTAGAAAAATTCCTGATAACTCTTTTGGTCTTGCCTATGCTGAGGCGTGTAATCTTTTTGCATCAAAACACATTCCTGAAGGTATTTTTTGCTGTTCAGATGTCTTTGGTGCCGCAGTGCTTGGCGCTGCTCACAAGTATCACATTATGGTGCCCGACGACCTTATGATTATTGGCTTTGATAACGTGAGCATGTCGGAGATGGTTACCCCACCGCTTACCACTGTTAATCAGCCACGATATCGTATGGGCGCAACTGCCTGCTCGATGGTTATTGAACAAATAAAAGGTAAGCACTCAAGTGGTAGTGTTGTGCTTGATACTGAGCTTATTGTCCGTGAAACCACCCTTGCAAGAAAAAGCACGCGTAGCGAGTAGACCGCTTGGATTAGGTGATTATGCCTAGTGACCAGCCACATAAAACTCAATCTTTGCCACAGGTGGTAGCACTTGAAGTTTTTTATTTGGCATCTGGCATTTGACAGAGCAGATAGCTGCAAGCATTGAACTATTCTTAGTCCAGCAGCTTTATAAGCCGACAGCAGGTTCCCGTTTCGGCATCACGGCGGCGGCGAATTTCTACGCTGTCCATAAGCATACGCATGAGACGAATGCCGCGTCCTCGCTCTTCTCGTGCTGCAGGGCATACATCGGGCGCAATTTCAAAACCAGTGCCACAGTCTTTGACCTCTATTACCACGCGATCGGCATATGCCATCATATAGAGGGTACAACCACTGCCATTGCTATGGTCAAGGGCGTTTGAGAGTGCCTCACCTGCGGCAAGTGCTGTGTCAAAGCGGTCAGCTTCCGAGAGTGCAAGCTGCTCTAAAAGCTCGCTCACGCGGCGGCGCGCGTCAGGCAAGTGTTCAATTCCAGCGTTCACTGCAAGGCTTTTGCTCCACGTGGGCATAGCGCCAGGTGTTAAAACAGGCAGTGGTTCACGCTGCGCTGGTCGTACATGCAAAACATCTATGACCTGTACAATTTGTAAAAAGCGCGTGAGGGCGGGGGAGGTATCCGCAAGGGAGAGCAAGCCTCCGAGTTGATGTGCTCGCCGCGCGCGGCTGAGCAGGAGCGCCAGACCGCTCGAATCGATAAAGGTCACACTCTTACAACTGACGAGAATCCGGCGTGCTCCACTTTCGAGGAGCGCGTCGAGCTGCTCGCGTAAAATTGCAACCGTTGAGAGGTCAATATCGGCTGCAGGGGCGATGAGTGCTATGTCTGTCCATTCATGCATGGGGCTATACTACCCCGTATATCGCTTGATAAAACCGTCAAGGCGGCGAGTGGAAAAACCCATCGGTGAACGGTTGCGTGCTTATGCCTCATCGTTCAAGCTCAACGCCACCATAGCAACATCGTCATCAAGACCAGAGCCGGTAAAGCGATCCAAGTTGTCGAGTACCTGATGACAAAGCCCTGACACGCCAAGCGCGCTTAAGCCGCGTATAGTCTCTTGTAAGCGTTCTTCACCGTAAAAATCCCCATCAGGATTTCGTGCTTCGATTGCGCCATCGGTATACATGAAGAGGATGTCGCCTGCTTCAAGCTCTATGAACCCTTCTTTGTATTGCATGGTGTCAAAAGCACCCACTACGCCAGACTGTACCGTCAAAAACTCGGCCTCACCATTAGCGCGTGCCAACATTGTTGGTGGATTACCTGCTGAGCAATACCTCAAAACACCTGTTGCAATATCAATTTTTGCAACAAAAACCGTCACAAAGGTTTCAACGCGCGAAAACGCCGTGAGCATACGGTTAAGGGCACGCACCATGGCAACCGGCTGCATGCCTTCCCAAGCATAGGCTGTTAGCGCTGTTTTAACCATTGCCGACATCGATGCAGCTTCAATACCCTTGCCTGAAACATCACCCAAAATCATGACAGCACGCTTATCAGGCAAGCGTACCAGTGTATAAAAGTCGCCACCAACAAGCGCTTGTTTGGTTGCGCTCGAATAGAGTGCGTCAGTTATTAGCCCTGGCACATGGGCTAAGCGGCTTTGCATACCCAACTGCAAGGCTTGCGAAATAAGCTGCTCGTGCTTGCGCTCACGCTCACCAATATCTATACGCTTAAATTCGCGAGTCATACGTTCAAGATAGTCATATTCCACGTCATCGATGGGCTCTTGTGTTGCATCGCGCAAGAACAAAACCATGCGACTGCGCCTAATGCGCCCCGCTCGGTCAAGTGCTGTGACCGGAGAGCTTGTAGTTGTAGACACCTCTTCCTGCGCCGTCAGGGCAAGTGTGAGCTCTTGTCCAAAGTCAACAAATACTCCCTGGCAAGGCAGGCCATGGCGCTGTAGCCACATTCCAAGCGATGAGCTCATCTCAACGCGTACTACACGCGGTGCTACATCAGCATCTGCTTCATATGGCATAAAGCCGCCTGAGGCAATGGTGCGCGCAGGCGAGGCGACAGGCAGAGTTGTTGAGAAAAATAAGTCTTCGATGCTACCTGGTAGCACGCGTCGCGACCCTCCGTCAAAATCAACATAGTACTGGTTATGCACGGAATCAGGAATCACAGTGCAAACATGACAGCTCAGCATATGACGAATTTCTGTCATAAGAACCTGCCACGCATGACGGGCATCCGATTTTGCCTGAAAGAGGGCATCGCGCACATGATTCATTGAGCGCGTGAGCTCAGCGGTTCTCTGAGCTCGTAGATTGCTCACCAGTTCCACCAGCTCAATAGAGAGATAGTCGCAAATAATTTCGAGAACATGCACGTCATGCTTGCGCGGCGTGGTAGGGCGCAGCCAGCCAAGTTCTATAACTCCGAGTACCTGTGTACCAAAAAAGACCGGCACGGCAATTAAGGCCTTAAACGGTGGGGTGTCTTGCATCTGTAGCGGTTTAGACACGCGTTTATCAAGGTCGTAGAGCATGCCTGCATGTGCGCTTTTAGATACAGGTGCAATCACTGAAAAGCGACAGGCGCTTCCGGCGTGTAGCACATAGGTTCCAACACCTGCACCTAAGGGTACATACGACGGCACATAGCCCACCTTCTCAATGAGTTGTTGGGAGGTGCCTCGCAACTTAAAGCCTCCAGCCTCAGCAAAATAAATGGTTGCACCATCAGCATCTAAGGTGTCTACCAAGCGATTCAAAACCGTATCTATAAGCTCGGTCACGTCTTTTGACCCAGCGGTTGCCATAATAATATCGAGCGTCCCTGAGAGGCGCTTATTAGCTGAGCTCAAGCGCGCGAGTAAGCGCTTGGTTTTGCGGTCATGCGCAAGCTCGGTCTCAAGGCTTTTCAATACCACCAAAATACGCTTATGGCGGCGCTCGCCGAGGGCAAAGCGGGCAGGAGTGAGGGGTAAGGCGCGTACGCGCACCGGAATAAAGGAGCCGTCAGAAAGTTTGAGCATCTGTGTATTGTCGGCGCCGTCAATGCTAAAGGGAAGTGCATGTTCTGACGCGCGCTCAAAGTTTGCGCTAAAGAGCAAATCTTTTACATCATGTCCAACAATGCGCTCACGGCTACTTTGCAAAACTTGCACCGTCTGCTGATTAACATGAAGCACGGTACCGTCTAGTGCACACAGAATGACTGCATCGCTCGTTATCTCAACGATGTGGGCAACCTCAGCGAGTTCTCGCTCACTCATGGCTTCCATGCGAGCCTCCTTTATGCTGGTCACAGTCTTGATCGCTACAAAAAAAGCCTCCTTGGGAGGCCTTCAATCCAAGGCGTTGAGCCCGGGTGCGATGCAATGGTGTCGGAGGCGGGACTTGAACCCGCATGTCCTAGGTTTGGACACTAGCACCTCAAGCTAGCGCGTCTGCCAATTCCGCCACTCCGACGTGGTTTCAGCAAAAAGAAGTCTACCCCAAGGTGTATTAGATATGCAAGAGATTTCTTTTGCAATTTAGAAAAGATATTTTGCAGGTGCGGAACTCTTAGTAAATAAGCAGCTTGTGAGATGGATAAGTGGGTATATCTTTCAAGCTTAAACCATATGAGAGGAGTATCGTGAGCCAGCACACATCATCACAACATAAGAAAAATTCCGTTACCAAGCGCACTCTTTACTATTATGGACGAGTAACGCGCCTTCAATTGCCTATGTTTCTTGCAAATGTGCTTGTCACCTTGGGCTATGTTTATTTTCTCACCTTTGCAAGTCCGCAGGTTGTTGCGTGGATTGTAGATAAGGTGGGGGAAGGAGGCATTGGTCCTGACCAAGTCTTTTCTACTTTTGGTCCAGCTATTGTTCTTCTGATTGCTGTTAACGTTATTGGGCAGGTATGCTCAAAGTTGCAGGACTATACTGCGGCGCGCCTAAAGATTGGTGCAGGATATGAGTTGGGGCGCTGGGCTTTCGATGCGCTTTCTAATCAGTCGATGACCTTTCATGCAAATCGCTTTGGCGGTGCGCTGGTAAGTTCAACTCAAAAGTTTATTGCTGCCTATAACCAGCTTGTTTCAAACGTTGTCTATCTTGCCATGCCGACTATTTTTTCGGCATTGTTGACCATCAGTTTGCTGGCACCTTTGGTACCTGTTTATGTGCTTATCCTTGCACTCATTATGGTTGCCTATGCCTTTATTGTCTTTTTCCAGTATCGCAAGGTATTGCCCTATAACGCAGCTGCCAGCTCAGCTCAAAATAAACTTTCAGGCGAGCTTTCTGATTCCATTACCAATATCTTGGCAGTAAAAACCTCTGGGCGCGAGGACTTTGAGCGCTCTTTGTTTGAGCAGGCAAATAACGAGGTAAAGCGCGCTGACTCTGCCCGCATGATTCGTACCGTAAAAACTGGTGCCACCATGAGTTCAATGCTGGTGGTCATGATGGCACTCGTTGCCATTTTTATTGCAGGCGGCAACGCGTGGTTTGGGATTTCTGCTGGTACGCTTGTTATGATGTTTAGCTATACCAATGCGCTTACCTCGCGTATGAATTTGCTTGCCATGACCTTTGAGCAGATTAACACCGCTCTTGGTGAGGCACATGACCTCACGGTGGCGCTTGATGAACCGCGTCTTGTAGATGATATTCCGGGAGCGGCTGAGCTTCAGGTTCCTCATGGTGCGCTTGAGTTTTCGCATGTGGACTTTAGCTATGCCGATGCACGCGCGGGCGATGTGGTGTTCAAGGACTTTTCGCTTGCTATTCCCGCTGGTCAGCGCGTTGGCTTGGTTGGTCGTTCAGGTTCTGGAAAAACAACCCTAACTACTTTGCTGCTGCGCCTTGCAGATCTTGTTGGCGGTTCTATTTCAATAGATGGCATGAATATCGCTGAGGTAAGCCAGGTGAGTTTGCGAAAGCATATTGCCTATGTGCCACAAGAGCCCCTACTCTTTCATCGCAGTATTCGAGAGAATATTGCCTATGGCAAACCTGGGGCGAGTGAGGAAGAAATTATAGAAGCGGCGCGGCGTGCTAATGCACTCGAGTTTATTGAGAAACTGCCCGATGGGTTTGAGACACAGGTGGGAGAGCGCGGCGTTAAGCTTTCTGGTGGTCAGCGCCAGCGTATAGCTATTGCTCGTGCCATGCTTACTGATGCGCCTATTCTGGTGCTTGACGAGGCAACGAGTGCACTCGACTCTGAAAGCGAGAAGCTTATTCAAGATGCGCTCGGTGAGCTTATGCGCAACCGCACTGCCATTGTGGTAGCACATCGTTTGTCAACGGTGGCTGAGCTTGACCGTATTGTTGTTATTCGTGATGGTAAGATTGTTGAAGATGGTCCGCATCACGAGTTAATGCATGCTGGCGGTGAATACGAAAAACTCTGGAGTCGACAATCGGGCTCATTCTTGTCAAACGAGTAAGGACGCTAACAAGGTGGATTAAGAGCCATTTCAAGTTATTGACTATAAACATAGAACGGTACGCAACGAGGTAGCTTATGGCTACCTCGTTGTTGTATATGGCTGCTTGAATGCGATAGGGGCGCACATGGTATTAGACATGGGTTTCGATGAGTGATTGTTCACTGCATGCGGCCATCTTGTACATCTAACATGTGCTTGTGGATACCTTCTTTCTAAATAGTAACGCCTCCAAAGTCCTACAAGGAAGCACAGACGTCAAAAGTGAGCGCACAAAGCCATCACATGTTTTTTGGGAAACCCCAGAAACGATCCAGGTTGTTTACAGAAACGTGTATCCCTAAACGTACATAGAGCTACAGTTTGTATCTTCTTATAAAAATTTTAATCATATGATGAGCTGCAAAAACACAATATATTGTGTTCATAATCTAAGAAATACATCTATATAGTGCCTAAACTGTATTACACTTGAGTACCACTTGATTGCACATCATGTGCAATGTGGGGCTTTGTTTCATTTGACTTGTTCTTTTACCAAGCTCAGGTCACACCACGTGAGTATGCACTGTATGTAAGACATAGGCCAAGCGCTTGGAGCGCCTGCTTTGTTTTGCGTGCAGTGTCGCAGCCATATTGAAGGAGTGTTTGCGGTGAAAATCATCAAACGAAGCGGCGCTGAGGTCTCATTTGATATTGAGAAGATTATCAATGCCATTAAAGGTGCCAATGCAGAAGTTGCGCCTGACCTTCGTTTGAAGGAGCGAGAGATTGATTTTGCGGCGCAAAACGTGGCAGAGAATTGCGAGCGGGCAGGGCACACGGTATCGGTTGAAGAGATTCAAGACCTTGTTGAAAACGAGATTATGAAGCTTGGTCGGTATGAAGTGGCGCGTCGCTATATTATTTATCGCTATCTGCAAAGCCTTAAGCGCACCAAAAACACCACTGATGACAAAATTCTATCGCTCATTGAGTGCAATAACGAAGAGGTTAAGCAGGAAAACTCAAACAAAAACCCTACGGTCAACTCGGTACAGCGTGACTATATGGCTGGCGAGGTTTCAAAAGACCTGACGCAGCGTGTACTTTTGCCGCAAGAGATTGTTGAGGCTCATAACGAGGGCATTATTCATTTCCACGATTCAGATTATTTTGCCCAGCATATGCATAACTGTGACCTCGTTAATCTTGAAGATATGCTACAAAATGGCACCGTTATTTCAGGTACGCTTATTGAGCGTCCGCATAGCTTTTCTACGGCCTGCAATATTGCAACACAAATTATTGCTCAGGTGGCATCGTGTCAGTATGGCGGACAATCTATCTCTCTTACGCACCTTGCACCTTTTGTTGATGTAAGCCGTAAGAAAATCCGCCGTTTGGTTGAGGCTGAACTTGCCGATTTGGGCGTTGTAGCCGATACAGAAAAGATTGCAGAGCTTGTTGAGACGCGTCTGCGCGATGAGATTCGCCGTGGTGTACAAACCATTCAATATCAGGTGGTAACACTCATGACCACCAATGGTCAAGCACCATTTGTAACGGTATTTATGTACCTTAACGAAGCACGCTCTGAGCAAGAAAAGCATGACCTTGCCATGATTATTGAAGAAACACTGCGCCAGCGCTACGAGGGCGTTAAAAATGAAGCGGGTGTTTGGGTGACACCGGCGTTTCCTAAACTCATTTATGTACTTGAAGAAGATAACGTTACCGAAGGAACTCCGTACTTTTATCTTACGGAGCTTGCAGCAAAATGTACAGCTAGGCGCATGGTGCCTGACTACATCTCTGAGAAAAAGATGCGTGAGCTCAAGCTTTCAAAAGGGGAAAAGCCGGGTCAAGGCGACACCTATACCTGCATGGGTTGCCGGAGCTTCTTGACTCCCGATCGCTCAGGTAATGGCTATGATAATGTGGCACGTGCGGGCAACTATGAGCCGGATAAACCTAAGTATTATGGTCGTTTTAATCAAGGGGTTGTCACTATTAACTTGCCTGACGTTGCTTTGTCTTCAAAGGGCGATATGGAGCGTTTTTGGGAGATTTTTGATGAGCGCTTGGCACTGTGCCATCGCGCTTTGCGCTGCCGTCATGAGCGCCTTTTGGGTACCTTGTCTGACGCAGCTCCTATTTTGTGGCAATATGGCGCCCTTGCGCGCCTCAATAAGGGTGAGAAAATTGATAAGCTTTTGTATGGCGGCTACTCAACTATGAGTCTTGGTTATGCTGGGCTTTATGAGTGCGTTAAATATATGACCGGCGCTTCGCATACCGACCCAGCAGGTACCCCTTTTGCGATGCACGTGATGCAGCATATGAATGACCTTTGCAACGAGTGGAAGGCTGCAGAGAATATTGACTATTCGCTGTATGGCACTCCGCTTGAGTCAACAACCTATAAGTTTGCTAAAGCACTTCAGCGTCGCTTTGGCATTGTTTCTGGTGTTACTGACCGTGGCTATATAACCAATAGCTATCACGTGCATGTTGCAGAAGAAATTGATGCCTTTGATAAGCTTAAGTTTGAAAGCCAGTTCCAGCCTTTGTCTCCAGGCGGTGCCATCTCGTATGTTGAGGTTCCTAACATGCAGGATAACCTCAAGGCAGTTTTGCGTGTTATGCAATACATCTACGACAACATTATGTATGCCGAGCTCAACACTAAGAGCGATTATTGCCAGTTATGCGGCTACGATGGTGAAATTCAGATTGTTGAAGACGAGGGCAAACTGGTATGGGAGTGCCCCAACTGCAAAAACCGCGATCAGGAGAAGCTAAACGTTGCCCGCCGTACCTGTGGATACATTGGTACTCAATTTTGGAACCAGGGTCGTACAGAAGAGATTAAAGACCGCGTATTGCATCTTTAGAGAGCAGCTGTGAGTGGGATAGCCGGTGAACTTTGCAACGATAAAATATGCCGATATAGCCAATGGCGAGGGTATTCGTACGTCGCTCTTTGTATCGGGTTGTCGGCGGGGCTGTCCGTTTTGCTTTAATGAAGCAGCGTGGAACTTCAAGGCGGGCAAGCCGTTTACCACAGCCGTTGAAGATGATATTTTGAAGAGCCTTGAGCCAAGTTATGTGGATGGCTTGACGGTTTTGGGCGGCGAGCCTATGGAGCCTGAGAACCAAGTGGGACTGGTCAATTTCTTGGAACGGGTACGGATGCGCTATCCACCTTCAACAGGAAAGACCATTTGGATTTATACCGGCGACACCTATCATCAGGAGCTTGTGCCAGGTGGTTCTCACTACACGGCAGTGACTGACCGTATCTTGCAAGTATGCGATGTATTGGTTGATGGTCCTTTTGTGCAGGAGCTCTATGACATCAGTTTGCGCTTTCGTGGTTCATCGAATCAGCGCCTGATTGACCTTAATGCAACACGTGAGCAGCTCAAAGCAGGAGTATCTCCTGTGGATGCTGTGCGTCTTTGGAGTGATAGCTCGCTTTATCAATCGCATCAGTTGAGTAGTCGCTTGTAGCTGCTATATTGAGTGCCTGCTATATCAAGCAGTCGCTTAACAAAGATGGCACAAGAAAACTGTTCTTGTGCCATCTTGCTCTATGGTGCAGTGGGTTTATTCGTGATGTATATTTCAATTCTGCTGCACGCACAATTGTGTAAACGAAGCCTCTATACTAACGTCGCAATGCCTGTGAGCTGGAGATATATTGAGATGACTGCCAAGATTACAATAGAGGCAGCGATAATCTTATCCCATATGAGCGGCAGAATCTTCTTCTTACGCCCATGTTCTCCGAGTGCATAAACCACAAGCCCAGGAGCAAAGGTGACTGTTGTAACCATGACACCTGCAAGTCCTGTGGTGTAGACCAAAAAGAGTGTATAGATAAAGGCGAGTGTGCCAAAGAGCATAACACTGGTGCGATTTGGTGCTAAAGGACTATCTAGGTGCTGGTTCTTGATACCAATAATCATATAATAGGCAGCAGAGCAGACATAGGGAATCAAAATGGTATTAACGGCGCAGGTATAGAAGAATTGATAGGTGCCAGCGGATACAACTGCCAAAATAAGGAAAAGCTGCATGATGGCGGCGCTGACATAAATGGTTACCACTGGTGCGCCATGTTTGTTGGTTTGGGCAAAAAATTTAGGGAAGGTGCCTTGCACAGCGGCTTCATAGGGAGTTTCGGCGGCAATAACCACATAACCAATGAGTGCGCCAGCAAGTGAGAGTACGACACCAAAGTTTACGATACTCGCGCCAATTGGTCCTATAGCAGCCTCAAGGATACCTGCCATAGAAGGTGCTGCAAGCTCAGCCATGGCTGCACGTGGTACAACACCCATGCTAAGAATTGAAATAAAAAGATAGAGGATAAAGACTGAGATAAAACCAAGGGCGGTTGCGCGTCCAACATCGCGCACATATTTTGCCTTACCCGAAATGACGACCGCACCCTCAATACCGGTAAAGACCCAAACAAGCGCAATCATGGTGGAGACGAATTGCGTCCAGAAATCAGGCCCTGCGGCTTCGCCCCAGAAATTGGTAAAGAAAACCTCAGGATTAAACTTGCCTAAGAGCGTGATAGCAACCACAAAAAGTGCAAGCGGCACAAGCTTTGCTATGGTGACTACGGTGTTGAGGCTGACGGCTTCTTTTACGCCACGAGAAACCAAAAACGAGCAGCCCCAAATGGCAATGGATGCACAGATAAACGAGACAAGGTTATTCCCTGCGCCAAAAATAGGGAAGAAATAACCAAGTGACCCAAAGAGCAAAATGGCAAAGCTTACGTTAGAAAAACATGCGCTAATCCAGTAGCCCCAAGCAGAATTAAAGCCAATAAAGTCGCCAAAACCTGCGGCTGCATAGGCATAGATACCGCCGGTTAAATCGGGACGCGCTTGAGATAGTCCGCGAAAGGCACTCATGAGGGTAAAGACGCCAATAAAGCAAACAAGCCAGCCAACAAGAACTGCGCCGGTGTTTGCTCCGCCGGCAGCTAGGTCACCGCATAGAGAGAAAATACCGGCGCATATGGTGGACGTGATAACCATCATGGTGAGTTGTAAGACATTAAGACCGCCTGGATTGATTATGGCCTCTTCATGTGTGGATTGAGGCGTGTCTTGAGAACTTGGCGCGGGTGTGGTGTGAACATCATTCATATATTCCTCGTTTCAGAAACGGCGCCTTACTAATTAAGGAAGGCGCCGCAAGGAGTTGAACTATGAAGTGGTGTACGCACGGGTGCATAACTATGACAGTCACCGTTTTGGCACTGAACAGCCGATATTTTGTCAGCCCGTGCGTGCTATGCGTGTTTTTGCCGTGCACTTAGAAACGTAGTGACATGCAGGACAGACCGCCATCAAGTTTGCGATACTCGCTGGTATCAACCACAATCGTCTTATACCCGGCATCTTGAACGGCTTTTAGCACAGTGGGGTAGCCCTCGGCAACAATGACGGTATCGTTGACCCAGATGCAGTTGGCACCATAGGCTTCGTCTTCTGGAACAACAATCTTGGTGTAATCGGCAAAGTCTGGCTTCTCAATAAACTCACCAGAAACAAGCATAATGTTGTTTTCGATGTAGTTGACTCCCGTCTTGAGGTGAAGCACCAGCTCAAGAGGCACCTCAGAACCAGAGAGCCCCCAACCTTTTAAAATGCTAAAGAATTGACGGATACCCTCTTCGTTGGTGCGTGCTGAGCGGCCAACATAGAAGTGGTCGCCTACCATCATGACGTCACCGCCGTCGAGCGTTCCGGGAGCTTCGATGTGCTTGATGTGCTCATCGTCAAAGAAGCGGTGGAGTACCGGCTCAATCTCATCCTTTTCACCGTTGCGCGAATCAGCACCTGGGTTGGTAATAATGGCACCACAACGGGTAATGACTGCGGGGTCTTCAACAAAAACGCTATCGGGATACTGCTCAAGGGGAGGCAAGACCGTAACATCTACACCGCATGCAAGCAGTGCATCGATATAGGTGTTGTGCTGCTTAATGGCAAGTTCAAAATCAGGCTTGCCAAGTTCAGGCGCGCTGGTGATGCCATCAACAAGGGATCGAGAAGGACGACGGACAATCGTGTGAGTAAATGCGGTCATAGTGCTTCCTTTCTCAAGACACAGGCAAACTTCGGTTGTCTGCCTTTGTCTCAGTCTAATAGTATTTCGTATACGATTTTGGGAATGAAGCTATGACTTCGTGAATAATCCACAAGATTGAGACATATAACAGTGAGGATAAAGAACTTATTTTATAGCAAGTTATATAGGTAAAACTATATTCGTATACATTGTACATAAATACTGTACTGCTTGTGTAGCATGGGGTAGAGGTGTTGCGTTGTGATACAATATGTACGTAAAAATATGCAAAGAGCATCTGTATGAAGGTAGCTCCCATGGTGACACTTGGTTCATATCGACCACTTAAAGACCTTGTATACGATTATATTTCACGCAAGATTGCTCAAGACGAGCTTTCAGTTGGAGACCGTGTGCCCGAGCCTATGATTTGTGAAGCGCTCGGTGTATCACGCACCCCTGTTCGCGAGGCGTTAATTCAGCTTGCAAGTGAGGGCTATCTTGAGAATATTCCTCGTCGAGGCTTTCGGGTGCGCGGCATTTCGGACGAATCTGCTCGAGAGTTATATGAAATAATCGGCCCTTTGGACGGACATGCGGCAGCACTTGCTTGCCCGCATCTAACGCCTGATGATTTACACCACATGCAGTTCTTGTGGGATTCTATGAATCTTGCTATCAATAGTCATATGTTTGAGCGCTATGACGGCTTTCAAAAAGAATTTCATCGCATCTACCAGCAACGTTGTGGAAATAAGCGACTGCTGAAACTTTTAGAAGCACAAGATCGTGCCTTCATGAAGCCAGGCTATGGTGAGCTCAACTCTGAGGCAATTTATGAGTTGCTCGCCAAAGCAAATCGGGAGCACGCTCATATTTTGGAGCTCTTTCAAGCAGGTGCTGCAGCTGAGGTGGAAAACTATATTCGCGACGTTCACTGGAGCACAGAAAACGCGCGATATAACGCCTGGTAAATAGCTGGTTCTGATACCAAGGCGTCTATCGCGCGTGAATATGCGCGGCGTATTGCAAACATTAAGGGATTAAAGCGCGTTAATCCTCAATCCACATACGCAAAACTCCAGTAAGGCTTGGCTCGGTCTTGAGCGCAGCTACTGCCGCCTCAAGCGCACTATCGCATGTCTGAGCAATACGGAGTGCAAGGTTGTGCTCGTTACAGATGTGCACGTCATCAATAACAAGCCCTGATGCAGTAAGCACCTCGCATACACGAGCTTTCTCCTCAGATGCGTGTCCGCCACAGCTCACTCTCAGGTATGCAGGACCTTCATGAACATTGCTTGATAAGACAGGCACAACTGCTCGAACTACTGGTGGCTCAGGGCGCACATTCTCGCCCTGGCTCAAAGGGGCAGCAATGCTCAAAATATCTCCCACAACAGCACTTGCAGTGGGGAAGGAGCCAGCGCCAGCCCCATAGAACATGGTTTCGCCCACAGCGTCGCCTACCACATAGATGGCGTTCATGGCTTCAGAGACTTGCGCAAGCTGATGCTGCTTTGAGATAAGAGTTGGTTGCACGCGCGCTGTAATGCCTGATTGTGTGCGCTCAGCAATACCTAGAAGCTTAATGGTGTAACCCCACGCGACAGCACACTCAAAATCAAGGGAGCTAACTGAGCGGATTCCTTCAGTGATTACTTGTTCTGAGTTTACGCGGCTCCTAAATCCAAGGCTTGCAAGTAGCGCTGTTTTGCTTGCAGCATCAAAACCATCTACGTCGGCAGAAGGGTTGGCCTCGGCGTAGCCAAGCGCCTGTGCATCGCGCAAGACAGTTCCAAAATCGGCGCCTTCGCGCTCCATGCGGGTCAAAATATAGTTAGTGGTGCCATTCAAAATGCCGGCAATGCGCGTGATATTATTGGCAATAAGTGCCTGTTCAAGGGTGCAAATGATAGGGATTCCACCGCCTACTGCCGCCTCATAGCAAAGACGAACCCCGCTCTCGTGCGCCTGTTCGCTCAAGAGTTCATGGCGCTTGCCAAGGAGAGCTTTGTTAGCAGTAACCACATGTTTTCCGGCAGCAAGGGCTGCCTCTATAATGTCTTGTGCCGGATGCTCGCCGCCAATAAGCTCAACAATGATATCGATGGCGGGGTCATGAATGAGCTCATGCCAATCAGCGCAAAAACGCGCATCATCAAGGCCACATGCACGTGCTTCATCGATACTACGTGCACAAGCTTTTATAATTGAGACGTCAATATTGTGTTGAGCGCGGTAGTTGTCGCGATGGCTTTCTATAACGCGAACAACACCACCACCCACTGTTCCAAGACCAATAATGCCCACGCCAACAGAGCGAAGTGTTGCTTGCATACCTGCTCCTTTCAAGAGAGCCTAAGAGAGCCTGCTGGCATTGTACCCAAGCCTGCTCAGAGTTTGAAACAGAGTATTAACACTGAGAAGTATCCATGGTGGTGCCGAAAAATTAAGCCATGAACTGCGGTGAAATTGAACAGAAACATGAGAAAAATGCCGTTTATCGAAGAAAATAGGCTTGTTGACCGAAAATAACTCGCTTCTTGCACGCAAATCAAGTAGCCTATTGCGCACGTTCTTATTGCTTTTCGTTCGACGGAAATATGCATAAAGAGCGACGTTTTATTCATCGCCAGCGTCGCCTGGTGAGCATCCGAAGGGAGAACCGCATGTCAAACAACATGAATCCTGCCGTAAACCGCAGGGCATTCATTACCGGTGTTGCAGGTCTGGGGGCAGCGGGCATTCTCGCTGGTTGTTCAGGCAATCAAGCAGCTAAGCCTGCTGCTGGCTCTGCTGCTGCAAGTACCACATCAAATGAGAGCGGTTTTAAGATTGGTAGCTTAGGTCCTCTGACCGGTCCTGCCGCATCGTATGGTATCTCGGTTACGAATGGTGCTGAGCTGGGCTGCAAGCACTTTGCCGACAAAGAGGTGCAGCTCGTCTTTAAGAAGGAAGATACCCAGGCCAATCCTGAGACGGCAGTTAATGCATACAATACCCTCGCCGACTGGGGTATGCATGCGCTCGTTGGTCCAACGGTTACCGGTTGCTCGGTATCAGTTGCCGATTCTTGCAATAATGACCGCACTCTTATGGTTACTCCATCCGCTTCTTCTAAGGATGTAACCAATGGTAAAGACTGCGTTTTCCAAGTTTGCTTTACCGACCCTCGTTTGGGCAAAAACGCCGCACTCTATGTTGCTGAAAAATTTCCTAACGAGAAGATTGCTGTAATCTATAACTCCGGCGATGCATATTCTACCGGTGTTTACGAGGCCTTTAAGGCACAGGCTGAGGAGTCAAAGCTTACCATCGTGAGCGAAGAGGCGTTTAAGGAGGAGAGCCAGTCGAGCTTTAACAACCAGCTCACTAAGGCTCAGGCTGCTGGCGCTACTCTCATCTTTGCTCCTATCTATTACACACCTGCTTCTGTGCTTTTGAGCAATGCGCACGACATGGGCTACAAGGCAACGTTTATGGGCTGCGACGGTATGGACGGTATTCTGGGCGTTGAGGGCTTTGATACCAGCTTTGCCGAGGGTCTGTATCTGGTAACTCCATTCTCTGCTGATGAGCCAAAGAACGCCAAGTTTGTTGATGCATACAAAGAAGCATATGGTGAGGTTCCCGATCAGTTTGCTGCTGACGCATATGATGGTGTTCACGCTGTTGTAGAAGCCATTAAAAAGGCTGGCGTAACTGCTGATCAGTCTCCTGCAGATGTATGCGATAAGCTTGCAGATGCTATGCGCAGCATTACGGTTGAGGGTCTTACCGGCACGCTTACTTGGAACGATAAGGGCGAGGTAGAAAAAGAGCCTTTGGTCTATGTCATCAAGGACGGAAAATACGTCTCAGCATAGTCCAAACCAACAATCATAGGTTTGTCTTGACGGCAGGGGCGGTAGCGTAACCGTTCCTGCCTTTTTGTTCATGTATTGAGGAAAGAGAGGTGCACACATGACAGTCTTTTTGCAGTATCTGGCAAATGGTTTATCTATGGGAAGCGTGTATGCGCTCATTGCGCTCGGCTACACCATGGTGTATGGCATTGCTAAGATGCTTAATTTTGCGCACGGTGATGTCATCATGGTTGGTGCCTATATTTCGTTTAGCGCTACGAGTTATTTGGGTTTGCCCGCACCTGTTGCAGTATTGCTGTCAGTATTAGTGTGCACCACGCTTGGAATTGTTATTGAAGGCCTTGCGTATAAACCACTTCGCCAGGCTGGATCGTTGGCAGTGTTGATTACCGCAATTGGCGTATCGTATCTGCTTCAGAATGCGGCGCAGCTGGTATGGGGAGCAACGCCCAAAAACTTTTCTGCCATTTTGAGTTTTCCGGTTCCTGAGCCCTTAGCCTCACTTAATGTATCGGCGGTAAGCATTGCAACTATTGTGGCTTGCTTGGTTATTATGGCGGTACTGATGTGGTTTACCAGCTATACCAAACTTGGCAAGGCGATGCGTGCTTGCTCTGAGGATAAAGAAGCGGCGCAGCTCATGGGCATACATGTTAACCGCACCATCTCTATGACTTTTGCTATTGGTTCGGCACTTGCGGCAATTGCAGGTGTGTTGATGTGCAGCTATGCTCCGGTTCTGCAGCCCACAACAGGTGCTATGCCGGGCATCAAAGCTTTTACCGCTGCAGTATTTGGCGGCATTGGCTCAATTCCTGGTGCGTTTGTTGGTGGTATTTTGCTGGGCATTATTGAGGCGATGGCACAAGCCTATATTTCTTCAAGCCTAGCTAACTCTATTGTGTTTGGCGTGCTCATTGTTATTTTGCTGGTAAAGCCTGCGGGTTTGTTGGGCAAGTATGTGCCCGAGAAGGTGTAGGTGAATACCATGAAATTTGCTATGAAAAAAGATATTCGCCAAGACCTGATTACGTATGGCATGGTAGTTTTGGCAAGTATTGTTGTGCTTGGCTTACAGATGCAAGGTGTCATTCCACGTTCGCTCCAAGGACAGCTTGTGCCGGTGACCTGCTATATTGTTATGGCACTCTCGCTTAACTTAGTGGTTGGTGTGGCAGGTGATTTGTCGCTTGGGCACGCAGGTTTTATGAGTGTGGGCGCATTTACGGGTGTGGTATGTGCTATGGGTTTGAGCGAGCTTATACCTGACCCTATTATCCGTTTGGTTTTGTCTATGCTTGTTGGCGCGCTATTTGCAGCGATTTCAGGCATTCTTATAGGTATTCCGGTATTGCGTCTGCGCGGCGATTATCTAGCAATTGTCACCTTGGCTTTTGGTGAGATTATTAAAGAGATTGTCAACTCTTTGCTGGTAGGTGTTGATGCCAAGGGTTTGCATGTTCTCTTTAATTTGCGTGGTGATAAAACCCTTGAAGACTTGCATCTTATGGAAGGCGGCATAGCCATCATTAAGGGAGCTCAGGGCGCTTCAGGCACCACAAAGATTGCAAGCTTTGTGATAGGTATAGCGCTTGTGCTCATTACGCTCGCCATTTGTCTTAACTTGGTGCGAAGCCGTGCGGGTCGCGCAATTATGGCAGTGCGTGATAATCGTATTGCCGCTGAGAGTGTGGGCTTGTCACCGGCAAAGTATCGCCTCATTGCCTTTGCCGTATCAGCAGCACTAGCAGGAGCTGCAGGCGCTCTGTACGCAGCAAACTTCTCACAGCTGTCTCCGGCAAAGTTTGACTTTAATACCTCAATTTTAGTCTTGGTATTTGTAGTATTGGGCGGTCTGGGCAATATGCGTGGTTCCATTATTGCGGCGGCCTTGCTAACCATTTTGCCTGAGGCGCTGCGCGGTTTTTCAGACTACCGCATGCTTGTCTATGCGATCGTGCTCATTCTTGTCATGCTCTTTACCAGCTCTCCGCAGCTTAAACAGCTCATGCGAAGATTGTTGCCTCAACGTAAGGAAGAGGTGTCTGATGCCCAATAAATTTGATTTCAAAAAGGCCATTATGGTGCCGGTGCCAAGCCGCGCCATTGTGCCTGAGCGCGATATTGAGCATACGCCTGCACTTGAGTGTATTCACTTAGGCATTGAATTTGGCGGCTTAAAAGCGGTTGATGACTTTAACCTTACGATTGGTCGTACCGAGATTGCGGGCTTAATTGGTCCAAATGGTGCTGGTAAAACCACGGTTTTTAATCTGCTTACTAAGGTATATCAGCCAAGCTCGGGTACGGTGCTGGTTGGTGGGCAAGACACAAGCGGTAAAAGCGTATCGCAGGTTAATCGTTTGGGTGTGGCGCGTACCTTTCAGAATATTCGTTTGTTTAATACGATGAGCGTACTTGATAACGTTAAGGTTGGCCTGCATAATCAGGTTCCTTATTCGGCTGCAGAAGGTATTGTGCGCGCACCTCGTTTTTGGTCGCGCGAGCGTGAGTTTGAACATCGTGCACATGAGCTTCTCGATATTTTTGACATGGGCAAGTTGGCTCAGGAAAAGGCTGGGTCTTTGCCCTACGGTGCTCAGCGCCGTCTTGAGATTGTTCGTGCACTGGCAACTAACCCACGTTTGTTGCTGCTCGATGAGCCTGCTGCTGGTATGAATCCTTCCGAGACACAAGAGCTCATGGAGAACATCGTCAAAATTCGCGATACCTTCAATATCGCCATTATGCTTATCGAGCATGATATGAACCTTGTTATGAATATCTGTGAGGGTATTTGTGTGTTGAACTTTGGCAAGGTTATTGCGAAGGGTACTGCTGCAGAAATTCAGCGTAACGAAGCTGTTATCGAAGCATATCTGGGAAAGCAGACGGGGGAGTAGGCCATGGCAGCACAATCAGCAATGCTTTCGGTATACAACATTAATGTGTGGTATGGCGCGATTCACGCCATCAAAAATGTGTCATTTGACGTGCAAGAGGGTGAGATTGTTGCCTTAATTGGTGCCAATGGTGCGGGCAAATCTACCACGCTCAAGACCGTCTCAGGGCTGCTGCGCAGCCAAAGCGGGTCCATCAACTTTTTGGGCGAGAACATCATGCATACGCCAGCAGAAAAGTTGGTGAGCCGTGGTTTGGCACAGGTGCCGGAGGGTCGTCGTATTTTTCTTGAGATGACCGTTGAGGAAAACCTTGAAATGGGAGCGTATACACAGCCCAAGACAAGCGTTGAACCGGGTCTTGCACGTGTATATGATGCATTTCCACGCCTCAAGGAACGTCGCCGTCAGATTGCAGGAACTCTCTCGGGCGGCGAGCAACAGATGTTAGCGATGGGGCGTGCACTAATGAGCAACCCAAAGCTTCTTATGCTGGATGAGCCTTCGATGGGTCTTGCCCCTATTTTGATTGCTCAGATTTTTGAAATTATCGAAGAGCTTAACCGAGCAGGAGTAACTATTTTGCTTGTTGAGCAAAATGCTCAGATGGCTCTCTCGATTGCATCGCGCGGCTATGTTCTTGAAACTGGCAATGTAATATTGACGGGCACGGGTCAAGAATTGCTAGTAAATGATGATGTGCGCAAAGCATATCTTGGTGGCTAGGAATTATAAGCTGGATTAGGTGCACGGATACATACTCTGAGTGGGGTACTGCTGTGGGGCTGGCGGCATGTGCGCAGGGTTTATGGTAGGCGGTGATGGCGCTGGCGTTGAGTTTGAAATTGTTGCCACGTGAGGCTGTGTCGTTGCGTCTAGGCACTCCAGCTTGATTTTATGTTGCATGGGAGCGCGGCTAAAAAGCCGTGCTCTTTTTGCTAGAGGCCGCATGAAGCGTATGCTTTCCTCCATAGTCTAGCGGCGGTATGAATCGTGCTATGCTTTATCTCGATTGTTTGCTAGCTCATCAGAAGGATTTATGCTCTACATTCTTAAACATTTTGGACACCATCACATAAAGCAGCTCGTTTTGGGCCCTGTATTCAAGGTTATTGAAGTTATCTTTGACCTGTTCACACCTCTTATTATTGCTCGCATGATCGATCAGGGTATTCGTCTTAATAATATCGAGATTATCTTTCAGCTTGGTTTGCTGCTTGCTTTTATGGCGCTCGTAGGCATGCTTGCCACGACAGTTTGCCAGCGTATGGCAGCCGCTACCTCACAAGGCATGGGAACTATCCTGCGCAGTGCACTCTACCAGCACATCAATCGTCTTTCTGCCCTTGAGCTTAACCAGTTTGGCACGCCGACGCTTATTACTCGTCTCACCAACGACATTAACCAAATTCAGCTTGCTGTTGCTCTGGGTATTCGCCAACTCATCCGCTGGCCTTTTCTAGCAGTAGGTTCGGTTATCGCCGCGCTTTCCATCAATCGTTCGCTTGGACTGATTGTTTTAATAGCAACCCCGCTGATTGTTCTTGTTTTTTGGCTGGTGATGAGAGCGAGCATCCCGCTTTTTCAGCGCATGCAGCAACAGCTCGATTGTATGGGTCTTATGACACGTGAATCACTTGCAGGGGTTCGTGCTATCCGTGCGTTTGTGTGCGAAGATTATGAACGCGCACGTTTTCAGGTGGCAGCAAAAGCTCAAGCTAAACTTGCGACCACTGCCGGCATACTCAGCTCGGTGCTTAACCCCGCGAGCTTTTTGATTATGAATCTTGCGATTTGCGCTATCTTGTGGCAAGGCAGTATCAAAATTAATCTTGGTGAGCTTACGCAAGGCGAGGTTATAGCCTTCGTAAATTATATGATGCAGACGTTAATTTCGGTTGTCTATGTGGCTAACCTTGTGATTGTTTTTACCCGTGCTCATGCGAGCGCTACGCGCGTGCGCGAGGTGCTTGACTGCGCGCCTTCAATTACGAGTCCCGCACATGGCATTACAGAGGCGACGCTTGTTAAGAGCGATGCAGCTCAATCTGTTCAAGCAGTACCAGTGGTTGCTTGTAGCTTTAATCGAGTGAGTTTTAGTTTTAGCTCCGCTGCCCAATCTGCTGTGTCAGATATTTCTTTTAGCTTGCAGTCTGGTTATAGCCTAGGCATTATTGGCGGCACTGGCTCAGGAAAATCTACCCTCGTTTCGCTTTTGTTGCGCTTATATGATGCAAACAAGGGCGAGGTCTTAGTTGCCGGTCATCGGGTTAAGACGTGGGATGTAGCTGCTTTGCGCCACTATATTAGCTATGTCCCGCAGCGTGCAGTGCTTATGTCAGGCAGTATTCGCACTAACCTCTGTTGGCGCAAATCTGATGCAAGTGATGAGGAGCTGTGGCAGGCGCTTAATAGGGCGCAAGCAGCAGATTTTGTACATCAGCTTCCGGAGGGCCTTGATGCGCCGGTTGAAGCAGGGGGCAATAACTTCTCCGGCGGTCAGCGTCAGCGTCTCACCATTGCCCGCGCCTTGGTAGATGCTCCGCAGATACTAATACTTGACGACGCGTCTTCTGCCTTAGACGCAAAGACTGATGCTGCGCTTCGGGAAGCTATTCGAGAGCTTGGCATTACAACCATATGGGTATCGCAGCGGGTGTCCGCCGTGCGACATGCAAATACTATCTGCGTCATGCGTCGCGGGCGTGCTGTGGGCATTGGTACCCACGAGCAGCTTGTTACAAGTTGTGCGGTTTACCAAGAGATTTGTACGTCGCAAGGTATTCAAGTTCCCAATGTCTCTTTGTGCGACGCGGCACTTGAGGGGGATATGTAATGAAATCTTCTCAAGCAGCTACACCAATTCTTACACACAAGACACAGGTGCAGCACGTGCCCCCATCAAGTGCGACAAGCCATCATCGCAGTGCATTTCAGGTTTTGTGCGATTTACTACCCTGGATTGCACCGCATGCCAGCTGGGGTGTTGCAGCACTTATATCAGCTATGGCCTCAGTTTTTCTGCAGCTTTTGGTTCCCATTTTAGTAGGCCGTGCAATTGACTGTATGCTGGGTCAAAATCAGGTCAATAGCTCACGTCTCATAACGCTGTTACTCGAGCTTGCCCTCTGTGTTGTATGCGCGGCATTAACCCAGTGGATTCAGGGTGTTTGCACCACCAAGCTCACGTATAAAACAAGCGCCAGTCTTCGGGTTGCAACATCGAACAAGCTGAGTAGTTTTCCTTTATCGTATCTTGATAGCCACTCCCATGGAGACCTTATTTCGCACGTCATCAATGATGTTGATTTGGTAACTGACGGAATGCTGCAGGGGAGTACGCAGTTGCTGGTAGGTGTAGCTACCATTGTTGGCACGCTTGTCTGGATGCTGACAGTATCGCCTCCAATGGCACTTGTTGTAGTTGTTCTTACACCGCTTTCTATGCTGGCAGCAAGTTTGATTGCGCGCTTGTCTGAGCGTAGTTTTAGCGAGCAGCAGGCACAACTTGGTCGAATCAGCGCGCATATCGAGGAGTATGTGGGCGAACAGGTACTCGTAAATGCTTTGGCATATACCAACCAGGCAGAGCAGACCTTTGACCGTCTTAACCAAGAACTCAAAACGGTTGGAGAGCGTGCTCAATTTATTAGCTCTCTTTCTAATCCAGGCACGCGTTTTGTCAACAACATTATCTATATGGTTGTCGCTGTGGTGGGCTGTATGTGCGTTATAACGGGTATGCCGGCTTCACTAACGGTAGGTGGTGTGCAAATATTTTTGGCATATGCCAATCAGTATACAAAGCCTTTTAACGAGGTGAGCAGTGTAATTACACAGGTACAGACTGCGTTTGCAAGTGCTCGTCGCCTGCTTGAGCTGTTTGATGAGCCAGAGCTTACGCCCGATGCCCCGTGGGCGCAACACCTTGAAGAAGTCTCTGGGGCAGTTGATTTTGAGCAGGTTAACTTTTCATATAGTCCTCAGCATCAGGTGATTTATGACCTTTCGATTCATGCGACCCCAGGCTTGCGTGTCGCCTTGGTGGGACCTACAGGCTGCGGTAAAACCACGCTTATCAATCTGCTTTTACGGTTTTACGAGCTTGATAGCGGGAGTATTCAGCTCGATGGGCATGATATTCGCGTGCTAACACGGACAAGCCTGCGCCGTCACTTTGGTATGGTGTTACAAGAAAGCTGGCTTTTTGCAGGTAGTGTTTATGACAATATTGCATATGGCAAGCCAGGTGCTACGCGTGATGATGTTATTGCTGCTGCGCGCGCAGTTCATGCTGACGGCTTTATCGAGGCGCTGCCGCAAGGCTACGATACACTGTTGCCTGAGGGCGGTGGTAGCCTCTCGCAGGGCGAGCGACAACTGTTGTGTATTGCGCGTGTCATGCTTACCAATCCAGCGGTTCTGTTGTTGGATGAGGCGACAAGCTCTATTGATACACGAACAGAGCTGCAGGTACAAGCTGCATTTGATACTTTGATGCAAGGACGCACTAGTTTTGTGGTGGCTCATCGGCTGTCAACGATTCGCTCAGCAGACTTAATTTTGGTGATGAAAGAGGGACGGATAATCGAGCAGGGCACACATGAAGAGTTGCTTGTGGCAGATGGTTTTTATGCCGAGTTGGTGCGGGCACATCACGACGCTGTTGAATAATTTGCTCTGTTGTTTGTGTTTATGAGCGCAATATTGGTTTTGGAAAGAAGCAACGCATCTGCATCGTTTGTCGTTCTTCGACCAGATGGAGTGAGGTTGAACTGTGGGAATACTATCTTGCAATAGGGGGGGGTACATGTTCTATATACGTCCAGACAGCTGTAGGTATTTAGGAGAAGAATGGCGTCGCCCTAAGAATTGTTTTATTTTCAGTGAATATAGGGTACAATGGCATCGACGGCAGCCCACGTTGTGAGTAGCTGGGCAGCGCCGTTATGTTGGTTAACCGCCGCGCTAACGGCGGTTTTTCTTTACCTTACAACGGGACTGACCCCGCGCTTTGGTATGAAGTTTCATCAAAGCTGCTGCTAGTCCAACTAACGCTGTAGCTAGCTTGAGCAATTCAATCAATAACTCCATGAGCATCACCCCCTCTCAAAAGAGCAGGCGCTGCCCAGCACGTGGTTACCTACTTAAAGGTTGCTGCGTCTTTGCCGGTAATTATTGTAGCAAAGAACTGGGATATTATTTTCTCATACATAATTGGCTTATTTTAGAGGAAGACACTGGCGGAGAGCTGGGGATTCGAACCCCAGATTCCCTTTTGGGGAATACTCGCTTAGCAGGCGAGCACCTTCGGCCTCTCGGTCAGCTCTCCGTAACAGCTCATGCATTCTAACGCAGAAAGCCCCACTTACACAAGTCCATATTTGAACTCACGAAATCATCGGGGCTTTCAACACACTAGGCTTCAGCGTGTGACGCTTTTGATGGATAAAATTCGGGCACGTTGAGCAGCGTATATCATCACGCCCGCACCTGTTTCTATGCCGATGCCCAGTTTAGTGACCGGCTCATCACGCCTGCAACATCATGTCCATTAACGCGCCAAAGGTCATAGATACAGCGTGCACCCAAGAAATAGAAACCTGCATCAACAAGTTGTACTGCCGCATCGGCTAAGAAGTCGCATACCTCATCGGTTGGCCCATCAGGAACCTGAGCCCGCTCCAAAGTCTTTCGCATCTCCTGATTGTTTGGAAGCTCATGGATGCCCATTTCTCGCATAAGGTCTTCCATTTCTTCGCGTGCACGTTGCGTTAAACTGGGATCTAGCCCTATTACCTCTCGATAACAGGCGAGCGCCAAATCATGTTCGCCGGTATTCCAATATGCAAAGGCAAGACGATAGTACAGGTAGCTGGCATCGTCGCGTTCGCTGCAAATGCTGAGACCATGACGTGCAACTTCGATAATCTCTTCATAGCGATCAAGCTGTGAAAGCGCCAAAATCATGCCAAAGTGCGCAGATGGCGAGGTGGGTGCCATGTCAAGGCATTTGCGCGCCTCAACAATTGCTTCTTCAAACTGTCCAGCTCCCATATACATTTGTGCAAGTCCTAACTGAGCATCAAAGAGCGCATCGGGCAATCTCAGAACCCGCCGCTGTTTGTTTTCTTCATGCAGACCAAGCAGTAAACGTGCAACATAGTTTTGACAATAGCGCACAACAACAGGTGTTTCTGCTAGTAGCTCCTCGGCGGCAACCCGCGATTGCAACTCTTCAATAATATTTGCAAGCTCACGCGCAGTTTCATGTGGCTCTCGCGTTTCGTCATCTTTAAGCTCTTGGACGCGCTTTTCATATGGGTCGTCAGGGTCTTCCATCACTTCAAGTTCAGCAGCTGTATCAGCGAGCAACATATCTCGTAAGCCTTGAGGCAGCGCGCGCGCATCGTCGCGCGGCATATAGCCCTCAGGGCGTAACTCTAAAAGCTCACTCATAAGGGGGTCATCGTGCTGTAGGGCATGGTTATCTAAGAGTTTATTGGTTTGCTGGTCAAGTAATTTGCTGCCAGCCATGACTTGAGTAAGCTGAACTGTCTTTGCTAAAAATTCCGTCCGCTCAAATTTGAAGTGCAAGCTAGCATTTTCAGGAGCCATGGGATGCGTACTCACCACAACAGTCTTGACGCGTTGACCGGCGGAAAAGCATGCAGCAGCATAGATAAGCGCCATACGAGCGGTAAACTCTTTTGCCATAATTACGCGCTCGTCGTCAGAGTATGCAGTCCAGCGTTTATCTGTTTTTGACATGTATTCATACGGCATGGCATCAGAGCTGGCGGGAATAAACTCAAGAACAATTCGTTGAGCGTCGGCGTCATAGCGGTATACATAGCTCAGGCGATAGATGATATTGAGACGTTCACACAAATCGGCGATACGCGTCATAATGTCCCAAGCGCCACCTGTTTGACAGCGCACGCTACCAGGTACCATCCAGGGATTTGGTGCTTCAGTTTGATTAATAATTTCACGAGCTGTGCCGACGATACTTCTTAGGTCAGTGAGGTCGTGTAGGGCGCAATAATATGCTGAGGGAGATTCACGTGCGGGTGATAGTCCGCAACCGATATGCGTCAGAATGCGTGAGATACGATTTAAGACCGTTTCAACTCCGTGTAAGAAATAAATCTCAGCCTCATCGAGCTCGCTGTGGTTGTAGTTGAGATAGAACATGTGCACATGCTCAATGCGCGCTACATGAATCTCGGCACGTTCGTTGATGTTACGCAGTCTCTCAAGGTCGATATGCGAGAGTAGATGCTCGGCAAACTCTTCAAGCCCTGATACAACGTCTTTATCGCGAATACGATAGAGCGCGCCATCTATGGCATCAGGCAAGGGTAGAGAATGAAAGTTCTCAAAAATTTCAACGGGTTCTTCAAGGGGAATAAATGCATATTCATTAGGTTCTGCCTCAATATCGCCCCCGATGCCTCTAAATACGAAATAGCGTAGATACATAACATAAACAAATTCTTCAATTTCATATTTAGCGATGGCATATTCGGGTTCAAGGGGAATCTCAGTGACCATATTGTTTTGATCGGGGCCTATGAAGCGCGATACACGCAAGTTTTTGCCATCTTCTCCTGCGCCATGCAGGACAACCATACCGTCGATGCCTTCTTCATTCCATTCGTTGTGCTCATCAAGATATACGCCAAGAGCTGGCTCTTCATCAGGAATTGTCTTTATCGGTTCAAAAACGGTATAGGCTTTTCCGCCTTTGGCTATGAGCGCGAGATAGCGGATATGTTCTTCGTCAACCAGTTCGGCAAGGTAACCCCAACTTCCGCGCGGCTTTGTCACACCACGCTCAACTAAAACATACACTTTTCCATGCATCTGTCCTGTATATCGGGGGAGTTTCTTATACTTCATGCGCTTGGTGATGGCGACAATGCGCGAGTTAGACATACAAGCTCCAATCAAAACGAAATGAGTGGTTCTATTGTCTCGTATTTACACAAGAACGGAGTCTAAAAACGCTGCTTATTCGCGCGTCACAAACTTTTTTAACAAATTTCAAATTTCTACTTGACGAGTGCGGGGTTGAGTGACATTATAGTTCGTGCGTTGCGGCGTTACCTCAGCTGGATAGAGGGTCTGACTACGAATCAGAACGTCAGAGGTTCGAATCCTCTACGCCGCACCAGTTGAACTTTGAACCGGGTCTTGTGCCCGGTTTTCTTTTACGTATCCGAATTTGCATGGTGGTGTTTGAGAGATTTGGTCTTTCGCCGTTCAGCTTCTCTGGGTATGGGGTTCTGTCTCGCACACGCACGAAGCTTCTTCCGCGCTCATATTGCCGCTAAAGCACAAAGGGTATCCATCAAGCGTGAGGTTTCACACGCTATGCCTGCCGCCAGAAGAACCATATAAGTTCATCGGATTCGTTGGTCTTGTGCCAAAATGTTGCGCCGCGAAATAGCGCGTCATAGACGGGTATAAAGGGCAGGTATCAATGAGATATGCCGATGGCATATGTTAGAGGGGTTTTTATGTCAATTCATGAGAAGGTTTCTTCTATTCTTGAGAAGCAAATTCATGCAGAGCTTGAGAGCGCATATTTGTATCTAAGCTTTGCTGATTATTATGAAGATCGTGGCTTAAAGGGCTATGCAAACTGGTACACCATTCAGGTGAAAGAAGAGCTTGACCACGCAATGGCAATTCGTCGTTATTTGCTTGATAACGATTTTAAGCCCACCATGGAGACAATTGCCAAGCCTGAGATGAGCTTTGAAGATGATTTAGCGCCGCTCAAGGCAGGGCTGGCTCACGAGGAGTATGTCACCGAGCTGATTAATCAATGCTATTTGGCAGCTCATGAGGTGCATGACATTCGCGCTATGAAGATGCTCGATTGGTTTATTACTGAGCAGGGCGAGGAAGAAACCAATGCCCGCGATATGATTACCAACTACGAACTCTTTGGGCGCGACCCTAAGGGTTTGTTTGAGCTTGACCGTGAGTATCAGGCTCGCAGCTATACGCAGCTAACCGCTCTGCCAATGTAGGCTGATAGGGGAGCTTCGTTGCTGCTCGTTACGCCAGCCTCTATGCGATGCATGGAGGCTGTAGGCAAGATTAGACTCAGGCACATGACTTGCGCTTCTTAGCTACCACTATAAATTTATATGAAACGGGCTCATATGAGCCCGTTTTTTATGATGCTTACGTTTTGCCCATAGAAAACTAAGCGCACATCTGTCAGTACCTAAGATGTTCTTAGACCCTGTATATCAGCATTGGTAGGGTGTTCTTACATATTGCACTCACAGCTTTGTAACGTAAAACACAGAAATCTGTGGAAAAATAAGCGCATCACCTATTACAATCTGTGAAACACACGTATGCTATTTCGTAGATTTTTAAACGAGAGTGTGAGGTGCTTGAGGTGCGCGGTACAGACAGACAGCTTGAGGTAAAGAATTATATTCGCACTGCCGATAAGGTAAGCGTTGCTGAGCTTGCAGGTAAATGGAACATTACAGAAGAGACGGTTCGACGCGACCTCGATAAGCTTGAAGAGCAAGGCTTTATCACGCGTGTTCGAGGCGGGGCAATTTGGAATGAATCGATTGATCGCGGTGGCGTTTGGTTTTTTGAGCGTCAACGTCGCGAAATCGACGCGAAGAAAAAAATAGCTCGCACTGCTGAATCACTTATACGCTCGGCAGATACTATTTTCGCTGATGCGTCGTCCACGGTACTTGAGGCACTTCGTGTGGTGTACGACCAGAGGAGCTTAAAGGTTGTTACCAACGGTAGTGGTGCTTTAGTTTTACCAAGCGACACGTCATTTCAGCTCATCTCTACAGGTGGGATATATAACCGCAATTCTATGTCGTTTCAAGGGGAGCCTGCGGCTCAAATGCTGCGGCGTTATCACGTTGATTTAGCTGTTATTAGCTGCGTTGGTATTGACAGGGAACGCGGTGTGATGGATTCAAACGACAACGAAGCAAGCATTAAGCGCGTAATGGTTGCTCAAGCTGACCGTGTAGCGGTGCTTGCCGATCACACCAAATTTGGACGTCTTGCTTTCTTACACCTTATTGACTTTTCAGAAGCCTCATATTTGATTACCGATGAAAAGCCCGATGATGCGTGGATTGAGTACTGCGAACAACAAGGAATACAGCTCATGTGGTAGCGCTTTGCTCAGTTAAAAGTCAAAACAAAAGATAAAGAGCACGGGCTATACGTCATGGCTCAGAGAATACATAGTTCACATAGTATGTGTCTTGATAAGCAGTAAGTTTTGAAACTCTTGTAAGCGCTCCCAAGGGTATGCGTGTGCATGTTGCTGGGCAGATATTCGCCTATACGTATTTGTAAAACCTGTCCTCTCGCAAAGGGCAGGTTTTTCTGGCGGGATACCGTTCACCCGCTTCTTTCGACCGTTCGCGGAAATTATTTGAAACAAAGAAAAATATTCTGAAACACAGAAGTAAACTACGTAATCACAGAAATATTTCGTTCAAACACTCAAATATTTCTGTGAAATACAGGGGAGCTGCTCTTGAGATAGAGACTCAAGGCAATAAGAGGAGGAGTCTATGAAAGCATTAGCACGGTATTGCGATCACGGTGAGTTTGGTGGCTATCACTATATTGATGTACCAGCTCCCATCTGTGGCCCTGACGACGTTATTATTAGGCTCAAGGCTGCTGCTATTTGTGGTGCTGACATGAAACATTGGTTTGCTGATCTTGAGGGGTCTAATACCTCGCAGACCTTCAATTCTATTCGTGGTCACGAATTTGCAGGCATAATTGTAAAGGTGGGAGAAAACGTGACCGCCTGGCAGGTGGGTCAGCGTGTTGTCTCCGATAACTCCGGCAATGCCTGTGGCGTTTGTCCTGCCTGTGAACAGGGTGACTTTATGCTATGCGAGCAAAAAGCCGGTCTTGGTCTTGACAATAATGTTCAGTTTTTTGGAGGGACAGGCGGCTTTACAAAATATGCCAAAATTCCCGGTAACATTTTGAAGTTGCATCCCCGCGCCTTATGGGAGATTCCTGAGGGTGTGAAATATGAAGAGGCTGCGGTACTTGACCCAGTTGCAAATTCGTACAACGCTATTGCGCAGCAGTCTAAGTTGCTCCCCGGTCAAGACGTAGTGGTTTTTGGTACGGGTCCTTTGGGTTTGTTTGCTGTACAAGTTGCGCGCATCATGGGCGCTGTCAACATTGTGATGGTTGGTCTTGCCGAAGATGTTGAAACGCGCTTTCCGATTGCTCGCGAGGTTGGCGCAACTCACTGCGTGAACGCATCGAGCGAAGATGTTGTTGCGCGTTGTCTTGAGATTTGCGGTCGCGATAACTTGGGTTTGGTTGTTGAGTGTTCCGGCGCCAACATTGCGCTAAAGCAGGCTCTTGAGATGCTGCGTCCAAACGGTGAAGTTGTGCGCGTTGGCATGGGATTTAAACCACTTGAGTTTTCAATCAATGTCATTACTGAGTGGAATAAAAGCATCATTGGCCACATGGCATACGACTCAACATCTTGGCGTGAGTGTATCCGTCTGATTCAGTCCGGTGCTCTTAAGATTCAACCCATGATTACTCATCGACTGGGTCTTTCTCAGTGGAAAGAGGGATTTGCTGCTATGGCAGATAAGTCGGCTGTCAAGGTTGTTATGCACTACGACGAAGAAGACCGCGAACTAAAGGAATTTGGCGAGCTTGATTATCCTGACGACTACGACTTTTTTGCATAAGTTTTAGTAGCGAAATCAATTCTGCAAATACCACATATGCCACAGCTCCTAGAGCTTATACCTTATTACAGAAAAGAGAAGGTACATGAATACAATTACTGGTGCAAATATTGGACCGAGGCTTGACCGTCTCCCCAATTCTTCTTGGCACACTAAGATGTGGCTCACCGTTGCGTTTGCTCTGCTTGTTTGTTGGTCAAATGGTATCGGTGGTGCTGTCCAAAACATTTTGCTAAACGAAATACACTGGCTTGAGCCAGGTAGCACGCTGCTGGCATTATGGGGGACAACCTACACAGTGGGGCAGCTTTTTGGCGCACTTATCGGCGGCCCCATCGGCGATAAGATAGGCCGCAAAAAATCTATCATACTCTATGAATGCCTGCATATTGCTGTCATGATTGGTGCTGCTTTTGCGCCAAATATATACGTACTCTATGTTTTGCGCCTAGCTCAAGGCTTCGCGCTCGGCGCTTTGCTTGTGGTGCTTTTTGCTGGCTTTACCGAGTATGTTCCGGGGCGCAACCGTGGAACGTGGTCAAGTCGCACCTCGTTCATTGGTAACTGGGCGCATCCCATATGCAATCTCATTGCGTTTATGCTCATAGCCAGCGGTATGTCTATGGATTTGAACTGGCGCGTTGAGTTTATGATTCCCTCAGTGCTCTCGATTATTGCAACGCTTTTTCTCAATGCCAAGCTTCCTGAGTCTCCGCGCTGGCTTGAGGCACAGGGTCGCATTGAAGAGGCTGATGCCATTATGTTGCGCATCGAGCAGGAGATTGAAGCTTCAACGGGGCATGCATTGCCGCCAATTACTGATACACCCGCACCTATACAGAATCTAGCATATACTGCGCTCTTTAGCGGTAAGCTGCTACGTCGCACCATTGTAGGGTCTTTAGTGCTTATTGGTATGAACACTATTCAGTACACACTGATGAACTGGATGCCCTCACTCATGAATGGTCTTGGGTACAACACGTCCGACTCTCAGTTTATGACCATGTTTGGTCTTTTTGGTGCGCCCTTTGGCATCTTTATTGCCTCACTCATTATGGATAAGCTGCCGCGCAAAACCATGGGCATGCTATTGCTTGCTGGCATGGCGATACTTGGTATTGCAACTGGTGTGGCTACGCAGATGAATTTGGTTAATCTAAACGGTTTAATCGCGTTGACGTTTGCCCTTAATACCATAATTTATATGTATGTTTGCTATGCCTCGGCTGTGTATGTCCCTGAGATGTGGCCAACGTCTGCCAAGCTTTCTGGGTCTGGTTTTTGTAACGCCGTTGGTCGTGTAAGCAATGTTTTGTTCCCCTTTGCCGTAACCGCTCTTGCTGCTCAAAGTCCAAGCTACGTATTTGTTTTGCTTGCTGCTGTTGCTGGCGTCATTTTTGTTGGCATTGCATGTTTGGGTGTTGAAACACGAGGTGAATCAGTTGAATCCATTGGACAGGTTGATGAAGGTCACTAAAGTAGCGCGCTGAAAAAGGAGAGATTGCTATGAAAAACTCAAAAGGTGTTTTGGTAAAGCCCCTGCAATTTGATATTTATGAGGCTCCTATGCCTGAGCCAGGTCCGAAAGAGATTCTGCTCAAGGTTGAATATGTTGGTCTGTGTGGTTCAGATATTCATGGCTTTGAGTTTGGTCCTTATATTCCACCCAAAGACCCCAATCAAGAAATTGGTCTTGGTCATGAGGTGGCAGGTGAGGTTGCTGCTATTGGACAAGATGTAACGCGGTTTAAGGTAGGAGATAAAGTTATTATTGAGCCAGGTGTGCCTGATGCTACATCTGCTTATTCGCTTTCGGGTCACTATAACGTTTGTCCGACGGTTGACTTTATGGCAACGCAACCAAACTATCGTGGTGCTCTATGTCAATACATGGTGCACCCAGAGGCATGGACGTATCATCTGCCTAAAAATATGAGCACAATGGAAGGTGCACTGGTTGAGCCGGCGGCAGTAGGAATGCACGCCGCCATGCTAGGCGACGTTAAGCTGGGTAGTCATGTTGTTATTTTGGGCGGTGGCACGATTGGTCTTATGACCTTGCAAGCTTGTCGAAGTCTTGGCGCAACCGATATTACCGTTGTTGACGTGCTTGATTCTAAACTTGAGTTTGCAAAAAAGCTGGGTGCAAAAGAGATTATCAATGGCAAAAACCTTGATGTTGTTGAGTACTTGCGCTCCGAGGAAAAATTTGGCGACCATGGTGTTGAAGTGGTATTTGAATGCGGTGGCGTACCGTTTTTAGTTGATCAGGCGGTTAAGCTGGTTGCACGCGGCGGCAAAATTGTACTCGTAGGAACTCAAAGCAAACCGGTGCCCATCGATTTCTTAAAAATCAATCGTGAGGTAAGCATTCAAACTTCATTCCGTTATTGCAACGATTTTCCGCGCACCATCGAGGCCATCGCTTCAGGAGCTTTTAACGTGCGCGACATGGTTACGCAAGTATATGACTATCAAGATATTCAAACTGCCTTTGAGGACTGTATCGACCCTGAGAAGAAAGCATCCATAGTGAAGGCTGTTGTTAAAGTTGCTGGTAGCCCCGGATGCGAGGACGAGGTATAGAGACAAGAGGAGTACCGCGCTCGTAGTTCTTTGGACGTGTAACACGCATGAGCTGTTTTATGTAGGCATACAGCGCGGTTAACAAGCATGACAAATTACTGTTACTACAACTTACTACGATTTGAGGAGTGAATACTATGCTGGCAAATATACGTTATTGGGAGAATCTGGCAAAAGAAAACGCTTTTGCAATTCCGCATTTCAATGTGTGGAATGCTGAGATGCTTATGGGTGTTATTGATGCGGCTGAGGAGCTTAAAGCCCCAGTTATCATCTCGTTTGGCACTGGTTTTGTGGGTAATACCGTGTTTGAGAATTTCTGCTGGATGATGGAGTCTATGGCCAAGGATGCTACAGTGCCCGTTATTACGCACTGGGATCACGGTCGAAGCATGGAAATTATCAAAAATGCTTATACCCACGGCATGAACTCGGTTATGCGCGATGCATCTGCCTTGCCTTTTGACGAGAATATCGCTGAGGTTAAAGAAGCTGTTGATTACTTCCATCCGCTGGGTGTGCCCGTTGAGGCTGAGTTGGGACATGTGGGCAATGAGACCATCTACGAAGAAGCACTGGCATCGTATGCCTATACCGACCCTGCGCAGGCGGCTGAGTTTGTTGCGCAAACTGGTTGTGACTCCCTGGCGGTGGCAATAGGTAATGTTCATGGGCACTATAGTGCTGAGCCTAAACTTAATTTTGATGTTATTGAACAGTGTCGCGATGCGGTTGATGTGCCGTTGGTATTGCATGGAGCATCGGGTATTAGTGATGCTGACATTCAAAAGGCAATTGCGTGCGGTATTGCAAAGATTAATATTCACACAGAGCTTTGTGATGCGGCGAGCGAGGCAATTAAAGCACATGCTGACGCATCATTTTTGGAACTTGAGCGCGCGGTTCGCGCTGCAGTAAAGGCGCGCGCCATGCATAAGATTCAGCTCTTTGGTGATGCTGATAAGGCACACCTGCGCCAGGTCTAGGAGCAGCGTATGAGCAGGCCTTTTGATGTTGTTTGTGTGGGAGCAGCTCTTGTTGATGTGCCGCTTCAGCCGGTGAGTCGCGATATATTTGATTACGATTCGTATCCACTTAACCAAATTGCTATGACGATTGGTGGTGATGCGATTAACGAATCAACTATTTTGTCTCGCCTTGGTGCACGTGTTGAGCTTCTATCTATGGTAGGCGATGATGCGGCGGGAGCTTATATCCTGAAGCATTGTGAGCGCGAGGGGATTGACTACACTGGCGTGCAGCAACGCGCAGGTATAGATACCTCCATTAACGTAGGACTAATTAGCGCAGATGGCGAGCGCAGTTTTGTTACCAATCGAAACGGTAGTCTTTGGAAGCTCTCAATCGATGATATTAATCAACGCTTGATAGCTCGCGGCAGCATTCTTTCGATGGCAAGCATCTTTAATAGTCCTTTACTCGATAACGATGCCATGGTTGCTATCTTTAAGGTAGCCAAAGCAGCAGGTATGACTATCGTTGCTGATCTCATTAAGCCGCGCCTTGGTGAAACGCTCGATGATATTGCTGAGGCCTTGTCCTACGTTGATTATTTCTTCCCCAATAATGCTGAAGCAGCATATATGACTGGTAAAGAGCGCGACGAGGATATTGCTGATGTAATAATGAGTTATGGCGTGAGGCACCTTGCCATGAAAGTAGGTAGACGCGGTGCCTACGTGTGTGGGCTTGATATGCCCGGCGTGATTGTGCCGGCTATGCCAGGGATTGTTCCTATTGATACAACGGGTGCTGGAGATAACTTTGCATCGGGCTTTATTACTGGTTTGCTTGAGGGCTTAGACCCTAAAGAGTGTGCAGTGTATGGCAACGTGGCGGCATCGGTGGCGATAGAGTCAATTGGCGCAACAACAGGTATTACGAGTCGTGAAGTTTTTGATGAGCGCCTATATGCCTATCGAGCACAACATGGTGCGCATTAAGCAGTGGTAATTGCTGTTTTTTGAGTGAGGGTAAGCAGGCGTAGTTTGAGAGTGCCTGCTCATTCATACCTGCCTGAGAGTACAAACGCTCCACGAAAGAAGGATATACATGAGATATATGCAATTGGGAAATTCAGGTATACAAGTTTCAAAAATGGGATTGGGAACTTGGGCAATTGGAGGAGGTCCTGCTTGGAGTGGCGGTCCTGATGAACAAAATGCTATAGACACCATTGTTGAGGCAGTTCAGCACGGCATTAATTTGATTGATACGGCTCCAGCATATAATTTTGGCAACTCGGAGCGGCTGGTTGGGCGCGCGCTTAAGCAGGTACATCGAAATCAGGTTGTTTTAGTGACCAAGTGCGGTGTGGTTTGGAATCGTGAGGGTTCGCCGTGGAATATCGTGGGTAACCGTCAGCTCTATAAGAATCTAACGCCACAATCAGTGCGGCTTGAGCTTGAAGAATCGCTCAGGCGTTTAGGTACTGATTATATTGATTTATATATGACGCATTGGCCCTCTGTTGAACCATGCTATACCCCCATCGCAGAGACGGTGGCTGAGCTTAACCGTTTGAAAGAAGAGGGTAAGATTCGCGCGCTTGGTGCCGCAAATGTCAGTATTGCTCAGATTAAAGAGTATCTTGCGTGTGGTGAACTTGATTTGGTGCAAGGCAAATACAGCATCCTTGATAGGGCGGTTGAAGACGAGCTGTTACCTTTGTGCCAGCAGAACAATATTGTCATGCAGGCATATTCTCCTCTTGAGCAGGGGCTTTTAACAGGCACGATTGCACGCGATTATCGTCCTGAACCAGGAAATGCGCGGAGCAATAAAAAGTGGTGGCAACCTGGTCGTATGGAGCGCGTTATCGATATGCTTGATGCGTTTAAGCCACTTTGCAAAAAATATCATTGCACTATCCCGGCGCTGTGCCTTGCATGGATTATGAACCAAGGGGATGAAATAAATCTGCTTACTGGTGCCACAGCCCCTGAACAAATTGGGATGAATGCGCTTGCAGCTAGCCTTGAGCTTGAAACAGCAGATATGCAGTACATGCGTGCTATGGCTGAAGCCTTAGATGATGAAGCGTGCATGTAGGTAGCACATTGGGTGTTCTCATCGGTTGCTCGACAGAAAGTTAATAGCTGAGAGGGGGAGTGTGATTATGCCACAGGCAGGCAAAAAGCCCTCAATCGTAAAGAAGATGTTTATCGCAGTGTTATGTGGTATCGCGTTGGGTGTGGGCGGCATTGTGCTGCGTGATACGCTGGGTGCAGATAGTTCAACCTGGCAGCTGATACACTCCCTGCTACTTGTTGACATCACCAGTTCTGAGGGCATACAAGGCATTGGCCTTTTCTTTATCGTGAGCCAACTCTTTATGCGTTCATTACAGCTTGCTATTGTGCCTTTAGTGCTAACGTCTCTGGCTTTATCGCTTTGCAATTTGGCACAGCCGGCAAAGTTGGGACGTATTGCCATGCGTACCCTGTTGGGCTTTGTGGGCTTTTATCTTGCATCAGCGGCGGTTGGTGCAAGCTGTGCATATATTGTAAGTGAGCTTGGCGGCTTTCATGTGGCGCTTCCGGAGTCTGAGGTAACAACACTCACACCGGTTGATGCATATAATCCGCTTGCAACCATCATCAATATTGTTCCAAATAACGTGCTAGCAGTTTTATCAAATAACACTTCAATTTTGGCAGTTTGTTTTGTTGCTGTTGTCATGGGCATTTGCATGGCACGTATGGGCAATAATGCGCAATCACTTAAGAGTTTGATGCAAGCCATTGAAGAGCTTATTCAGATGGCACTCAAGGTTGTGATTGAAAAGATGGGTCCTGTTGCTATTTTTTGCATGGTATCACGGAGTCTAGCGGTATATGGTACTGAGTATATTCAACCGGCAATTGTTTGGATGCTTACAACGGCGCTGGTATGTTCGTGTCTGGCTTTCTTGCTGTATCCCTTGGGTATTGCACTTACAACCAAACTCGACCCATTGCCGTTTATGAGAAAAGCCATCAAGATTGCGCTCTTTGGCGCAGCAACGCAATCCTCGGCTGCAACTTTACCGCTGAATATGCGCACCTGCATTGATGAATTGGGTTGTTCGCCTGAAATTTCGAGCTTTGTTATGCCAACTGGTATGAGTATTCATATGAATGGTACAACAACCATGCAAATTATTGCTGTTACCTTTATTGCTGGGGCTGCAGGAACGCCTTTATCACCAATGAGTCTACTTATTGCGGCACTTCTTGCTATCACCGTTGCGTTAGGGACGCCTCCTATTCCAGCAGCAGGTGCAACTTTGGTCTATGTGGTGATGCTCGGTGTTGGTCTCACCTCCCCACTTGCCCAAGTAGGATATTCGCTGGTATTGGCAATGAGTTATGTTCCTGGTATGGCTGTTATGCCTATGAACGTGGTGGGAGATGCGGCAGTCAATGTGATTGTGTGTCATAAAGAAGGCGAACTTGATGCGCAACGTTATCTGCACTAACAGTTCTTTGTTGCTTATCTAGGTAGAGATGTAGCTGATTAATTGCTTGGTGCGCTGTGGTCTGTATTACGCAGCTTAGTGTATAGCGCTATCAATATAGCGCGTTTGTGTGGCGCGGTTTGGCACAGTATGGCGCGGCTTGGCGCAAACGAACAAGTTCTCATTGCGTCCTTGCCGAGTCAGTTGCGTTTGGCGAGGTGCAAAAACCAGACCCCGATAGTCTTCGTTGAAGGCAATCTGCCTACGCGCGCAAATCGTTCAACTGCGTTATAGTGCTTGGTATGGATACAGCAGAAGCTAACATATCAACACAACAAGAAACGCCATCGAGCAAATTTGGGCCTACGGTGCCGGTTGGTCGTTTTGCACCGTCGCCCTCTGGTCGCATGCATCTGGGCAACATATATGCCGCGCTCCTAGCTTGGCTGAGCGTTAAAAGCCAAAACGGCCGCATGCTCATGCGCATCGAAGACCTAGACCCGCGCTCGGCACGCTCTGAGTATGCTGCGCAGCTATTGCGTGACCTTGAATGGTTGGGTCTTACCTGGGATGGTGAGGTTGTATACCAGCATAATCGTCTTGAGTACTACGAAGCAGCCTTTGATGAGTTGCAGCAGCTGGGGTTGTTGTATCCGTGTTTTTGTACACGCGCTGAGCTGCATGCCGCAAGCGCGCCTCATGCAAGCGATAACACGCCGCGCTATCCGGGTACCTGCGCCCATCTAAGCCCTGCTGAGCTGGCTGCGCGCACGCAACTTCGGTCGCCTGCCTATCGGTTGCGCGTTCCTCAGGCTGTCTATAGCGCACACGATGCTGTACAAGGACAGATTGCTACTCATCTTGCACAGTGCTGTGGTGACTTTTTGGTGCGCCGAAGCGATGGGGTCTTCGCGTATCAGCTTGTTGTTTGTGTCGATGATGCAGCTATGGGTGTAACCGATATTGTGCGCGGGCGCGATTTGCTCGATTCTGTCCCTCGTCAGCTCTATCTGCAAGAATTACTCGATTTGCCGCATCCACGATATGCTCATGTGCCCTTACTTGTGGCACCCGATGGTCGCCGCCTTGCCAAACGAGACCGTGACCTTGATATGGCTGCTTTGCGCGAGCGCTTCAAAACGCCGCAAGCGCTTCTGGGTTGGCTGGCCTATATCACGGGGATGGTTGACGTGAATGAGCCGCTCTTGGCAACAGACTTACTTCAAGGCTTTAGTTGGGACGCAATGTGTAAGCGCAGGCACGATATTGTTATTGATGGGTCATTGCTGTTCGCATAAGAGTAACATTGCTTAAGACGCTGTTTAATACAGAAGTGGTATCAGGTTACAATAGAACTGTCTATACCAGTATCGAAGGGCTTTGCATGAGTGCACAACAGCTGCATACGCGGTTATCTTTGTGGTCGTATATCAAGTTTTTAGCGGCATTTGTTGTGGCGTTCATAACGTGCGCTGCGCCTATTGTCGCGCAGGCTGAAAGTTTTACCGTTCCAAAAGTTGCTATCTCTGCAGAAGTTCAGCAGGATGGAAGCTTGCGCGTGAGCGAAGCGAGAACCTTTTCTTTTAACGATGATGTGAACGGCGTGTTCTGGACGATTCCTTTGAAGGCTAATCAGCAGGGACAGACCTCAAGCATTGATGATATTGGCATTGTTGAAGAATCTCCTCAAGCAAACTCAGAGCGCACAACCTTTAGCGTGGCTGATTTTGCAAGTCCTGGTCAGCGCGGGGTGTATACCGTTGAGAAGGAGTCTGACGGCATTAAGCTCAAAGTATTCTCTCCACACAAAGCCTATGACGAGGTAACATACACCCTGTCCTATACCCTACATGGTGCAGTTATGGCATGGTCAGATACTGCCGAGCTGTACTGGAAATATATCGGGTCTGGTTGGGAAGTTCCTTCTGAGCATGTTGAGTTAACGGTGAGTTTTGCCGGTGCTAAGGCTTCGGGTGTTGCGGCAACAACAGGCGATAGCAATGCAAATTTGCGCGCATGGGGACACGGTCCGCTTAATGGTAGTTTAACCTTGTCATCAGGTGTTCCATCGGTTACCTATACCGTTGATGCGGTTAACCCTGGTGAGTATGCTGAGGCGCGTGTTAGTTTTCCAGCAGAGTGGGCTTCGCAGCTTGAGCCGGTGAATGAGTCACGTTTGTCGCAAATTCTGGGAGAAGAACAAGTGCGGGCAGACTACGCTAATGCTAAGCGTGAGCGTATGCGCAAGTGGGTGAATACCCTTCTTATTTTAAGTTTTGCTGTTCCTGCTGTGTTTTTGGCTGTTATGGCACTTGCTAAGCTCAAAACCGGTTCTGGCCCGGTGTCAAGTTTTCAGGAAAGCTATTTTCGTGATGTGCCATCAGATGACCATCCGGCTGTGTTATCAGCATTTATGAATGATGAGCATGTTGATAACAAAGCAGTAGTAGCTACTCTGATGAAGCTCACTGATGAGCGTATTGTGCGTATTGAGCGTGAAACTACCAGCTCACGGGGTATGTTTGGCAAAAAGCAAAAGGAAGACTACACCTTGGCGGTAACCCCCGGGGGAGCGGAGCGCATCACAAATAAGATTGACCGCCTTGCGCTTGATTTGTATGACATTGACGAGCAAGGCGTGAGTTTTAAGGGCATGCGCTCGTATGTCAAAAAGCATGAGTCTGAAGTAGCCTCTGCATGGGGAGATTTTACATCTGAGGTACAAGCTAGACTCGACGCGCGTAATCTGGTTGCAAGCACCGGTATGCTGGCAACAGTTCTTGGTGCTATAGGCGCACTTGGGTGCATAGCTTTTTGCGTCGTGTGCATATTCATGACAGAGAATCCATTGGCTGCGGTGGGTATCGTGCTGGCAGTTATTGGTGGGGCTATAGGCACAACCTTCAAGCGTTATACACAAGAGGGTATTGACCTCAAGACGCGCTGTGAAGCTCTTAAACATTGGCTTGAAGACTTTACGCGCTTGGGTGAGGCAGTGCCGGGCGATATTGTGCTCTGGAATAAGCTGCTGGTGATGGCAGTGGCGCTGGGCGTGTCGCAGTCTGTGCTTGAAGAGCTGGCTGCAGCAACACCTTCGGAGTTTGAAGAGGCCTACCAAGATTCAATGTATTATCCCGTCTGGTGGTGGTGTCGTCCGCATCATGGTTTAGGTTTGCCAACTGCATCTTTGCATGAGGTGAGTAACCTAACGATGTCCACCATAGCAAGTAGTTTCGACAGCTCAGGGGACGGCTTTGGCGGTGGCTTCTCAGTTGGCGGCGGAGGTGGTGTCGGCGGCGGAGGCGGCGGTAGCTTCTAGGCGCAAATAAGTTACATCTGTTGTTTTGGCAAAAATGACGAAAAAGTACTCTCTATAACCCAGCGGGTCAAAAATTTATCAGCAAAAGTGCAGGTAGATGAGGTATACGTAAAGTTACAATTGTCTCTTTATGCCAAATTAGTCAAAAATGACAGTTTATTGCGTCAAATTAGTCAGTTTTGCCAAATCGACAGGTGTTCATTTTCGTTTGGGAGCAGAAACAAATTGCAGCATATGTTTCTAACCTCGACAAGCTCATCATCCTTCGTTGGCGTAATCTCGATATACTCTAAAAAACAAGCAATCTAAGCCTGTGTACTCTAAACTGCATGAATTAGAAGATGGTTTAATGGCGGTTCGGTATGCTGAGTTTAACGAAAAGTATAATCAGCGTGATATTTCTGCAAGACAAAAAATGAGAGAGCTTGTTGACTCCGACGCTAATAAGGTAACTAAGGTGTTCAGTACGCTTTTTAAGGGGTGATGATTATGAGAGCGTATCCACAGGATTATTTGAATGATGTGGTGGAAAATCAGGGAAAACTCTTTGACTTCGTTGCTCAAAATTTTCCGAGGAAAGACACCGAGGATTTTATTAAGACTTATATGCAAAGCAAAACAAGAAAAAGCATCGATGAAGCACAAGCTTATGTCAATACCATGAGTGCTATAGAGTTGTGGGCTACTTTATCAAAACAGAAAATTATGTTTTGAAGCCTGGTAAACCTCTTGCTGGTTTTATGCCTGATTGGATTGGTGAGTTTTATGCGTATTATCAGTGGTACTACAATATTTCGAGTTCGGAGGTACTGAAAAGAGTACCGCTTGATTTTTTGAAGAAGGCATATCACGGCTTGCACGACTTGGAACTTGATTTAGCGGTGCAAAAGGTTGGAGATGAGCGATGAGTATAATATGCTTTCACAATCCAAATGAAGAAAATGGTTATTTAAGCAATTGGTATTTATCACCTTTTACAGTAGACAAAAAGAGCTTTTCATCAATGGAACAATTTATGATGTATCGCAAGGCGATTTGCTTTGACGATGAGGCGGTAGCAACAAATATACTTGCAATTGATGATGTTGCGGAAATCAAAGCACTTGGAAGACAAGTATCAAATTATGATGAGCATATTTGGAATGGTATTAGGCAGATTGTCGTTTATGAAGGGCTTTTGGCAAAATTCTCACAGAATGAGGATTTGAAAGATAAGCTTAAGTCCACTGGAGAAGCAGTATTAGCAGAATGTGCGGTTAAAGACTTAATTTGGGGTGTTGGATTATATAGCCCCGTTCTCTCCTAATATAAGGAGGAACTAATGCTGTATACCTATGAGTTTGAGGTTATAAATCGAGACGGTATGTTTGTATCAATGCCCTTTGGACTAGACGGAGGAACGCAAGGAACTTCTTTGACTGATGCCATCAAAATGTCAGCAGACTGGTTATTTACTAAAGCAGTCTCTGAGCTTGAGTTTGGGCGCGAGCTCCCTCAATGTGGCTCGCTTGGGAATGTTCCTTGTGAGGGCGGCACGGTAATAGTGGTAGCAGTGAGTGCATCGATGCATGATGTTGAGAGCGTGAGCGCCGCAGAAGCCGCCAAGCGCTTAGGCGTGAGTACCGCGCGTGTAGCTCAGCTTTGCCAAGCAGGCAGCCTTGTGTCATGGTCAATTGGTTCTACGCGCATGGTCTCAGTGGCTAGTATTGAATATAGATTAGAACTTGCCCCTCAGGCAGGACGGCCAAAAGAAGACTAGGGGCACGATTATGGCCATCTACAAAACACCAAGCGGTAAATGGCGCGTACAGGTTGATTTGGGTGCTGGCTTAGACGGAAAGCGTAAGCGCAAAACGGGGACCTTTCCCACAAAGCGAGAAGCTCAAATGGCTGAGCATCATTGGGCAGAGCTTTCAAGAACCAATTCGCTTTCTAAGAACTCAATTACGCTGTTGGAGTTTACGCGAGAGGTGTATATACCTGCAAAGGAGCAAAAGTTAAGGTACTCAACCTTTAGAAGGTATCTTATTGACATCAATAAACGGATTTTGCCATTACTTGGGAATAAGCGACTTGATGCAATTGGCCATTCGGACGTTCAAAAGCTGATTGACGGGTGCAAGAGCCATAAAGTTGCTGTTACAACACGTGCTACACTTCGCCAGATTTTCAACCTTGCAATTAATATGGGCTTTCTTGTTCAAAATGTTGCCGTGCAATCATACGATATGCCTAAAAACACCGTACACCCTGACGAGCATAACGGTGATTGGCTTACTACCTTCGATGAGCATTCAGCATTTCTCCAACAGATTGATAATGAGCTCTTTCAAACTAGGGCCTATCTTGGCCTTGGTCTTGGTTTGCGAAGGGGTGAGATATTTGGTCTTAACTGGGACGATATTGACTTCTCTAAAAAGCTTGTACATATTCAGAGAACATATATACGTGAGAGCGGCGGCTATGAGCTTATGAGCCCTAAAACATACGAGAGTGACCGATATATTCCGATGCATCCCGCGCTTTTTAGCTTTCTTATGGCGCTGTATGAAAAAAGGGCTCATCCAACAGGAGCAGTGGTTATTTCGCGTAAAGGCTTAAGAGCTTCGCCAATAAAGACTTCCGCCCGCTGGACTGCGTTTTTGAAGAGACACCCAGAAATGCCGACAGTCTCAATATTAAACATGCGTCATTCGTTTGCCACGTCGTGCCTTAATGCGGGCATTGATGTTACGAAGGTTTCAAAGATGTTAGGGCATACCAACATTACAACAACGGTCAGGCGCTATATTCGCTTTAAGGCAGAAGATTTGGTAGTAGAGTTTGACCAGATAATGGGGCAAAAAGAGGAAGTTTAGGCGCGTGCCAAATCTGTGCCACAAAATGTGCCCACAAATTATAATGCCTGATAAAAGATGGTAAAGCTTTTAGGAAATTCATCGGCGAGAAATGCAGTCAATTACTATATTTCAGCAGGTAGATGATAGTATTTTCAACAAAACAAGGTGGTAGGGATGTTGGATTACATATGCAGAGCCAACATTAGCCATCTTGTGCCATCCCTAATATCTGGTCAATCTCAGCGCGAGCTTTAAGCGCGTTGCTGCGCCGCCGCTCTGCTTCTAAGCGTTGCGCGGGAGAGAGCAATGGTTTTGGTTGGGGCAGCGGGTGCTGCTTGGTGTTGCCCAACAAGTAAAATAACCTTTGCAAATGAAACTCGATTCTCCATAAAAGATACGAGCCTGTTTCCCACTCAAGGCTTGGGTCTTGTAGCTTTGCCACGCGCGATGTAGCAGGTAGTTGCTGCCATAAAATTGCCATGCGCTCAAGTTCTATGCCGTCGCCTGAAAGAGGGAGTGCGACGGTATAGAACTGTTGAAAATCAGCAATTACTTCGTCTCGGTGTTCTTCAAAACAGGAGACGAAGCCAAGGAGTTTTTTACACGCGCCGCCTCAAGAGCTGCATCATTTAGTTTGGCAAGCCCTGTAAAACCGCCTACGCGCTCAACATAGTCTTCGTCGTGACCCATGTAGATGCGCTCAACAGCTTCAAACAGCCCATCAGGGTGCTTCTCAGACAGTGCCAACTGCTTCATGGTCTTATAGCTTTTTAGCTCATCAGCATCGCAGTAGAACTTGCCCTCAATCCCCTCAACGGTAAAGCTAATCTTATCCATGTAAACTCACCCCTTAGACGTTTGCGCGATCAGTCTCGGTGGACTCGATATACTCATAGCAAGTGTTGCCATGTTCATCGGGGACATATTTAATGGTGATAGCACGTGCTCCCAGCTCGCTTGCTGCCATAGTTAGGTCATCAAGCTCGCTTGACTGGCCATTAGGCACGACACGACGACAACGCCGACCATTTTTAAGAACAAGATCAAGAGCATAGGAGCGCGTGGTTGCGCTGTTGGCATTATGCTTAACTGTAATAAGACCGTTTTCATCGGTTACATTGTCATCGCCATACATAATCTTGAGCGTTTCAGCCTTAATTTCTGCAGGCGTAAACTGAGCCGACTCAACCAAACTGGTCTGCTCCTCAGCCATAAGGTCACCGTTCATGTCCTTAAGCTCTTCCGAGTCACCTTCACGCGTTTCGGTATACCCATCTTCGCTCAAAAACCCAAGCACGCTAAATGCTGCATCAAGCTTTGACCAGCAATCCGTTGGAAGTGGGGTGCCCACTGGTGCAGTAAAGATGTATCCGCCGCGAATACCTTTAATTGCGCTAACGTTTTCAGTGTTATTTGTTGTCGCTTTTTTATTTTTGGGCATGATATAAACCTTTCTACTTGCAAATTGTTATTTGAATTGATGTTTGATAGCGCTCTTGGCGCGATTCAGGGTCTGCCCATCGATAGGTGCTCCCAAGCTCTACACCAAAGACCACAGGCTCATCCATAAGGTCAAACACCACGTCTTCAACCTTGCTAATAAGCTCATAGGCACGCCGGCGTGAGTGTGCCCACGCCTGAATAGCAAAGCCAATGCGCCGCACAAAGCGTGTGCCAACAGCGCCTGTCTGCTCAACCAGAATAAACTCATCAGGGCGCTCGCGGGCAACTTCAAGCATCACGTTTACGCCTAGTGCCTGCTCTAAGTGCAGAGCAACCATACGCTCTAAATCCATTATGAGCTGCCCTGAGAATGGAGCGCACGGAGGAGCCTGTTGTGCTTGCGCTCGCTATAGTGGGCATGCGGGCTTGCCGTAGACACACGATAGCCTCGAGCTAAACGACCCTTAACGGCGCGAGCAACATAGCCCTTACCTGTCTCATTTGGCGCTGGTGTAAATGTATCGTTACAGCTCTCCTCAATTGACTTGGCGGGTTGTGTGAGAAGCGCCTGAACATCTTCTGAGCTCATAAGCTCGGCGTATCCTGCGCGGTCCCAGCGAAACCGCCCAAAGCTAATCTCGCATTTTGCTCTAGCCATCTATATGCTCCACATCAACGGTTAAATTCCAAGGACCTGGTACATTTGACTCGGTATAGCGGCGAGGAGACCCTATGACCCTACAAATTTGTCCTCTCACCTCTATTTGTGCGCCCTGCAAATCTGCTGTATAGGTTTTAGGGAAGCAAAGCGTATATGCGCGGCGAGAGCCTTGAGGGCGCGATGGGTCTAAGTCATCAGTGGGGCTAGGTGCTACAACAACGTTTTCTACGTGCTCACGCTCAATCCGCTCAGACAAAATATCGCCTAGACGGTCACGCTGAACTACTGGATGGAGCACCACCACACGCTCACCTGCAATAAGAGAAGCTCCAAACACTTATGCCTCGTCTCGTTCATAGGGGGTAAGAACGTTTAAGCGCTGTCCTACAAGACCCAATCGTTTGAGATCGGATTTGCCTAAATACAGCTCGCCTAGCCCTGCCCCATAACTTACACTCGCTGAGTAGCCGCCGGCTGCCTGTGTAAACTGGGTAGCCCCTGCAATAGAGATAGGAGCACTTAGGACACGGTTGGCAAGCATGCATGCAACTGAGGTAGCCGAGCGGTCAAAAGATGGGTGAGCTCCAGCTGTATACTCATCTCCATAAAAGTCCTCATAGGCATTTATAAGAACTGCGCTCGCATCACCTAAAAGCGCTTCTGCACGCGCTACATCTGTAGGCGCGCCAAAACGAAGGCTATACTCATCAATTGATGCAAAACTTGCCAACATATCCGGCACCCCTTAGGAAATGGTGCCGTTTTCAAGTCGGACAAATTCTGACGCGCTGCGGATAACAAAGCCAATTTCAAGCTCAATGCGCACCGCAAACATGTTGCGCTGGAAAAGGTTGAGCTGAACCGTCTTTGAACCATCCTTCACACTTAAGGATGCTTGGTCTGCAATGGCTATATTGATGTCTTGAACAATGCCATAGCGTGCGCCACTCCAATCACCGCCAAAGCCTACAACCTCGACAGATTTTGAAGTAACTGCAGGCTTGTAAGCATGACGTGAGAAGTGCGCAGGAATTGAAAGCACTGAGTTTGGAGCGCCTTCAACAGATGCATTACTAATAAAGAGTGGGCGGTTATTTGAGTCTTTTGCTTTCAAAAGCACCGTGCGAGCTGCTGGAGAAAGCACCCAGTGGTTAAGGTCTGCCTCAGCTTTGCTAACTGTACCTATTGCGTCCACAAACGCGTCATAGGTTTTTACCGAGACATCGAGCGCAGGGGCTTGAGCGAGCGTATCAAAGCTCTCACCTGGGGCATCTTGAAAACCAAAGACCGTCTGGTCAAACACCTTAGCAATACTCATAGGCAAACGCCCAACGAGTGCCTCATAAAGCGCTTCGTTGTTTGCCCTGAACTGGTTTGAGAACGGCTCAATCAAAGCAACGGTATAGCCCTTCATAGTTTTGGTTGTCAGCGTATGCTTGCCAACCGGTTTTTCTTCGGTCTCAGCTGTCCAGGCAGCAACTGGGTCGCCGGTCACCACAGGAATGGTAAGACCGTTTCCCGGCAGGGTGATGCGCTCCGCGAGCTTCATCACAACTGAAGACTCTTGTGCCTTGGCCCAAATCTCAGAAGAGACTGATTGAGGCAAGGTCAAGCTTTTTGTGTTCATAGAATCAAGTGCCATAAGATATGTCCTTTCTACTTCATAGCGTCATTCATAAACTTAGAAAAATCTGTGGCAGGAGATGAGTTGGTACTTGCCCTGTCAAAGGTGCCTGGCGCGTCGAGTTTGGCGGCTGGCTTTTGCTTAAACGCTTGGAGCATCTCATCAGCCCATGCCTCCATAGCCTCGCGCGTATCGCCCACCAAAAGCTGTGCTGGTACATGCTTTGCTTTTGCAACCTCATCAGCAAGTGTGCGTCTTGCTTCAGCGCGCTCTTTTGCACTCAAGCGCTCTTCAAGCGCGGCAATCCTCTCAGCATCGGTTTTGCTTGCAGCACGAGTGCTCTCAAGCTCAGCCTGAGCATCCTTGTTTGCCTTTGCGCGGGCTTCCCATTTACGAGCGTTTGCCTTTGCCTCTTCATACAATGCTTTGTAGTTGGGCTCTTTGTCAGTACCCTTTTGCTCTTTGTCCACCTGATTGTCACCAAGCTGTTCCATCTCTTACCAATCCTTTCTCACGCTGTGCAGCGTGCGCCACGCTACTTTGCAGTGCGTAGCTCATAGAGGTAGTTACCTGCCGTGCGGCAGCGTATGGTGGGCATTGTCTGGTATGCGTGAGATTTAGCGCTCAAAGGTGTATTTAGGCGTGTTAAGAACGGCATATAACTCATTTTAAGCAAGATACACAGTGGCCTTGTTGCATTTATGTAAAACGCCTGAAGCAAGGAGTAGCTCCGTATCTCTGTCTATAAGCTTAGAAATTAAGGTACACTTACTTATGGAGTACGCCCAGACCTACGAATCGGGAAACGGCTCCATTTATTTTTTGAAATGAAGTATTTATGACCAGCTTTTTCAAAATATGTATAAGGTTTGAATTAGCGTGTGCTATGGTATCTTTCAATAAAGAAGGGGTTTCCCCGCCGACCGTTTTCACGGGGGGGTCTAACCCCTTCTTTTTACTCTTAAAATATATTCGTCTTTTAAGATTAGAACTTGGTTAAACTGCTTTTTATCTTCTCCATAGCGCCAGTGTATATATCGCCTTGTCGATTGAATAATCTCGTCTCGGCTCCATTTTCCCTCAGACGGAGAAACCTCAAACTCTCGTATATCAAGAATGAGGTTATCAGCTTGCTCGGCTGCTTCTTCAAATTGATGGTAGAGCGTTTGTTTGCCTTCACCTATTGGTTGCTTTATCTCCCAAGCTGCCCCATTAATCCACAAGTCAGAGGTTGATTGATGCTCATCTGAACGGGTTGTTCTAAAAACTGATGGGATACCGTGCTTTTGACTCAAAGCCTCAACTACTTCTAACTCCTTCGGCTTAGGTTTTGCCCCCTTTTCTAGTGTTTTTTCTGCAGCTTCTCCCGTCAAAAACCACTTCGCATCACGGGTTTCTATCTCTTGTGAGATGCGCTTAGAGCTAAAGTGCTCAAATGCCTTACTTGGGGTTCCACCATGGCGTTTAATATAGGTTTTTTCTCTTCAGATGATAGGCGGTCCCATTCTTCTCGTATTGCAACACGTCCACCAAGCGCAGAAACGCAGCTCTGATAGCGTTCATACATTGCGTCTGGGTCATAGCCCTCAATTTGCATATGCCCATAGTTTTGTACAACACGGCAATCACAGCCCTTATGGGCATGGCTTGCCGCCTCTTCGGTGTTATAGGTATAGCCAAATGAAGAGAGCATAAGACAAAATCCACAGGTTTCACGACCTGCAGGGACACGAGCAAACTTAGGTTTTTTAGGGTCAATACGCGCATTGTAGGCCGCGCATCTATTTGCCGCTAGGCGACACTCTGTGTTGATACGGGCTACGCAAGTTTTTTTGAACGTGTCGGTATCACCTGTTTTAACCACACTATTAAGTGATGCGCGTACAGCGCCAGCAAGCGCATCAGGGTTTCTTCTTGCATCAGGGACAGCTCGAAACATATCATGGACGCCTTGGAGTTCGCGCACGCTATCGTAGGTTTCAGCAGCGCGAGCGGCGGCGAGACTAGTGCTGCCCTCGCAAATCGTTTCAAGTGCCTCAATTGAAGCTTCTCGAAGCGCGGGGACATCTCTCCCGTCCCACTCAGCAATCACTTCAGTAAGGGAGCGCTCAGCCATACGTTCCGAGCGTGAAGAGATATAGTTGATTTCCTTGTTGAGCTTATCTAGTGGCTTACGCGAGATTTCCATGAGGCTCGTCTTTCTCGCTCAACAAAGACATAAAGGTTTTGCGGGCTTGAGCTTTTTTAGCATCAGAGTTGATACGCTGCATTTGCTCATCGGTGTAGTCCAGTAATTCCAGCATGACATCAGAGTCTGCCAACTTAGGAATAGCTTGAATCTGCTTGAGTACCGCGTCACTTTGCGAGACCGTTGAGGGGTAGGCAGGTGACATAAAACGCGGATTAATGTTTGCGCCACGGTCGCGCTCGAGGGCAAAGTTAGTTCCTCTAGCCACAGCAAGTGCCATATAAGCCACGTTGCGAAGGGCGCGACCATTATCACGGTTGAGGTTTTTTGCCTCAATTACGAGCGGCTCTAAGCTAGCCGCTATAGCATCTGCTGAGCTTGGATTATCGCTTGACACACCAAAAAAGGAGACTGGAACATTAGTTACGCTTGACATCTGCGATGCAAGCGAGCGGAAATACTCATTAAGAGGTGTCATTTGTAGCTGTGCGCCTTGCCAGATAGTCGGCGAATCACCATCAATATCTTTTGTAATCTCGTTAATCGCGCCCATAGAGGCATCGTATCGGTTGTTGTCATTAATCACGCGCTTATAGGTGCCTAAAAGCCACATCTGGGGAAGCGCTGAGGACTCTGCGGCAACTTCCATGCGGGCACGCTGCCGAATAGCGTCGTCTGTGATGCTCATAACTGAGCGTGTAATGCGACTCATACCAAAGGGACGCTCAAGGGTGGCGCTGTAGGCCATAGGCTCAATCAAAGGCCGTCCCATGCTGTGGTAGCGATACTCTGCCACCCATGTATTTTCACACCGGCGCAAAACAATGACAGCATCTTGTGTAAATATATTAACGACAGAGGGTGTATGCGTGCGTTGTATAGGAGAAAACTTAGACTCTGCCACTACAAGCCCTGCGGCAATGCATTTTTGTGCGTCATCCCAAAGGGCGGCAGCAGCAGTTGCTGGGTATGCGCTTATAACAGGCTCACCTGCTGCGCCATAGCTTACTGTCCAAAAGCCGCAGCAATGCTTTAGCTCGCAGATAAGGTTTTTTCGATAGAGAGAATCAAGCCCGTTGGCAATATAGATATGTCGTAAAAGCTCTGTTGTCTCATCATCATCGGTTGTAAAACCATTGAGTACTGAGCGGTCAGCTAGAGCATGTACGGCCTTTTTTGGCCAATCAATACGAGGGTCAATCTTTTTAGCTAATGATGAGGGCATAGCAATGCCTAAATCTTTGACCTGCACATGCCCGAGATAGTATTTTTCGCGCAATATATTGCGCTCTTTGCAGTTTTGCCACACGCTCATGAGCTGCTTTACTATCAAAGCGTCTGCTGGCTCTAAACCATCGGCACAAGCAATATCTCCTGCTAGGTTAATCGAAAAAATACCCATTAAAAACTTGCCCCCTGTTCCCGCTCGGGATCTCGTTTGGTTGTACGAATGGCATATAGTGCGAGCGCTGCTGACTCAATTGGAGCTGAGATGCTATCTTCGCCGTCTCCAAAGCTCCATCCGCCAAAATCTCCCACTTTTCGCCGAATTGATTTAGTTGCAGACACATCAAGCGCTGGTGATGCAATGTGTTTTATGGTCTGCGCGTTCACCTCATCGCACAGCATGGCGGCAGCCGATTGCACAATAGAAGAGCTGCCCTGAATAATTGCTTTTTTAGGGAATGAAGCGTCATGCAGGCGCTGAATAAGTGCTCCCGACCCTGATTTTCCATCGATACACACCGCGGCAATTCGGTCTTGGTTGCGCGTAAGCATCTCTGAGATGCCAACCGTGCCACCATAGGCGGATTGAACGTCGTAGAGCTCAATATATGCCTCACACCCGCGCTTTGCACGTGCCCAAGACACAGCAACTGTTTGTCCATCTGGGCTAAATTTGACGCCAAAAGCGATCTTGCCGTCTCGTATAGGCTCATCCACACAGCAACGTTCCCAGTTAGGACCACTCAAGGCGAGGTTGGCAGCATTGGTGCTCGCCGACCACCAACCCAAGCGCTCACGGGCAAATACATCTGAGGGCATTTGAGAGGCTTCGGTTTCAACAGCGGCATAATTGAGCTGTGTCCCAAGAGACGGGTTGTATTCATACCAGCGTGTTTTATCGTGTATATCTCCAATTTCTGGTGCCGCCCACTCAATCCAAGCGGCATCTGTTGTACCTTCGTGAGCACGCTTGTGAAGGTCCTTAAAGATAGTGCCAATATTTTCGGGTGCAGGAGGTGTGCCTAGATAGATGGTCTGCGGGTTATTCATGGGACCTGCTGATATAGCTGGCAATGATGCCGCTTGTTGGCGTGCAGTTAGGTCCTGTGCCTCATCGTAGATAAGTACGTCATAGGTGCGCCCGCGCGCTAGCGAGTCGGTGCGTGTCGTAAAGCGGATAAGCCCGCCGCCCAAATCGTCTGAGTCTTGCTTTTTCTTCAACCGGATAGATTGTTGACCATTTGTTTTGCGCACGCAATCAAGCAAGCTATGTAGCTCGGGTAAATTCTCATCTTCAAAAGGAGCAGCAAGCTCTTCAAACATCTGCATAGCTGTATCGCCGTGCTGACAGGTAAAGAGTATTTTTTCTCCGGCAAGCGCACCGTAGAAACAGCGTGCTCGCACGACCCAGCTTTTACCATTTTGCCGAGGGATTGAGATACCAAGCGTGCGCAGCAAATATTTATCTGCATCATCTCGCGCTAGCATGGCATGCAAGAGATAGGGCTGCCATGGAAGGGGTTTTCCAAAATAGGCGCCTGCAAGCTCAACCGCCATAGCGCCATCACCATCTAAGTGCTCAGGGATATTAGCAACAAATGTTGGGGTTAGGCGCGGGCTTAACATGCGCGGCGAGCCTTTTGCTTTTGGGCTCGGTCGCGCAATACGAGCTGCAATACCTGTGCGCTATCGGTTTTTTGGGCTTTGGTTGTATGTATCATATCAACGCGAGCCTTAGGCGATATGTTTAAAAGCTCGCTTAATGCTCGAATCTCGGTAGTTGCCTCTTTAAGTACGGCAAGGGCTGGGTGCTTTCGGTGAAGCGGCATTGGGTTGCCTGAAATATCCTCTAAGTCCTTATAGCCAATTTGCTCGAGCACCTCTAAGGTGTCCTCACCGCGCACAAGCGCAGCTCTTGCTTCTATGGCGACATGGTGCCAAAAGCACAGAAGGCGAAGTGCTGGCACATCTTGTTTGGTAAACGTATTGCCCTTAGGAACAAGGGCTTTCCAGATGAGTTTTTCGCATTCATCGGCTCGTACGTCTTTTGGCATGGAAATACCCATAGCAACTCCTTTCTGATAGGGGAGATACTATTCGGCACGTGAGATAGTGATAATTTGTTGAAAAATGTCGGGGGGAAATTAGCCATAATGCCGCGGTTTCTCGACTGACCCCCTAGGAGGGGTAACATCCCCTCTAAAAGAATATTAATTATTATTTTTATTTATAAAATATCAATTAATTACATAATTATGTATTATTTTATAAGTATTTATTCGTATAATTATTAATAAATTAAGTAATTAAAATAGTTCAGTGCGCTTAATTACAAGTTGAGCTTTATCTCCAGGCATGCGGGCGCCTTTGCGTCTGTTGCAGATGCGATGAGCAGGCGCTGCATTAGCATAGTCATAGGGTTCACCACCACGAGCTATTGGAATGATATGGTCTAGCTCAAAACTATAGGGATGACCTGCAGGTAAATCATAATCAATAGGGGCACCGCATAAATGGCAAGCCCTTCCCTCGGCCCTGAGGCGTGCCCTCATCTTCTGGCGGACACTACCGTTTTTTGTCCATATGCTCCGGGGCTTAACCATGGGGCTTCCTTTCTTGCAATAGGGGGGGTACATGTTCTATATACACCCAGGCAGCTGTAGGTATTAAGGAAAGGATAGCGTCGCCCTGAGAATTGTTTATTTTTCAGTGAATATAGGGTACAATGGCATCGACGGCAGCCCACGTTGTGGATAGCTGGGCAGCGCCGTTGTTTGTTTGAGAAAACCGCCGCTCTAACGGCGGTTTTTCTTTACCTTACAACGGGACTGACCCCGCGCTTTGGTATGAAGTCTAATTAAAGCTGTTGCTAGTCCAACTAACGCTGTAGCTAGCTTGAGCAATTCAATCAATAACTCCATGAGCATCACCTCCTCTCTAAAGAGCAGGCGCTGCCCAGCACGTGGTTACCTACTTAAAGGTTGCTGCGTCTTTGCCGTTAATTATTGTAGCTCAAACCATAGCTGAAGCCCTGGTATTTACTCCCTCAATATATATAATTACTTCTTATCAATCTGGGTATCTGAACATGAAAAGCATGTAGTGCCTGAGCTGGAATAACTTATTGCTTACTACTTTAGTGCCCTAATCTATTGACACTCTATTGGCATAGCATTTGAGCGCTTAGGCAACGAGTAAAAATCACTGCGTTTGCGCGCAAATAGACCAAGCGCAAAGCACGGTTACTTTTAATTGTGGGGTATATATGTTGCTCTATATTCATATAGGAATTTTGCTATAATAGTCTTGTCCACAGGATAAGAAAGGAGGTTGATTGAATTGGACAGCTTGATTGAGTTCCTGAAGATGATTAGTGCAGCACTAGTTGCTATGGTCATTGAAAGGAGGTTCGGTTGGTTTCTCGATGACATACTAGGAACCAAAAAGCCCCGCTAGCCTGAAAACGAACGGGGCTGAGCTCAAGGGAGGGCGGTTGACCGCCGCTCTTCCACTCATCGATATATTACACCTAAATCAAGGAGGAACACATGATTAACCATGTAATCGACTTTTGTTTGATGGTACTTGCCGTTCTGGTGGTTCGTATTGGCTTTCGTATCTACGATGCTAGAAAGGGGCGCAAGTAAGATATGGCAATCTCAGATGCTCAAAAGCGTGCAACGCTTAAATACCTGAAGGATAAAACCAAACAGCTGGCTATTCGATTTTACCCGGCGGATATGGAGTTGTTCGAGTGGCTTGACGCTCAAGACAACAAACAAGGCTATATCAAGCAACTCATACGTGAGGATATGGAGCGCAAGAAAAGAGACTAGAGCGCCTAGCATAGGTGGCCTAATAAGAGCGGGCAAGAGTGTGCAAACTCCTGCTCACTCTTGCGCGTTTTAGGTACTTGATGTTACTCCGTATCTGTATGTTCTGTTTCAAGTTCCAACTGGTCTATATAGTCCCTGATAATCTTGTTCATGTTTGCTAAATCGTCGGTGCGTTTATAAGCGTGTGTATTCATAGATTCAAGCTCTTTAATTACGTGGTCTAGTACCTCATATTTTCTATCGTCCGAAAAACGAACAGTACTATCACGTATATTTTTCGCTGCTTTTAAGAAGAGGTCAGACGTGCTATATATGCCGAAAAATCGAATCCTAATATCGAGCACCCCATTGTCAAGACTTTTTAGCCGCCTCATGAACTGGATTGTTGTTCTATCCATGCGTTTACTCCGTATCTGTATTAAGTTTTCTCTCTGCGTATTCACAATGCTCAAGAGCGTAATGTGTGAGCGCCCTAAACGATTTTAGGTTCCCAATAGCGTCACCTAGGCTGTCAGCGATTTGTTTATGTTCAAGGGTCTGTTTGTAATCATTAATAAAAACGGCTGCATCTATCAGGTCTTTTGCGGCTTCGAGCGCTGGTAAGGTTTTATCTGTAACATCATAGTTCGCAGCGTCATCTAAAATAAATTTGACAAGATCATATACCCGCAAAAGCATGTCATGTTGAGGAGCATGTAGTGCTTGAGCTAAATACCTTGTTTCAATAAAGCATAAAGCCTCTTTTGTTTCATCAAGCACACCATCAACGCAAGAATACTCTACATTAGCATCGCTCAATAAAGCGTCCAGTGGAACAATTCGATTTGTATTTTCAATCATTTTATTTCTCCTTAAAATGGAATATCTTCGTCATAGACGTTTACAGGGGCTGTTTGCTTGAATGCTTGGTTGACCACGTTTTGCATAGGCGCTGGCATAGGCATAGCGGTGCTTGGTGGTTGTGGTTGCTGTACCGGTAAAGGCTGAGGGCTTGGCAGGGGCTGCTGTGCTTGTGTCTGGGCAGATGCGCTTGTTTCACGCGGGGACAAAAACTCAATGTCTGCAATGATGACCTCAAGCTTGCTGCGGCGCTCTCCGTCACGCTCCCAAGAGCTGTAGCTAAGCTTTCCGGATAGGGCAACCTTTGTACCCTTGCTTAAATAGCGCTCTAAGGCTTCAGCGCGGGCACCAAACATCGTGCAATCAACAAAGTTAGCGTAGTCCTCCCACTCTCCCGTGCGTGTGTTCTTGCGCCGTTCATTGACCGCAAGACCAAACGATAAAACCTGTGTTCCGCTAGCAGTTGCACGAAGCTCAGCATCACGGGTAAGGTTGCCTGAAAGGCTTACATGATTGATTGACATATATAGCTCTCCTTAATAGTTGCTTTAGTTTGACGCGCCTCGGGCTATCGCAGCTGCCTTTGCAAAAGCGTGGGCTGCAATCGCATCGCGCCCAGGCATTACATGCGCATAAATCCTAAGCGTCGTTGCTACATCAGCATGCCCTAAGCGCTCAGAAAGTGTTTTTATATCTACACCATTTGCCAAACACCATGTGGCATGCGTATGGCGAAGGCTATGAAAACTTAGCGATTGAGGTAGCCCCAAGCGCTCATTTAGGTGTCTAAATGAGGAAGACATAAGCGTTGGCCGCAAGAAGTTGCCATCCTGTGTAAGGAGCGGGCTGCCTGCACGCAAGTTGGGGATAGACTTGTCTTGTAGCGCCAAAACACGAAAGACAACATCTATCACATCTTGGGTGACAGCTATATTTCTCGAGCGCCGCCCTTTGGTGGTATTCTTGCGGCGCGGCTTGTGCCCACGCTCTTCAACTACGGTGCCGCCTACATGGATTTGTAGGCTCACGCGGCTCACATCTTTGCGGCGAAGCGCGCACACCTCACCAACGCGCAGCCCTGTGCGAAGGCTTAACCAAGCGCCAAGAGCAAATGCCACGTCTAAAAGAGTTGTGCCCTCAGAGGTGCCCCGTTTGAGTTCTCTCTCAAGAGCTGCATCAAGCTCGTTAAAGTCCCACTCATCAAGAGAGGCTGCCTCTACGCGCTCAGGGGTTGGCTTAGTTACATACACCAGAGGGTTTTGCGTGCAAACACCAGCATTGACAAAGTGGTTAAATGCTCCGCGTAAAAAGTGATGCACCGCCAAAACCGAATTTCTGGATAAGCCTTGTCCACCAGCTCTTTTTGGGGTTAAAAGGCGTTGTTCAAAGCGGTTAAAGTCCATGACCGATAGCGTACTTATAAGCGGAGTACCTAGATAGCGCTGCACATAGCGCACAAAGAGCTTATAGCTCCTGATGGAGTTAGGGCTTGCTCCTGTGCGCTCGCGCAGACCCACATACTCACGCAGCATAGCAGTGTAATTATCTGTGGAGCTAATACTACCACGGTGTCTGGACATACTTGTTTAAGCACTCACAAGGTTTTTTGGCAGCCGGCGTTTATCGGCTCCGCCGATCTCTGCAATAAATCTGAGTGTTTTAGTAGGAATTGCAATAAAGGCGGTTGACCAGTTTTACAACATGGGTATCCTTATTCCGAGAAATTTAGTATGTTTTACGTGCCTGCTTATGATGAGCCGTGTTGATTTGTACTTCGATGAGCTCGGTAGCAGGCGCGTTTTGAGGGGAAAGAGAGTCGGTATGACCGCTTCTGCGTCTACGACGGGGTCTTTGATAACATCAACAGAGCCCTTGCTCCAACTGATGGGAGTGAAAGCCTCAGTTGATGAGCAACTCATTTTACATGACATTAACCTGTCTATTGGACACGGTGAAACCCACGTTGTTATGGGTCCCAACGGTGCTGGCAAGTCAACGATGGGTCACGTTATTATGGGCAACCCCGTGTATGACCTCAAAGCTGGCTCCATACACTTTGATGGCGAGGACATCACCGAGCTTTCAAGTGATAAGCGTGCACGCGCTGGAATCTTTCTCTCGTTTCAGGCGCCAGTTGAGATTCCCGGCGTACCGCTGTCGAGTTTTTTGCGGGCACTTGTTGCCAATCGTCCCGGTTTTACCATGAAAGGAAAAGAGTTTCGTCGTCGCGTTAAAGAGCTTGCCGCCAGTCTTGACATGGATGCGGCATATCTCAATCGCGAGCTAGGCGTGGGTTTTTCAGGCGGTGAGAAGAAGAAAGTTGAAATGCTGCAACTCTTACTTCTTGAGCCCAAGCTGGCAATTCTTGATGAAACTGATTCTGGTCTTGACGTTGACGCGCTCTCAGTTGTTTCACGAGGCATGGATGAATACCGCCGCGCCACTGATGGGTCGCTGGTTATTATTACACACAACACCCGTATCCTCGAACATGTTCAGGTTGACCGGGTTCATGTGGTAGTTAACGGTCGCATTGTGCGCGAGGATGATGCATCGCTCATCTCGTGGATTGACGAGCATGGCTACGAGTCCTTTGAACATGCAAATACCGCTTCTACCTTGGTTGCGGAGGCTTAAGCCGTGGTAAAGAAAAGAACCGAGGTTGCCGACATCAACCGAAGCCTGTATGACTTTTCTTATGGCGAAGAAGGCTTTGAACGCACCGATGCCGGATTGACCTCTGAGATTGTAGTAGAGATTTCAGAGCGCAAACATGAGCCTGGCTGGATGCGCGATTTTCGCCTCAAGTCATTAGAGATGTATCAACGCATGCCGCGTCCTGTTTGGGGTCCTGACATTTCAGGGCTCGACATGGACAATATTGTGACCTACGTTAAGCCCAATACTAACCAGCAGGCTAACTGGGACGATGTACCTGATGATATTAAAAACACCTTTGAGCGCCTAGGTATTCCGGAGGCGGAGCGCAGCTATCTTGCAGGTGTGGGTGCGCAGTATGACTCTGAGCTGGTTTATCACAACATGCAAGATACGGCAGCTCAGATGGGTATTGTTTATTCAGGCATAGAAGAAGCGCTTCAAGAACCCCAGTGGGAAGCGCTGATTCGCGAGAAATTTATGACGCTTATTCCGCCTCAAGATCACAAGTTCGCAGCACTGCATGGCGCGGTGTGGAGCGGCGGGTCTTTTGTGTATGTACCGCGCGGTACCAAGCTTGATTTTCCGCTTCAGAGCTATTTTCGCTTAAATGCTAAGGGCGCTGGACAGTTTGAGCATACGCTTATCATTGTTGAAGATGATGCTGACCTACACTTTATTGAGGGTTGCTCGGCTCCTAAATACAATGTTGCTAATCTACATGCCGGTGCGGTTGAGCTTTTTGTGGGTAAAAATGCTCATCTGCGCTATTCAACCATCGAAAACTGGTCAAAGAATATGTACAACCTCAATACCAAGCGTGCGCGCGTTGAGGCAAACGGTGAGATTGAGTGGATTTCAGGTTCTTTTGGCAGCCATGTTGGTTACCTCTATCCTATGAGTGTGTTGGCGGGACGAAGAGCTAAAAGCTCATTTACTGGTATTACCTTTGCTGGTGCCGGTCAAAACCTTGATACGGGCTGCAAGGTGGTACTAGCAGCTCCTGAGACAACAGCAAGCATTGAGACCAAGGGTATCTCAAAAGGCGGCGGCATTCAGACCTTTAGAAGCTCAATTGTGGCTACCCCTGCTGCTACGGGCTCTGCGGCAACGGTTTCGTGCTCTTCACTCATGCTCGATGACCAGTCACGCTCAGACACTATTCCGGCGATGGATATTAGGGCAAAGCACGTTTCGGTAGGTCATGAGGCAACGATTGGTCGCATTGGTGATGACAAGATTTTCTATCTTATGAGCCGGGGTATTTCTGAAGAAGAAGCACGCACCATGATTGTTAATGGTTTTGCGAGCCCCGTGTCTAAAGAACTGCCGCTTGAGTATGCCGTTGAGATGAATAATCTCATTAAGCTCGAGATGGAAGGGGCGATTGGATAATGAGTACACAAACACAAGCCGTGCGATCGCTCAAACAGGTAAACGCTATGCCGGCTCCTACCTGGAGCTGGCTTAAGATGAATAGTGCCGGGCTTGCGATACCCGAAGGACTTAAAGCTGCCTCTAAAAACCAGATAAGTTTGAGCATACTTGAGGGCTCTGAGCGCGTGCTATCGGGTAACGCTGATGCCTTTGATGATGCGCTTGTTCGTGCCAATAAACGTTTTAGCGCCCGTAGTCGTAGTTCTGCGCCAGGAGACGCTACAGAGCGCAAACTCCTTGCTGAAGGTGCGCTTGATGCTATGGATGTGCCGGCGCTTTCACGCTACCAACAAGGTGCTCTTGAGGTGCAAGAAGAGCTTTCGGTGGGCGCGGCCTTTTTGACTGGTATGGGTCATGAGGCCTATAGCTATCTGCGTGGTGTGGCAAAGTCGCCGCATGTTATTGATATTGCTACGGATTCTGTGGCATCGCTGGCTCTCAACATAGGAGGGGCACTAGGCAGCGCTGCTGTGGCTTCGGTTGATGTGGTAGTTCGTCGTGGTGCTCATCTCAAGCTCAAGGTGTTGATGGATTCTCCTGGTAGCGCGCATGTAGCAGCTGATGCACCAAGCCCTGTGGTGGGTCTTGCTATGCGCGTATATGTGGGTGAAGATGCTTGCTTTGAGCTCGATAATACGCAGGCGCTCTCAGATGCCTATCTTGCCCTTGATGATATGGGTCTATTTATGGATACCCGCGCAAAGGTTCAGGTCCGCCATACCGTTCTTGGTGCGGGTGCCGCCTATACCGGACTTGCAGCCGATGTGCGTGGTGATAACGCAAAGATAGAGGTCACAACCAGCTATTTGGGAATGCGCCGGCAGTTGCGCGACTTCAATTATCAACTGCGCCATTTGGGTCAGCGCACTGAGTCTCATATGCAAGCAAATGGCGTGCTTGCCGGAACAAGCTCCAAAGTACTGCGCGGCACAATTGATTTGATGCACGGCTGCAAGGGGAGTGCGGGCTCTGAGCAAGAGACGGTGCTTTTGGTTGATGAGGGTGTTGACAATAAAACGGTACCGGTTATTTTGTGCGATGAGGATGATGTTCAGGGTAATCACGGCGCTACTATTGGCCATGTGCGCCCTGAGCAGCTGTTCTATCTTGCCTGTCGAGGCTTTTCTCCTGAGGCAGCCGAGGCACTTTTTGTGGGCGCTAAGTTTGAAGAGGCCTATCTACAGGCTTCAGATGATGCAACTCGTGCAGCTGTGATAGAGCTCGCGCAGGAAATAATCCCTAGTTTTGAAGAGGATATGGCATGATTGATACCGAAAACGTCTCTTGCGATACCTGCATGGCTCCCGGAAGCTTGGTGGTAGATGCAAGTGATGCATCGTCGCGTGCATGGCCCAAGATTGATATTGCTCATAACCCGTTTAAGGCTGATTTTCCGCTGCTTGCGGCTCACCCCGATATTGCCTTCTTAGATAGTGCAGCTACAGCACAGCGCCCTCAGGTGGTGCTAGAGGCTACAACGCGCTTTTATGAGACGATGAATGCTAATCCGCTGCGCGGCCTATATTCGCTTTCGGTCAAAGCAACTGAGGCCATCGCTCAGGTACGTGCACAAATTGCATGCGCTATTGGTGCGCCTGAGCCGTCTGATGGCCAAGCAACAGCGGCGCAAGACATTATTTTTACGCGCAACACCAGCGAGTCACTCAATATTGTGGCACGCTGCTTTGCACCGCTCGTGCTTGAGGCCGGTGATGAAATTGCTATCACCATTATGGAGCATCATTCAAACCTGATTCCGTGGCAGCAAGTTGCACGTGCGAGCGGGGCAAAGCTGGTATATCTGTATCCCACCAAGACCGGAGCGCTCAGCGACGAAGAAATTGCCGCCAAGATAGGTCCAAATACCAAGATTGTGGCAACAACACAGGTTTCAAACGTGTTAGGTGTTGAGCTGCCTGTTCAGAAGCTTGCCGCTGCCGTGCATGCGCAAGGCGGGTATCTGGTTGTTGATGGTGCGCAGTCAATTCCGCATATTCCCATCAATGTAGAGGCGCTTGGTGCAGATTTCTTTGCCTTTTCAGCGCATAAGGCGTTAGGACCTATGGGCATTGGGGTGCTCTGGGGCAAGCATGAGCTGCTTGAAGCTATGCCACCGTTTTTGACGGGCGGTGAAATGATTGATTCTGTGACCGAGCAAGATGCAACGTGGGCTTTATTGCCTGAAAAATTTGAGGCAGGTACGCAGGATGCAGCAGGTATTTATGCCACCGGTGTAGCCCTAGACTATCTTATGAATACCGTTGGACTAACATCCGTGCAAGAGCGTGAACAGGCGCTTATACATTATTTGATGAGCCGCTTGAGCGAGTTAAGCTTTGTTGAGATTATCGGTTCAATTTATTGGGACTGTCATCACGGGGTTGTAAGTTTTAACGTGCGCGGTATTCACCCTCATGATGTAGCGAGCTTGCTTGATATGAAAGGCGTATGCATTAGAGCTGGTCATCATTGTGCGCAACCTCTGCTTACGTGGCTTGGTGTAGAAAACCTGGCTTGCTGTCGCGCGAGTGTGGCATTCTACAATGACCAGTCTGATATTGATGCGTTAATTGATGGCTTAACCTATGTTTGGAGCACCTTTCATGGCTAGTTTGTATAGTTCAACTACCTTTATGGAGCACAATTCGCACCCTGATTACAAGTATGCCATGGATGCGCCAACGCATGAACATGCGGGCATCAACCCTAGTTGTGGCGATGAGCTAACCTTACAGCTGCGGGTTGAGGACGGCATAATTGAAGAGGCAAGCTTTTCTGGTACGGGTTGTGCAATTTCGCAGGCATCGGCCGATATTATGGCTGAGCTTGTGAGTGGCGAGTCAATCGAGGAGGCTAAGCGTTTGACCGCGCTCTTTCTAGGCATGATTCAGGGTAGGGAACTATCAGCTCAAGATATTGAAGACCTAGATGAGGCAGCTGAGCTCAAAGATATTTCGCATATGCCGGCGCGGGTTAAGTGTGCAGAGCTTGCATGGCGCACCCTTGATGGCATGCTCAAGATGTAGCGCTATGTGCTCAATGGGCTGAGGGGAAGATAGCTGTGCTGGTAACTTCAAAGGGACGTTATGCTTTGCGCCTGATGGTGTATTTGGCAGCCTTTGGCGAGCGCGACGGTACCATAACCTTGCGTACAGTGTCGGAGCGTGAGCAGATTTCACTCAAGTATCTTGAGCAGCTGGTGCGTCCGCTTATGCATGCGGGGCTTCTTGTGGGTCGGCGCGGCAAGGGTGGCGGCTATATTTTGGGGCGTCCGGCTGAAACGATTACTGCCGGTGATATTTTGCGCGCTGCCGAAGGTGATACAAGCTCGGTGGCATGTGAGGGTCTTGAGGGTGCGTGTCTGCGCGCCGATTTGTGCTCAACGGTTAAGTTTTGGACGGGGCTTGATGAAGCTATAGGAAGCTATGTTGATGCAGTGACGCTGGCCGATCTTTCTCATGCACCAGATTTTGCAATAAATCTTGATAGTATTGCTCATATATCTAAGAGCTCATGAGATGTGTAGGCGCAATACGGCTGTGACGTGTGTGTATGTGTGTGCCTAACGCATAGGTAGGCAACTATGTGAGTGAGCCGGTATACTATGCATAGCAAGAAGTCGTGCTGGCATTGTGCTAGCGTTTTGGGAGGGCGTTTCGGTGCCAAAACAGTTTCGTACGCAAGAGCTTGATAAGCCTACAACGAGCTTTTTCAAAAAAGATTTGCTTATCTTAATTGTGGGAAGCGTTACCTTCTCGCTTATGAACGACTCAACCAATGCGGCACTAACCTCCATTATTCAAGCAGCACCCTTGCTTAAAAAGATACGCATTCATCTTGCGTATGATGGGCGAAGTTGCTGCTGTTTGTGCGGCTTATCGTGCTCAGTTTGATGCGTGAGGTAGATATGTCTGTTACTGCTCATGATATAGCTAAGCAGAGTGTCGCAAATACATCTGATGCTGAGCCGCTTGTGTCTATCATTTTGCCATGTTATGGGGTTGAGGCTTACTTGGCGGATGCGCTCGCAGCCATTCAAGCGCAAAGCTATAGCCGGTGGGAGTTGTTGGCCATTGATGATGCTTCGCCGGATAAAACCGGAGCAATCCTTGCGGCTGCTGCTGCTCAAGATTCGCGTATTCATGTATTAACACATGAAAAAAACCAAGGTTTGAGTGCTGCTCGCAATACCGGTTTAGCGGCCGCACAAGGTGAGTTTGTTTGGATGCCAGATCCCGATGACGTGTATGAACCCGATTTGCTGCGCCGAGCTGTTGCGTTTATAGAGCAAAAACAGGTTGATATATTGGTTTTTGGTTGCGTTGAAGAGTATATGAGCAAGCGAGGTAAACTGCGCCATGCTCGCGAGATTTGCCCTGAACAAACTGGGCGGATTGCCCGAGAAGACTTGCCATATTGTGTCCGGCGGCTTGAGGAGCTTACGCTGTTTGGCTACGCTTGGAACAAACTTTATCGGCGGAGCTGCATTGCCGATATACGTTTTGAGACCATTCCGCTCATCGAGGACTTTCTCTTTAACTTGGCGCTGATGAAGCAAACGAGCTCTTTAGCAACCCTTGCAGCTCCGCTGTATCACTATCGCAAACGAGCGGGGGCTAATCTCACCAACCGCTTTGTTGTCAATTACTTTGATGTGCACATGCAGCGTGTATCGTCGCTGTATTATCTGCTGTGCTCGTGGGGCGATACCAGTGCGGAGACGCATGAGATTTTGGGTGCTCGCCTTGCCCGATATATGCTCTCAACCGTGGTGCGGCTTTTTAGTCCGGGTGTTCATATGCCTATGCATGCGCGACATGACTACATAATATATATGTATATCCAGCCGCCCGCACAAGATGTCATTCTTGACATTGCTCCACGAGGAAATTTGCCTACGCGTCTATGTGCGCGTCTGATTTATTGGTTCCGCCCGTGGGTGTTGCTGGCAGTTGCATGGTTTCTCTCAAGGTTGCAACGCATATCGGCCTTAGGTTTTATGCATCTTAAAGAACGAACACTATAAGCAAGGACTATAAGCTATGAGCATCGAGTATGCATCTTTGGGGCATGTACCTGTGCAAAAACTGTTGACGATTGTGGTGCCTGCCTATAACGTGGCAGCCTATCTTGAGCGGGGTCTAAACACTTATTGCGATACGCGCTTGAGTAAAGACCTTGAGATTATTGTGGTAAACGATGGCTCAACAGATGAAACCCCAGCAATCGCCGAGCGCTTTGTTGAGCGGATGCCCGAGGTCTTTCGGCTCATTTCGCAGGAAAACGATGGCCATGGTGCAGCGGTAATGACTGGTTTGGCACACGCAAACGGCCGCTATTTTAGGGTGGTTGATGGAGATGACTGGGTAAACACTGAGGGTCTGCTTGAATTGTTGGAAACCCTTCGCGCAGTGGACACCGATTTGCTTATTGATTGTAAGCGTGAGATTGATATGGTGAGCGGGGAGTCGCGGTTTTTTCCACGTGCCGATACTTTGCCTCACAACAAAGTTTTGCCCATGGCAAGCGTTTTAACGGATAAGCGCCTAATTCCGCAGATTATGATACATACCCTTACCTGCAAGACGAGCTATCTGCGTGCGCAGCAGATTGAGCTTTTGCGCCATACCTTCTATGAGGACTATGAGTATGTGCTTAAAGCAACAAGTCCAGCGCGCACGATTGTCTTGCTGGATACTGAGGTATATCAGTACCTTGTGGGTAATGTTAACCAAAGTGTGAGCCGGGCAAGCTATGTTGCGCGCTGGGAAGACCATACGCGTGTTGTCAATGAGCTGCTGCGCTATTACGAGCGCACGGTTTTTCATGAGAACCATGAAAAGACAGGTCTTAACCAGGCACTCGAGGCCTATCTTGTGATGCGTCTTTGTTCGCTTATTCGGTCACACTATAATATTGCGCTTTTGTTTGATGATGACCGTCGGCGTGGTCGCGACCGCGCACGAGCTTTTCGCACGCGGCTCAAGAGCGAGTATCCCCATCTTTGGAAGCTAACTGAGCGCCGGTATCTTGCAGCTCTTGTGTTGCATCGCATGAGAATATCGTTTGATACGATTGAGCGCTTGCGTGCGATGCGTCGGCGATAGGGGAAGTGTATGAGTGCATCAAAAAAAATTGCTATCGTTAGCGCAGATGCTAAGCTGGGTTCTGAGCTTAAGGGCGCAACGCGCTATGTATATCTGGCAGAGCGTTTGAGTGCCGCCGGGTATCAGGTTGATTTTATCACCGCATCGTTTCAGCATTGGGAAAAGCGACAGCGCGATGTGTCTCACACCGATTATCAAGCTCATAGCTTTAATCTGGTGTTTCTTGATGAGCCAAGCTATCCAAATAACATGTGCGTGCAACGCATTTGGGCACATCACGTACTAGCCCGCCGTGTTGCGGCATATTTTAAGACGCATACTGACTATAATCTTATCTATTGTCAGATTCCCCCTAATGACGTAACTCGTGCGGCAGGGCGCGCAGCCCATCGGTTACATATCCCCTTTGTGGTTGATGTTAATGATGTATGGCCTGAGGCATTTGAGATTGCCTTTTCGGTGCCGGTTCTTTCGCGCGTGCTGTTTGCACCCTTTGCTGCGCAGGCACGTGCTGCCTATCAACTCGCTAACGCAGTTGTTGGAACCTCTGAGGAATATACTCATCGAGCCTTTCAAGACCGTGCAGAAGATATTCCTAAGCGGACGGTGTATGTAGGCAACGATTTGGCGGTGTTTGACGCGGGTGCGGCTCAATATGCTGCGTCGGTTATAAAGCCTGATGATGAGTTTTGGGTAAGTTATGCCGGCAATATTTCAAAGCTCTATGACTTGAGTACCTTGGTGTTGGCAAGTGTTAAGGCGGCATCTGAGGTGCCAGGGCTTAAAGTTAAGCTCTTAGGTGATGGTCCTACACGCGCTGAGCTCGAGGCTTTGATAGGGGAGAGTGGCGCTCCGGCTGAGTGTTTGGGTTATATGCCGTATGAGCAAATGGCGGCATATCTGGTGGCATCTGATGTGGTGGTTAACTCACTTGTTGCTCATGCTCCGCAAAGTGTGCCTACCAAGATTGGGGACTATCTGGCAAGTGGCTCGGTGCTCGTCAATACGTCTTTGAGCCCAGAGTTTTGTGCCAAAGTAACAGCTGATGGCTTTGGTGTGAACGTGTATCCGGGTGACGTTGATGCGCTCGCTCGTGTGTTGGTCAATGTAGCTCGCGATGACGCGGCACGAGCGCGTATGAGCACCTGTGCACGACATGTTGCTGAGGCAGAGTTTGACCGTGCGAGCTCATATACCACCATTGTTGAGCTTATTGACGAGTTGGTGGGTGGTCCAGAGCTTGACGTAGCCAAGCTATAGCTCGCTATAGGAGCGTGGGCAGGGGGAACTACACATAGTCAGCGTCTTCCCCCTGCCCAAAAGCATGCATGCGTTGCTCCATACGATAATTTATATCCTAGTGCTTGGTGGGCTCGATGTTGAGTTCGCGACGAACCAGACGAAATGCTGCTGCAACTGCCTTATCCATATCATAATAGCGATACTCACCAAGACGACCAGCAAATACCACCTTGCCTTCTTGTTTGGCAAGTTTGGCATATGCCTGATAGAGCTCCATATTACGCTCGTTGTTGAGAGGGTAGTACGGTTCATCTCCCGGCTGCCAGTCAGCTGGATATTCGCGCGTAATGAGCGTGGTGTCTTGTTCACCAAACTCAAAGTGTTTGTGCTCGATAATGCGGGTATAGGGCACCTCACGTTCGGTGTAGTTAACAACCGCAACGCCTTGGTAGTTTTGCGACTCAAGCTCTTCGGTTTCAAAGCGAAGGCTACGATATTCAAGTGTGCCTAGTTGGTAGTCATAAAAGGCATCAATAGGTCCGCAGTAGATGATGCGCTCAGCAATGTCGGGTATCTCGGCAATAAGCTCTTTATATTCAACACCGAGCCGTACGTCGGTGTTATCGAGCATTTTAGCAATCATGTTGGTATAGCCGCCAATAGGGATACCCTGGAAGCGGTCATTAAAGTAGTTATTATCAAAGGTAAAACGGCAGGGAAGACGGCGAATAATGTGAGCGGGAAGCTCGCTACAATCACGACCCCATTGCTTTTCGGTGTAGCCTTTTACCAGCTTTTCAAAGATGTCGCGGCCAACAAGTGAAAGCGCCTGTTCTTCGAGATTGCTTGGTTCAGCGATGCCCTCAGCGGCAATCTGTGCATCAATTTTTGCTCGCGCATCGGCTGGTGTAATAACGTCTGGCCACATTTTGGTAAAGGTGTTCATATTGAACGGCAGGTTGTAGAGCTCGCCTTTATAGTAGGCAACAGGTGAGTTAACGTAGTGGTTAAACTCGGCAAAGCGATTGACATAGTCCCAAATCTCGCGCTCTGAGGTATGAAAAATATGCGCACCATAAACATGCATATTGATACCGTTGATGGTCTTAGTGTGCATATTGCCAGCAATATGATCGCGGCGGTCAATAACGAGGCAGCGCTTGTTTGCGCGCCGTGCTTCATGTGCAAAAAGAGCTCCAGTAATACCAGCGCCTACAATGAGATAGTCATAGCGTGACATATATCCTCCGGGTTAGAGCGTAAATTCATTGCTCGGTAATGGTAGCAGAGCGGACTGAGTCTCATATAGACCGGTGCACTAAAAGGGGATATTCAGCATACATCTCAATTTTTTAGGCTGCTTTTTGGTGATGATTGACAGCGCGATATATCAAAAGAATCTATGCAGATATAGGTTAATACTTAAAAAACGTCCTTCAATTAAATACGTTTTACAAGTGGGGCAGTGGCATAGCAAAACACAAAAACCAGTTGAGCCACAAAACTCGCCCTAAACCCACCTTTACATCCTCTTGAATGCACAAATCAATTTGGTACACTACGGTGACATTTCTATTCAATACTTCCCGTATAAAGGAGGATTGTTATGGCAGAAAAGCTCAAAGGCGTAGGTCTTTTTGGCCTTGTGGGTCTTGTTGTCAGTTCTTGCATTGGCTCAGGTGTTTTTGCACTTACGGGACAGCTTGCAGGTGCTGCCGCCCCCGGTAGCGCGCTTATTGGCTGGGCGCTTTGCGGTGCTGGCTTTTTGTTCCTTGCGCTTTCGTTGGCAAACCTTGGTGCTAAAAAGCCCGAACTCGAAGGTCTTACCAATTATGCAACCGAGGGTTTTGGTCCTTTTGTTGGCTTTATTTCTGGCTGGGGTTACTGGTTGAGCGCTTGGCTGGGAAACATCGGCTTTGGCGTCATGGTAGTTCAGGTGCTTTCTAATCTTTTCCCCGGTGTCTTTGCCGCCAACATTTCAAGTCCAGCAGGTATCTTGAGTGTTGTGATTGTGTCGGCGTTTCTTTGGATTATCACCTTCCTCGTTATTAACGGTGTTGAAAGCGCAGCATTCTTAAACGCGGTAGTTATGATTGTCAAAATTGCCTCAATCTTGCTCTTCATTGGTTTTTGCGCTATCAGCTTCAACGCCGGTGTCTTTACCGAGGATTTCTGGGGAACCATGGCACGCAACGTGACCATCATGCAGGCAAATGATGGCGCGGGCTTGGGCGACCTTAGTCAGCAAATCATCAACTGCCTGATTGCCATGATGTGGGTATTTATTGGTATTGAGGGCGCGACAGTTATGTCTAAGCGCGCTGCACATAAGTCCGATGTTGGCAAGGCTACCATTTTGGGTCTTATCATTCTTTTGGTGCTCTACATTGGTGCATCGGTCTTGCCATATGGTGTTATGCCCTATGAGCAGCTTGTTGCTGCCGAAAGCCCGGCAACCATTACCGTCTTTAATCACATAGCTCCCGGCTGGGGCGGCACCTTTATTTCTATCGCAATCATCATTTCGGTTCTTGGTTCGTGGCTGTCTTTTACCATGCTTCCCGCCGAGACATCCTCCAGCATGTCTGATGAGCACCTGCTTCCCGCTTCGTGGAATAAGATGAACAAAAAGAATGCTCCTCAGATGGCGCTTATTATTGTTGGTGCATGCACGCAAATTTTTCTGATTGTTGCGTTTGCTGCTGCCGATGCCTACACCTTTGCCATCAGCATGTGTACGGTAACTATCATGATTTCGTGGGCCCTTGCCGCTGCGTATCAGGTTAAGCTTGGCCTTGAGACAAAAGACTACAAGAACTTGCTCTGGGGCTTGCTTGCTGTATTGTTCCAAGTTGTTTGCATGGCACTTGCTGGCTGGCAGTTCCTTATCCTTGCCTGCCTAGGGTATATTCCTGGCTTTTTCTTCTATGCGCAAGCACGTAAAGAGGGCGGCTTTACGCTTAGCACAGCTGAAAAAGCGGGCATAGTGCTTATTAGCATTGTGGGCATCATTTCTATTCCGCTGACCGCCATTGGATTTATTCCGGTGTTCTAAGGCATAGCTTTAAACGTAGCATAGCTGGTATAAGGGGCGGCGGCGGTGAGCTTGCTGCCCTTTTTATAAATAGTGACCGAAAGGAGATGTGGTTCACCATGGACATTAAAACTATTGGCGTCGAGGCGTTTCTCAATGATTATGAGCGTGAAGCAACCTGGGATATTGCGCAGAGTACTATTGCAAGTCTTGAGATGGGGGAGATTCTCAAGCTTGATGGAAAAGACGGCGAGAGTTTTTATGAGGCGCTTGATAAAGAAAAGATGAACTACGGCTGGATTGAGGGTTCTGACGCCTTTAAGCAGGAAGTGGCGAAGCTCTATAAGCACGTGGACCCATCCAATGTTTTGCAGATGAACGGCGGTACGGGTGCAAATCTGAATGCCATAATGGCTCTGGTAAGTCCTGGCGACCATGTAATTGCAGAATATCCAACCTATCAGCCCTTATATGATTTGCCGCGCGCCTTTGGTGCCGAGGTTGAGCATTGGCACATTCATGAAGAAGACGGCTGGCAGCCGCGCTTGGATGACCTCAAACGCATGGTACGCCATGACACCAAGCTTATCTGCATCAACAATGCGAGCAATCCTTTAGGCACCATCATTACTACTGAAGTGATGGAAGAGATTGTTGAAATTGCGCATTCAGTGGGTGCTTGGGTCTTGTGTGACGAGGTCTTTTTCCCGCTTGAGAATTCAGAGCGCTGCACAAGTATTGTTGATTTGTATGACAAGGGTGTTGCAACCAATAGCATCTCTAAGGACCTCTCGGTGCCTGCCGCGCGTGTTGGCTGGACGGTGTCTAACAAAGAGCTTGCAGACAAGATGCGGGTGCTGCGTGATTACACTATGATATGCGCCGGCGTATTTAATGACGTGTTGGCAACCTATGTTTTGCGTAATCGCGAGAAGGTTGTTGCGCGCAACTTGGAGATTATTCGCAAGAATCGCGACATTGTGAATACCTGGATTGCCGATGAGCCACGGGTGAGCTGGATTCCACCCAAAGGGGTTTCGGTGAGCTATATTCGCCTCGATATTCCCGAAGATGATGAGAAGTTCTGTTTAGATTTGCTGCGTGACGAAGGTGTTTTATTGGTGCCGGGTAGTCGCTTTGAGTTGCCGCGCGGTGCTCGTTTGGGTTATTGCGCCCATGAACATGTGCTCCGTGAAGGTCTTGCGCGTCTGAGCAGCTATCTTAAGAAATATGACGCCTAGTAACAGGTAGATAATGCCTGGTAACAGGTAGTTTATCGAGCACAGGTGTACGTCTTTGTGCACATGCCCTGTTGAGCGCCCCGGTGTAGTTATACATCGGGGTGTTTCTGTGTTAATCGAGGGTACCCTTCTTCCTGTGTGTGCGCCTGACAGGTGTACAATCAAGAGTATTCATCTAAGGTGTTGTGAGGAGCTTCTATGTCGTCATATGTTTTGTCCGCCTGTTCAACCGCTGATTTACCACGAGTATTTTTTGAGCAGCATCATGTTTTGTGCATACCATTTCATTACACCATTGACGGGCACGTGTATCCGGATGATTTGTATGCAAGTACGAGCCCAGCAGAGTTTTTTGGGCGTATTAAGGCGGGGGATGAGCCAACAACTTCGCAGGTCTCTGTTGGCGACTACCTCATAAACTGGGAACCTCTACTTCAGGCGGGACACGATATTTTGCACCTTACGCTGTCCTCGGGAATCTCTGGCACCTACGAATCGGCATGCATAGCGCGCGACCAGCTGAAAGCCGCCTACCCCGAGCGCCGCATCCAAGTTGTTGATTCCTTGTCCGCAAGTGCAGGCTATGGTTTAGTTCTTCGTTATCTCGTTGAACTTAAGCAAGCAGGTTTGACGTTTGACGAGCTCAGTGCTTGGATTGAGGCTCATAAACTTGACGTTAATGCATGGTTTTTTGTATCTGACCTTGAGTGCTTGAAGCGCGGTGGGCGCATTTCAAAAACAAACGCCCTTATTGCAACGGCATTAAAAATTTGTCCCATCATTAACATTAATGTTGAGGGAAAGCTGATTCCGCAGTCTAAGGTTCGTACCAAGAAGCGGGCTATTGCTGAGTTAGCAAAGCTCTTCGTGGTTCACGCAGAAAACGGTGTTGCATATACGGGCAAGTGTTGCATTAGCCATTCTGATTGCCTTGAAGATGCCAAAGAGCTTGCCCGTCAGATTGAGAACCTAGTTCCAGCACTTGCGGGTGAGATTATGATTTCTGACATTGGAGCGGTTATTGGCTCGCACACAGGACCTGGAACTGTTGCCTTGTTCTTTATGGGTGATACGCGGGTAGATTAGGTTTTATGGCTTCTGCTTAGGCTTGATAGGCTCCGTGCAGGCGCAATATGGCGCTCCTTGGGCGATGACAAAGGCGTTGCAGCTGAAGTGTTTTATGATGACCATCACGCAACAGCTGAGTGTGTATAGCTCATAGTGCACAGCTGATACTATGCACGCTTCACGAATAAAATCTTATGGTTTCATGAACTAAGCTTATGCTGAGCTGAGATAAATTGTGGCGTTGAACTGGCTAAAGTCCCCCTAATTCTTACTTGGGTGACCAAACTGTAAGCATGAGTTTTTATGCATATCACACAAAAACAGGTACCATAAAGACCGTCTTTGACCCGAGCTTGTCTCATCACTCGTAAGTGCATCATGCTGATGTTTGTTTCATAGGAGCTTGTATGTCCGTTGCTGTTATTTCCTCGATTGCCCTCGTGGTGTCGCTCGCATTAGCCATCTATGGCTGTCGCGCAGCTATCGGACAAGATACGTCGTTTACAGCGTGCGCTTGGACTTTCGTCTTTGTACTCATACAACTGTGCGTAGCCATTGCCGCATACATGGGCATGGTTGTTGATGATATAGTTGCGGCGTTAGTGCTCAACGCAGTACTTGTTGCAGCTGTCGCGCTCTGTGCGTTGCCCAAGCTTCGCGGGCATATAGATAGACCGGTAGCAACAGGCTTTTGTGGCGCGCACCCTCTAGCATGCGGTGTTGGCATGGTGTTGCTGGCCAGTATCTTTACGATGCTAGCGCTTGAAATTCCTTCAAATCACGAGCTTTGGCGCATGTATCCTCTTTGTGCTCTGCTTGAGTGGGCTATCATCGCTCTGCCTATGCTTGGCTTATATCTTATCTTTCAGCGGAGAGGCTCAATACCAGCTATCCTTACTATCGTACTTGCATTAGTAGGCATTGCAGAGTTTTTTACTATCAGCTTTAAGTCACAGCCAATTCAGCCAGGTGATTTGTCAGCTCTCACCACTGCCGCAGCAGTGAGCACGCAATATGAGTTTGTCCTCTCAGCTTTTTGCCTCTACGGTATTGCCTGCGCAGGCGTGGCACTTGTACTTTTATTTGCAGCCGGCAGACAACGCCCCGCACGCAATGAACACTCCCGCGCTCGTATGGTGGCCTATGTGGTGTCTGGCTTGGTGTTGATTGGTGCGCTGGTTTCACACGTTAGTTTAATTGACTATTACAACGCGCTCTATGTACAGGTATATAGCTGGCGGCCTTTGAACAGCTACTATCAACAAGGTTTTTTGCCCTGCTTTATCTCATCAGCGCAAACCATTGCGCCTAAACGTCCGCGTGGCTATAAGATTGAAGAAGCGCAACAGCTTATGAAGCGCTACGCCGCCTCATACGATGCTGAGCTGGGAGTTAGCCCAGAACGTGCTCAGGCTCAAGCACAGTTTGAGGCCGAGAAGCCCTCGGTAGTAACTATTATGAACGAGACCTTCTCAGATTTATCAATGTATCAGCAGATGCATGCTGGCTATGAAGGTCCACAGTTCTTTAAGTCCTTAAGCGACACGCTGCAGCGCGGTATTTTGTATGTGTCTGCCTATGGTGGTGGTACAGCAAACTCTGAGTTTGAGTATCTTACGGGCAATTCTATGGCATATATGGGTGCCGGTGTATATCCCTATACCATTTACGATATGACGCGCACCGAAAACTTAGCACGTCAGTTTAAGGAATTGGGCTATGAGACCTTGGCTATGCATCCCAATCACGCAACCAACTGGAATCGCGAAAACGTCTATAAGCAATTTGGCTTTGATACGTTTATGGCAATTAAAGACTTTGCTCAGGCCGAGCGCTTGCGGGGCATGGTAACTGATAAGGCCACGTATGACAGTATATTAGATGTGCTATCAAAGGGTACCAAGCCGCAGTTTATCTTTGATGTGACTATGCAAAATCATTCTGGTTATGAAACGCAGCAAATTCCTCCTGCAAAGCAGCTCGACTATCCTATTGATGGACAAAGTGTTCCGCAGGTTAACGAATACCTTTCGCTCATCAATGAATCGGACAAAGCGCTTGAGTATTTTATTGCTAAGCTTCGCCAGCTTGACCGCAAGGTGGTGCTGGTCTTTTTTGGAGACCATCAGCCTTTCTTCCCCGATACCTACAACGATGCGTGGTTTACCGGCGAGCCTGAAGCTGTTCATACGGCGCGTTTGTGGCAAACCTCATACTTTATCTGGGCAAACTACGATGTTGCCGGTCGCGAGCAGAAAAGCTCCGTGGTTGATTTGTCTACCAACTACTTGAGTGCTAATTTGATGCATCTCATTGGTGCGCCGCTGAGCGACTATCAAAAGGCGCATATGGTGCTGCAAAAAGCGATGCCGGCAATTAACATGACAGGCTTTGAAGATGAACAACATCGGTGGTATTTGTCGAGTGCTGGAAATGACCCCTCTCTTGGGGCATCTGTTGGTGTGGCGCGCAACGATTTGGCAAAGATGCAGTTCTTTGAGATGTTCCGAGATGGTAAAAACGTGTTTACTAAGATGGCACAAGCTGCGGCAAACGAGACAAATCCAAACTTAGACCCTAATCCGGCCGACTAAAAACTGTTACAGGAGCACCTACATAGGCTACTTTGACGAGCTTTTACGATGCTGGCATGAATAGAGCGGCGCTAAAGTGAGCGTGCCAGCATATGCTAGACAGATGCCAGCATACGCTAGACAGCGTACCTTAGTCTTTGTGGGCTTTTTTGCGCGCGCGAAGTGCAGCAAGGCCACGCGCTACATAGTGGCGCTCGTGGGCACGTTCTTCTTGGGTCAGCTTTTGCATGATGGACCCAGCTAGAGAAGCCAAAAGCTGTTGAAAAATTGTTCCGCACATGACAGGAAACATAACCGCGTTGGGAAAGTAGCTGCTTGCAATAACAGCGCCAGATGAAATATTGCGCAGTCCACAGTCAAAGCACATAGTAACTAAGGTTGAAAAAGGTCTTTGCATCAACCGTGCAACCAGAGCACCCCATAAAAACCCTGAGCCGGTATAGCACACGGTAAAGCAGGCAACCATGACATGTACCCCAGAGAGATGCCGCACCGCATCGCTTAAGGCTGTCGCGTTAGACGTAATAATAATCATCATGAGAATACGTGCAGCAGGGCTGATGGCAGGTGATAGTTTTTCGTGTGCCCAGCCATGCGTGAAGTCATTTAAGAGTGTGCCGGCAAGGGCAGGAAGCGCAATCATGAATACCATATCGTGCATCATGCCGAGCGCATCCATATGAACAGCTTCTCCTAAAAATATGCTGAGGCTCAAAGGGATGCTTATCGGCGATATAACGGTTGAAATCAAAATGACAGCGAGAGCAAGGGGGGTGTTTCCTTGAAACATGCTCACCCACATAAAGCTAACTATACCAACAGGCACTGAATAGGCAAGCACTAAGCCGGTAATCAGGTGAATATCTCCAGCAAAAAACAACCGTGCAAGTAGGTTGGCTCCAATGGGCATGAGCACAAGTGATATTACCAAGATAGCAAGCAAATCAGCGGGATGCCTGAATACCTCAAGTGTTTGATGGAGTGTGTTGCTCAGTGAGCCCTGAAAGGTCATAAAGGCAAAAAACACGGGCACAAATTGTGCAATACCAGCAAGTTCCTGTGGAAACATAATGCCGGTTGTAACGCATATAAGTACGACATACGGCATTCGCTTGGCAATACCACTACCCAGCTTTTGCCACCACATCAATTGAGACTCCTTATCACTAAACCATTGAAGCAGGCTAAGTATAGCCATCTGCTGCAAGAGATATACATGCCCTGCTTATACGTTTACAAGTTGAAACGAAAGAGACTTGCGTATAATGAGGCTGTTCAACAAGTACGGTTGCCGCAGCGACCTTTTCTTATGGGATATAGTTATGCCTACCTTAGTTTCTACCAAACGGTGGACGGTTGCTCCACACCACCCTGAGCTTGAAGCACATCTTGCTCATCAGCTCCACGTTGCCCCGCTGGTGGCGCGCGTGATGATTGCACAAGGTATAAGAAGTGTTGAGGCGGGGCGCGCCTTCTTAACCCCCTCACTTGAACGTGATTGGGCAGACCCCTTTATTATCCCTGGCATGACCGAGGTTGTTAGCCGCTTAGAACAAGCACTGCATCTACACCAGACGATTGCGGTTTTTGGCGATTTTGACGTTGATGGTATTACCTCAACCTGCCTGTTAACTGAGGCGCTGCGTGCGCTTGGAGCAACCGTTCACCCCTTTATTCCTCGGCGCAAAGACGAGGGCTACGGCATGAGCAAAGAAGCGCTCGATCGCGTGATTGCTTGTTGCTCGCCTGATGTGGTGGTGACGGTTGATAATGGTATTGCAGCCAAGCACGAGGCTCCGTATCTTCTTAATCAAGGTATCGATTTAGTAGTAACTGACCACCATGAGCCGTCAAACCTAGTGCCTGTCGGTGTTCCTATTGCTAATCCTAAGTTTGAGTCCACCGGTCCCTCGCGTGAGCTTGCTGGCGCGGGGGTAGCACTTAAAGTGGTGCATGGTTTGGGCATGCGTTTAGGTGCGCCTCATCTCTGGAAGCGCTATACAGAAGTTGCAGCGCTTGGCACCGTGGCGGATATGATGCAGCTTACGCCTGAGAATCGCGCTCTTGTTGCAGATGGAATTGCATGCATGCGCACGACATCACGCCCTGGTTTTATCGCGCTGGCAGCGCTAAGCAATACCGACCTGTCTGCCATTACCACCGAGTCACTCTCGTTTTCGCTCATTCCGCGTCTCAATGCTGCAGGACGTATGTCTGACCCGGCACTCGCGTTATCACTGCTTATGGAGACAGACCCGGTATACGCTGGCAAGCTTGCCTCTGAGCTTGAGGCTATCAACCAAGAGCGCCGCGCTATTGAGGCTGCGCTTACCGAAGATGCTATTCGCTCTGCCGAGTCAGACTTTGATGGGGGTTTATCCCTTGTGGTGGCTGGTGAAGGCTGGCATGAAGGTGTTAAAGGTATTGTCGCCAGTCGTTTAGCACATCGCTTTCACGTGCCATCAATTTTGTTCTCAATTGAAGATGGGCAGGCGCGCGGAAGTGGTCGCTCGGTTGGAAACATCAATCTATTTGATGCGGTTGGCCAATGCTCCGATGTGCTGACGCGTTTTGGAGGGCATGCGGGTGCGGTTGGGCTTACCTGTCCTGCAGATAAGGTACCGGCATTTCGTCATCGACTCAATGAGGTTTTATCTACCTTTTCGCCTGATGACTTTGAAGACCGAGGAGAAATTGCTGGTACGGCTCAGCTGAGTGAGCTCACCATTGAGACTATCAAACAGCTGTCGTTACTTGAGCCCTTTGGGCAGGGAAACCCGGTTCCTCTGTTTGCAATAACAGGTGTCACCATGTCTGATAGGGCGGCGGTGGGCAAAACTGCCGAGCACCTGCGCTTTACTGCAACAGATGGACGCTCTGGCGTGTCTGCCATTATGTTTCGAGCACCCCAGATTCAAGATATGCTGAGCTATGATGGTGCACTTGATGTGGTGTGTAGTGTTATTGCAGAAACGTGGCAGGGGCGATGCAAACCCAAGCTCATGGTTCGTGACATCTTAGTACCAGATAGGTTAATCGCGCCTGCTGAGAACGGCTCAACCAGCACAGATGAGGCAGACGAGGCTTGTCCAGCGCTCATGGCATCGTGTACGCGTGCTACTGCGCTACCTGTGGCGGAGCCTCTTGCAGATGAGCGTCGTTATCGCATGCAACAGTTGTCGTATGAGGAGCTCTCGCGAAGCCTTATTCATGCAGTGATTGGGAGCTCAGCGCCACATGCGGCGCAACTTGAGGCTTTGCAGGCGCTTGCAGATGGTCAACACGTGCTCAGTGTCATGGGAACCGGACGCGGCAAATCCTTGATTTTTCAGGTTCATGCAGCACGAGAGGCATTGCTGCGCCATCGTGCGAGTATCTTTGTGTATCCCTTGCGTGCCCTTGTTGCAGACCAGGCGATGCAGCTTAAAAGGACTGCGGCAAAGCTTGGTTTGCATATTGCGGTGCTCACCGGTGAAAGCTCACCGTCCGAGCGTCAGCGCCTCTATGCCGATTTGTCACGCGGTACACTTGATGTTGTTATGACCACACCAGAATATCTGGCACTTCATAGTCATGCCTTTGCTGTAACAGGGCGTGTTGCGTTTGTAGCATTTGATGAAATTCACCATATTACTGAGGCAGATAGTGGCACTCGCAGCGCCTATGGCGAGCTTGCACGCATCTACGCGGAGCTTCAGGAGCCACAAATTCTTGCCTGCACCGCCACGGCAACGCCTGCGTGTATGACAGCGCTTGGCAAACTTCCGCTACATCTGCGTTATATCACCGACGAAACCGTACGCAATAATTTGTGCATAGATGATGATCGAGACCTTGTGCATCGTGACAATCGCTTGGTGTCGGTGGTTGCAACGGGGGAGCAGTGCGTGGTGTACGTGAACGCACGCGAGCAAAGTGTTGCACTGGTGAGAACCTTGCGCCGTCGGGTATCGGCGCTTGCTCATAAAATTGCCTACTATCATGCAGGCCTTACACGTGCGGAGCGTGCTCAGGTTGAAGCAGCCTTTCGTGCGGGCGACCTTTGCTGTATTGTCTCAACCTCAGCCTTTGGTGAGGGGGTTAACTTACCTGGTATTCGCCATGTCGTGCTCTATCATATGCCGTATTCAGAGATAGAGTTTAACCAGATGAGCGGACGCGCTGGGCGCGATGGGGAGACCGCGCATATCCATCTTATGTATTCGCCGCGTGACGCTCGCATCAACGAGCACATCTTATGGCTGCAAGCACCTGAGCGTGAGCGCTTGGTGGTGGTGTATCGGGCACTGAGAACCTTAGGGGCTCGTGTGTCGTCGTGCGAGGATGGTTTGCGCGCAGAAAATGAGAGCATTTTGGCACTATGTAAGCAGATTGATGGCAAGAATCTGGTTGATGAGCGCTTGATAGACCCAGCGCTTGGCATTTTTGAAGAGCTGGGGCTCCTGCAGGTTTATGAAACGCGAGGAGCGCGTGTTATTCAGCTTGCCGAAGCACCTCAACACGTCGATTTAATGCAGTCGATTCGCTACCTAGAGGGCCTTCGGGCGCGGCGCTCCTTTGAGGCATTTCGTACCTGGGCGCTTAAGGCCTCAGTCCGTGATATGCTAGCTCACGTCAATAGACCATTGCTTCCGAGCTTTCCCGAAGGAGGGCGTTTCGATGAGTGCTGATGTTCACAATCCAAAAAAAGCGCGCGATTATATTGCCAATGACACGCCACTCACCCCCTCAGAACATATGGTGTATTATCGCACAGCATCTGATTTACCGCCTGAGATTTGTGCTGATCGCTGGGATGTGCTCAGGGGGCTTTGCAGCAAGTATATGAGTACGGCAGACGCTTCTGGGGTTGAAAAAGCGTATTGCTTTGCTGCAGAAAAGCACGCTGACCAGCGTCGGCGCTCTGGCGAGCTCTATATCAACCACCCCATTGAGGTAGGCATTATCTTAGCCGAGCTCAAAATGGACCGCGATGTTGTCTGCGCTGCGCTTTTACACGATACCGTTGAAGATACTTCAACCTCGCTTGACGATGTTTCTGCAATTTTTGGTACAACGGTTTCTGAGCTTGTTGATGGCGTTACCAAGCTAACCAATATTGAAGTTGACAGTATGGATGCCAAGCAGGCACTCAATTTGCGCAAGATGTTTTTGGCTATGAGTCGCGATATTCGCGTGGTGATTGTCAAACTTGCAGACCGCTTGCACAATATGCGCACGCTCGCTGCGCTTCGCGAGGACCGTCGCCTCTTTAAGGCGCGCGAAACCATGGACGTGTACGCACCGTTGGCTGACCGTCTGGGCATTTCCTCAATGAAATGGGAACTTGAGGATTTGTCGTTTTTCTATCTTGAGCCTCAAGCCTATCAGCGTATTGCGCGTATGGTTTCTGAAAGTCGTGAGGCACGCGAACGCTTTTTAGCAGAAACCATTAAAGCCCTAGATGATGAGCTAAAAGATGCTCGCCTGAGCGGCTATCAAATCAATGGGCGCTCAAAACACTACTGGTCTATCTATCAAAAGATGCAGCGTAAGGGAAAAGAGTTCTCAGAGATTTATGACTTGGTTGCCTTGCGTGTGATAACCAATTCAGTAGGGGATTGTTATTCGGTTTTGGGAGCGGTGCACTCCATTTGGCATCCTATGCCTGGTCGCTTCAAAGACTATATTGCCATGCCCAAGTTTAATAACTACCAGAGCTTGCATACCACGGTTATCGGCCCCACGGCTCGTCCGCTTGAGATTCAAATTCGCACGTATGAGATGCATGAACAGGCAGAATATGGTATTGCAGCACACTGGCTGTACAAGCGCTCTGGTGGCTCGCAGGCGCACAAACCCGCTGATGCTCAGCGCCTTGATGATCAGATTACTATGCTTAAGCGCTCACTTGACTGGGCCATATCTGATGAGATTGAAAACCCCAAGGAGTTTTTGCATACCCTCAAGGTTGACCTGTTTGACCAGGAGATTTTTGTTTTTACTCCTAAAGGCGAGGTAATGAATCTACGCGCTGGCTCAACGCCGCTTGATTTTGCCTATGCAGTTCACACTGAGGTGGGCAATCATTGCGTTGGTGCAAAGGTAAATGGGGCAGTGGCACCGCTTTCGCATGAGTTAAACATGGGTGACCGTGTTGAGATTTTAACCAATAAGGCAGCAAAGCCCTCGCGTGACTGGTTCTCGATTGTAAGAACACCAAGCGCGCGTTCAAAAATTAAGCGCTACTTTACCGCGGCAACAAAAGATGATGACGCTGCTCTTGGTCGTGATGCCTTGGCAAAAGACTTGCGCAAGCGCGGTTATGGCATCTCAACTCAGCGCACTACGCGCGCTCTTGCCTCAATTGCCACTCAGCTTAATTTTCGCCATATAGACGATTTGTTTGCCGTGCTTGGCGCAGGAAAGCTGGCTGTTCGGGCAATTGGTAATAAGGTTGAAGCAATTCTTGACCCAAAGCCAGAAGATACCAAGCAAAACCCCGCCTCAACTGAAGAAATTGTCGAAGCGGCAAAGCGACAGGTAAGAGGTAGCAATCGCAAACCACGCAATACGAGCCGGCCGGGAAGCTCGGGCGTGGTGGTTTCTGGCGTTGAGGGCGATATGCTGGTGCGTCTTGCTCACTGCTGCAATCCGGTTTCGGGGGATGATATTGTAGGCTTTATCACACGTGGACGCGGTGTATCGGTTCACCGAGCTAACTGCCCCAATGTTGCCGATTTACAGAAAAACCCCGAGCGTATGATTGGGGTTGAGTGGGATGGTGCGGCAGATGCACTCTTTAAGGTTGAGATTGTCATTGAAGGTCTCGACCGCATGGGGCTGCTTAAAGATGTCACGATTGCCATTGGTGATGGAGGTGGCAATATCTTGAGCGCTTCAACTTCAACCAATCGTGAGGGAATTGCAAACCTGCGTTTCTTAATTGAGATTTCTGACGCGAGTGGTCTTGACCCTTTATTGGCACATATCAGCAACGTTGATTCTGTCTATGATGCCCGTCGCATTATGCCAGGTGAAGGCGCGCGTCAGATGCGCCGGCGTTGATAGCTTGAGTTGAGTTCTACCTTAATGAGCTGAGTTTTACCTTGATAGGCTCAGCTTTACCGCGATAGGCTGAGCCCTAGCTTGATACGCTCAGCTTAACCGCGATGAGTTGCACCCTAGCTTCACAAGCTCAGCGTTACCACGCCATACCACACGCTTAAAAACATAATCCTTGCGAGCGCCTCAATCGAGGTGCTCAAGCATTGCTATGCATTAAGCATGTGTATTGTCTCAACCGTTTATCGGGAAAACCTAACCGTTTATTGGACTGCCTTTCCTTCGGTCGATGCCTCATAGCTTGCCTCAAATAAGTCCCGTATTGTCTAAGTAGTGAAAACCTGCGTGAGATATTTACGCGGTAAGACGGGTGCTGCGAGGCATCCATGTTTGAAGGGGGGACGACATGGCAGAGACGCATGCCGGACCACAGGCTGCCCAAGGAGGTATGAAGAAAACCCTATCGCTATGGAATTTCTTCACCATCGGCTTTGGCGCCATTATTGGTACGGGCTGGGTACTCCAGGTAGGAGACTGGATTGTAGTTGGCGGCGGTCCTGTCCCAGCTATGATTGCGTTCTTGCTGGGCGCGCTGTTCTTGGTGCCCATCGGTGCCGTATTTGGCGAGCTTACTGCTGCTATTCCTATCTCGGGCGGTATTGTTGAGTACGTAGACCGCACCTTTGGTCGCATTCCGTCGTTTGTAACGGGCTGGCTGCTGGCTTTAGGTAACGGCATTTTGTGCCCTTGGGAAGCAATTGCTATCTCAACGCTTGTTTCTGACATGTTTGGCACAATTCCTGGTCTTGAGTTTTTGCGCTCTGTTGAGCTCTATGAGATTTTGGGTGCAAAGGTGTATTTGTTCCCCACCATCATCTCGCTAGCATTTGCGGTATACGTTATCTTCCTAAACTTCAAGGGCGCATCATCTGCAGCTAAGCTTCAGGCCTTCCTTACCAAAGCCTTGCTTTGCGGTATGTTACTTGCTATGGGTATTTCGCTCTTTACCGGCTCACCGATGCATGCGCTGCATAACGGCGAGATTTTCTCTCAGGTTGCAAATGCTGGTGGCGGTGTTGCAGCAACGGGTGCCGATAACATCTTTGGCGGCATCATGGGTGTATTGCTGCTCACGCCGTTCTTCTACGCTGGCTTTGATACCATTCCGCAGCAGGCAGAAGAGGCAGCAGAAGGTCTTAACTGGAACAAGTTTGGCAAAATTATTACGCTTGCCTTGCTTGCATCTGGTGGCTTCTACATGATTTGCATCTATTCATTTGGCACCATCCTTGACTGGCACACCTTTGTTGAGTCACCGGTGCCTGCTCTTGCATGCTTGAAGAACATTAACTTCTTCTTCTATCTCATCATGCTTACTATCGCAACGCTTGGTCCTATGGGTCCTATGAACTCGTTCTATGGCGCTACCAGCCGTATTATGCTTGCTATGAGCCGCAAAGGTCAGCTCCCAGCTCAGTTTGCCGAGGTTGACGAAAAGTCCGGTGCACCTAAGCTGGCCTGCATTGTTCTTGCCATTATTACTTTGGTTGGCCCCTTTATGGGCAAGAACATGCTTATTCCGCTCACTAAGGTATCGGCGCTTGCCTTCATCTTCTCATGCACGATGGTTTCTTTGGCCTGCTTTAAGATGCGTTTCTCAGAGCCCGACCTTCCGCGCCCCTATAAGGTGCCGGGCGGCAAGTTTGGTATCTTCCTCGCAATTCTTGCTGGTCTTATCATCATTGCTCTGATTGTATTCCCCATCACAGCTGAATCGCTTGACTTCACAGGTTGGGTCATTGTTTTGGGCTGGCTGGTCTTGGGCTTTGTGCTGCTCTTTGCAACGTCTGCCATGAAAAAGACGGCATAAGCAGGTTTGTTTCTATCCGCGTCTACGTGACTTGTTGTCACATTGGTTTGTTAAAGAACTCGGGATTAAATCTTAGAGGGAGATTTAGACCGAGCAATTGGATCCAAAGGAGGAGCCATGGGTAAGAAGTATGCAATTGTTGGTGGTAAGCTGGTCGATGGTACTGGTACAACACCGGTAGAGGATTCGCTGGTACTTGTTGGCGAAGATGGTAAGATTGAATATGCCGGCAAGCGCGAAGATGTTCCTGCAGATGGTGGCTATGAGGTTATTGATGCAACAGGCAAAACTGTTATGCCAGGTCTTATCGATACCCATCTTCACTTCTCAGGCAATCTTACCGACAACGACACCGACTGGGTTATGCAGCCGCTGCTCAACAAGCAGGCAGTTGCTGTTAAGCAGGCGTATGACTGCTTGACCCACGGTTTGACCACCGTATGCGAGATTGGTCGCTTTGGTGTAAATGTTCGCGATTGCATCAACGACGGCGTATTCAAAGGCCCTCGCGTATTTGCAACAGGTTTAGGTTTTTGCCGGGTAGCAGGGCACGGTGACTCGCATCACTGCAGCCAGCTTGAGAACAAAGAGTCTCACCCTTGGGGCGATCAGGTTGACGGTCCGTGGGATCTTCGCAAGGCTGTTCGTCGTCGTTTGCGCGAGGACGTTGACGCTATCAAGATTTGGGCTACCGGCGGCGGCATCTGGCGCTGGGATTCTGGTCGCGACCAGCATTATTGCGCAGAAGAGATTAAGGCAGTTTGCGACGAGGCAAAGATGGTAGGCATTCCGGTATGGAGCCACTCCTACAATTCACATGCTGCGGCCTATGATTCTGTCCGCTTTGGCTGCGAGCAGCTGATTCACGGCTTTGATATTGATGAGCGCACCATGGACCTCATGGCTGAGCAGGGCACCTTCTTTACGCCCACCATTGGCTTCTTGCCCACATGGTACTCAACCTATCCACCGGTCTATGTGCCAGAGATTCACGATAAGTTCCCCGGCGAGACCTTGGTAGAAAAAGAGCTTCAGCGCAATTATGACTGCCTGCGTGAAGCCAAGAAGCGCGGCGTAATCTTTACTATCGGTTCTGACTCCTTCTCATTTGTAACGCCGTATGGCTATGTCACCATCGACGAGATGTATGACTTTGTTGAGAAGGTTGGCATTTCTCCGCTTGAGACCATCACCTGCGCCACGCTCAACGGTGCCAAGATGGTTCACAAAGAGAACGAGTTTGGTTCACTTGAAGCTGGCAAGTGGGCAGACATCTTGGTGGTAAACGGTGACCCTGCATCCAATATCCGTGACCTTACCCCCGATAACATGGACGTCATCATGAAGGAAGGCGACATTGTTATCTCTGGTACTTTCGGCGATGGCAATAAGTATTCTGCATAGTCGATAGAGCCCGTTTCTTTGCCCCCTGTCTCGGTTGTTGAGGCAGGGGGCTTTTGCATATATATGCCGCTTAGATTTCGCTCAACTACCGCTCAGGGGTGAGGACAATTCGGTAAACGGTACCGGTATATGATGGATATGCACACAGTTCTGGGGGAGGTCATGTGGGCAAGTTTTTACATCCTATTAGGTTTACCATGCGCATGAACCCAACGAAGGTTTTAGGTTCAGCACAATTTGTTATGGCTATGCTGTTAGGGCTTTGTGTCCCCATGCTCTTTTTGCTGCTCATTTGGTTTATGACAGCACACATTGCAAATCCTGTTCCTGCTGTTGTCACCATTGCAGGGCTTGTGCTGCTATGTTTTTTCTTCTCCTATGTTTTTGTGCTACCCGACGACCTAACGCTGACCTCAACCGATAGAACGCTCGCCATTGCCTCTAAGCTGTTTGCTCATATCCGAAATGGCATGTCATCTGAAGTGGCGCTTGACACCTGCCAGATTATTCTTCCAGAAACCATGGCATCGGCTATGTGTATTACCGATGGACGGCAGGTATTAGCAAGTTGGGGCGAGGGTTCAGAGCGCTGTTTGCCAGGCCAGCCGGTTATCTTGCGTCATACCTTGCAGGTTATAGAAACCAAGGATGCAAGTGTTTTTTCACGTGAAAATGATAGCGAAGACCGGCAGTTTTTTCCGCGTATGGGGGCAGGAATTGCGGTTCCTTTAATTGTGCGTGATGCCTGCGTGGGAACCATGGAGTTTTATTATCCGCGCATGAGTAATATCGACTTGCGCCAAACGGCACTTGCATCTGGTTTTGCCGACTTGCTTTCAACGCAACTGGCAAGTTTTGAGCTCGATCGCCAGTCTGAGGCTTCTGCGCGCGTTGAGCTGCGCGCACTGCAGTCCCAGGTTGACCCGCATTTTTTGTTTAATACCATCACAACCATTGTTTCTCTTGTGCGTACCGAGCCAGAAAAGGCGCGTTCACTCCTTATAGACTTTTCAAAATATTATCGGCAGACCCTTTCTGATTCAGAAAAGCTCACCACACTTGAGCACGAAATTAACCAGGGAGTGCGCTATATCAATCTTATGCAGGCACGCTTTGGAGAAACACGCTTACAAGTGCAATCTGCCCTTGCTCATGACGCAATGGATGCCTTGGTGCCTCCCTTTATTTTGCAGCCGCTTCTTGAAAACTGCATTAAGCACGCTATGCGCGAGACAAAGCCCTTACATATCAGCATTGCAAGCCACCTAACCGATACGGGTGTTGAAATTATTGTGTCTGATGATGGTCTTGGTATGTCGCCTGAGGTCCTTGAGCATCTGTTTGATACGCGCAGCCGTGTTGATGAACCAGAAACCATAACCGCCGATGGCTCAATTAAGCGAGGCTGCGGCCTTGCGCTTAGCAATGTCTTAATGCGTATTCATCTTTTCTTTGGCGAAGAGTCAGGCATACATGTTGAATCAACGGAGGGCGTGGGAACCTGCGTCTCGGTAAAACTAGTGGGGGCGCCTCATCAGCCTCCAGCACCCGCCTCAGCACTACTGCATGTTTAGAGGGGGTAGTGCGCATGGTAGAACAGCATTGTGAGAGGAGCACTGATGGATCACAAGCTAATTAAGGCTCTGATTGTTGATGATGAGCCTCCTATTAGAGCCGAGTTGCGTTATTTGCTTGAGCAAGATAGCAGAATCGGAGAGCTGATTGAGGCAAGTAGCGGAACTGAGGCAATCGAGCTCATCCTTGCTCATCATCCGCAGGTTATTTTTCTCGATATTCAAATGCCGGGCATGAGCGGCATGAAGCTTGCAAGTGTGCTTTCAGGGCTTAAGACACCGCCTGCCGTTATCTTTGTGACGGCATTTTCTGAGCACGCAGCTCAGGCATTTGGTCTTGATGCAGTTGATTATTTACTCAAGCCTGTTGAGGCAGCTCGCTTGGCACAGGCCCTTGATAAATTGGAAGCAAAACTCAGAATAGAGCGCGCTACATCAAGTGAGCGGGTTGCGCGTTTAGCGGTTGAGCGCGGGCGTGACCGTGCCTTTATTCCCATAAGTGATATTTGCTATGTTGAGGCACGTGCAGATTATTCAGCAATTATGTGTCCCAGCGGAGAATATCTAGTTAACGCATCAATTTCTACGCTTGAGCAGCGCTTAGCAAAAGATGGTTTTATGCGGGTGCATCGGAGCTATTTGGTAAATGTTGATGACGTTCATGATGTTGTTGTCTCGCGAGGCGGACTTATGGAACTGCGCCTCGATAGGGTAGAGGCATCGGTGCCAGTGAGCCGCCGACGTGCGTTTGAGGTAAAAGAGCGGCTGGGCATTATATAGATGCGCTTGTAATGCTCTTGTTGGCACGTGGCAGTCACGTGCTGCGGTATGGAGGTCCAGCCACGTGCTGCGGTATAGCAACCAAATCCTAGTGCGTGGCAGCTACGTGTTGCCATGTGACAACCACGCTCAAGAAATCGTGCGCATAAACGCTGTGTCCGGTTGAGGCACAATGGCGCTAGGCCTTGCTTGCGAGGCCTTTAGATAGAGGTTTAGCCCGCACGCAACATCGGGTATATAGAGCTCAGTTTATCCAGAAGAAAGGACTGTACTCTCTTATGCCATTAGCTCTGCTGCACACTAAGCCACAAGGACACCTCACGGTTGATTGTATAGAAAACGGACCTATTAACACCAATACCTATGTGCTTATATCGCAAGGGGAAGCCTTAATTGTTGACCCTGCTTGGGACGGTGCAGAACTGCTGCGCCTCATTGCTGAGAGGCATCCCAACATTTCTATCAAGGGTCTTTTGTGTACGCATGGACACGCTGACCACCTTGGTGGCGTAGCGGGTATACGGCGCATGCTAGGTGAGCAAACGCCGTATCTTATTTCGGCAATTGATGCTCAATTTGTGCCAGCTGCGCGGGCAAGTATGAAAAGGATGTGGGGTGTTGATGTAGAAGACCCTGGTAAGCCCACACGATTGCTTCATGAGGGAGATGTTATACAGCTAGGAGACGTTGAGCTTCAAGCTATATTGGTCCCCGGTCACACCAAGGGCGGTATGGTGTATTTTGCGGCAACAAACAACGGCAATTTTGCTTTTGTGGGTGACACGCTCTTTCCGGGAGGACACGGCAGAACCGACCTTGAAGGCGGAAACACGGCCGAAATTTTACAGAGTTTGGCAAAAATGGCTCACCTCATGCCCGATGACACACTTTGCCTGATAGGACACGGGCCTACAACAACGATAGGCAAAGAGCGTGCCGAAAATGCCTTTATGATTCATGCGCTAAGACATTACCCACAGGACAGATATAACTAACACGTGATAGTATTGGGCTGTTTCAATAAACGCGTGAACATGGAGGTTCACAATGCTTGTAAATGCCGCTGAAATGTTAGCTCAGGCTGAGGCTGGCAAGTATGCTCTAGGTGCTTTTAACACCAATAACCTAGAGTGGACGCTCGCTTTGCTCCAGGCCGCAGAAGAGGCAAAGTCTCCGCTCATCATGCAGTGCACCGCAGGTGCTGCAAAATGGATGGGTGGGTTTAAGGTATGCGCTGATATGGTAAAGGCTGCTGTTGAGGCAACCGGCACCACCGTTCCGGTTTCTTTGCACCTTGACCACGGTACCTATGAGGATTGTCATGCTTGTATTGAGGCAGGCTTTACCTCAGTTATGTATGACGGTAGCCATGAGCCAAGCTTTGAAATTAACCTTGAGCGCACAGCAGAAATTGTAAACTTGGCGCACGCCCAGGGTGTTTCTGTAGAGGCTGAGGTTGGCGGTATTGGCGGCACCGAGGATGGTATTACCTCAAATGGTGAGCTGGCAGACCCCGAGCAGTGCCGACAGATTGCAGAGACCGGCGTAGACTTCCTTGCTTGTGGTATTGGCAATATCCACGGTGTGTATCCGGAGGACTGGACGGGTTTGAGTTTTGAGCGCTTGGGTGAGATTAAGGCGCTCACCGGCAGCTTGCCGCTGGTATTGCATGGTGGTACGGGTATTCCGGTCGATCAGATTCAAAAAGCCATCAGCTTGGGCGTTTCTAAGATTAACGTAAATACTGACCTTCAGCTTGTTTTTGCTGCTGCTACCCGTGCCTATGTTGAGGCTGGCAACGACCAAAACGGCAAGGGATTTGACCCGCGCAAGCTCTTGAAGCCTGGCCGTGATGCAATTGTTGCACGCACCAAGGAGCTCATGGAGCAGTTTGGTTCTACCAACAAAGCTTAAGGTGTTTCTTGCAGCATATGCTGCATGTGACTGATAGTGCGATTCTGCATAGAACTATGTAGTTATGCCCTCGGAGTGTTTCGAGGGCATTTTGTTTGCGTATGCGCTATTGCAGGTGACTGATAGCGCGATTCTGTATAGCGCTATGTAGCTATTTTTGGAGTGCTCTGGGGATATTTGTGTGCGAGGCGCTTTTGCGGCGCGAGGTTTTATGCAAAACTGTGTTGTCTGCGTTGGTGTTTTGCGGCGCGAGGTTTACGAAAAACTGTTCCGCGCGTGAGCACGGTATGTTGTGCGTTTTACCAGTGCTTTTACGTTCAGGGCTTTGAGTGGAGTCGTGCCGCGTGCGTTCTTTGTTCCGCCATGTGATGGTGCGGCGTTTTTGTGCCTTATCACGAACCAGCGCTATCAACACCTAGATAAGTTACATCTGTCGCTTTGGCAAAAATGACGAAAAAGTACTCTCTATAACCCAGCGGGTTAGTATTTGATTTATAAAGCCGCAGGTAGATGAGTTGCAAGAAAAACAACAGTTGTCCATTTACGTCAAATTAGTCAAAAATGACAGATTTTTCCGTCAAATTAGTCATTTTTGCCAAAGAGCAGGTCAGAGCCATTGTTTGCGCGTCAAATTAGTTGGTTTTGCCAAAGAGCAGGTCAGGTGCGGTGTGAGTGCCAAATTGCTTGTACTTATCACCACACAGCCCAGCGGTGCGGTGTGAGTGCCAAATTGTTCAGTTCAGCCAATGCACAGCTCAGAGCAGCCATTTATGCACCATATCGGTCACGTTTCACACGAGGCTACACAGGGTAAGGCAAACACGTATAAACTGAGCCTAAGCTTTTCGCGCTCGTGTGTCCGCACGCAATGATACTATGGCAAAAGACATAATCAATACGGGCAGAAATGAGCATCAAGCAGCTGTGCGCCTCGTTGAGATGCATAGCATGCCGCGCTCATTAAGAAAGGATTTTGTGCAGTGGACCTCGATAGGCAACAAAGCATAGGTGAGGGCTTTATCGAGAGCTTTGATGCACGCTATCCAACACGAGTTTTAGAGATACTGCTCAAAGATAGAACCACCGGTTGCAACATTATCTGGGCAGATAATGAGTATGAGGCTCTAGGTGAGGGCTATGGGGGAGACGAGCAGATAACCATAGCAAAGATTACCGGACTTTCTTCTGGGGTTATTAAACCGCGCATTGCAAAAGAACACGAGCATCAATCGCTGCGCACCAAAACACGTGCCGAGGTGTTTACGCCATCATGGCTGGTAAATGCCATGAATAACCATGTAGATGCCATCTGGTTTGGCGCGGGCAACACTTTTAACATTGAGGAGGGTATGTCGTGGCGCACCAGTACAGAGCCGCTTAGCTTTCCCAAAATAAAGGGTCACGGCTGGCGCGCCTATGTAGAAAGTCCACGCTTAGAGATAGCCTGCGGAGAAGCGCCCTTTGTTTGTTCGCGCTATGACACGGTTACCGGAGTGGTGCTTCCGGTTAAGGAGCGCATAGGTTTTCTTGACCGAAAGTTGCGCGTGGTGAGCGAAAAAACAAAAACGCGCAAAGAGTGGATTCGCTGGGCATTTGCAGCGCTTAAGGCAACGTATGGCTATGAGTATCAAGGAGATAACCTGCTTATCGCCCGCATCAATGTGTTTGAGACTTTCTGTGAGCATGTGCGTGCACGCTGGGGTGCCGGTTTAGGTGATGAAGAAATTGATATGGCAGCCTGGATTGTGTCGTGGAACTTCTTCCAAATGAACGGCCTTACCTGTGCAGTGCCAAGCAATAAGTTGGACGCTGTTGTGCATTCGAGCTTGTCTGAATATGAAGAGCCATACTTAGAGCCTATACAGCTTTCGCTTTTTGATGATGTTGAGGCAGAACAATTATTTGATGGAGCATCTATTGATACGCCAGCACCGGAACCTACGGGAGCGGTTCCTTTGTGCGTTATATATGACTGGAAAAACAACGAGCCGTTTGAGTTTATGTCAATGAAAGGCAAGGCATTTCCCATGGACAAGAAGTTTTATGCGGTAATTGGCAACCCGCCCTATCAGGAGGAGTTTAGCGACGAAGGTAACAAGACCTTTGCAAAGCCTGTCTATAACGACTTTATGGACGCTGCAGAAGAGGTGGCCGAGCGCGTTGAACTCATCACACCGGCTCGTTTTCTTTTTAACGCGGGCAGTACACCCAAAGCATGGAATGCAAAAAAACTTGCCGATTCACATTTTACGGTACTGCACTACGAGGCAGATGCGTCGCAAGCCTTCCCCAATACTGACATCAAGGGGGGGGGTGGCCATCTCTTTGCGCGACAGCACGCGCACGCTGGGACCAGTAGAGATTTTTATTCCGTTTAATGAATTAGTAGGAATTTATACAAAGGTAAGCAAAACTGGTTTTGAAGGTCTTGATTCGATAGTTTCAAACCGCGGTATGTATCGTTTTTCACAGACAGTGTATGACGAAAAGCCGGACGAGATGAAAAAGATTAGTGATAGCCGTATTCTCTCAAGCTCCTTTGATAGATTTCCAAGTTTTTTTACGAGTGAGAAGCCAGAAGATGAGCATGAGTATATTCAAATTTTCGGGTTATCGCATGGGAAACGACAATATCGTTGGCTGCGAAAAGATTATCTAGCTAAGAACAATAATTTGAATAAATGGAAAGTAATGGTTCCAAAAGCAAATGGGTCTGGTGCGCTAGGAGAAGTACTTTCTACACCCTTAATAGGGCAGCCCTTAATAGGGCATACAGAGACCTTCATAAGCATTGGTAGCTTTGATTCTGAGTATGAAGCAGAAGCCCTATTAAAATATATAAAGTCAAAGTTTGCTCGCGCATTGCTTGGCGTGCTTAAAGTTACGCAAGACAATACAAGACCTGTATGGCGCTATGTTCCGCTCCAAGACTTCACCTCAGCCTCTGACATCGACTGGTCAAAATCCATTTCAGAAATTGATACGCAACTCTATGCAAAGTACGGCCTCACGCCCGAAGAGATTGCCTTTATAGAAACTAACGTAAAGGAAATGGAGTAGCTATGGCGCTCAGCAATATTAGCAATCTCATAAAAACCGCTCGTCCAGCAATTCCGCAGATATATGCCTATACCACACCTGAGATTGCCCGCCACGCTGGCTGGACCAAAATTGGCTACACTGAGCAAAACGTTGAGCGTCGCCTAGAGCAGCAAGCCCATACCATAGATGTTGAGTATCATCTTGAATGGCAGGGCAACGCCATATATGAAGGCAGTGGTGAAACCTTTAGAGATACCGATTTTCATGGGTATTTGCGCAAGCTCAACATTGCGGGCAAGCCTGGCACCGAGTGGTTTGAAATAGAGCCTGTGCCGGCACACCAAAAGTTTTACGAGTTTCGCGAAAACCGCGGCGTGTTAGATACACCCGCAGCTATTGAGTATCGCTTGCGCGATGAGCAAGAGCTTGCTGTTACCCAAACCCTCAAATATGCGCGTCTTCACAAACGAGGCGCGTTCCTTTGGAACGCCAAGCCTCGTTTTGGGAAGACGCTTGCAAGCTATGACCTTTGTATGCGTCTTGGGGCAGAGCGCATTTTGATTGTTACCAATCGTCCTGCTATTGCCAATTCTTGGTATGAGGATTACATCAAGTTTGTAGGCACAGATGCTGGTTTGGCATTTGTGAGCTCGGTATCTGCCTTGCAGAATAAGCCCCATTGTATGAGCCGCGAAGAGTATAGACAAAGCCTTCTTGCGGGCGGTGCAAAGGGCTTTATTGAGTTTGTGAGTTTGCAAGACCTTAAAGGTGCTATTGAATTTGGCGGAAGCTATAACAAGCTTGAACATATTGCCACGCTTGAGTGGGATATTCTCATTATTGACGAGGCGCACGAGGGCGTGGATACCTTTAAGACCGATGTTGCCTTTGACCGCATCAAGCGTAAGTTTACCTTGCATCTCTCGGGCACACCGTTTAAGGCCATAGCTAATGAGAAGTTTTCTAGCGAGGCTATCTTTAACTGGACCTATGCCGACGAGCAAAACGCTAAGAGCAACTGGGACAATACCGAGCTTCAAAACCCCTATACCGACCTGCCGCGCTTGAACATGTTTACCTATCAAATGTCTGATATGGTGGCTGATGAAGTGAGGCGCGGGGTAGACATAGACGGCGAAACCGTGGAGTACGCCTTTGACCTCAATGAGTTTTTTGCTACCAACAGCAATGGCTACTTTGTGCATAACGCCGATGTTGACTGCTTTTTAGACGCGCTCACTACCCAAAAGAAGTTCCCGTTTTCTACGCCTGAATTGCGTGACGAGCTGCGCCACACATTTTGGATGCTGAGCCGGGTAGATTCTGCCCGCGCTCTTGCTCGCAAGCTCAAGCAGCATCCCGTTTTTTCTAACTATGAGGTGATACTTGCAGCAGGAGATGGCAAGCTAGATGAAGAGAGCGAAAACGCCCACGCTTTTGATAAGGTGCGCCGCGCAATAGATACTCACGACTATACCATTACGCTTTCGGTGGGCCAGCTTACCACCGGCGTTACCGTTCCAGAGTGGACGGCGGTTCTTATGCTCTCTAACATGAAGAGCCCTGCGCTGTATATGCAGGCAGCTTTTAGAGCACAAAACCCCTGCCTCTTTAGTCGTGGTGGTACGTTTTTGCGCAAAGAAAACGCCTATGTCTTTGACTTTGACCCAGCGCGTACCCTCACCATTTTTGAGGAGTTTGCTAACGACCTCTACACCGATACAGTCTCAGGTGGCGGTAGCATAGATTCTCGCAAAGAGCGCGTAAGAACATTGCTTAACTTCTTCCCGGTTATTGGTGAGGACGAAAACGGAGAAATGGTTGAGCTTGATACCGAGCGCGTGCTCTCTATTCCGCGCAGAATTCGCGCACGCGAGGTGGTACGCCGCGGGTTTATGAGCGACTTTTTATTTCAAAACATCAGTAATCTATTTCGTGCGCCGTCTCAAGTGCTTGAAGCAGTAAAGACGCTTGAGCCCACCAAGGCTCCCAACAAAGAGCTTGGTATTTCGCACAACACCGCCGATGAGCTAAATCTTAACGAGGAAGGTGTTGTTGAGATTCCTGAGGAGCATATCATCGGCAAGGCTACTCAGCTTTTTGGTAACAAAGTGTATAGCAGCGTATCTGATAAGCTGGATGCAGCTATTGAGGACATTAAGCTTGAACCTTCAACGCCCAGCGAAGAAGAAAAAGCGATGAATCGGCTTCGTGAATCCTTTGCTGAAACGCTTACCGATCCGCTTATAGAAGCGGCAAGAGAGAACTACGGCAATGAGATGAAGCCATCTCAGAAAAAGAAGCTTGAGCGCCGCATTAAAGAAGATATAAACAGATGCATTAACCGCGAGGTGGGCAGCTTTACCATTGAGAAAAACCGCATTGAGCAACATCGCCAAGACAGCCTGGAGCGTGCTCAGACACAAGAGGAGGCAAACCGAATTAACCAAAGCTTTGATGAGCAGCTTGAGCAAGCGTGTCAAAGTTTTGTGGCAAGCCTTAAAGGGTCGCGCGACGATTTGGTGAAAAACGCTGGCGAGACTGTGGTGCGAGAGCTTGAGCTTGCTAAACGGGAGAGTGAAAAGCAAACCATTGAGAGCACCATCAGAGACCATTTGCGCGGTTTTTCTCGAACGATTCCCTCATTTCTTATGGCGTATGGCGATGAGAACACCACGCTCGCAAGCTTTGATGCGATTATTCCCTCAGAGGTATTTCGTGAGGTTACAAGCATTAGCGTAGAGCAGTTTAGACTGCTGCGCGATGGCGGAGACGTGTATGACCCTGAGACCGGGGAGCTGGTTCACTTTGAGGGACAGCTCTTTGACCCCGTGGTGTTTGACGACTCCGTGCGTGAGTTTATTAAGCTCCGTGAGCGTTTGGCAAACTATTTTGATGAATCGCTTACCGAAGATATTTTTGATTATGTTCCGCCGCAAAAGACAAATCAGATTTTTACACCTAGAAGTGTGGTTGTGCACATGCTTGATTTGTTTGAGCAAGAAAACCCAGGCTGCTTTGATGACCCAGAGCATACCTTTGCTGATTTGTATATGAAGAGCGGCTTGTACATTACCGAGATAATCAAGCGGCTGTATCGCAGCGAAGCAATGAAACAACATCTTCCCGACGACCGCACTCGGCTTGACCATATTTTGGAGCGTCAGGTATTTGGCATTGCGCCAACAGAGATTATCTACCAGATAGCAACGCACTACATTTTGGGCTATGGTAGCGAACTTAGCGGGAGCTGCGACACCAACTTTGTCATGGCCGATTCTTCCACATTGGCAAAAGAGGGCAAGCTTGCGGCCTTTGTTGAGCAGACCTTTGGGGGAAAGTTGTAAGAGTAGACCTTAAAGAAGCTGGTTGGCGGGCACGTGCGCGTAAAACCTGTGCATCATATGGCGAGGCTTGTGTTTGATTAAGCCTTGCAACACCGTGGTACCATGCGAACAGCGAAAGCATCTGAAAGGTTGACCATGGTTGATTACGATAAAGTTGTGCAGGCAACGCGCCTTTTGCTTGAAGGCATAGGGGAAGACCCTATGCGTGAAGGACTTCTTGACACGCCCGCACGCGTTGCGCGCATGTACACTGAGCTCCTTGCAGGAAACGGTACCAACGCTCGCGAGCACCTATCCACAACATTTTCGGTTGAAGCGTCTGATTTGGTGATTGAGCGCGATATTGCCTTCTATTCAATGTGTGAGCATCATCTTCTGCCGTTTTATGGCAAGGCAGCAATTGGATATATTCCGCGCGGTAAGGTCGCCGGTCTTTCTAAGCTTGCGCGCACGGTTGAGGTGTATGCTCAGCGCTTACAGCTCCAAGAACGTTTGTGTTCGCAAGTTGCTGATGCGCTTATGCACTATCTCGACCCGGTTGGCGTGATTGTGTATATGGAAGCAGAGCATATGTGCATGACCATGCGCGGTGTAAAAAAACCAGGGGCATGCACTACAACGCTAGCATGCCGCGGTGCTTTTCTTGATGACCCGCGCTTAGAACAGCGCTTTTTGTCGCTCATAACAGCGTAGGGGCTCGTATGGAAAACCAGATGAAGCATCACGTAAGCACCCAAGACACATCAACACTCGCTCCTTATGAGACGCATACGGCGCTCAAGCCTCATATGCCCCAAGCTCAGCTCACCCAAATAGATATTGCTCATATGGATTGTGTTCATATTGATGGGCTTGAAGTGTTTGCTCGCCATGGTGTTTATTCAGCAGAGCATGAACTTGACCAGAAGTTTGTTATTTCCCTAACGCTTTATACCAATTTGCAGCATGCCGGCATAACGGATGAACTTGAGTACTCAATTGACTATGCAACAACTGCTCAGTTAATCGATTGTTTTGTACGTGAGCATCACTTTAAGCTCATTGAATCAATTGCAGAAGGTATTGCACAGCGTATGTTTTCACATTATCCCACGGTTGTGGGCGTGCGCGTGCGCGTGGATAAACCTTGGGCGGCGTTAGGTCTTCCTGTGCGTTCTTGTGGTGTTGAGATTGAGCGTGTACGGCAAAGAGCTGAGCAGGCATAATACAAGCAAGCAGTTCATGCTGCTTGCAATACTGCTGCACATCATCGCGTGTAGCTAGCAAGGTATATGAGGTACAAGGTATATGAGGTATTTGGTATGAAAGGAGCTGTGTGGTGGCAACTTCAATTGAGGATATGGTAATTGAGCGCGCTAAAGCTGCAAAAGAAGCTTCGCGCCACCTAGGCTTTGCATCAAATGAGACCCGCCAGGCAGCGGTGCATGCTATGGCAGCTGCGCTGCGCGCGCGGACGCCCGAAATACTTCAAGCAAATGAGTTTGATATGCAGCAAGCTCAAGAGCAAGGCATAGCCGCTGGTCTTCTTGACCGCTTGTTGCTTACGCCCGAGCGCATGGCTGCCATGGCTGATGCCCTTGATTCACTTGCAGAGCTGCCAGACCCGGTGGGACGTGTGCTTGAGCATCGCACTATCAGCCAAGGTCTCGACCTCACTAAGGTATCGGTGCCGCTTGGCCTAGTGGCAATGGTGTATGAAGCACGTCCAAATGTCACTGCTGATGCAGCAGGTATTTGTATTAGAACCGGTAACGCATGTATCTTGCGCGGTGGGTCTTTGGCGCAGCATTCGTGTGTTGCTATTGCGCATGTGCTATCAGATGCGCTTGAGGCATTGGGTTTGCCGCGTGATGCCTTAAGTATTATCGAGACCACCGACCGAGCAGCTACCGGTGTTTTAATGGCACAGCGCGGTATTGTTGATGTGCTCATTCCGCGGGGCGGAGCTGGGTTGATTCAGCGCTGCGTGCGCGAGAGTTTGGTTCCTGTTATAGAAACAGGCACAGGCAACTGTCACATATATGTACATGAGTCCGCTAATCTCAGTCAGGCAATCCCCATTATCCTGAATGCAAAGACGCAGCGTGTGGGCGTTTGCAATGCTGCGGAGTCCTTGCTGGTTGACGAGGCAATTGCCGGGAGCTTTATTCCTGAGATAGCGCGTGCACTACTTGAGGCTGGGGTTTTGCTTCATGGTGATGAGCGTAGTTGCAAGCTCATAGGTGATATGCCAGAGGCAACGCGAGACGGCGAGTCTCTTGTTGTGCGAGCAACTGAAGATGACTGGGGACGCGAGTATTTAGCGCTTGAGATGAGCATCAAGGTGGTATCTGGTCTTCGCGAGGCAATACATCACATCAATTGTTATGGTACGGGGCACTCCGAGTCAATTCTTGCAGAAGATACAGATGCCTGTGAGCAGTTCTTGCTAGAGGTTGATGCTAGTGCTGTGTATGCAAATGCTAGCACTCGTTTTACTGATGGCGGAGAGTTTGGCTTGGGTGCAGAAATTGGCATTTCAACGCAGAAATTACATGCACGCGGTCCTTTTGCAGCAGAGGCGCTTACAACTACAAAATATGTTCTACGCGGTTCTGGTCAGGTGCGCCCGTAGCTTCTAGCAAGTACTACAGAGCGTTTATATCAAGGCACTCAAAAACAGGCGGCACCAAAAGGTGAACCGCCTGTTTTCGGAGTTTCGTAACGAGTGCTTTGAGCAAGCTGCTATACGTAATTGCAGGTGTTACGCCTGAGCTGCAACAAAGCTATCGCGGTCGGGTGCGAAGCTTTGCATGGCCTCAATGGTGCGCGCAAATAAATCGTCCAGCTCCCAGCCCAGTAACTCAGCGCCTGAACGTATAACGTCGCGCGACACACCGGCGGCAAAGCGCTTATCCTTAAACTTCTTTTTAAGAGACTTAACGGTAAAGTCCATAACGCTTTTGCTGGGTCGCATAATCACCGCAGCGCCAATAAGACCGGTAAGCTCCTCAGTTGCAAAAAGAATCTTTTCCATCATGAGTTCAGGGCGTGGTAGCTCAGGATTAAAGTCGCTGGTGTGAGTTTGGATAGCACGAATGAGCTCCGGCGTGCCGCCTGCTGCCTCAATCCATTCAGCAGCAAATAAGGTGTGCTTTTGAGGCTCGTCTTCATGCTCTTCCCAGTCAAGGTCGTGAAGCAAACCAACGATTCCCCAAAACTCTTCATGCTCAGGGTCAAACTCACGGGCAAAATACTTCATAGTTGCTTCAACTGTTGTTGCATGTTCAAGATGAAAGTCATCCTTGTTATGAGCTTGTAGCAACTCAAGCGCGCCTTCTCGACTTATTCCTGCGGATAATTCAGCCATGGTTCCTCCCTCAACTGGCACCTATACATCAATTATCGCAATGGAGCATGAACTCATGCACAAGATTTTCGCTTGTATACCCACTATATGTACTTGTAAACCTTCTGAGCAGTTGTTTATTGGTAAAAAAGGCTATGATGGTAGGCAAGTACAATGCAGCTATCCATTGGTTGAAAGGCTTCGTATGTCACGTATTGGTGTAATTGGTTGCGGAAAAATGGGCTCAGCAATTGTTATGGGCATGGTCCAGCATGAGTATATTGAGCCGGAACACATTACGGTAGTTGATAATCACATCGAGTTGGCTGAGCGGCTTGGCACGTCGCTGAATGTGTGTGTCGGCGAGGATAACCTAGAGGCTGCACGTGGTGTCGATATGCTTATCTTAGCGGTAAAACCCCAGCATATCGAGGCTGTTCTTGATGAGGTTGAGCCGGTGCTGGCTCCTGGTGCGCTTATTATTTCAATAGCTGCCGGCGTAACTCTAAAACGCCTTGCGACGCTTGTGGGAACCTCGCGCAAGCTGGTGCGCGTTATGCCTAACCTTCCGGCTCAGGTACATGCTGGCATGACAGCCATTACTCCTAATGAGTTGGTGCAAGACCTTGAAGTCGCCTCGGTGCTTGAGCTGTTTGAGTGCATGGGTGACGCGGTCTTGGTGCCCGAAACCTACATGGACGCGGTTACTGCTCTATCAGGTAGCGGTCCTGCCTATGTTTGCCTATTTATTGAGGCTATGGCTGATGCGGCTGTATTGCTTGGCTTGCCCCGTGATTTGGCGTATCGCTTGGCTGAGCAAACCGTTGCAGGAAGTGCCGCGTATTTGCAAAAAACAGCTACACACCCGGCTGTTCTTAAGGACGAAGTTGCCTCACCAGGTGGTACCACCATCGCTGCGCTGGCAGAACTTGAAGCGCGTGGGCTTCGCAGTGCCGTGATTGAAGCGATGCGGGTATGCGCTCAGCGCAATCAGGAGCTGTAGTCAAGGCTCGCTCTAAAATATATCAGGCGGCATATTGTTACACGGCAGCTGCTGCTGTGCTATCGCTCGGTACTCGCCTCAAATTTAGTTGTTGCTTGGCTCTATAAAGGTGGCATTGAGCGTATCGAGTTGAACCATAAGCTCTTCTTCGCTCATATGAAGCGCAATCGAGAGCTCTTCAACGCTGCGTTTATGTGCTTCTTTGAGGATGCGCGCATAGTAGCTACTGGGTTTTTTATCATGATTGTGCGCATCCTGTATGCGTTGCAACATGGTTTTCAAAACACGGACAGTCTCTGGTGCGCCCTTTTTAAGCTGCTGCTTAAAATAGCTTTCTTCGAGAGAAGAATTGCGCTCGGTGTGGGTATCGCAAGCAATTTCGCTATACGTTGCCATGATATGTTCAGCTTCTTCGCGGGTAATGCAGCTATGAAGGCGGTCTGCCTGCGCCAAGGGATAGCGCATGAGGGTTTTAGCGTGTCCCTTTTTTGCTTCAAGCAAAAGCATGGGTGCAGGAGTGTTTTCAATTCCTGTTACCCTACAAACACCTTGGCCTGGATGAATAATATGCTCGCCAATACAAAACATGCTGACTCCTTACACGATGTGCTGCATCTAGCATATCAGGCTTATGAGATAAACATGCAGGTAAACAACAAAAACTGAGAGAATTATGAGTTTTATGTAGAAGCTGTGTTGTATTATTTTATATACGCTGGTCTAAATGTTGAAAACCATATTGCAATCAACTGGTAAAACTTATGCGTGAGCTGCCCCATACCTGCTGGAATATGCTAGAGTATCGGTTTAATTCGCGTAAGAAGACGCGCGCGTTGTTTAATTTAAGGAGGACCCATGCCCGAGAAGATTGAAGAGCTGGTTCGCGCTGCACTTGCGGCTGCCCAGTCTGCTGGAGACGTGCCCACGTTTGAGCTTGAGGATTGTGGTATCGAGCGACCGGCAGACACTTCTCATGGTGAGTGGACCTCAACACTCGCTCTTAAATCAGCCAAGCTTGCTCACTGTGCCCCTCTAAAGATTGCCGAGGCTGTAGTTGCACATATGCCAGAAGACCCCGTGTTGTCTAAGGTTGAAGTTGCAGGCCCTGGCTTCATCAATTTTTATCTCAGTGCTGCAGCAATTAATGCGGTTTTTGCTGAGGCTCGTGCACAGGGTATGGATTTTGCGCGTTCAAATGTTGGCGGCGGCGTCAAAACTCAGGTTGAGTTTATTTCTGCTAATCCGGTAGGTCCCATGCATGTTGGACATGGTCGTTGGGCAGCACTGGGCGATTCTATGTGTCGCGTTATGGCTCATGCAGGCTTTGATATGCAGCGTGAGTTTTGGATTAACGACTACGGCAATCAGATGAATACCTTTGGTAACTCCATCTCTAAGCGCTATATGCAGCTTGCCGACATTATGAAAAAGCAAAACTGCGACATTGAGGCAGCCCGCGATTTTCTAGCACAAGACCGTGACAACTATGTTCAGGACGAGATGGATGAGCACCCCGATTCTCACCCGTACATGGATGAGTTCTCGCGTGATTTGGGAAAAGACTCCTATGGTGGAACCTACATTATTGATGAGGCTGCTCAGTTCTGGCGCACCGATGGCGATGCATGGGTAGACGCTGACCCAGAAGAGCGCATGTTGTCCTTCCGTGAGCGCGGTTATCAAAAGATGCTCAAGGATATGCGCGAAACCTGCCATGACGTTCGCTGCGACTTTGATGTCTGGATGCCTGAGCGCACTATGTATCAGAAGGATTGGTCGGGTACCTCGCCGGTTGAGCGTGCCTATGCCAAGCTTGATGAAATGGGTTATCTCTATCGCACTGAAGATGGAGCGCTGTGGTTTAAGTCAACCGAATTTGGCGACGACAAAGACCGTGTTATCCAGAAGTCCAATGGTGAGTACACCTATTTCTCCTCAGACATTGCCTATCACTGGAATAAATTCCAGCGTGTCGACCACGTAATTGATCTTTGGGGTGCTGACCACCATGGCTATATTGCTCGTGTAACTGCTGTTTGTGATGCTCTGGGCTATCCTGGTCAGTTTGAGGTTCCGCTGGGTCAGTTTGTTAACCTGCTGCGCAACGGCAAGCCTATCCGTATGTCCAAGCGTAAAGGCACCATGATTACCTTCCGTGAGCTGATTGACGAGGTAGGTGCCGACGCAACGCGCTATACCCTCATTTCGCGTTCAAGCAATCAAACCATTGACTTTGACATTGAAGCGGTAAAAGAAAAGAGCCAGAGCAACCCAGTGTACTACGTTCAGTATGCTCATGCTCGTATTTGCTCAATTTTGCGTCGTGCTGCAGGTGTGAGCCCTGAGCAGGCAGAGCTTATGAGCATGGACGCTGTGTCGGTTAAGGCATTGAGCGGCGAGGTTGATTATGCCTTGTTGACGCATCCCTCAGAGCTCGCGCTTGCACGTAAGCTATCTGAGCTTGAGGAGCTTATTGCAGGATGTGCCCGCGACCGTGCTCCGTTCCGTTTGACGCACTATGCCGAGGAGTTGGCGGCGGGCTTCCATAGCTTCTATCAGGCATGTCAGGTACTGCCGAGCGAGGGTCGCCCTGTTGACCCAGCACTCACGCTTGCACGTTTGGCTGCTTGCGATGCCGTTCGCTCCGTGCTTAAACTGACGCTCTCTCTGATTGGTGTTTCTGCTCCTACACAAATGTAGAGGTGTGCACTACAGTAGCTGAGCTAATCGCTGGTATAAGGCAGTTTTGCAGCTTTGAGCTTTAACACGGCTTTTACCAGCACGTTTGAGAGCATGCGTGCACCCTTCGCACTGCTTTTCCCAAGTAGCTTTTTTGTACCCCCGGTGTCTTTATGGACACAGGGGGTATTTTCATGAGAGTTTTTCATCAGCTCTATACATCAATGCACTCTGTGCTACACTGCAATCGCGCAATGCGCATCCCGTTTCAACTTTAATCTTTTTTGCTTTATATATGTCTGTGGTTGTAGGCAGTCAAGCGAATTGCCGATGAATGGAAAGAGTAACACGTGACCGAACAAACCAATCAAGATGGAGCATCAGCACCTTCTGGCGATGCGCCTGTGCGTCGTCGCCGGGGTCGTCCGCGCAAGTCTGAAAGCCAGCAGGCGGTGACAACACCTAAGACTCCTAAGCGCCGTCGGGGTCGTCCGCGCAAGTCTGAGACCCTTGCCGCTTCGTCTGCTCCTGTTTCGCATGAAGTGGCTGCCGCGCGAGCGCTTAGCCAGGTTTCGCAGGCAGAGATTGCCCGTCAACAGCGTCAAGAAGAAGAGCGTATTGCTGCAAAAATTGCCTCAGGTGATATTTCGCAGCTTATAGACCCAACGCTGCGTCCTCATCGTCGTGGACGCAAGCCAAAGGCCTACATTGAGGCAGAGCGCGCTGCAGCCGCCGCTTTAGCTGCTAAGCAGGCAGAATACATTGCAGGCATTGATTCAAAAAAGGCTGCGCCTGAGCAAAGCCCGCGTTTAGGTGCTTCTCACGGGCAACAGAGTGAACAGCCTGTGGTAGGTGTTCGTAGTCGTGATGCACGGCCTGGTCGCGCAGAGCGTGCTCAGCGAGGGTTCACGGGAGATGTTGCTTCTCCATTTGAGATTGGACAGGCTACTGAGCGCTTTATGCGTGCATCACGCCAGCAGCTTGAACAGGCAACTGTGCCCGCACGCCCGCACGAGCCACGCCAGCCGGTAAGCCCCTTGGAGTCGTTAGGAGCAATACCTGCACCAGATGCAGCTGCTCAGACATCCTTGCCGCGCGAGCACGAAGCTCAAGGGGGTAGCAGTGCAGCTGAGGGCCACACTATCCGCGCTCATGCTTCAGAGGAGCGTGCTCGTGAAACGCTCAACAGCGAGGGTCGCACACGTGATGCGCAGGCTGTAGAGACACGTGCTTCTGAGCGTCCTGTAGAGCATCATCAGCACAGCCAGCGAACAAATCAGCGTCAACAAAATAATCGCAATAAACGAAATAATCGTTTTAATGCGCCAACCGAGCCAACCTTAACACGTGATGAACTCTCAGAGCTTAAGGTTGCTGACCTGCGCAATAAGGCAAAAGAGCTCAATCTTGACTATCTTGGTAAGAAAAAAGCTGAGCTTGTTGAAGAAATCTATACAGCCGCGGCACGCGCTGAGGGCTTCCGTGAAATTGCCGGCATTTTAGATATTGATGCACAGGGCTTTGGTTATATCCGTGCGCAGGGCTACCATCATAGCCGTGAAGATGCATTTGTTGCAGCTAATATGATTCGTGCTGCTGCTCTTCGTCCGGGCGATTATGTGGTGGGTACTCTGCGCCCGCTTCGTGCAAACGATAAGTATCCGGGTTTGGCGCGTATTCAAAGCATTAATGGCTTGGACCCCGACGCTTCACGTCAGCGCCCCAAATTTAGCGATTTAACACCTATTTATCCTGATGAACCGCTTCGTATGGAGCATGGCCGTGATTCGGTTACTGGGCGTGCAATTGATATTGTGGCACCAGTTGGAAAAGGTCAGCGCGGTCTTATCGTGTCGCCACCCAAAGCTGGTAAGACCACTATTTTGAAGCGCATTTGTCAGTCGATTGCTATCAATAATCCAGAAGTGCACCTCATTTGTTTGCTCGTAGACGAGCGCCCCGAAGAGGTAACCGATATGCAGCGCTCTATTAAGGGTGATGTGGTTGCATCGACCTTTGATATGCCAGCCGAAAACCATACACGCATCTCTGAGTTGGTTATTGAGCGTGCAAAGCGCTTGGTTGAGCTAGGCGAGGACGTTGTTGTGGTACTTGACTCCATTACGCGTTTGGCGCGTGCATATAACCTCGCAGCTCCGGCTTCGGGTCGTATTCTGTCGGGCGGTGTTGATTCGGCGGCGCTGTATCCGCCTAAGCGCTTCTTGGGCGCTGCACGCAATATTGAGCACGGTGGTTCGCTCACCATTTTGGCGTCTGCACTGGTGGATACCGGTTCTAAAATGGACGAGGTTATCTTTGAGGAGTTCAAGGGTACCGGTAACATGGAGCTCAAGCTTGACCGCGATTTGGCAGATCGTCGTATCTTCCCAGCCATTGATCCGGTTGCTTCTGGCACCCGCAACGAAGATTTGCTCATTGATGAGCAGATGCGTCCATTTATGTGGGGTATTCGTCGCGTGCTTGCCAATATGAATAACACTGAACGCGCGGCAGCAAGCTTTATCAAGGGCTTAAAGGCTACGGACAACAATCAGGAATTCTTGGTTCGCTCAGCTAAGCGGGCGCAAGATTCTGAGCTTGCATAAGGGGAATACACAGGTAGCGAGCGCGTGCGCTTCATGAGACCTTGAGTCTTAAAATATATGCAATGAGAAGGCGAGTACTGGGTGGTGCTCGCCTTTTTTGTGCGCGTACTTGAATGTATAACAAGTCGTATACACATAAAATAGCCCATTTACCTGATGAAATATCAAGGCGATAAAAATGGGGAAGTTTTGAATGAGTTTCAACAGAGAAATCAAGCAGATTATGCATAGACCGTTCGCGGAATAGTTTCTATGGTCTCTTGTTCATCAAAACACGCCACTAGTCTATAGATACCAGCACTGACATGAGGGGATTTTGATGAATATTTGTAAGCTTGTAGACGAGGATTTATATCGATGTGCAGCATATTGGGCAGAACGTCAGCAAGAGTTTCTGCCCGATTTGTACGAGGATTTTCAAGACCTCGTTAAGCCAGATTCTATATGCTATGAGCCGGTTGCGGGCAGCGCGTTTGACATTGCAAATCTTGCTATGGCTGAATGGTTTCTTTTTGATAGAGGCTTTGGTGCATATCAAAGCGCACTGGATGCCTATCTTGCCCATCCACCTCGTGGGGTTAGCTTTGCGCATAAAGAGCGCCTAACCCAGATTTCGCATACACAGTTTTTCTCCCAGTTTGTCATTCTTAACAAAGATGCAGCGTCGGGGATGTGCCTTTTAGAAGACCGATTTGGCGGGCGGCGCTACCAGGTGTTTGATTCGCATGTTGCTGAGCATCCCCGATGGGGTACAGGTTTAATATCAGAGCGCATTGCGCGCTGTGACGGTCAGTGGATGCTGGTGGGACGCATACATCTGTATGACACGGCACCGGCAAAACTGAGTATTGAGCATGAGTCTCAATGTGACACCTTTGCAGCATGCGGCTCAGGTGGTACGTGTGATGAAAATGGTGCCAAGCAAGGCGTACATGAGCACGCTCAAAACCCTGATAACTTTTTTATTCAGCTTCTGCGAGATTGTTTGAGCATGGACGGAAGGTATCACGCGAGCATGAGAATTAGCTGTGCGCCATAAGTGATTGTATGTGTCTCTGGGCGGCTTGATGAGAGATGTGGCAAGATAGATAGCATTGATGAGAAGAGAAGGAGAGATATGGATCAGTCGCTTTTTACCTATGATGTACTTGCTGAAGATGCAACCACTCATGCACGAGCAGGCGTTTTGCATACTCCACATGGAGATATTCCAACACCCATCTTTATGCCGGTAGGCACACGAGCCACCGTAAAAGGTATCCCAACCGAAACCGTACGTGAGCTCGGTGCAAAAATTGTCCTTGCTAATACTTATCACCTTGCTATGCGGCCAGGGGCTGATTTGATTGCCGAGCTGGGTGGCCTTCATGATTTTATGAACTGGCACGGTCCCATCTTAACTGACTCAGGCGGCTTTCAGGTGTTTTCACATAACGACGCTGTTAAGCTCACCGATGACGGCGTGCGTTTTATTGTGACCGATTATGATGGTCGTCATGTTTTCTGGACACCAGAAGACAATATGGAAATTGCCCAAAAGCTTGGCAGCGATATTTGTATGCAGCTTGACCAGTGCCCAGGCTATCCGGCTACGCGTGCCTTTGTTGAGCGAGCGGTGGAGCTTTCAAGTGCATGGGCAGAGCGTTGCTATCAGGCACATACCCGACCTGACCAGGCATTGTTTGGCATAGTACAAGGTGGTATGCATCTCGATTTGCGATTGAGAAGTCTTGCGCACTTAGAGAGTATCGGTAATTTTCCGGGCTATGGCATTGGTGGCTATTCGGTAGGCGAAGATCACGAGACTATGTTTGAGACGCTCGAACCGCTGGTGAGCGAACATATGCCCAAGCAAAAGCCACGCTATCTTATGGGCGTTGGTAATCCTACAACCTTGGTTCGCGCGGTGGCAGCTGGCGTTGATATGTTTGATTGTGTGCTGCCTACACGTACTGGACGCATGGGTACGGCATTTTCCAGTCAGGGTCGCCTAAACTTGAGAAATGCTCGGTTTGCGCATGATAAGGGTCCCATTGATGAAGCTTGTCATTGTCCGGTGTGTACGGGAGGCTATACACGTGCGCTTATTCGGCATTTGGTAACGCAAAAAGAGATGCTTGGCGGCATTTTGCTTTCTCAGCACAATCTTTTTTATCTGCTAAACCTTATGCAAGAGGCACGTCAGGCAATTTTGGAACATCGCTATGGAGCTTTTTTGAGTGACTGGATGAATAGCGAAGCTGCGGCCGATTTTTAAGCGTGCTGGTAAGGCGGAGATATGGGACGACATCGTGCGCGAGGAAATAGCCGGCACTCACGGCGTTATGCATCGCAGTGTGAAGGCATTGTTCAGGTAGTACCAGGGCACGTGGAGGTGTCCTCAGCGCAGGGTAGTTTTATAGTGGCGCAGCAAAGTGCTGCGGCGCTCATGCATGGGGATTGCGTGCGCTTTCATATGGAGCGGGTATCGCGTGGCAAAAAGCGTGCCGTTATTGATGCAATCGATAAGCGGGCGTATCAAACGCTTATTGGGAGCTTTGAGCAGATGGGGCCGCTTGGCTGTGTACGACCTCTTGACCCTAAGATTCGCTTAGACTTCTTTGTTCCTATGCATGACAGAACACCTAGAGCCTTACATCTGGTTGATGGTGATATGGTATTGGCGCGTATTGTTCGCTATCCCACGCATCTTGATGCCGGCACGGTAACAATAGTTAAGCGCATTGAGCACGCAGATTATGCATCGGTAGCTATTGCTCAGGTAATGGCTACTCACGGATTTGTTGATGAGTATCCAGAAGCAGCATGTGTGGCAGCAGAGGCTATAGAGCAAAATGTTGAAGCAGCACTAACCGACCCTTTGCGCCGTGATATACGCGAGCGTTTTGTGTTTACCATTGACCCGGTAGACGCACAAGATTTTGACGATGCCATATCAATTGAGCGCCTAAGCTCTGGTGTTTGGCGGCTGGCGGTTCACATTGCTGATGTATCTCACTATGTAGCCTGGGGCAGCGTTATTGACCTTGAGGCGCGCAAACGAGCAACTTCGGTATATCTTGTTGACCGCGTAATACCTATGCTGCCAGAGAAGCTTTGCAACGATGTATGTTCACTTGTTCCGCACCAAGACCGTCTTGCGCTAACTGTTGAGATGCTGATTCGCGCCGATGGAAGTGTGCAGCAGTATGAGATGTATCCAAGCCTCATTCAGAGTAAGGCTCGCATGGACTATGATGCTGCAGCCTATTTGCTGGGGCAGGCAGTGGATGACCAAGCAGCGCAGAGCCGCGCGAATGGTATGGCAGAGCAGGTACAGCGTGCGTGTGGAATAGAGCTTGCGGCAGTGTTGCGCGAGGCACATGCGTGTGCAAAAGCGCGAAAAGCATTTCGTCAGCGCCGCGGGACCCTTAATTTTTCAACACAGGAGCTCAAGCTTGTGCTTGATGCGAAAGGCAAGACGCAAGCTATACGTGCATATACACAAAATCAGGCAACATCGGTGGTTGAAGAAGCAATGCTTTTGGCAAACGAGTGTGTTGCTGAGTATCTCTCTGATAGAGGCTGTGTGGCTCTGTATCGCACGCATGAGGCCCCGCTTGGTGAAAACCTCGTTGCGGCAGCAGAAACGCTACATAATGCAGGAGTTTTAGCACCTGAGGCGGCGCAGGCCATCAGTCACGGTGATATAGCAGCGATTGAGCAAACGCTTGTTGCGCTTGCAGGGACTGAATATGAACCGCTGGTAAATGCTTTGCTCCTTCGGGCAATGCAGCGTGCCCTCTATAAACCAGAAAATGAAGGACATTATGCGCTAGGCGCTCCTGCTTACTGCCATTTTACAAGCCCTATCAGACGCTATCCTGACCTCATCTGCCAGCGTGAGCTTAAACGTGCACTTGCGAAAGCGGAGAAGCGGCGCAGTGCTGAGATAGCGAGCCTAGGACAGCTTGAAGGTAAAGATTCGCTTATCAGCTTGCTTCCCGAGCTTTGTCAGCGCTCTAATGAGCAAGAACGAGCGGCTGAGCAGGCTGCGCGGGCTACGCAAAGGATAAAAATTGCTGAGTATTTTTCTGAGCATATAGGTGAAGTGTATGCAGGAACTATTGTTTGGGCAGATAGCATTGGTGTATTTGTGCGTCTTGATACCGTAGGTGCTGAGGGCTTGGTAAAAGTCTCCTCATTGGGTTCAGAACACTTTGAGTTTGATTGGGAGCGACTTGAGTTTTTGGGAGTCGAGTCGGGTGTACGCTATGGAATTGGAACAGCACTTACGGTGCGTGTTGCAACCGTTAATATCATGCAAGGACAGCTCACTTTTGAGCTTGCAACATAAACATCTAGGCTACACTAGATACACGATAAAGGAGGAACCATGGATTTAGCTGTTCAAGCATCAGATATAGCCTATGCCGAGAGTTTTCTTGCAGCAGGAGACCTTGATGGGGCATTGCCCGTGCTCGAGTCGCTGACGCATGAGGTACAAACCTGGGCAGAAGAAACCTGCGCTGATACCTCAGAGCGTCAGTGGTTTGCATTTGATGACGCCTTTGAGCGCCTGGCATATCGACGGGTGGAAAAAGACCCCCGTCATCTCGAGCAGCTTGAGGTGCCACTTGCACGCTTATATTCAGACCTTGCGTTTGTCTATATTCAAGTGCAAGATTTTGCGCAGGCACGCGAAGCTCTTATGCAGGCAGTTCGCTGGAATCCTATGAACTGCTCGTATCGCTTAGATTTGGCTGAGCTCAATCGTGTGTTGGGTGAAAAACAAGAATGGGCGGCTCTTAGCAATTCAGTACTTGAACGGGCAACCGATACGCTTTCACGAGGTCGTGCATATGCCAATTTAGGTGCCTTTTTTCTTGGTGAAGGCGGTTTTGGTCCTGCAGAGGCATGTGCGCGCTTGGCTGAGCGCTCGGCAGCGGGGGATAGCCGCGTGGTGCGCTTGCGGCATAATGTAATGACCTCAGCGCCGTCTGAAATCATAGAAGCAGAAGATGGTCAGCTTATGGCGCAGCTGAGCCTTGAGGGCATTGAAACCGCGCCATCAACCGAAATTGCCATCTGCTTGCTTATGTGTGCAACAGACGCGGCACAAGAAGGTGATACCGCTCGTGCAACCGATTACACAATTCGTGCGCGCGATTTGGTAGGCGAAGAGGCAGCTAAGGCTCTGATTTCCTTAATTCATGAAAGTGATGCTGAACTCGCTCAAGAAGAGCAATCAGGCAGCCCTCTCTCATCGGCTCAGCCCGTAGAGGAATAGAGCAGCTATGCTAGCAAAACCAGAACATATACGCATATCAAAGAACCGCTCAGCCCATCACGAATATACGATTGAAGAGACCTTCGAGTGTGGTATAGAGCTTTCAGGCACCGAAGTACGAAGTCTGCGTGAGCGTGCGGCTCAAATTAGCGATACCTTTGCGCTGATTCGCAATCGTGAGTGTTGGCTGGTGGGTATGCATATCCATCCCTATAGCAATGGTGGCGTTTGGAATCGAGACCCCGATCGCCGTCGTCGTTTGTTGCTGCACAAAAAAGAGATTTCATACCTCGATGCCAAGCTGCGTATAAAGGGCTATGCCTTAGTGCCCTTAGAGCTATATTTTAATAAGGATGGCAGGGTTAAACTGCTTTTAGGTCTGGGACGCGGTAAAAAGCTGTATGACAAGCGAGAAGACATGGCAAAGCGCGATGTTGAGCGCGAGATTGCCCGGGCGCTTAAACAAAGAAGTCGATAACTTTTTTACATGTCTATTTGCTTGGGTCTGCAAAGGCTTGATTGTGGTTATAATGCAAGCACGCCGTTGTCTCAACTAGAGGAGGAAATATGAGCGACGAGAAGAAGACTTATAAGTTTGTCTGCCTCATTTGTGGTTACGAAGAAGAGGTCGAGACCCCTGAGCTTCCTGAGGATTATGTCTGCCCAGTGTGCGGTGTGGGTCCTGAGGACTTTGAGCTCGTTGAGGACTAAGTTTCTAGCTTGAGTTGCTCAGCTCAAGACGGCTACCCATGGGGTGGCCGTCTTTTTTATGAACGCAAAGCTTCTTATTCAAGTTTTGCATTAACAAAATACGTACATATGTTCTATACAGATAGTGCGCTACAATAAGATTTAGCACTAAGCGAAATGTTGGCAGTATTAAACAGGTATTGGTCGGAGCGCAGACATGGCTTTTGTACATCTACATAATCATACCGAGTATTCTATGCTTGACGGGGCAACGCGTATCTCAGATATGGTTAAACGTGCAGTTGAGTTGGGTATGCCTGCCGTTGCAATTACCGATCACGGCTACCTTTATGGCGTTCCGGAGCTTGACCTTGCCTGCAAGGCGGTCAACGAGAACACGCCGGCATATAAAACGTGGGCACATGATGCGTCCTATCTTGCCAAGCATGGTCTTGAGGGCTTGGAGGCGCCCGATGCCACGACAGAGCCTGAGGCCTACGCACAACATCAAAAAGATGTAGCTGCCTGGGAGGCCTTTGCGTCACTTGATTCGGTTAAGCCTGACCCTCTTATTTCGCCTATTTTTGGTTGCGAGGTGTATTTCACGCCCGATGATAGCTTGGCGCGAGACCGCAAGCCTGAACTCTATCATCTCATTTTGCTTGCAAAAAATAATCAGGGTTACATCAATCTCATGCAGCTGGTTAGTGAGGCTGCGGTTAGTGGTTTTTATTATAAGCCGCGTGTTACGCTTGATAATCTTCGTCGTCATGCTGAGGGACTCATTGCAACTTCGGCCTGCATCTCAGGCATTGTTCCTAAGCATGTGGTGCGTGGCGATATAGAAGGGGCTCTATCATGGGCAGAAACACTGCGCGATACCTTTGAGCCGGGAGATTTTTACATCGAGATTCAAGACCACGGCTTAACTACTGCAAGCGGTATGACCGATGAGGAGCTATCGCGCAAACTTCTCGATATAGCTCAGCGTATAGGCGTAAAGCCCGTTGCAACAAATGATTTTCACTATCTCACCCGTTCAGATTCATCCATTCAAGACATTATGATGTGTATTGGTATGAACTCTAAGGTTGATGACCCTAATCGCATGCGCATGCAGGGCAGTGAGTTCTATATGAAGTCTGAAGATGAGATGCGGGCGCTTTTTCCGTATGCGCCCGAGGCACTTGATTCAACCGTAGAAATCGCGCAAAAGTGCCATGTAGACCTTGACTGGGACAGTATTGTTTTGCCGCGCTATCCCTTGCTTGATGAGGGCGAAACGCATGAGACTCAGTTTAGGCGTGAATGTGAGCGCGGCCTTGCTAAGTATTATGGTGAGGATTGGCAGAGCGCTGTTGTTAATGGGGTGAGCGTAAAAGACCGCTTTGAATATGAATATAAGGTAATTTGCGAAAAGGGATTTGCGGCCTACTTTTTGATTGTGGCTGAGTATGTGCGTTGGGCAAAAGAAAATGGTATTGGTGTAGGTCCTGGTCGTGGTTCTGCTGCTGGGGCTATTGTTGCCTACGCTATGAATATTACGAGCTTTGACCCCCTTGAGAACGGTCTCATGTTCGAGCGCTTTTTGTCGCCTGAACGCTCTGAGATGCCTGATATTGATATGGACTTCGACGATGAGCGTCGCCTCGAGGTGGTAGAGCATGTGCGTCAGCTCTACGGTCCCGAGCGTGTTTCGCATGTTATTACCTATTCAACCATTAAGGCCAAACAGGCAATTAACGATGCAGCGCGCGTGCTTGATTATCCGGTCTACATGGCGCAGCGCTTGTCTAAAATGATTTCTTCTGACCCAAGCGTTAAGCTCAAGCAAGTTCTTGAACGTGTCCCTGGCAAAGAAGACCTCTATAACCCTGATTTTGCTGACGCTTACGAGCAAGATGAAGATGCGCGCCGCATTATTGATTCTGCGCTTGCTATCGAATCGCTCACGCGCGGCGAGGGCGTGCATGCCTGCGCTGTATTGATTTGCCGTGACCCAGTTAACGAGCATGTTCCAACCAAGCTTGATACCAAGGGCGGCGTTGAAATTACCCAGTACGAAGGTCATACCGTAGCCGATATGGGTCTGTTAAAAATGGACTTCTTAGGCTTGCGCACACTAACGGTTATTTCTAAGGCTAAGGCAAATATCCTTGAAAACCATGGTATTGACATTGATGTCGATGCTATTCCTTTTGATGACCCTGCTATCTTTAAGTTGATGGGGTCAGGCCATACGGCGGGCGTATTTCAGGTTGAGTCTGCGGGCATGTCTGCAACTATTAAAAATATGAAGCCCACCGAGTATAAGCATGTCGTGGCATTAATTGCTCTGTACCGTCCAGGCCCGCTTAATTCAGGTATGGTGTCAGACTATATTAACCGCATGAATGGCAAAAAAGACGTGGTCTTCTACGATGACCGTTTATCTGATATTCTCGGTGAGACCTACGGCACTATTGTGTATCAAGAGCAGGTCATGCAGATTTCCGTTAAGATGAGCGGCTTTTCTGCTGGTGAATCAGACTCAAAAATTAGAAAACCGGTAGCAAAGAAAAAAATTAAGCTGCTTACTTCAACGGTTTTTCACTGGGATGATGGCAGCGATGAGACCACCTACGACCATTGGATGAACGGTGCTGAACGCAATGGGTATGACCGCGCAATTGCGCAGCGTATCTGGGATGACGTGCTTGAGTTTGCATCCTATGCTTTCAATAAAAGCCACTCAGCAGGCTATGCTATTTTGGTTATGCAAACCGCTTGGTTAAAAGCACACTATCCCAATGAATACATGGCGGCGGTGCTAACGTCTTACACCGGAAAGACCGATAAGATTGTTCACTATGTTTCGGCATGTCGCCATGACGGTATTCAGGTGTTGCCGCCCGATGTTAATGAGAGTGGTCGTGAGTTTACGGCAACGAGTGAGGGTATTCGCTTTGGACTGGCGGGCATTCGTGGGGTAGGTGAAGGTGCGGCTGATGCCATCATTGCTGAACGAGCTTCAGGCGGAGCCTTTAGCAGTCTTCATGATTTTGTTGAGCGTGTTGATGCAAGTCAGGCAAATCGCCGGGTGATAGAGGCGCTTATTAAAGCAGGAGCCTTTGATTTTTCGGGTTATCCGCGCCGTCAGCTTATGAATTTTGTAGATAAAAACAATGCTGAAAATATTATCGATGCTGCTGCTAAGCGCCAGCGTGACCGAGCAAGCGGTCAAACGTCACTGTTTGATGTATTTGGCGAAGTCGAGGGTTCAGGCTTTGAGGTTGTCATTCCCGCTCCTGATGGACAAGAGTGGGACCGTCATATGAAGCTGACTGTTGAGCGTGAGGTCTTGGGTATCTACGTTTCAGATCATCCCTTGCGCCCCTATGAATATGCGCTTGGTAAGGCACGACAATTTAGTTTGGCGCAGATTGACACCGGCTTTGAAACTATGAACGCAACCGGAGATGCCACCATTAACCAAGAGATTCCAGAAGGAAAGCCCTTCTGGTTTGCCGGTATGGTTGCAGAGGTTGCCAAGCGCGTCACTAAAAATGGCGACCCTATGGCTATTGTTCGGATTGAAGATATGGAGGGCGAGGCCACCGTCGTTATATTCCCTAAGACCTATAAACAGTGTGAGAGCATCTTATACGGAGAAGTTGACCCAGAAACCGGCGCGGTTCTCTCGGATGCCTTTATTAGGGTGCAAGGAAAACTAGAGCGAAGCGATCGCGGTGACCAAATTATTGCACAAGAGGTTCTGCCGCTAGAGTTAAACGAGGAAGCAAATCGACCCCGCGTTTTTGAAATCATGGTGCCAAGCAACAGATTCTCGCAACAAAATATGGCGCGTTTGGCTACAGTGCTTTCTACAAATCCGGGCGGGGATCGCGTGGAGCTGTTTGTTGAGCAACATGATGGTCAAACCATGCGTGCCGAAATTCCAACCCGGGTCAATGCAAAGAGCATTCCTTTGCTTGCTGAGGTAAAAACTATTATTGGAAATAAGGGGCGCGTAACGGTAATCTAGTAAGCTAGCTTGAGCTATACATGCTGCCTAAACATACTCAACTACGGTGTTTATGTGCAATGACGCCATAGCTGCTAGAATGTATTAGCTCATAAAGCTTCAAACGTACGACACGAAGGAGTGCCAAGTGGGTAACCACTTCCGTACATCCGGGGATGAGCAATCGGTTGCACCAGCACCGATGCCAGAGATGCAAAGCTCTGAAACTCCTACTTCGGATACCACATTTACCACTGCTGCGGCTTCTCAGGCAGCACACAGGATTCCCGATCCGCTCGCTCCTGTGACCTCTCATGCTGATGTTTTTATGTCGGCAGAGCACGCAGAGACCTCTCGTAACCCCTCAGATATCGATGATGAGCGTTTTCGTACCCGTGATGGTGCGGCAACGCTGTCTTCTGATATGGACGAGCGTCGCCAGGTTGCAGACCTTGATGCAGCGCTTGAGAGCCCTGACTTTACAACGGTGTTTGCACCGGTGCGGTCTCAGTCTACCAGCAACGCCGAGCCCTCTCAGCGTGAGGCAGCTCGCAAGGCCGGCATGGAGCCTGTTATTCTTGTCGAGCATCTCACCAAGGTTTATTCGGCGCAGCCCAACAAACCAGCGCTTGACGACATTAACCTTGAGATTTATCCCGGCGAGTTTGTCTTTTTGGTAGGTCACTCGGGTTCAGGCAAAACAACGCTGCTCAATACTTTGTTGCGCAATGTTAAACCAAGCTCTGGTCGCGTAATTGTTGCTGGTCAAGATTTGATGCGCATCAAAAATCGTCGTATTCCGTTTTTACGCCGCCAAATTGGTGCAGTCTTTCAGGACTATAAGCTTTTGCCCAATAAGACTGCCTATGAAAACGTAGCCTTTGCCTTGCAATGCATAGGCAAGCCTCGTGGCGTTATTCGTGCACAGGTGCCTGAGGTGCTCCGCTTGGTGGGCTTGGGCGATCAGATGAACTCCTTGCCCGATCAGCTCTCAGGTGGTGAGCAGCAGCGTGTATCGGTTGCGCGTGCGATGGTTAATCGTCCACCGTTGCTTATCTGTGACGAGCCAACCGGTAACTTGGACCCGGCTATTTCGCTTGGCATTATGAAGCTGCTTGAGCGCATCAATCGTACGGGTACCACCGTTATCGTTGCCACGCATGACCGTGAGATGGTCGATTCAATGCATCGCCGCGTTATTGCACTTGAAGGCGGTCGGGTAATTCGTGACCAGGAGAGGGGAGGCTACGGAAACTATGGCACCTTCTAATCTGGGATATTCTATTCGCGAGGCAGGAAGCCATTTTGCACGCAATCTCACAACGTCGGTGGGTGCTGTAATTACCATTTTCCTGTCGCTGTTTATTATTGGCTTGTTTATTGTGGGTTCAAGCATGGTGAACTCCATTATCGGAGGTGTTGAGAGCCAAGTTTCTATCAACGCCTATCTGGACGATGCAGCCTCTGATGATGCTGTTCAGCGTTTTATGAACGAGCTTAAAAGCTGGGATAATGTAAAGACGGTAAGCTTTAAGAGCAAAGAGGACGCACTCGCTGAATATAAGAAATCAACCGCAAGTAAGGCGGATGCAACCATTGCTGCGCTTGACGGCGAAAACCCGCTGCCTCGTTCGTACACCATTGAGATGGAAGAGCCCTCTCAGGTTGAAAGCACAGCAGCTAAATTGCGTGAAAATTCGAGCTTCCAACAAATTGCTGATGGGGGCGATGTTAACTCTTCAATCGTGTACGGGCGTGAAGAGGTGGGTCGCTTGTTCCAGGTGACTAACTATATTCGCATCGCCGCGGTTGTTCTGGTGGCGCTTCTAACCTTTGTTGCCTTTATCTTTATGAACAATACCATTCGCCTCTCTATTACTGCTCGCCGCCGCGAGATTGCCATCATGAGATTGGTAGGTGCATCAAACGGCTTTATCCGCGGGCCTTTTGTTACCGAAGGTGTTATTCAGGCAATTTTGGGTTCTGTTTTTGCGATTGGTGCCCTTGAGTTGGTTCGCAATCTCTTGTTTCCTAAGATTCAGCAGGGTATTTCCTTTTTTCAGATGGAGGTACCTTATAACCTCTATCTCATGACCTATGGCGCTTTGATTTTGCTCGGTGTGCTTATTGGTCTGTTTGGATCGGCTATTGCTATGCGCCGATATCTCAAGGTGTAGCGTTTATATGCACATCGTATATGAGCAACAAAACCGTCTCACGACGTGGGGCGGTTTTTGCATGTTTCGGGAGACTATCATCAGTGTTCTCCCGCTCTATTACTTCTGTTAGAAACGTATGTATATATGACAACACAAGCATCATCAACATCTACCTATACAGCACCTGATACAACAACATCATTTGAGGAGCTTGGACTGACAGGCCCTATGCTTCAAGCAGTTTTTGATTTGGCGTATACCAGCCCTACACCCGTGCAAGAAGCTGCAATTCCTGCAGCACTCAGTGGGGCAGACGTGCTTGCCGCAGCGCAAACAGGAACTGGCAAAACAGCGGCATTTCTTCTTCCAACGCTTGCGCGCTTAGAACCTTTATCACATAAAGCTTATCGGCAACGTGGAAAGTTTGGCCCTCAAGCGCTTATTATCACTCCAACGCGTGAGCTTGCATCACAAATTGAAACAAACTGCCGAGTTATTGCAAAGCGAACGGGACACCGCAGCGTTACTGTGGTTGGTGGCGTGTCGTATAACCCGCAGCGCAGCGCTCTTAAGCGTGGCTGTGACATCTTAGTTGCAACACCGGGTCGCCTTGAAGATTTGCTTGAGCAAGGAGCATGCAAGCTTGACCAGGTGCAAACCTTGGTACTTGATGAAGCAGACCGCATGCTCGATATGGGTTTTTTGCCTACCATAAAACGGCTCGTACACGCTGTGCCTAAAACACGCCAGACGCTACTCTTTTCAGCAACTCTTGACGATGCCGCAATTGGGTCAATAAAAAATCTCGTACATAATCCCGTGCACATAGAGATTGCTCCGCGTACATCAACGGCTGAAACCGTGGAACAGTTTATATTGCCTGTTTCGCTTGAGGCAAAAAACAGAGTCTTACCGCAGCTGCTTAAGCGCTTTGGTAGCTCACATGTAATTGTATTTTGTCGAACTAAACGACGTGCAGATACTGTGTGTAAGCGTCTTGTTCGCGCCGGTATACGTAGTTTGGCAATTCATGGTGATAGAAGCCAAGCGCAGCGTGAGCGAGCCCTGGACGAGTTTCAAAGAGGACGCATTGAAGTCTTGGTTGCAACTGATGTACTTGCTCGTGGTATTGATATTCATGGCGTGAACTATGTTGTTAACTTTGACGTTCCAGAAGAGCCGGTGGATTATATTCATCGCATTGGTAGAACAGGCCGTGCGGGTGAGCTGGGGTGGTCGTTAACGATTGTGACTGAGCAAGATATTGATGACTTCTATGATATTGAAGCTCTTATGAAAAAGACAGCAAAGCTGCTTGATGTCTCGGGTGATGGCTTAGTTGATTGCGGTGAGCATCCTGTTGTAATTGACCCGTATCGCCATCCAAAAGCACGGATTGCGGGTAAAAAGGAGAAAAAACGTCGCCGTGAGCAGGTCGCAGCACGTATTGAAAAGCGTTATGCTCAAAGCGGTGTACCCGCAGGCGTGCTTCGGCGGAGAACCGAGCGAGCAAGTTCATCTGCAAGCACACCTGTGTCGTATCATCAGAGGCGCACTCGCTCTAGCGATAATGAAAGCACGAGAAGGCGCAGGTATCGCTCGGTGGTTGCGTGAAAGGATATGGTTTATGTCTGCTGAACAGATGCATAATACTTCTGTAAACGTTGCTTCTGGTAGCGCTATGTCAAAACACGAGCAAGCCTCTTCAGTATCAATTCAGCCACGGTATCCACGTTCTATGCTTGGCCGTGTTGGCTGGCTTACACTTTGTTTGTTAATAGGCATTCTCATGATAACGCTCATGGGACTTGGTTATTACATTTGGACAATAGTTTTTGAAGTGCGTTCAAGCTTGGATACCGTGAGCGTCACTGAGATTTTATTGTCGTCCGATGCCCAGATGCGCGCTGCTCTTGCTGGGCAAGTTTTTGCAGTGCCCGTGTTGTGGCTTATCTGGAAACGAATGCGTCGCCATGCATTTATTCATTTATATGCCCAGCACGTAAGCATGAAACAGATTGGTGCAGCTGTTGTAGGTATTTTAATTGCTGGCGTAGGTATACAGCTCTTGATGTCCTTTGTGTTAGGGCTTGTTTTATCTCAGTTTCCACACCTTGCCCAAGACTATGCAAGGCATATGGAAGACTTGGGTACGGGCACCGATATAATAACAGTGCTCTCAACGGCACTGCTGGCACCCATTCTTGAAGAAGTGACGTGCCGAGGCCTTATGTTTGAGTATGCTTTACGCGCCTTGGCGCCCTTTGTTCCAAAAGATATGCGTATGAGAACCTCAAGAAATGAGGGCGATACTTCTCAAACTGAGGGGCTGCCACACCCACCTGAGGGTGCCCAGATTGGTGAGATACATGCGGTTCATCAAGAGCCTGAGTTTACGCTATCAGCACCGATGCATATTCCAGCTATGTCTGAACCGCCTTCTACATCTGAATCCCGTGTGAATAGCATAGAGCCATCAGTAGCCACGCCAGAGACGGGCTTGCCCAGAACTGAGCCTCAACCACCTCTATCGGCGACAGAGCTGGAGGAGGTAGCGACCGAGCCACTTGAAGCTATTCTGGCGAAGCCTTCGCCAGACCTCGTTTTGCCGCGCCATACAAAGTATGCATTGTTAGGAGCAATGTGCATTCAGGCAGTTTTGTTTGGTCTCCTTCATGGAAATATAGTTCAGTCGAGCTATGCGATAGTTCTTGGACTTGTATTGGGTTGGGTATACCTAAAAAGCGGCAAGCTTTGGCTTTCTGTTTGCTTGCATTTTGCTGTTAATGCAAGCTCATTTTTCCTTGAAGGTCTTGCCAATTTGCTTGCTCCAGCGGGAGATATAGGAGTCTTTGTGGTGTCAGTCATTATTACAGCACTTGGGTTTCGTATGTTTGTCCGCGCATTTAAGCGCATAAACAGCAAGGCAGCTATGCCGTTGGTTTTAGAAAACTAGCAAGAAAGCACAGATGTTATGGAACGCGCTCGCCAAATATCAGACTCAATTGAATTGGGAATTGTGCTATCGCTGATAGGTGGCTTCATGGATGCCTACTCCTATATCGGGCGGGGAGGTGTTTTTGCCAACGCACAGACCGGCAATTTGCTACTTATGGGGGTTCATCTCTCACAAGGAAATATAGCTTTGAGCACGCGCTTTTTAATGCCAGTGCTCTCCTTTGGGGTAGGTATTGTTGTTGCTGATATTGTGCGTACAAGGCTTGGTCGCACCATACACTGGAGACAAATTGTTGTGCTTGCAGAAGCGCTTATTTTGGCGCTGGTGGCTTTTTTAGCTCCTGAGGCCAATCTGGTCGCAAATTGCTTAACATCCTTTGCCTGTGGCATGCAGGTTGAAAGTTTTCGGGCAATTCATGGACACTCCATTGCCACTACTATGTGCATTGGAAACCTACGTAGCTGTTTACAAAGTGTTGACAGCTACGTGTTTACGCATAAAAAGCGCTATCTTGAGCGAGCGCTCCTGTATTTTGGGGTTATTTTGACCTTTGTTTTAGGGGCGGTTCTTGGAAACCTCTGTGTGGATATGTTTGCTGAGCGCGCAATGCTCGTGGCATCAATTATGTGTATGTTTGCCTTTGCCTTGATGTTTATCGATAGAGAGCAACAGTTTGTTGCGCATACAGAGTCTGTAGCTCATCACACGGAGACTACCGCTCAAAAAACGACAAAGCTCTTTTCACCTCATCAAAACTCACGCATTTATACCCAAGCCTCTCATCAGCAAAGCGATATGTCAATATCAGAAGAGCATGGAGCACATCATGCGGGTTGATATATATACTGATGGTGCCGCGCGCGGTAATCCGGGGCGTGGGGGGTACGGATCGGTGCTTTGCTATCAGAGCCCATCGGGTAAAACACACATGCTTGAGCTGTCACGTGGCTATCAGTGCACCACAAATAACCGCATGGAGCTTATGGGAGTCATTGCCGCCATTGAGGCGCTTAAACAACCGTGTGAGCTTGTGGTGCATTCAGATTCACAATATGTCGTGCGGGCATTTACTGAGCGCTGGATTGATGCGTGGCAGGCAAAGGGGTGGAAAACAGCCTCAAAACAACCGGTCAAAAATGTTGATTTATGGAAACGATTGCTTGCTGTTATGAACCAGCATGAGGTACGTTTTGTTTGGGTGAAAGGGCATGCTGGTCATCCGCTCAATGAGCGCTGTGATAGTCTGGCCACGCAAGCCGCTGATGGAGATGAGTTGCTCGTTGATACAGGTTTTCGAGCTGAAATGTAGCGAGCATGCTGTGCTGTGGGCTATGCTGGGCGTTTCAACCTTATAAAGATACGTCGACGGCATGGCGGCTCAACCTACACCACCGTGTAGCTGGAGAAACGGCATACGGTAACGAATTTGAAACACAGGGCATACAGGAGTTGACGGCAAGCGCACTTTTATATACCTTATTCCCTACAGAGTTAAGGGTTTCATATCCCATCCTGGTTTACTAAGGAGGCAGCAATGACAGCGCGTACGCTCATGATGATGCGAATGCCGAGCTCTCGGCCTGCCTACACCGGAGCACTCCTTGTACGGTGTCTCCATTAGCGTTGCCTGCTTGAGTTGTGTAACGCATCTGGCCGGGAGTATAGGTTCACACGTTACAACAATCTCGTTAGGAGAACACTATGAGCACCTTTGTTAACAATCCTGAGCACCAGTTTAAGTTTGATACGCTTCAGCTTCATGTTGGACAAGAGCAACCCGATTCTGCAACCGATGCTCGCGCGGTGCCAATTTATCAAACCACGAGCTACGTATTCCGCGATTCTCAGCACGCCGCCGATCGCTTTGGTCTAGCAGATGCAGGCAATATCTATGGCCGTCTTACCAATTCAACTCAGGGCGTTCTTGAAGAGCGCGTTGCTGCTCTTGAGGGCGGTGTTGCCGGTTTGGCTCTGGCGTCAGGCGCGGCAGCTATTACCTTGACCTTACAGGCTCTTGCTCAGGCGGGTGACCATGTAGTGGCTCAAAAAACTATCTATGGTGGTAGCTATAACCTACTTGAGCATACGCTGTCTCAATTTGGTGTTACAACCACCTTTGTTGATGCTCATAATCTTGAAGAGGTATCACATGCTATTCAAGATAATACCAAGGTGATTTATTTAGAGACGCTTGGTAACCCCAACTCAGATATTCCTAATGTCGATGCAATTTCTAAGATTGCACAAGAGTATCAGATTCCCGTAGTTGTAGATAATACCTTTGGTACGCCGTATCTGTTCCGTCCACTCGAGCACGGTGCCAACATTGTTGTTCACTCTGCAACTAAGTTTATTGGCGGACATGGGTCAAGCTTGGGCGGCATTATTGTTGATGGCGGAAATTTTGACTGGCGTGCGAGCGGAAAGTATCCGTTGATTGCCGATGGTAACCCGAGCTATCACGGAGTTTCCTTTGTTGATGCTGCAGGTCCTGCTGCCTTTGTTACCTATGTACGCGCAATCTTGCTACGCGATGAGGGCCCCTGTATCTCACCATTCAATGCTTGGATTTTGCTGCAAGGCTTAGAAACCTTGTCGCTGCGTTTGGACCGCCACGCTGCAAATGCTAAGCGAGTGGTTGAGTTTTTGTCGCAGCATCCGCGTGTTGTTAAGGTCAATCATCCAAGCTTGCCCAATCACCCCGACCATGAGCTGTATGAGCGCTATTTCCCCAACGGTGGAGCGTCTATCTTTACTTTTGAAATTGAAGGCGGCAAAGAAGCTGCATGGAAGTTTATCGACTCACTGCAGGTTTTCTCACTGCTAGCAAATGTTGCTGATGTAAAGAGCTTGGCTATTCATCCGGCAACAACGACGCACTCCCAGCTAACGGCGGCAGAGCTTGAAGACCAAGGAATTTCCGAAGCAACCATTCGTCTCTCAATTGGCACCGAGGATATTGATGATATTTTGTGGGACCTCGGTCAGGCTCTTGATGCGTAACTAATCACGCCTGCTTGGGTTTTTGCTCGTGTTATACGTGCGCCTCATGGGTTTTAGACCTATGAGGCGTTTTTGTTGCACGCTTACAAATTTGCATTTGTTTATGCCGTGTTGAGTGCTTTCTATTCGTAAAAATCCTATGGTTTGCACAGACTGCGCTAGTATGGATAGCGCACATAGTATGCTAGCTCACCACATGTGCTTGCATAGTATGCGTTCATAGTATGAGAGAGGTTGTATGGCTCATCACGCAGTAAAAAAGACTAATGCTATGCGCGAACTTGATCGCGCAGGTATTGTGTATAAACTCCACTGCTATGAGGTTGATGAAAACCATATCTCGGGCGTAGATGTTGCTGAGCAGCTGGGAGAGAATCCCATGCAGGTATTTAAGACGCTTGTCTGTGTTGCCAATACGCATGAATATGTAGCTTGTTGTGTTCCTGTTGGTAACGAGCTTAATCTTAAAGCTGCTGCCCGCGCAGCAGGCGCTAAATCACTTTCGATGCTTCCCTTGAGTGAGCTGCTATCGGTAACGGGCTATATTCGCGGAGGTTGTTCGCCTATAGGCATGAAACACGCGATGTTGACCCTTATTGATTGCTCATGTCAGCGCTTTGATACTATATTTGTGTCGGCAGGCAAGCGCGGCTACCAGCTTGAGTTGTCCCCTCAAGACCTTGTTCGCTTTTGCCAAGCACAGCTCGCTGCAATTTCTGCGGAGGAATAAATGAATCCAAACAATACAAATAGGGGAGCCCATTTTGCTGTGCCGCAAAAAACTCTTGGAGCTGTGCATGCTATGCATGGGTCTTCGCAGCCGGTTCGTGAAACGCTTGCTCAGAGCTTGCCACGGCTTGATGTTTCACAAGCGGCAGCGGACGAGCTGACGAGTGCGTCGCACTTAGTACAAGAATCAACGCGAACCCCTCAACCGAGCTTTCCTCATGGCGTACGACCTGATGAAACCTCAGTTTTTATAGCCGCTGCATCTCAGAGCGCGCACCGTATTTCGCCCGATGATACGGCTGTTTTTATGCGTGCTGCTCAAGCTGGTGCGAGCTCCCTACCAATCGGTTCGGCGGCGGCAAATTCAAGCAGTGTCCCCCTTGACGCTCAGCAGGAAGCGCAAAGGCTTTCTCATGTGTCTGTTAAAGCTCAGACACCACGCTCAGATGAGGTGTTTTCTACACAAGCAAAGCCTGTACCTGCTACAGAGCTAGCGGGGCAGCAGACGGATGCACATGCTGCATCGCAAACAGCAGCTCAAGTGAGCGAAGCCCGCGCTGATAAGTCATCGCGTCTTGTTAGCTTTCTGGTTATTATCAGTCGTATCACGGGTTTTTTACGCATATCGGCTCAATCGTGGGCACTGGGTCTTACGGCGCTTGCAAGTGTTTATACCCTCGCAGATCAGATGCCTAATGTTATGTATGAGCTGGTTGCAGGCGGTATGCTTATTACCTCGTTTTTGCCGGTGTATATTCGAGTGCGCGAGAAAATGGGAAAACCGGGTGCACAGGCGTATGCTTCAAATCTTTTATCCTTTGTGCTTCTGGCTATGATTGTGTTAACGGTCATTTCGTTTATATGTGCCGGCCCTATCATCTGGACACAATCGGCGGGAGCCTCTGATAGCTTTGATGCAGCGCAGGCGGTTTGGTTCTTCCGCTGGTTTGCTGTTGAGATTGTGCTGTATGCATTGTCATCTATTTTTTCGGGTGTTCTTAATGCTGAGCGCGATTATCTCTGGAGCAACGTAGCACCCATTTTTAATAACATCATCATTATTGCGTCCTTTGTGCTGTTTGGTTATGTTACGCGCTCGGGTGCTATGCCGGTACAACAAGCGGTTCTCTTTCTTGCTATTGGCAACCCACTTGGGGTGTTTGTACAGGCATTTATACAGGTTCCAGCTCTGAGAAAGCACGGTATTCGCTTTTACCCACGCATTAACTTTAGAGACCCCGCCCTTAGAGATACCCTGTCTATCGGTTTGCCAACGCTCGTTGTTACACTTGTTGCATATCCTACCACTGCTGTTATGTCGAGCAGTATTTTATCGGTTACCGAAACAGGTGCAGCCATGAGCTACTATGCGCGCGTCTGGTATGCACTGCCCTTTTCTATCTTTGCAATCCCCATTTCAATTACGATGTTCACCGAGCTTTCGGTTTATTTTGCCCAAGATGACCTAGCCTCTTTTATAGGCGGCATTGCGCGTGGCGCGAGTAAAATCCTCTTTACCCTCATACCATTTAGCTTGTATTTCTTTGTTTTTGCTCGCCCGCTTATTGCAATTATTGCAAGCAATTCATTTTCAGCTGATGAAATTGATGCAACGAGTACCTATCTTGCAGTTTTAGGTTTGACGCTGCCATTTTATGGTTTATCTAGCTACCTTCAAAAGGTTTGCTCAGCAATGTTAAGCATGAAGTTTTATGCCTTTGCAACCTGCATTGCTGCTGTGGTGCAAATTGCTGTTTGCATACTGGGCACGCCTATATTTGGGTTGTACCTCGTGCCTTTAAGCTCGCTTATATATTTTGGCATTATAGATTTGGTTACCATGTTGCGCTTGCGCATGCAGTTAGGTCAACTTGGCATAAAACGTATGCTTATCTCGTCCGTATATGCCTTAGCTTTTGGCGTTTTAGGTGCGCTTGCGGGCTGGGCTGTTCTGCAAGGACTCACAACAACTCTGGGTCCTGCGAGCACGGTTATGCGAGGTTTGCTCTATGCAGCTCCATCAGGAATACTTTCGCTCGTGGTAAGCTTTGGCCTGGCATCGGTGCTTGGCAAATCAGAAGCACCGTTTTTTGATGCGCTCTTTGCACGGATATTGCCGCGCTCAGCACGGCAAAAGGCAAGTGCGCAATAGGGTAGCGCAGACCTTGTTAGGTATGGAGTCTCTTTGAATATCTCGTTGAGGTCTCTTAAAGTTTGAAGTACCCGCGCAATCGGGCTTACCAATATGGGTAAGACTTGGTACCATATGAGAAATTCTTTCGATGCGTTTTGCAGAGAGGAAACAACGTAGATGAAACGTACCACTCAATGCCGCCGTGTTGTTCCGGTGGCTGTTCTTGCGGGTTTGATGGCTTTTGTTAGCCCGATAGCACCTGTTGCTTATGCAGAGACTGCTTCTAGCTCACAGTTGAGCTCACAGCTTGCTGAGGCTCAAAAAAAGCTTGATACTCTTAGCCGTAATCTTGAAATTGCTGCTGCTCAGGCAGAAGAAACTGAGTATCAGCTTTCAGAAACCACCGACCAAATTGAGGCGCTTAAAGCCGAGATTGCCGCCAAAGAGGCAAAAGCAGAACAGGCTCAGGGTTCTGTTGCCGATATTATGCGCGGTCAATATAAAGATGGCGCAACTACGCTGATTGATATTTTGTTCTCGTCACGAGATTTTAGTGAGCTTACCTCTCGTTTGTTTTATGCCAATCGTACAGCTGAGGCAAACAATAACAAAATTAACGAGGTTAATGAGTTGGTGAGCGCACTCAACACCCAGCGTGATGAACTTAGTAAAAAAGAGCAAGAGCTTAAAGACTTGCATGAAGAGCAGCTCAAAACCGCAAAAGCGCTAGAGGCTTCTCAACGAGAGGCTGAGTCTTACGTTAACGGCCTATCCTCTGAGCTGCAGGCGGCGCTTGCAGCCGAGCGTGAGGCTAAGGCTGCTGAGCAGCGGGCTCGTGCTGAGGCAGCGGCTCAGGCTGCAGCTCAACAGGCAAACACCGCCTCGCAAACTGCCGCGCCTGCTCAGGGTACAGCTTTGGCACCAGGTAACAATGCAAGCCCTGCTGCGCAGTCAAATACGAGTGCCAGCAACGCTGCTACAGGCTCAAACTCAAGTACATCAAGTTCAGGCGGCTCAAGCTCTGCAACAAGTCTTGATGGCGGTACTGCGTCTACCATCATTTCTGCTGCAAAGGCACAGCTTGGTCTGCCATATTCGTATGGTGCTTCAAACCCAGGTGTTTCTTTTGACTGTTCAGGTCTAACCAAATATGCCTACGCGCAGGCCGGTATTTCAATCCCACATTCATCGCGTGCTCAGTATCAGCGGGTGGTTGCTGCTGGCAATCTCAAAACCTCGACCTCTTCTTTAAGCGCAGGAGATTTGGTCTTCTATCAGCAGGGTGGTACCATCTATCACGTTGCTATCTACATTGGTGGCGGTCAGGTTGTGCACGCTAATGGTTATGGCCAGGGCGTAGTTATTACGGGCGTAACCTTTGATGGTGGTTTCTGCGGTGGTGGCTCACCCATTTAGGCTGTCATAATCCGAGCGCATGAGGAGTACTTCATTCATGGTTAGAATGCTTCGGGACGAGCATGAGGTTCAAACCTCGCTCGTCCCGGTTGTCTTAGGAGCAGATATTCTCGGCTATACGTTTGTGCGTGAGTTTCATGAACTCTATGGTTTGCGCTCAATCGTTTTAGCTGCCGATGAGGTAAAAGCAACCTCAAAAAGTCGCTTTTCTGATTATCGCACGCTTGGTCCAGACATCGAGCAGTCGGCATTTTTATTGAGCTATCTTGAGCAGCTCGGTCAAGAGATTGCAGCTGAGGGCAAAGTTGGACTCTTGGTAGGCTCGGGTGACTGGTATGCTCGCCTTTTGTCTCAACACAAAGAGACGCTGAGCGCTTGGTTTCATGTCCCATATATCGATTTTGAACTGCTTGATAAACTCACGCAAAAAGAGTATTTCTACGAGCTTTGCGAAGAGCTGCATATTCCCTATCCCAAAACCTGGTCTTTTGATTGCTCTCATCCAGATACAATCATTCCTGCAGAGGAGTTTAGCTATCCGCTTATTGCAAAGCCATCTAATTCAGCTACCTATCACTATGCTGAGTTTGCTGGCAAGAAAAAAATCTTTGAGGTTGATTCTCCACAGGAGTTAACACGTATTTTTGAGGCATTAAAGGCCTCAAGCTATGACCGCGAGCTTATCATTCAGGAATTTATTCCGGGTGGTGACGATGGACTGCGCACGCTGAGCATTTTTACCAATGCACAAGGTGAGCCTGAGATGACCTGCTCAGGACAGGTGGTTTTACAAGATCATTCACCCTATGCAATCGGAAATCCGGTGCTCATTTTATCTGAGCGGGTTGATAGTGCACTCGATGATGCTTGCCGTTTGCTTAAACATGTGGGGTATCGGGGTTTTGCTAATTTTGACGTGAAATATGACCCGCGTGATAAGCAGTATAAATTCTTTGAGGTTAATACGCGCCCTGGACGCAATTCGTTTTATACCACGCTTGGCGGCGTTGATTTTGTCCGCTTGATTGTTGAAGAGTTTGTTTTGGGCAAGGTTATCCATGGGGGAGCAGCAGATGCGCCTTTTGCGTATGCGTGCGTGCCTCCTATTGTGGTTAAAAAAACCGTGCAAGACCCCGAGTTGCGTGAGCGTGCGCTTGCGTTTTATCGCAACCGTAAGGCTCGGTTTCCGCTGTACTATCATGCAGACGGCCTGGAGCAACGTTTTTGGGCAGCGCTTATGTACTATAACCAAATTCGCAAATTCAAGCGCTATGTATGGGATAGTGGCGGTAAGCAGGTTGGGGTTAGCTAGATTGTATGGTTGGGGAGGACTTTGCAATGGATACATCTATCTCGCAAGGTCTTAATAAAGAAGGCCTGCCTGTGCAATCAATTGTTGCTGCGCGCACGGCAACGCCTGGTGATTTGTCATTGCTTGCTGAGCAGGTGGCACAGGTTCCAACGGACCCTGGTTGCTATCTGTGGCGCAATGCCGAGGGTGAAGTAATCTATGTTGGCAAGGCAAAAAACTTGCGTGCCCGCATGCGTCAATATGTAACGCTTTCTGATGACCGCGAGAAAATCCCCCTCATGATGCAGCTGGTTGCCAGCTTTGATTATCTGGTAGTTGATACCGAGCATGAGGCTTTGGTACTTGAGCGTAATTTAATTGCTCAATATCACCCTTACTTTAACGTGGACTTCAAAGACGATAAGTCCTATCCCTATATTGCCCTTACAAAAGGGGATATGTTTCCGGCGATAAAGTATACGCGCGAGCGTCATAAGTCTCATACACGCTATTTTGGTCCGTATACCGACTCACGAGCAGCGAGAGAAACTATTGATACCCTGCGCAAGGTTATTCCTATTTGTTCTGCTACCTGCGCTGAGTGGCGACGTGTGCGCCGTATGCTTGAGCGTCAACTAGAAGATGCTCAGGTAATACAGATGATATGCGCACAAAAGGGTCGACCGTGTTTTGATTATCATGTAGGGCGGGGTCCTGGGGTTTGTGTAGGAGCCTGCACACCGGAGGAGTATAAACAAATCGTGCGGCGTGTTGAGCACTTTTTATCGGGGCACCGCTCAGAGGTAGTGCATGAGCTCACCGATGAAATGCAGCTAGCAGCATCAGAGCTTGATTTTGAGCGCGCGGGACGCATCAAGCGCCGCTTAGATGTGGTGCGTGGTTTGGACGACCGGCAGCAGGTCGATTTTGCCTCCTCAATAGATATTGACCTTGTGGGCTTTTATCGTGAAGAAACAATTGCTGGTGCCTGCGTGTTTTGTGTGCGCGAAGGACGCACGATTCGCTCAGTTGAGTTTATTCTCAACAAGGGTTTTGATGTTAGCGAAGTTGAGCTTGTTGAGGGCTTTCTTAAGCGCTATTACGAAGAAACGGCTGATATTCCAGCAGAAATTGATGTAGGTATTGATTTGCCTGACGCTGATGTAATCGCTCAGTGGCTCACAGAAAAACGTGGGCGTTCTACTCGCATTCATCGCCCTCAGCGCGGTGAGAAACACCATCTCATGGAGACCTGCGAGCGCAATGCGCACCACGCTCTTATGCGCTACATGATGCGAACCGGCTATGCTGATGAGCGCACCAATCAGGCCTTGTTACAACTTGAAAGTGCATTGGCACTGCCTCAAGCACCTATGCGTATTGAATGTTTTGACATTTCAACCTTGCATGGCGCATTTACCGTTGCATCTATGGTGGTCTTTACCAACGGACGAGCTGATACCTCCCAGTATCGTCGCTTTAAGATTCAAGCTGAACTGAGCGAGGCAAATGACTTTCTTTCCATGCAAGAGGTATTAGGAAGACGTTTTGCTCCAGAGCGCATGGCAGATGAACGCTTTGGAAAGCGCCCTGACTTGCTTGTGGTAGACGGTGGCAAGCCGCAGCTTTCGGCTGCTATTTCTCAGTTAAAAGAGCTGGGTTTAGACATTCCGGTTTGCGGTCTTGCAAAAAGCGATGAAGAGGTTTTTGTACCCTGGGATGATACTCCGGTGGTCTTGCCCACCGGCTCGGCATCACTGTATCTTATCAAGCAGGTACGCGACGAGTCTCATCGTTTTGCAATCACCTTTCACCGTGAACTGCGCGATAAAGCAATGACGGTTTCGGTGCTCGATGAGGTGTCAGGTGTAGGTCCTGCTCGCAAACGTGCATTAATGAAACATTTTGGGTCGATGAAGCGTCTAAAAGCGGCCTCGGTAGAAGAAATTGCAGAGGTGCCAGGTGTTTCTATGCTTGTTGCTCGTGCTGTTTTTGATACGCTGCGCGCATCTCAGCAAGCAATCACAACATAGTCTGTCCTTTCACTGAATATAGGAGCGCTCATGCAATGCTGTGTGATAATAACAAGGCGTGTTGTGCTCAACAAGAAAGGTTATGCACAGTGCAGATGGCAGCTCAACAAAGATGCATAGGCTTTGCCAGCGGCAAGCTTATGGGTGCAATCAAGCGCAAGCTTGGTTTGGTCTTTGTTGGCGCGCAGGATTTTGCACGCAATACGGTAGTTAGCATGGTGGCATATGTGCTGGTAGCAATACTTGCGCTAAGCATGTTTACCTCCGCTGTTTTTGTGGGACTTGAATCTCATCACGTTTGTACGGGCGCGGGCTGTCATGTCTGTGCTGAGATGGTGCTTATAGCAAAGCTCATGAGCCACGCGGTTATAGCCTGCGCGGGTCTTTGTGTTGCGCTCAAGATTATGTACCCAGCTTGGCTTTGCCGCTTCTATGCACTCATAACAAGCCCGCTTACGCCGATTGTGCTCAAGGTGCGCTTGAACAGCTGATATACGCTTGTTATACCTAACAAATATCTCTTAGATACGCTAAACAAAGCTCTAAATCAGCTAAAGGATTCTCATATGAAAAAAACTATTCTGGCACTCGTGTCCGTCGTGTGCCTATCTCTCGGACTCTTGAGCGGTTGCTCAAACGCGAAAAACCCAGCAGCTATGTCTGGCTCTGCTTCTGCAGAGCATTCAGCAAAGCTAAAAGTTGTAACTACTATTTTCCCCGAGTATGACTGGATAAGAAATATCTTAGGAGAGCAGCTCGACAACACTGAGGTATCAATGTTGCTAGATAACGGAGTTGACCTTCATAGTTATAAGCCAAGCGCTGCAGATATTAAAAAAATTGTCGAGAGCGATGTGTTTGTGTATGTGGGCGGTGAGTCTGACGAATGGGTTAATGACGTATTGAAGCAGGTGAGCAATAAAAAACAGGTCGTGGTAAATCTTATGGAGCTCATGGGAGAGCGTGCTAAGCTCGAAGAAACAGTTGAGGGTATGGAAGGTGAGCACGACCACGACCATGATGGCGCCGAAGAAGACCATACCTACGACAATCATGATGCTCACGACCAAGACGCTGACGAGCATGAAGACGAAGCAGAATATGATGAGCATGTGTGGCTATCACTCAAGCATGCGCAGCATCTGGTTCAAGGTATTGCAAACGCCCTTGGTACTGCTGACCCTTCTCATGCTCAAATGTATACCCGCAACGCAAAAACATACAATAAAGAACTCCAACAGCTTTCTGATGACTATCAAAAAGCCGTTGATGGAGCTACTCAAAAAACGCTTCTGTTTGCCGACCGCTTTCCCTTCCGCTATTTGGTTGACGACTATGGTCTGAGCTACTACGCAGCATTCTCGGGTTGCTCGGCAGAGTCTGAAGCAAGTTTTGAGACCATTCGGTTCTTAGCTGATAAAACCGATGAACTTGGTCTTAAAACACTGTTAACCATCGAACACGCTTCACCAGCAATCGCAGAAACGGTGCGCGCGAATACCAAGACAAAAAATCAAACGATTGCGGTCATGGATTCGCTCCAGTCAACAACTGCTGCAGATGTCGAGGCTGGTGCGAACTATCTTAAGACTATGAAGGATAATCTTGAGGTACTCAAAGCGGCACTTGCTTAGAGAGGGAGGAACACTATGCAAGTAGTTTCTTGCCAAAATCTTGTGCTGGGTTATGGACATCATCGCATTGTTGGCCCTATAAACTTTGAGCTTGAGCGTGGTAGCTATCTTAGTATTGTGGGGCCAAACGGCTCAGGTAAGTCGAGTTTTCTAAAAGTGCTGGTTGGTCTTGCCAAGCCATTGGAAGGAAGCCTTAAGATACATAGTGATAGCGCGCAAACAAGCTGCGCTTATTTGCCGCAGCGAGCACGCATACAAGATGATTTTCCGGTTACGGTGCAAGAGGTTGTTGCAATGGGTTTTGCAGCTCATCACAGGTTTTGGCTCCGTTTAGGTACAGAGCAGCGTCATCGTCTCCACCACGCTTTGACACAGGTTGGCCTGGAAGACGCTGCAAAAACATCATTTAAGACCCTTTCAGGAGGACAGCAGCAGCGCGTGTTGCTGGCGCGTGCGCTTTGTATGAACTCAGATATGCTGGTTCTTGATGAACCAACAACAGGCCTCGATCCTGAGGCGGCGGCAAGTCTTTACGCGCTCCTACATTCTCTGCATGAGCAAAAAACCACTATTGTGATGGTGTCACATGATGTTGCACCGGCGGTCGAGCATGCAACGCATGTTCTTGTTATGGGGGCTACACCAACGTATATGCAGGCTGAAACGTATCGAGTGATGATGGCAGGAGGTGGGAAGACATGCAATGGGCAATAAACCAGCTTATAAGCTATCTTCAATTCCCCTTTGTACAATATGCGCTGGTAGTTGGTGTATTGATTGCACTGTGTTCATCGCTATTGGGAACGAGCCTTGTGCTCAGACGGCTCTCGTTTATAGGAGACGGTCTTTCGCATGTAGCTTTTGGTGTTCTCTCTCTAGCAACTGTTGTGCATCTTACTAATTCAATGCTCTTGACACTGCCGGTTACCGTTGCGTGTGCCGTGTTGCTGTTAGGTCGTGGTGCGCGTGCACAGGTGAAAGGTGATGCAGCTATTACCATGCTCTCGGTGGGAGCTCTTGCCTTTGGCTATATTGTTATCAATCTCTTTTCAGCTTCTGCAAACGTGGCAGGCGATGTTTGTACAACCTTGTTTGGGTCTGTTTCTATTCTTACCCTTTCGGCGAGCGATGTTATATGGTGTGCGATGTTGTCGTTGATGGTGGTAATTAGTTTTGTGGTGCTCTATCCAAAGCTTTTAGCTGCTTCTTTTGATGAAGATGCAGCACGGGTTTCAGGAATCGCGATTGAGCGTTTGAATTTTGTCATGGCAATCATTATCGGTGTGGTTATAGTGGTATCCATGCGCCTTGTCGGCTCGCTGTTGGTGTCGGCTCTTGTGGTGTTTCCCGCTCTGTCTGCCATGCGTGTTTGCAAAAGCTTTTTGGGTGTAACTATTTTTGCGGCCATATGCTCGGTATTGTGTGCTTTGCTAGGTATGTTAGTGTCTATTTTAGCTGGAACCCCAGTAGGTCCTACTATCGTAAGTGTTGATGCGGCGGTATTTTTACTCACATCACTGGTATCTGTGATAGGGGGATTGCGCGCATGAAACATATGGTAGGTGCTTGGATGCAATATGCATTGAGCCGTAGGCAGCTGTTTGCAAGCTGTGCGGCACTTTTTGGAACGTTAGCGCTGAGTGCCTGCGCACCCGAGCAACAAAATAAAGGCGTGGGGCCACTACCAGACCCTGAATTACAGGTGGCACCTACCGATTCTGCCGACGGAGTAAACGTTGACCTAACGCATCTCAATGCGATGATGATTTTTTCGCAGATAGGCTATATGAATCAAAATCGTGATCAGTTTATTGGCAAGACAATCAAGATTAAAGGGAATTTTGATAGCTATGACAATAATGGTCGTCGTTTTTATGGCGTGCTCATTACGGATACCACTGGCTGTTGTACCACGGGTTTAGAGTTTAGTTCTGCTGAGGAAAAAGCATATCCAGCTGATTATCCAGAAATTGGCAATGAGATGACTGTGACTGGTGTCTTTGATACCTATACTGAAGAAGACATTACCTATATTTACCTGCGTGATGCGAGTTTCGAGGCGAGCAAATAAGTTCAAACAATGGGGTGGCAACGCTACACGCTGCCACCCCAAACTGTATTGAAAGCTATTGCCTCGTCATAATTAAGAAACGAGGCAATAGATTCCTCAATTTTAATTTAGACCAGCTTGGTGGCAAGTGTCTTTGCGCCAGCCTCAGCCTCGGCATCAGGAGCGTCATAGCAGATGAGGGTATCTACTACATTAACGCCAGCATCAGCAGCATCGGCTTTCCACGTATCCATCCACTCACCGTCAGCCCATTCATAGCTACCAAAGAGGGCAACCTTTTTATCGCCAAGCTCGCCTTTGACTTCGTTCCAGAAGGGTTCAAACTCATCATATTCAAGCTCCTCAGAACCCATTGCCGGGCAACCAAGGGCAAATGCATCGTAGGCATCCAAACTTGATGTATCAAAGTCAGAAACCTGAATTACCTCAGCCTCTCCACCAGCCTCAGCAACACCGTCTCCAATGAAGCCTGCGAGCGCTTCGGTATTACCGGTGCCACTCCAAAAAATAACTGCTACTTTGCTCATACAAGGTCCTTTCGGATTGGGTCGCAGCGCGACCATGGTTACCGTCTATACATACGCTTGAACCAGCTCGTGCAACCGGTCGCCGCGTTGATAGCGTTCTTTGCACCAGTTGGTGCACTGTCTAATACGCGCAAACATTGCCGCTGCGCGGGGGATGTCATGGTAGACCTTCCAGGGTCCCAAGAGTCGAAAATTTTTACCTTTTTCAGTAATAAAGCTTTCAACGTCGTGCGGCGGATACCCCAGAAAGTATCCAATCTCATGAGGAAATGCGCAGCGCAGGTGCGTACAGTTCTCACAGGTGTTTTGCTCGCGTGGAGCATATCCTAACAAGCAGTTGCCCACACCGTTTGAACTATAGGCGTTCACTGACCATTTGCCGCGCGCGGCAAGACGCTTTGCCATTTCGCCAAGACACGCGTCAAGTGTGGTGCTGGGATAGCCGGCCTGCTTGAGTGCTCGTTGAATGTTTGTTTGAGCAAGGAAGCGTTCGAGTACATTGCGCCGGTAGATGAGTATAAGTGCTCCGCAGCTGCGCCAAACGAGAACCGTGAGCTCAATGCCAGTATGTGTCAAAGCTGTATTCCAGTTTATGACCGCCTTGATGAGCGCTTCGCGCGCCGTGTGTGCCTCGCTCGCTGCAGTGATAGTGGACTCAGATGCGGTAGTGCTATCAGAACTATATTGCGTGTTCGCAGCAACAAAGTGTCCGGGAAACGTAAAGAGGTTAGCTGGCATAATGCCTGTGATAGTGGGGGCAGCGTTGCGAACAATTGCTGCTTCAAGTGCTGATGCATCAATGCTTTGCATAAACGTCTGCCCCTCCCTTTGAAATCGCATCTGTTAGATAATGGTAACTTACACATCATGAGGGGTCTTGGTCAAGTATGTTTACAAAAAAGTTTTGGGGCATTTTCGGCGCTCGACTGGTGTTGTTAGGTGGGGTCACGCACAATTGACCAAATATCGTCAAAAAAGATAAGTTCCCCATTTAGGCGTAGTCGGTAAAAACTTGGCTCAATGGCATCAATAATCCCACGTTTAGTGATATAGCTTTTGTGGTGGTAATAGCAAATCTCCACCATATCACCCCGCGCAATTTGTAAAACCGTACGAGAAAGATCCTCGGCCTGCTCTTCTGTGGGAATACGGCGCGATTCAAGGGGAGCTTCTTGATGCTTTGCAAGGTCGTGATAGCCGGTGAGTGCCGCAAACGGCATAAATTGTGATGCCCGGTTGGCACGCACGTGACCGTTTTGTGTATATCTAGGCATGGTGTCCTCCTACCTGCTCGTTGCGTTCGCGTCCGGTGGCACCTGGCTTAAAGCTGGTACCACGCAAAAGCGCATTAGCTCCATAGCGCCCCTTGATGGTGTTGACAACCTGAGCAAGATTGTGTTCGCGCGCCTCAGATGCAATATCAGTAAATAAATCAACATCGGCATATGTCTCAGGGAGTAATCCTTTAAAACCTATGCTGATACGCCTAATTAAGCATGAAGGGGAGACTGTTTCTTTATACAAGGATTCAAGAATCACCCAGAGGCGCCGCCGCGAGTTAGTTTTTTGTAAAAGCTTGCGCTGTCCGCCGCCGTGCGTTGGTATATACGCTCCTGCGCGCGCTAAACCGTGCTTGCTATAGCCAACAAATAAAGATATTTGGGCTGCTACAAGGCCTTTTTCTACAAGTGATAATACCTGTGCATCCAGCATCTCACGCACAATAATCAGTGCCTCGTCATAGGTATAATCACGCATGAGGGTTTGTCCGCTTACCATTGAGGTTTCGCGCGGCTTATAGGCTTTAATCTCAGCAATGCTTACCGGTTCTTTCCCGTGCGCATGGTCAATGAGATATTCAGCATTAACACCAAACTCTTTATACAAAATATCTGGGTTAAGCGCAGCAATCCCCATAAGGTCATACACGTGATACGCAGCTAGACGTGTGGCAATGCCTTTGCCAATGCCCCAAATATCTGTGATAGGACGGTGTGGCCAGATGTGTTTTCTAAAGCTCTCGGGCGTGAGTTCGCTGATGCCTTGTGGTGTGTGCTTGGCAGTAATATCAAGTGCCACCTTAGCCAAAAAGAGGTTTTCACCAATGCCAGCCGCTGCGTGAATGCCCGTGCGCTCAAGCACGGCATGCATAAGCGTTTGTGCAAAACTTACAGCATCGGTTTGATAGAGCTTGAGATAGGACGTGGCATCAATAAAGCACTCATCAATGGAATAGATATGTATATCATCGGCACTCATATACTCAAGGTAGATGCCATAAATTTGCGCTGAAACCTCCATATAGCGGCGCATGCGAGGTCGCGCCTTAATGTAGTTTATCCCGCGTGGCAACTCAAAGATGCGTGGTCGCCCAGAAATGCCTAAGGCTTTTAAGGCAGGGCTTACGGCAAGGCAGATGGTTTTTTCGCCGCGAGTTGGGTCGGCAACTACTAACTTGGTGGTAAAAGGGTCAAGCCCTCTATCAGCACATTCAACTGAAGCGTAAAAGCTTTTTAGGTCAATGCAAATATAAGTCCGCTGTGTTGTCATATATCCTCCTGGTTATGAGTATACACGAACATATGTTCTTGAGAACATATATTCGATGAAGCATGGTAGTGTTGCATCTGGACACATGATTTGGGATTACAATGAGATTTCTCGAAAGGAGTGCTATGGAAGGTCAGCCTAACAAGACCGGTCTTGAGATGCCCGTCATCGCTCGTGGGTTTATGGCGCGTGTGCGTGCTAATACACGCATGCTAATCATGGTGGTTTCTGCTGCCATATTTTTATTTCTGCTCTATCAGGTGCATAAATATGACGTACTTCGCATGGATAGCCTTGCATATGGATTGATTGTGGCAAAGTTGCGCCAACCGTGGCTCACTCCGGTTATGGAGGGATTTTCTGCGCTTGCCTCACCGGTTGTGCTGATGGTGCTGCTGCTGGTCATTGCAGCTTTTGCCCCGGGTAAGCGCCCGGGTTGGTGTTGTGCTATCAATCTTGGGCTTGCCGTGCTACTAAATGTTGGCATCAAAATGCTAGTACAGCGTCCGCGCCCGGTTGGATTTCGCCTTATCGAAGAGACTGGTTTTAGCTTTCCATCAGGTCATTCAATGGCGTCTATGGCGTTTTTTGGTTTGATTGTTTGGCTTATATGGCACTATGAAGCAGATAAACGTCAGCGGGTCTTGCTATCTGGAGCATTTAGCCTGCTTATCCTCATGATTGGTATCAGTAGAATCTATCTGGGCGTGCACTATGCAAGTGACGTTTTGGCGGGTTTTGTGGCAGCGCTCTTATGGCTTGGCTTGTATACGCGCTTGGCTGTTCCCTTATTTGGTTTGCCGCCTCGTGATAACAAGCGACTTGTTGGGGTCTCGTCGTTCTCTGTTGAGCGCGAGGGCGTTAGAATAGAAAAGGAACCACGCGCCTAAAAGACGAGGCGCATACAGCATGAAGGGAAGTTTTGCATGTCATCTGTTCGAGAACCTATTGATGCTACACAAACTGCAGCTTGGTCTGCTTTGCAAGTGCATGCCGATAGGCTGAAAAGCTCGGAGTTTAGTCTTGCTCGGTGCTTTGATGAGCAGCCAGAGCGCGCCTCAGAGCTGAGCTTTGATGTAGGCAATTTGCATATTGACCTATCTAAAAATCTTATGACATCAAAGACTGTGACCCTTCTGGCAGACTTGGCGCGTGCGGTTGGGCTTGAAGAGCGTCGTGATGCCATGTTTGCCGGTGAGCATATCAATACCACTGAGGACCGTGCGGTGCTCCATACGGCGCTAAGACGCCCGGTGAGCGATGCTGGTACGCTCATGGTTGACGGTCAAGATGTGGTGGCTGATGTGCACGAGGTTTTGCATCGCATGTATGAATTTGCTCGTGCAGTTCGTGAGGGCGCTTGGACAGGTGTGAGCGGTAAGCGTATTGAGCATGTGCTCTCAATTGGTATTGGTGGGTCTGACTTGGGTCCGGTCATGGTATACGAGGCGCTAAAACCTTATGCCGACGCTGGTATTGATTGCACCTTTGTTTCAAACATTGACCCTAATGATATGGCAGAAAAAACCAAGCATCTCGACCCTGAGACAACCTTGGTCATTGTGGTTTCAAAGACCTTTACAACGCTCGAAACCCTCGTTAATGCTCGTACGGCTAAGCGTTGGTTACTTGATAGTTTGTACGAACGTGGCGTCTTAGCAGATACCCCAGAAGCACGTGCAGAGGCGGTTGCCAAGCATTTTGTTGCAGTATCAACAGCACTTGATTTAGTAGCCAATTTTGGTATTGACCCCAATAACGCATTTGGTTTTTGGAATTGGGTAGGCGGGCGCTATTCAGTTGATTCAGCAGTTGGTCTTTCCCTAATCTTGGCACTTGGTCCTGAGCGCTTTGAGGAGTTTTTAGAAGGCTTCCGCGAGATAGACGAGTATTTTGTTGCAACACCGCTTGAACACAATGTTGTTGCGCTTATGGGCTTGTTAAACGTCTGGTACACCAGTTTCTTTGGCTTTACCACACATGCAGTGCTTCCATACAACCAGTATTTGCATCGGTTCCCAGCATATTTGCAGCAGCTTACCATGGAGAGCAATGGTAAACATGTAAGGTGGGATGGCACGCCGGTGACAAGTGCAACAGGAGAGATATTCTGGGGAGAACCAGGCACCAACGGACAGCATGCCTTTTACCAGCTTATCCATCAAGGTACTCAGGTTATACCGGCAGACTTTATTGCTTTTGTTAATACGCCTAACCCAACGTGCGACGGTGAGCAAGATGTACACGAGCTATTCTTGGGCAACTTCTTAGCGCAAACCAAGGCGCTCGCGTTTGGTAAGTCAGCTGAGGAAGTTCAAAAAGAAGGTACGCCTGAGTGGATGGTTCAGGCACGGGTATTTGCGGGCAATCGTCCTACGACATCTATTTTGGGTGTTGATTTAACGCCTCATGCGATTGGTGCCTTGATTGCACTTTATGAGCACATTACCTTTGTTGAGGGTAGCGTATGGGGCATAGATTCCTATGACCAGTGGGGTGTTGAGCTGGGCAAGCAAATGGCCAAAGATATTACACCTGCTTTTAGCGATGACGATGCATTGGCCACACAAGATGCAAGCACCCGCGCGCTCATTGAGTTTTATCGGGCTCATCGGCGCTAAACACCGAGACATCAGGGTTTAGCAAATCGTATTTCTTAGGTAGGCAACAGGCATGTAGACACTGCATGCCTGTTGTTATTACTAGGGGAGAGCGCTTCTCAGGAGTCTTCTCTCATGCTTTGTGTGCGATAACGTCATAAATTGATGCATAGATTGACTTCGGTTTTGTTTGTTTGACATATGCGGTAAACACGCATAGATATAGTTGTTCATCATGTGGTATCTAATATATAACTCCAATTGGTATATATTAAAGAATACCTACAGGTAAATGCGGCAAAATTACTTTGCTTTGCTTTGTTGTATGGTGTGCGCATATGCTAGTATTAATGAACATAATGTTAGTTATCGTACAAAGGCATGCTATGCGTTCAAAATATATGTATCTACTCGCAACCATCTGCTATGTACTCACCTTATGCGTAACTCCTTTGAGCGCTTATGCGCAAGGTCTTTCACCTGCTGATATTGATCGGGTGGTTACAGAGGTACATGATAGTTTGAGCGCCATAAGCTATGACTCACCCGAAGTTGCTCAAAAAATTGCTCCAACGCGGTTTACGGGCACCGAAAAGCTCAACAAAAAGACGGAGATTTTTAAGGCAACAAACAAACCTTTTAATGAAATTACCGATGATGAAGCCATTCTTGCTTTGCAACAAGATTATTTCAAGAGTGCTGGTTATCGTGATGTGTTTGAAGCAACACGAAATCACATTGATGGTTTTGTGAGAGAAATTGTGCGTTCAGATTCGGAGCAAAGTGGATGGTCGGCTCAGCAATACATCGATGCCATTAAAGCTCGTTCAACAGAATTTTTGCTTGGTGTTACCTATCAAGAACGTCTCTATAATTTTAGCTATCAGAATTTTTCGTTTGCAGAGGGTCTTAGAACTTCAGGCGCATTTGATAAAACGTTTTCACCTCTCAAGCTTGCTTTTGATTTGGGCGCTCAGGGTGGCAATCAATATGCACTTAAAAAGAGTGCTGATAGCTTTAGCAAGATTGTGGGGCCACAAGTTGCTGATGTAACAAACCTTAATGATTTTTTTGCACGAAAGGTGCCTGCCAACAACCTGGCTACATGGTATGTTGAGCAGCTACAAGCACACGGGCATCTAGTGGAAGAGCGTGCTTCTCAAGAGTTGCCTGACGCACCGTATAAGCTCTACGACAAGCTGATAGGAGCTGGAGCAAAAACTGCACCATATATTTTGCCGCTGCTGTCGGCAAGTAAAAGTCATCTCGTGGTGCTTTCTAATATTTCCTCAATCGCATGGAGTATGCAAGAGCGCTATATTGAGCATACAGACAGCACCTCTGAGCTTGCAGACCTAAAGGTACTTGCCACTAAAAGCGCAGATAATCAGGCAGCATACATTGATTTTTGGGCACGTATGGTGCCAGAACAAGCGGGAAATATGAAAACAAACCGCCTGGTAACCGATGGCTTTAGTGTTAAGGGTCGCGGAACAGGTCAGGCGGCTTGGTCGCCTAAGTTTGGCGATACAGCTACCGATTCGGTGAACAACTTTTTTGGTCCTTTGGGTTTGTGGAGCTCCTATCGCTTTGTTGGTGCAGAGGCCAGCGGGCAAGACATTACCATGTGGATTGCGCGTTTGCTCGATGATACGGGTGCTTCCGCCTATGGTCATGAGTTAACTCATCAACTTGCTGGTAGCACATATCTTAAAGGCCATGGGATTCGTTCAGGCACCTCGGCAGAGCTTCTACCGCGTGGTCTGTATGAAACCTTTGAACACAACGACCCTATTTATGCATTGAATCAGAGTATGAGTTGGCCTGAAGATGGTTATGCAAACGCATCAATTACACGCTTTAGAGATGAGGCAAGCGTTCAGGCGTATATGAAAAACATACTTGATGTCACCAATAGTCTTGATGTTATTGAGGCACAAGATGTTCTTGGGCGCTCTGCTGCAGTTAAGCAGGCTTGGTTTAATGTTGTGCGCACGGTACCAAGTGAGGCGTATCCGGGTGCGTATGACGAGGAATTTATGCCCTCTACCGAGGCACAGGCATCAAACTGGCACACCATCAACGACCTTGTACAAGATAATGCCGTGGTTGCGCGCTATGAGGCTGTGGGCGGACAACGCACGGGTATTGCACGCTATAACGGATATCCTACTATTCCTCTGTTTTCACCTTCATTTGGCGCACCGCTTTCTCCAGAAGGAACAACCGGAGATGTTCATATGCGCCGTATTGCGTGGGAGTTGCTCGGCACCTATGGTTATTCAGGCGGTATGGTGCCCTATTTGTCAAATCAATATAAGCCGGCAGGTGTTGAAGCAGGTAAAAGCTTTGCAGATGCGCTTATTCTTGACAAAATTGGAGCGGGTGACGATGCCACTTTGCGCCGCACAGCTTTTGCCGCTCGTGCAGAAAAGCTCGGCGATTTGCGTCCAGTAACTATTCAGTGGAATAACGAAACCATAACAATTGATTCTCCTGAAAAGCTGCGCGAACTTATGAAGGCGGCAATTGATATGGATATTGCATTTGACGCCGCACATAATCGTTATTTGCGTGCCCGCGATACGCAGGTAGAAAAACTTAAGGCTCAAATCTATTTGGCATATAAAGCATTGACACATGAGTTCCGTGAGTCGGTATATCGTACCCCCAATCCTGATGCGCAGCCCGATACGGGGGACTCAACTAATACAGAGGAGCAACCGGATACGGGTGGCACAACGCAACCAGGCGAGCAGCCGGGCGGTGGTGCTTCTAGTGATACAGGTGATACGGGCGGAAGTACTGATGCGGGTACTACACCCAACCCGCCTGCCGGAAATAATCTAGACACAGGAACTGGCAACATGCCAAACACAGGTACCACAGACAATTCTCATACCGGTGCTGGAGATACGGCAGGTACAGAAGATAATCATGCAGGGGATACGTCAGGTGCCGGTGCTGACACGGGAGCGGGAAATACGGGCGACACTTCCGGCACAGATGTTAATGCAGGCGAAGGCAACAATACTGAGGGCACCTCGGGTGCAAGCGGAGATACCCATACGGAGGAGCAGCCAGGCACCAACAATGCGGACAACACCAATACCCAGCCGGGCACAGGTGGAGCAGACAACACCAGCACGCAGCCAAATATGGGTCATGCAGCCGACAATAACACACATGCGGGCGTGGGCAATACGTCTAACACGACTTCTACAACAGAAACCTTTGCTGACGTAAAGCCTGGTTCAACCTTGCAGGATAGTTCACTTCAAGCAGGTGGAACTCAGCAAGATGATGCTCATGACAAACAAGAGCCAAAGGCTAAGCATGAGCAGCAGGATAGCCAAATGAGGTCAGACTCAGATGGGGTAAAAGTATCCGTTCGTCGTCTTCCTGCAACTGCCGACCAAACTATTTTGCTGACCTCATTTGCAGCTATTGCACTTTGCGTTGCAGCGCTGGTACTTGCTCGGAGTTTTTCTAAGCAGCTCTAACGGCAACATTTGAACAGCTGAGATTGTGTTTGAGTTGCTTGGCTGTTTGTAGTATTTTCACAGGCTTGCGCACATACGTGAGCCTGTGTTTGTTTATACGCAAAGATGGAGCTGCTGTGTTCAACATAGAGACAGCTACCATTTACCGACCAAAACATACCGTTCACGTAAAGATATTGCGCCCGTAGAGGGACAGTACCATAATTTGTGCTAGAGCAGTTAAAAGGAGGGGGGGGGTAAATATACGCTCATGTTTTGCGAAGTTGATACAACTTGTAGGATAGGAGTGACATGATAACCATTACGTATTCAACAGAGCAGGGAATGCAAATTGAGGGTTTTGATGGTGCGCAAGTAACAGAGACAGGCCATGCATTTGGGCTTGTTTCGCGCTTGCAGGCACAGCGTTGTGAGGTGCATACGCAGGATAATGTAGCTGTTTGTACCGTAACAGGTCATATGTTTGGAAATCAGCCCTTCTTTGTTGTAGAGTCTTCTGAGCTTACACAAAGCGTTAAGCTCTCGCAGGAAATGGAACAACTGCTTATTTGTTATAAGGTTTCTGGCGGCGGTTTCTCCTTACAAGGCGATTTTTCAAAAGGTCGCTTTGATATTTTGCATGAAGGTAGCCCTGTTGCTGCTCTGCACATTGAGAACCAAAGTGAGCATGGCTGCGTAGTTCACATTGATAATCCGGCTCATCAGTTTTCTCAAACGCTACTTGGACTAGGTATTGCAAGCCTTATGATGGTACATAAGCTCGCCCCACAACCAAGTGTTTAGTTGTGTAATTAATTGCACTCAGAAGCGGCGCTACTTGCAGGTAGGCAGCGCCGCTTAGTAGTGTGTTGCATATTATGAGCGGTGTACCGCTTCAATGCGCCAATGAAAATCATCATCGTGTTCTACAAGAATAAACTTGAGGGGACTTGCGTCATCGGCAAATAGACCGCTTTCGTAGACCCCGCGGCGCAAGGTTTTGTTATAGAGACCAGCCGCAAGATGAAGAGCAAGCTGTGAAGGTGTCCACACAGCAGGCATTGCATATTGTATGAGCTCAACAAGCGCCTCGTGCGTAAAAACAACCTGCTCAGCAATCGTGCGAACGGGATGAGCTTCAGGCAAATACTGGGGCAGCCCTTCAACCGCCACGTTAAAGTCAATCTGCTGATGCGTACAGCGCTCAACATCAATAAGCCAGCTATAGGTGCTTGAGGGTGTATATTTGAGATATACCGTGAGTGGTTTTTTAGGAGCACGCAAAAAGCGAAGCGGGAATGCACACCAAGCACGGGTGCCGCGCAGTGTGTCTAAACTACGTGCAATACGAAAGTCCTGCGTAAGCAGCTGTGCGATAGGGGCGCCTATGGGTAGCACACTGCTGAGCCAGCTGAGTGCTTCATCAGAGAAATAAACTTCAGTTTCAAAGTCTCTAGGATATGAGCTGAGCGCTTGGGCAGAGGGGATAGGAGCTCGATTGCCGCTTTCGTAGGTGATGGAGCTGCCTTGTTGTTGAGCGGCAGAGCTTGGCGCTTCGATTTGGCATGCATCGCTTGTATGAGGCTGCTTAGTTAGTACGGTTGAGTTGTTCGCTTCTGCTACAGGTTGCGCAACAGAATGTGTAAACTCACGCAATGAGCTTATCGTAGCCTGAGGTGCAACAAAGGCTGGAGCACGATGATTGAGTGTTGAGACAAGCTCGCGCTCGACCTGCTTTTCTTCGGGGTGGTCTGGGTCATAGGTAATTGTAAGTGCTATGCGAGGGAGTGAATCTTCTTCAAGGTTTTGTGTCTGTGAATTATCAGGAAGATTACGAGTGGATTCTGAATCCTGTTCAAGTGCTGATAGGTCTTGTACGGGCGCATTCTTAGGATAATTAAGAGCCGCACTAGATGAGCCGGTGGCGTAATCTTTTGCATGAACGCTTCCAAGGCTAGATGTATCAGCTGCCGGTAGCTCCTGTGGTCCCTCTGGTTTAGCTACATAGCCTGTCCCGGTCTGAACTTTTGTTTTGGGCGTATTAGCTTGCGAAGGCTTCGGGTTTGCTGTGGGCTCAGTCGGTTCTTCTGTGCAGTGTTGAATTGATTCAACAGTATTATCTGTGGCAGCACTACCTTCAACAGTATGCTCAGGTTTCGCTTCTATACGTGGCAAAAGGCGGGGTTTTTGAGGTTTAAGCTGTTTAGCCTGTCGTTTGCGCTTCCACGGTTTTCCTTGAGTGGAGGGAGTAGGAGCAGGTGTTTCTAAGGCAGTATCCCAGTCTGGTTGTGCTACAAGTGTTACATATACGCGCCCGCCCTTGAAAACCTTAAGTTCAAGCATGTTGCCAAGTGCTTCCATAAGGGCGCGAGTGTTTGAAAATCCAAGACGTTCTGCAGGTAGGTTATCCGCTATCAATATATCTTCAATTTTAGGCAAAAAAGTTTGCCGACCTATGCCAATCTTCGATTTCAATAAGGCATAAAAATACAAGCGATTTGCATCGGTGAGCTGAGTAAAATCAACAGTCTTGTATGCCATAAGGTCTCATTTCTACGACGTTGTTTTTTATTTTAACATGTAGCCCCGAGGGTTTAAGATTTGTTATTTTGTTAAGCATGTTTGCCGCGGAACGATTTGCTGTAACAGGTTTTGATGAAGCGCCTGTGTTTGAGTTCTTTGGTAGTTGAAGCACTTGCGACATCTGAATTACCAGATAAACAGGATACATATCGATTTGATTTTTAGTATATATTTAATTAATTGACAACCGTTTACCGATAAAAACATACCGTTTACCCAATACATATAACTACCTATTAACTCCCAGGGTATTCTTAAATTACGGAATATAGTCAAATGATTTGAAAGAGGTGATTCCGATGTACACATAGATGTATCAGTAAAAACTAGCTATAGTCTTGAAGGGTCGCCATGGAACAATTCGCTAAGATATTCCGTATGCAATTAAAGTATATGCTTGGCAGTTTTGAATTCTGGCTCTCCCTACTTTTGACCAGCATTTGCTTGGTTATAGCCGCCATTGAGCTTTCACTTAATGTTTTTGGCAGTGATTTTGGTGCAATTCCTGATGCTGGAGTTGGGTTTTTACTTAATTCAGACCCGCTTGTGCTTCAAGCTCCGCATGTTTTAGTATATTTCTTTATATTTATTATTGGAACAATTCCGTTTGGCGATATTTTTATTCGACATCTTAAAAGTCAAAATAGTAATCATATATTACTTCGCATGTCATTAAAAAACTATGCCTTTGCTTCTGCCTGTGTGGCATTTATAGGCGGGTTTGTGGTGATTGGATTACCACTCCTTGTCATGCAAGGACTCATGTTTATTGTGCTTCCAATCACGTCAGAACCGTATAGTTTTCCAATTCATATGTTAGGTGGTTTGCAAGACGGTATTGGGGGCTTAGGGGACCTTTTTGGATATAGCCACTATATTGCTCCGTATGCATTGAATCTGCTCTATATCTTGTATGATGCGATTTGGGCTGGTATTGGTGCCGTTTTTGCTTTTTCGTGTTCATTTTATCTAAAAAAATCTCGCCTGATTATTATCGGATTACCAATGATGTTATCGATAGTTTCATTTTTATTTGGGGGTAGCTCATATACGCTCCCTCTTTATTTGTATCCCAGCGTGTATTATGGACCACTTTATTTTGAGTTTTTCTTATTGAGTCCTGTTATTGTTCTTATCGTTGCCATGGTGTTTATGTATGTTGGCATCCATAAGAAAGATGTACTCTTATGAAAGCTAGATTTTTCTATAAAGCTGTATTTGATAGAAGTCAGTTTGGTATTTTTGTTGTTCTTTTAGCCTGTATGGTCGCGTGTGCTGCGTATTTTCGTGAATCTTATAATGATTATATTGACTTACTTGTGCAGCTACAGCGTGTAAATATCGGCTGTGTTGCGATAATGCCGCTGTTTGTGTTTGGACTTCGAACTGCATTGAAATCTGCTTCGTCTGCTGGGTTTTTATTAGATGCAAATCATGTAGCAACCATCTAAAACGTCTTGCATTTATTATTACGTGCAAAGCACTGTCATATTCCATATGGTATTCATGCCTACTCATTGGTATTTTATTGTTTTTTGGTTTACCAACCACCTTATTTATACGTATTAGCTTAGATTTATTCCATCAAATGTTGCTAAGAACAGTTGTCTTAATGCAACTTGGTCTTATTTTTTTACTTTGCTATCTAGCGTTTAGTTCAGAATCCTTTGCGTTGGTTCTGTCTGTTGTTTATTGTTCTCTCGATTTTGTTCTGCTCCATATTCCTTTTGTGGCTTCAAGTGGTCTTGCAACAGGCTGGAGTTTAACGTTATTTACGTTTGGAAAGATAGGTGTAGAAGTCCTTTTCATGCGTTTAGTTCAATGCTCTATTCTCATGGGGATATTGATACTTTTAATAATGATGGTGCTTCAGTCGGGTAAAGCTTTTGAAGCAGGTGAACATCATGCTGCATAAACGCATAGCTAATATGCCACTTGAACGCTATTATGTACTTCGTCTTGCATTTGCGATTGTTTTTACGCTCGTTATCTCGTTATTATCATTTACGGGAATTGCGGTGAAGGTTCCACTCAAATCACTTATCTTGCTCGAGACATTTATTCCAAATGGTAGTTTTGCTCCAATATTTACATCAGTTCTTTCGGTTGCTTCAACCGTTGTGTATGTATATCTTTTCTCAGATTTTGTTGCACGTGGTATGCAACAGTCGGCATCTCATACGTTTATCAGAAGTGCTTCGCGCGCTACTTGGCTCACACATCGTTTGAGCTACCTATTTGCCTATACTGCTTGCTTTGCCGTTTTTAAAACGTTTCCTATACTGCTGATGGATAATTGGGTTCATTTTTTATCATCAGCTTTGAGCAATACCTTAATTCATTTTTTATGTCTTGTACTTATCAGCCAACTTTCGATGTATATGTTTGAGGCTGGGGCTTTTGTACTTATCATGTTTGGACATATAACGTGTCTATGTATATTAAGTAGCTTACCAGTTCATGGATTTGAAATAGTCTGGCTTGTACTTCCATCTGCTCAGGCTGTCGCGTATGGTGCCTTATTATCAGGTTTACCTGCATTGGAATGGATGAGCATAATAAATTGGTGGCCAGTCATATATTTGACCATATTGACATGTTTTACTGTGTTGATTTTTATAAAGCAAATTCAATCATTTGATTTGGTATAAGGGGTTACTATGAATGCAGTACGTCTTCACCATGTGACAAAAGTACTTAAAGGTCGGACGATTTTTAATGATATAAGTTTTGAGCTTGCGCCTCGTGGAATATATGGGTTCTTTGGTATTAACGGCTCAGGAAAATCAATGCTCTTCCGTGCTATATCAGGGCTTATTACTATTGACTCAGGTGAGATATATGTCTTTGATAAAAAAATTGGAGAGCATGCTACGCCAATGCCTCATATTGGTCTTGCGATGAATTCGGGATTTTGGGATGAATATACAGGATTAGACAATCTAGTCATGCTTGCTTCAATCAAACATCAAATTGAGATACATGATATTCAGCACACGCTCGAACGCCTTGGACTTGACCCTCATGATACGCGCCCATATTCTGCATATAGCCTTGGTATGCGCCAGCGCTTAGAGCTTGCACAGGCAATTATGGAAAAGCCTGACTTGCTTATTTTAGATGAGCCAGCAAATGCATTGGATAAAGCAGGAATTCAGCTCATTTGCTCTATTATTCAAGAGGAGCGTGAGCGTGGAGCAACCGTGCTTTTAACCTCGCATAATACGCCTGAGATTGAGGCGCTATGTGAACAAAAATTTGAGATTTATGAGGGCAGCTTATCCAGCGTACAGGGCTAGCTTGAAAGAAATGAGGGGTAAGCATGAAAAACCTACTACTGTGTAATAAGCTTAGGTGGATTCAAGGATGCCTTTGCTTTTCTCTGTTTTTCTGCATTGCTCTGTTTATGTGGACACGTTCAACCTTTACTGATGTAAACGGTGTAGATGCTCATCGCATGGAAGACGCACCATATGTAGCATATGAGTTACAAGATGAAACACTTAATTGGTATACATCTACGGAAGATAAAACCTTAGAGAATATGTTTACCACGTTAAAAAAGGCTCCTTTTGTAGTTAAGGCACAGATTTCAGGTAGTCGTGTTTGGGCTTATAACAGCCGCATTACAGAGATTGTGATACATGAAGTGCTTCGTGGAGATAATCTTGCAGAGGGTGATACGTTGAAGCTCATTGAGCCGGTGAGTCCAATGCGTCGGGTATCGAGTGGGGAGCTTGATTGGCATAATACGCAGAGATTACATAGTAATGCCGAGTTTGCTATGCGGCCAATTGATGAACCTTATCTAAACGGAATGTCTCCTCTTTCAAAGAAGCAAGAATACTTACTCTTTTTGCAGCCAGTGGAGTTACGTGAAAAGGACGGGAAGAATAACAAAGATTGTTATGTAGCTTACATGCAAACCCTCTTTTCATGTATTAATTTGACGCAAAACCGAGTGCTTGTCTTAGCTCGTGATAAAGCAACAACATCTGATTCTGGAGTTTGGCTTTCAAAAGAAGAGTGTGCTTTATATAGTTGTGTAGTTGATGATGAACAAACCCTTACACATTATCAAGAACTTCGCAAGCAGGTTTTAGCAGAGTATAAGGTTATAGATAGTGCTACCGAGTAATACCCTACGTTATTATCTGCCTTCTTGAGCTAGTATCTCCTCTTGTGCACAGCGCGGGAATCAAACGTTACAATATGCTTATGAGGAGCAACTCTCGCCTTGAATAGGTAGAGCTGCTGGTCACCTTTAATAATCAATGCAAGGAGACGAGCGTGATTGAGCATATTGAGCCTCAAGATGGATTCTATCGCATTGCCGCAGCTACACCGCGTATTCGAGTTGCAGATGTCTTAACAAACGCTGAGGCAATTTATACGCTTGTGCGCAAAGCTGCAGATGCTGATGTACAGGTGTTAGTATTGCCAGAGCTTTGCCTTGTGGGCTATACCTGCGGAGACCTCTTCTTTGACCAACGTTTGTTGAACTCAGCTGAACACGCCCTACAAGAACTCCTTGCAAAAACCGCTGATATTCCTGTGGTGTATAGCGTTGGTTTGCCGGTAGCAGTTGGTGCGCATATCTATAACGTAGCGGCAATGTGTGGAGAGGGTCGTCTGTGGGGTTTGACCGCTAAGCTTCACCTGCCTAATTACCGAGAGTTCTATGAGCGCCGTTGGTTTAGTCCTGCACCTCAGCAAGCACTGTCTGTGCACGTTGCGGGGCAAGATACAATACTTGGTCACTCATTGGTATACAGCTGTATAGATGCGGGCGCCGAGGCTCTGCGTATTGGTATAGAGATTTGCGAAGACCTCTGGGTGCCGGTACCGCCATCAACTGCTATGGCAACCGCAGGGGATGCGCTTATCATACTTAACGCATCAGCTTCGGATGAAGTTATTGGTAAATCAGCCTATCGCCAGCAGCTCGTTGCTATGCAAAGCGCCCGCTTATATGCTGCTTATGCATACGCTGATGCAGGTTTTGGTGAGTCAACAACAGATTTGGTTTTTGCAGGCGAAAATCTCATTGCCGAAAATGGAGCGTTGCTAGCAAAGTCACCCTTATTGTCTGAGCAGATGGTGATAGTAGATATTGATACCGAGCGTTTATTAGCTGAGCGCCGACACACTACAACCTGGCCTCAAGCAAATCTGCAAGTAAGCGATGCAACGTCTCCAACGGTGGTTCCCTTTAGTTTTTCAAAAAGTGCTCCTCGCTCAGTCTCAAATCTTAATCGCGTTTTTCCCAGAAAACCCTTTGTTCCAGAGGCTGCCGAAGATTTACATGAGCGCTGCATGAGTATTTTGCAACTTCAGGCACGCGGTCTTGCAACACGTTTGGCACATACACAAACTCAATCCGTGGTGATAGGACTTTCAGGCGGGCTTGATTCTAGCTGCGCGCTTCTGGTATGTGTGCGTGCTTTTGACAGTTTGGGGCTTAATCGCTCTGGTATTCATGCGGTATCAATGCCAGGTTTTGGCACAAGTAAGCGCACCCGTTCTAATGCACAGCTGCTCGCTGAGGCTTTGGGTGTTGATTTTAGAGAGATTAGTATTGCGCAAGCCGTTATGGGGCATTTTGAAGACATAAAACACGATGTTGCTCTACATGATGTTACTTATGAAAATGCTCAAGCGCGTGAGCGTACTCAGGTGCTTATGGATTTGGCAAATGACTTGGGCGGTTTTGTGATTGGCACCGGTGACCTTTCAGAACTCGCGCTGGGCTGGGCTACGTATAATGCAGACCATATGAGCATGTATGGCGTGAATGCCAGTGTTCCTAAAACGCTTATGCGCCATGTGGTGGCCGCAGAAGCAACTCAGGTAAACCCGCAGGTCGCCCACATTTTGCACGATATTTTAGAGACACCTGTCTCGCCTGAGCTATTACCACCCACCAATGAGGGTGATATTGCACAAAAGACTGAAGACCTTGTAGGTCCTTATGAGTTGCACGATTATTTCCTCTATTATGTGTTGCGTTTTGGTATGCGACCGAGCCGCATGTATAGACAGGCATGTGTATCGTTTGCAGATGCCTTTGACGTTGCAACAATTCTACATTGGCTCAAGGTTTTTTATCGGCGCTTCTTTGCACAGCAGTTTAAGCGCAGTTGCTTGCCTGATGGCCCAAAGGTAGGTTCGGTAACGCTGAGCCCGCGTGGTGATTGGCGCATGCCGAGTGACGCAAGCTGGGCGCTCTGGCAGCATGAGCTTGATGAACTTGATACAAACTATGCTCAAGAGAAGAACTCATAGGAGCGCGAAGCTCGCGTACAGCGTTAACGAGTTAATTCTAACCTCTCTTGTTAATAGTAAACGTGCTGAACAACAGAGCTATAAACTGGGTATGAATACACCATGAACTGCTCGCGGGGTTTTATATGACCCATGGGAAAGGAAGTTGACACTATGATCAATGACCGCAAAGTTGCTATTGTTGGATGCGGATTTGTGGGCTCGTCCTCGGCGTTTGCGTTAATGCAAAGCCGTCTGTTTAGCGAAATGGTGCTCATTGACGTTGATCGCAATCGTGCAGAGGGTGAGGCGCTCGATATTGCACATGGCGTTCCCTTTGCTAGCCCGATGAAAATATATGCAGGGGATTATTCTGATGTTGCAGACGCTGCTATGGTAGTAGTCACCGCAGGTGCAGCGCAGAAGCCAGGAGAGACACGTCTTGATTTGGTTAATAAAAATGTGAGTATCTTTAAGTCCATTATCCCCGAGATTCGCAAGAGCGGGTTTGAGGGTATTTTGCTCATTGTGTCTAATCCGGTTGATGTGCTCACCTATGCTGCTGTCAAAATGAGTGGCCTGCCTGAGGGGCGCGTTATTGGTTCTGGAACCGTGCTTGATACGGCTCGTTTGCGTCATCGTTTAGGCGAGCATGTAGATGTTGACCCACGTGATGTGCATGCTTATGTAATGGGTGAGCACGGTGATTCAGAGTTTGTTGCTTGGTCAAGTGCAACGGTTGCCGGTGTGCCTCTGGTTGACTTCTGCGAGCTGCATGGGCACCGCGACCATGATGCTGCAAATCGGCGCATTGCTGAAGAGGTTAAAAATAGCGCCTATACCATTATTGATAAGAAGCATGCAACCTATTACGGTGTCGCGATGACTGTTCGCCGTATTTGTACGGCAATTATGCGCGATGAGAAATGCGTGCTGCCTGTATCAAGCCTGATGGTAGGGGAGTATGGACTTGACGACATTTGCATCTCACTCCCAACTGTTGTAGGCAAAAACGGTGTTGTAACGCGTATTCCAGTTCCTATCAACACAGAAGAAAACGCCGAGCTTCACAGGAGTGCAGCAGCATTGCGTGCTATTATGGACAAAGTTGATTTTGACGCATAAGCGTTGAGGTAACACGGTAATCGTTTGGGACGCCCGTCATGCGATGGGCGTCTTTTTTCCGCAGCGCGGGGAGGCTTTGTGAATATCAATCATGCAATTTTGCATATCCTTGATTTTGATTCTTCAGTAGCGGTTATGAGTCAACGTGAGCTTGATTTTGAAACCCGCGCGATAAAATCCTATATAGGAACGCATCTTAGACGGGCGCGCACCGCAGTTGATAATCGCCGAGCAGCTTTTCTGCCGGACTCAGCTTTTGCTCAGGAGCTCAAACGTTACTTCTTTGGCGAGCGTCAATTTATTGAGTTTTCGCAGCAAGTGGCCGAGTTTCTACATTCTGAGTTGTCCCGCGCTGATAAGCTTGAATCGGCTGATGTTTTGGTTGCTGATTTTGTTGATGATGACGATGCACGTTGGTTTGCTGTGTTAGTGCTACAGAGCAAGCAAGCCTTTATGCATGAGGTTGGGCGCGTTGATGGAGCGGTAAAAAATGACATTAAACGGCATTTTGCAATTCTGCCGGCGCCATCTCAAAAAATTGCGAGCTTAGCTCTCGTGCGTGCAAATTCGTTTGAAGTGTATTACCAAGATAAGAACCGAAAAATCGCCGGTGAAGACCGTCGTGTTATTCCTGATGGATTGCTAGCGTGTGAAGAGGGAACCTCTGGCAAAGAGACTATTGAGCAGCTTACGCGTGTAGTTACAGAAGTTGCAGAGGAACACGGTGCAAATACAGCACTTGCGCTTGCAAAAGCTAAAGCAGCGCTTACTGAGGCTGTTGAGGCTGACGAAGAGTTGCCTTTTTGGGATATTGTTGATGCAGCGTTTGAAACCGAGCCGACCATGCGCGAGGCAGCGCACAAAAGTCTTGATAAGGCTGAGCTTCCAGAGCGGGTACCGGTAGAGCGTCCACAGGTTGAGCGTGCGGCTATTAAAAACCATCGCATTGTCACTGACACCGGTATTAGCATTAGCTTTCCGGCGGAGCTCGTCAGCAACACCGACTACATTGAGTTTATCAATGAACCCAATGGGCTTATCTCAATTGCTCTAAAAAATATTGGCGCTATCGAAAACAAGTAAGCTGATAGGGCTTATATCTTGTTCATTTCAGCTACGGTGTTGTTGTACCATGCAAACCAATTGGGCGGGCAATACTTTTGTGCACCCTGAACGCTGATGGTATAACCATAGCCCTCGGCAAGACCACGCACGTGAGTATCAATAGCTTCTTCCCATGAGGCAAAATCAATATGACCCCAGCCCCAAGCATTGTGCTCACGGAAGAGATGCTGACCCTTGGAACTCTCGGTATTGGAGATAGCGGGAGACCAGCGAGGGTCAACACCATAGGTCCAAGCAGCACGCGCAAAGTTTTCGCCATAGCCAGCAAGCGGAGAGCCCTCAAGGTAGGCATTGATGCGCGGTGCCCAAAGCGCTACAAAGTCATCAACAGAAAGACTCCAGTCTACTGTTGTAGCATCAATTACAACCGGTGTCTGCCCTTGACCGCCAGCCTGTTGTGCAGCCGCCTCTTGTAGAGCCCTCAGTTCATTTTCTGCCTCTTTAGCAGCGCGCCTTTCAGCAGCCTGGCGCAACGCTTGCGCCTCTTTGAGAGCAGCGTCAGCCTTGGCCTGTTCAGCTTGTGCTTGGGATTTTGCCTGTTCAAGCTCAAGTCGTTGCTGTTCAAGCTCAGCCTCTGTCGCTGTAAGCTCGTCCAAGGCTCGTGTATTTGAGGCATTGATTTGATCGAGATAATTCATGCGGGTCAAGAAATCCTCAAATGACTCCGCATTTAACACAAGTGTCATAAATGAATTGCTGCTTTGCTCATGCTTGTACGAAGCACGCATCGCACGGCTTGCCCGTTGACGTTGAGCCGGAAGTTTGCTCTCAAGTTCAGAAATGCGTGCAGCATTTTCGTTAATTTTGTCTTGGAGCTTATTTACCTGAGCGCACGCATCACTATAAGCGCTTGCACTTGCTTCTACCTGCTTTTGAGTTTCGGTAAGCTGTGCCTCGGTTTCTTGCGTCACAGCCGACGCAATAAGCGAGCCACCTGCCACACCGCTCAAGGTAAGAGCGAGTGCAGCGCCTACAAAAATTGCACGATGCTGACAAAAGCGTTTATGCATGTACAATCTCCTCAAAGACTTTGAGTCCAACAATTCACAGCAAGCAGTTTACTACTGGCTTCGACCTCAACTTGAACCTTAACAAAGATTAAGGGTCAAGTTTAAGGTTTAAGATGGGCGCTACGCTGCGATGTTATTTCATTGTGTAGGAACCATAGAGTTTATAGTTTTACTTGAAGGTTGAGACTTCTTGGATACACACAAGCCTTTGACCTGCACCTTCTTCAAATACGCACATGTCTTATTTCGTCACGAGTGACGGATTGGTCATTAATGGTAGGATGCCAACATTATATATATGGCCAAGATGGTGGTATGGAGACGTACGGACGCAGCAAGCGTCTAGGAGAATGAGGTGAGAGTCCTCAGCTGTACCAGTAACCGTATTTCGGTCAGTCGTGAACAAGGTGCCACAGATCGGATGGCATGCACGGCTGGTAAACGTTAAGTCGGATCGCCTCCCATCGAACGCTGACAGCTGTCAGCGAGGCTCTGGAACGAAAGGGAAGTCCATGGTAGGTCTCCTTCAAGCATGCCGTTGCATGCTGAGACGCTCATATGTATCGCGCGTCATAACTCATGCCTCAAAAGCTAAATATGCACCGTATAGCTCACATAGCGTGATAAATTGCTTTACCGCTTGTGTGTTGAGCGCTGCTTTAATCACGAGCTCTCTGCCCATTTTGCCCGTTGTGGCCTTTGCCGCCGAGGACAGCATACCTTCATCGTCCTTAGTAGCAGATGCGGCGGCTGAAGCATCTGATGCAGCTGACAATTCTTCTGTAGATGCTCGGTCAGAATCTGATACAGCGCTTACATCAGACACACCTGCATCACCAACGAATGTGTCAGCCTCAGTGCAGCCCTCTCAGCCTGAACCTGCTTCTTCAATGGCGCTTCGCTCAGCTGTAAGCGAAGACTGGGATGACCTTGGCTGGGATGACGATGATGAGGATGATTCAGATACCCCAGAGACGCCCGCACCTACACCCGCGCCAACAACTGCTGTTGCAGCTGCGGTTGCAGCACTTAAAAAAGATGGTTTTAGTGGATATGTTCCTCGTCCGGTTGAGGGTAAAGACACGAACCTTGCACGCATGCTTGAAGCACGCTTAGCTGAGTTGGGGCACCCTGGTATTCGTGTGCGGGTAAAAGCGACGGGACAAACAACTCCTGATCCAGCGCAACAAGGTGGCATTGATGTTAGTGAGGGTGCTGAGAACGGTCGCATCCAGTATTTCTTTTTGTCGCCTGATGCTAAGACATCAAAAACTGATATTTCTGTGCTACGCAATATTCAGCCCGTATATGAACTGCAAAAAGACGGTGAGACGGCTGAGTATAAGCCTTCGCGCACAACTGCACTGCCCTGGGATAGCGCACGCGTACAAAGCTTTTTAGAAGACCTTGCAGCTCATGCTGAGCTTCCTGACATGCTAACCACAGGACATGCGCCTGATAGTCTTGAGAGCCTTGCGCTGCCTGCTGCCCTTGCAGGGTCAAAAGTTACAAAACTTGCAACTGTTTCATGGACAAGCTCTAACCCACAAGCATTAAAAATTACAACAGGCTTTGATAGTCAGTATCGCCCAGTAGTAACAGCAACACTTACTCATGGTGAACGTGCGACTTCAGTTGATGTGACGGCCACCTATAAGCTCTTTGTATCGGGTTATGGACAAGATGTTCCGGTAACTGTTACCAAAACCTATACCGTAGCGGTTGCAGCCAAATCATCTGATACAGCAGAGGCAAAAAAAGCTGAGCTCGCAGCTATTCTTGAGCGTATTCAGCTTAAAGATTTCTCAAGTGGTGAGCCGCTTGCAAGTAGGGAGCTTGCAGGCGATATACAATTCTCTCGCCCGCGTGACCTCAACATTGATGGCAAATACTACAAACTCTCATATAGTAGTTCGGATACTGGTGCTATTGAAATCTCTGGTTATCGCGGCGTCAGCACTCCGTCTCTCGAGGGGGAAGCACCCCGTACAGCGGAGCTAACAGCCAGTCTTACGCATGATGGTGTGACCGTTTCACGTTCGCTGGGAGAGTTTCTTACGCGCAGCGTTAGCCGTGCTGAGATTGAGCGGGCAGTTGCAGCTATGGAGGCAGCTAAGGCGGCGTATCCATTAGCCCTTCTGGGTACCAACCCCGATAGTTCGCACGTTACCGAAGCGCTGACAACGTTTCGCGCGGCAGTTCCAACCTATGGAAGCGATGCATCGGTAGCGCCTTCTATTACTTGGGCACGCACACAAGCTGAGGCTGGCTCTGGCAATATTGAGCCAGTTGATCTTCCGGGTTTTGATTCTATGTCAGGCTCTAAGTGGCGAGCCTTCCGTTCTTCAAATGAGCAGGTTATTGCAAGTGAATCCTTGCAAGTTACGCGCCCTGCCTTTGATACGGTGGTGCGTATTGAATCGCAGCTGAGCTATCGAGCATATGAGTCACTTGCGCGGGCATATCCTGAGAATGACCAGTTGCAAAAACTGGTTAATCAGCTGGTGAGTGCCACTGTTACGGTGTTGGGTACCCGTGGTTCAATAGACCCAGATGCCGAGGCAGTGCTCACAGCAACGGTACGGGTACAAGGTATGACAGACCCAGCACAAGGAACGCCCCACGCTGAGACTTGGGTTGCTCCTGAAACCATTTCGTTTAAGAAGAGCGCTGCGCCAACGGTTTGGACACTTATTGCGCAAGCGCTTTCTAATCATGGCTATAGCTTTGACATGACCAGTGGTTCTCCAGGTTCAGTGACGAGTCCATCGGGTCTTACGTTAAGCATGTTTGAGCAGGCGGGTCAGTGGAGCTATTGGAGCACCCTTGTTAACGGTGAATATGCGCAAGGGTATCCGCAAAACATTGCTGTATCCGCAGGCGATCGCATCGAGCTTGTGTATGTGTCACCATTGTTGAATGCGCAGCCAACGCCTGACCCGCAACCGACACCTCAACCAAGCCCAGACCCAGACCCAACGCCTCATCTTGACCCCAGTCTTCATGCAGATTGGTCTGGTTTTGGCAACGGCGGCTCAACGGTAGTTGAGCGAGATGGGTCACCAGCTGATGAAGCAGAAGCGCGTTGGGTCAGCTCGTTGAGCAACGGTGTTGATATGTATACGCTGGTTGGCGATCCAGTTATTGTAGGAGATGCTATCTACTGTGTGACGCAAACTGAGCTTATTAAACTGAATCGCGTGAGCGGTCAGGTAATGGCGCGCACTACTACCGGCGCACATAACTCATATTTTGCTCGCCCATTCTTTGCGGCAGGTCTCATTATTATCCCCTCAGATGGTGGTGTGGTGAGTGCTTTTACGGCCGATACCCTGACACGTGTTTGGCAAAGCGTAGTAGCTCCTGCTCCACTTGTAGAAGGACAAGAACTGAGCTACCAAGCCGCATCAGGCATTACGCTTGTCGGAAATACGCTGGTAGTACCCTTTATGGCAGGGCCGAGCTTTGATGGTTCTCCTTCTGCGGCGGGTGCGTTGGTGGGGCTTGATTTGGCAGATGGTCATGTGCTTTGGACGCAGGCGAATGTGCGTGATGAGAGCGCTGATTCGGCTGGTGGCTACTATTGGGCTGGTGCTGCGCAAAGCAGCGAACAGCTGCTTATTGCAAATGACGCTGGTCGTGTTTCGCTCATCGAAAGTGCAACCGGTCAGGTTCTTGCAAGCCTTAAGCTTCCGTCATCGGTGCGCACGGCAGTTATTAAGGGCTCAGAGCCTGACACCTTCTATGTGGTAGGTCGTTCACCAGCGGTGTTGTATAAGATAGAGCGAGTAGCTAACACCTTGCAACTTGCAGGGTCAGTTCCTTTTGCTGATTTTTCAACGTCAACTCCTGCCGTTGTGGGCAATCGCATCTTTGTGGGCGGCGGCATGACAGGCTCGCGAGGGGCATTGGGTGTTTTGGCAGAAATTGATGCAGAGCACATGAGTCTGATTCATCGCGCTGATTTGGGCGCTGGCGAGGTAAAGTCAACACCTCTGGTTGTAAAGCATGACGGTAAGCTTGCGGTGTATGTTGTTACAAATATGACTCCAGGTACGCTGTTTTGTTATCAGCCTGAAACGCATACGGTGAAACCCTTGTATACGCCACAGGGCAATCATGCAAATTATTCAACCTCAAGTGTTATTGTCGATGCTGAGGGTAATCTGTATTACAGCACTGATGCTGGTGTGTTAATTTCGCTAGGGCGCAAGTTGAACACTGATGAGGTTCATACTCATCAACCGGGCTCTGGCGAGGCTGAAACTCCTCAGCCAGGAGTAGGTATTTTGCCGCAACCGGGTGACAATACAGCGCAGCCGAGCACGCCAAATACAGGTGATACCTTAGGTCATACACCGGAGGTGGGAGATGGCTCTGTAGCTGGTAAGCAATTAGCTGATTCAGAGCGAGACCTTGCACATAACGATAAGGAGCAGCCTCAGCAAGAGATACCTTCTACAGGTCCTGCAACTCGTGTGACAGGTCGCGTTGCTCCTGGAAAGCGCCCGCTTGCAGCCGCAACAACCGCGTCTGATGCAAAGAGCACTCAGGCAGATACAGCGCAGGCAAACGCAAGCGTTGAGAAAGACACCGCATCTTTGACAGAACCATCAGTCAGCGCACCTACAACAAAAGCATCTGTTGCTCATACAGCAGACCAGCAGAAAGCAGGTATGCCCTTAGCACTCATACTTGCTCTTGCCGGAATACTAGGTTTGGCGTGTGCGGGCTTATGGTTCTTGCTGCTTAAGCGTCGTCAACAGCGCGAGGGCTAGATTCGGTGGATACTTCTATGATGAGTAATCAGAGGTCAGAATCTCGCACTTTGCAGAGGAGCAAATCTATTAGCGCTGAGCCAGAGCAACTAAAAGAGGATACCCGCATCTATCCAGGGCATGTACCTATCTCTTCAACAAAGCAGGTGCGTCAGCTGCGTGCTCCTGCTGTTTTAGCGCTGGTATCGCTCTGTTTGTTGCTAGCAGCGGGTGTTTTAGCGCTTACCGGCACGGAATCTTTGAGCACTAATGCTCTGTTTGCAGGCTCTCATCAGGGTTTGGCTGCTCGAGTGTACAAGGACGATAGTGCTTCTTTCGATACGCATGAGCAGTCTGTAAATCAGACACAACAAGAGCAGGCCTTAAGGGCCGATGGTGGTGAACAAGCTTCCCTTGATGAGGGACAGTCAGCGCCCTCGACACAGAAATCATCATCTGGAGCAACAGATGATGACAACAAGCTTGCCTCTGTCTCAACAGGTACAAGTGCAAACAGCACCGACAATGTTGGCACAGGCGTGTCAGATTCAGGAACAAACAGCACAAGCGGTGCAGGCTCATCTTCAAGTACTAGCTCGGGTTCAAGTGCCACCTCGGGTTCAGCCAACTTAGCAAACAACACGAGTACCACCACATCAAACACGATTACTGTCACTGTTCGGGTAAGCGCTGCTGCTGCGGGTGGCGGCACCCTTGCAAGTAAGAGTTTAACCTTTGAGCGTGGAGCAACTGCATACGATGCACTTGTTGGTACCGGACTTTCGGTTAATGCGTCATACACCGCGTTTGGCATTTATGTAGCTGCAATTGGTGGCTATGCAGAGGGCGAACATGGGAGCGAAAGCGGTTGGAAATATGCGGTGAATGGGTCTGAGCCGAGCTATTCATCAGGTGCCTATGAGCTTAAAGATGGAGATACACTAAGTTGGTACTACGTCTTGAGCGCATAACCTTATAGCACGCGCTTTGTTATTTGAGGGTAGTGGCGGTCTTTGTGAGCTATGAGATGCACAAAGACCGCTTTTTCAATTTAGTAGGTGCGTATTTATTTACGCTGCACTCCCGCCCCAGCCCCAGCCGGCAAATTTAAGCTCATGATTCGCTGATATGTCCTAAACGATAGGCTTGCAAGAGACGTTTAAGGTCAGCAATTTGGCTTCTAATGTGCACGCCGGTATCGGTGTCACTCACCATAATACGCGCATGTACAGGAGCAAAAAAGTCAGTATCGCTTTGTATATCGGCGTTGGTATCAAGTGCCGCGCGAACACTCTTAAAGGCTTCATGCGCTTTGAGGCGCATGCCGCGAGAGCTATAGATAAGGGTATATCCAGCAATCCCTGTTTTTGGATGGTAGGAGCGACAAAAACCACCATCTATTACGAGGAGTTTTCCTTGTGCCCGGATAGGAGATTCTCCTGTGAGTGTTTTAACCGGCGTGTGACCATTGATAATGTGACCATTTTCAGCGTCAACACCAAATTCTTTCATAATGGCGTCACATGCCCATGTATGTTGCGTGAGTTCAAAATAGGAATCCATGGGCTCTACCCACGTAGAGCTATCTTCAATAAAGCTCCGCTCAAAGGTTTTTACAAGGCGACCACTCGCAGGCGACTTATAGCCAATCCATAAATACCAAATCCAATCAAGCGCAACGCGGTCACGAACTCGGTATGCTCGTCGGATAATGTCATCGCAAAAGTCCAGATAATCTCGACCGGAGCGCATAACATCTTCGCAAAGCATAGAGCTAAAGGTACCATCACTATTCATAGGGATACAGCCATGGAAGAGTAGATTATTGTTATGTACGAGGTATAGCGACCCATGGGTAAGAAGATGAGTGATATGCCGCTGTAAATGGTCTCCCGATTGAAATTCAGCTACCAACTTATCAACAACACTTTGCTCGGATTTATTGAGCTCATAGGGATTTTCTAGGTCGATGGTGGGGAAGTCAGAGCTTATAAGCGGCCATGTGCTTTTGTCGCTCAGTGTTACCGTGGTACGGGTTTCATCAATCTTATCAAGAAGCATACGGTTGTGCATATTCCATTCGGGATGACGTTGAATAATCTGTCCTTCAAGTTTGAAGAGCATAACTGTAATTGCTTTCATAAGTGGTGTAATGCGTTCACCACTGCGATAGGTACAATCAGCAAAACTCATGAGATGACGGAGCGAGATACCATAGTCATTTTCAAGAATTGAGTAATTATGATATTTGAGGTTATTGCGCAAAACACTCAAGATACAAGCAGCCTCACCTGCGGCAGCTCCTATCCACAAAATATCGTGGTTACCCCATTGAATATCAAGATTACCTGGCCGGGTGGCAAGCGCATCCATAATGCGCGCTGCGCCATTACCGCGGTCGTATATATCGCCAACAAGGTGTAAGTGATCCACTGCTAATCGCTTAATGAGCTCGGCAAAAGAACAAATAAAATCGTCGGTAGCTCCGGTTTCAAGTATGCTCTCAATAATGCGGTCATGATATTGCACCCGATAATCATGTTCATCAGGATGGGTGTGCAATAACTCATCAATAATGTAGGTAAATTCATGAGGAATTGCTTTGCGCACTTTTGAGCGTGTGTAGCGGCTCGAAAGTGAGCGCGCAAGGGTGATAAGCGCGTCAAGGCTCTGGCGATACCAAGCAGGGGAGTCAAGTTGCTCATCGCGCACGCGGGCAAGTTTCTCAGTTGGGTAATAGATAAGCGTGCAGAGCTCAGCCTGTTCAACTGGGTTGAGAAGTTTGCCCAAAACAAGCTCAACATGCTCTTTAATAACACCTGAGCAATTATTTTGTATATGCATGAAGGCTTCGTATTCGCCGTGCACATCACTCATAAAATGCTCGGTGCCCTTAGGTAAATTGAGGATAGCTTGCAGATTGATTATCTCAGTAAACACGGCTTGTTTGTTGGGAAATTGCTGTGCGAGAAGTTTTAGGTACTTTTGGTCTTGCTCAGGCATGAATGGCAAGGCGGCATCCTTTCAAAAAAGGCATACAGAAAAGAACCAAGACCAGTATGGGGCATATGCTTAAAGATAGTATGGAGACCGATAGGAGTTCTGCCAGTGGTTACATATCAGCGATAAACGGTTGAATCTCAATTATTGCTCGATAACGCGCAGTCAAAAGTTTGAAGTCATGCACAGCGCTTACACATTATAAAAGGGTGGTGCGCCATGGCGGACTCGAACCGTCGACCTTGGGATTAGAAGTCCCCTGCTCTATCCAACTGAGCTAATGGCGCATAATGGTAAAAGTATAGCTCAAATATGTTCAGGTGCACACAATAGTCTTGGTCTTTCTTTTTCATATAGAAAGACAGCTATGCAAGCAATATGACATGTACGTCTGTTACTTAGAAATTGCCCGCGCGATGTATCAAGAGTTTATTCAAGCATCTGTTATACCGAGCCCATCTCATACTGGATACTGTGTACTATGTAGATATAAATGTCCCAGCTTGAGGGGGTATTTTCCTAGACTACCCGACTAAAAAACTCTGCCCAAACTTGTCCAAACATGGTATTCTAACGTGCGCACTTGTCGAGAATGGCATGTGTAATGTATCGGGATATAACGATAGGAGGAAGCATGGCAGATACCTATGACGTTATTGCGGCCACTGGCTGCCCAACGGGTATCGCACATACCTTTATGGCAAAGGAGGCGCTCGAAAAAGCTGCGGCTGAGCGTGGTCTTTCCATCAAGGTAGAAACGCACGGGCAAGTTGGCATCGAGAACGAGCTTTCCGGTGCTGAGATTGCTGGGGCAAAGGCGGTTGTCGTCGCAGCAGACAAAGATGTTCAGGCAGAGCGTTTTGCGGGTAAGCCCTTGGTTAATGTGGGCGTTTCAAAGGCGCTTTCAGTTGAGGCGGCAGGTGCGTTGATTGACCGCGCACTTGCAATGGAGGGCAACCCTGAGCTTGCCGCAGCCACGCAGGCTCAGATGGAGTCAAGCTCAGCTGACAAAGAATCGCTTGGTCATCAGCTGTATCGCCATCTTATGAATGGCGTTAGTCACATGCTGGTGTTTGTTGTTGCCGGTGGTGTCTTGACTGCGGTATCCTTCTTATGGGGTATTACAAGCTTTGATTCCACTGCTGCTGACTACAATCCTTTTGCTGCAATGCTCAAGATTATTGGCGGCATTGCCATGGGTCTTATGGTGCCCGTGCTTGCAGCCTATATCGCTGAGTCGATTGGCAAGCGTCCTGCGCTTGTACCAGGTTTTGTTGCCGGTATGATTGCAATTCAGGGTCTGCCGGTAAATGTAGAAACTGGCATGATTGATGCAGGTGGCGCTGGCGTTGGCTTTGGTTTCTTGGGTGGTATCGTTGGCGGTTTCTTGGCAGGATATGTCATTCTCCTGCTTGAAAAGGCTTTTGCTGGTCTACCTGATAACCTCAAGGGCTTAAAAGCAATTTTCTTGTATCCGCTGTGCTCGACCTTTATTGTTGGCCTCATCATGCTCGGCATTTCCGGTCCTATGGCTGCTATTAACACCGCCATGGTTGATTTCTTGCGGAGTCTCTCTGAGTCTGGCGCTATTGTGTTAGGTTTGGCGATTGGTTGCATGTGTGCTTTTGACATGGGAGGTCCAGTAAACAAGGCTGCTTATGTTACCGGTACCGTTATGCTTGGCCAGGGTTTAGCTGCAGGTGTGGGTACCCCTGAGTATATGTTTGGAACCAACTTCATGGCTGCAGTCTCTGCTGCTTGCATTGTTCCTCCGCTGGTTACCACGTTCGCGGTTGTCGTTGGCAAAAAATACTTTAGCCAAGAAGACCACGACGCCGGAATCGTAAACCTCATCTTGGGCTTTACGCACATTACTGAGGGTGCAATTCCGTTTATGACCAAGAATATTTGGCCGGTTATGCCTATCATGATGATTAGTTCATCAATTGCCTCTATTTTGACCATTATTCTGAACGTTCATGTTCCTGCTCCACACGGTGGTTTCTTGGTGCTTCCGGTAGTTGACGGTGGTCTTATGTGGGTGCTTGCTATTCTTGCTGGTACTGTTGTTGGCGGCGTGCTCTTTGTGCTCTTTAAGCGCCATGAAGCCGCTAAGACAACGCCTGAACTTACTGAGGCATCCAGCGCTCATGAGCCGGTCGGTTCAGCTACCACACCAACCGTAGAAGCTACTGGTGTTGAGGCAGCAAAAGTAGCAGCTGAGCCAGCAGTTTCTGAACCTGAAGAGACATTTGTCGCAAACTTTGTTAAACCAGAGCTTGTCTTTGTTGGCAAGGATTTTCAGAGCCGCGATGAAGCCTTAAGCTTTATCTCTGAGCAGGCAGTGGCTGCGGGGTGTGCTGGAGATGTTGAGTCGCTCAAGGCGGCATTTTTGAAGCGTGAACAAGAGGGTACAACCGGCATGATGGATGGTTTTGCTATTCCGCATGCAAAGGCCGTTACCGTGCACGAAGCTGCCGTAATTGTTGTTAAGGATAACGCGGGTATTGGTGAGTGGGATACCATGGACCAAAACCCCATTCAGGTTGCTATTGCCCTGTTGATTCCTGAGCTTCAAGCTGGTACCACCCATCTCAAGCTCCTCTCTAAGGTAGCTGAGGCTTTGATGGACGATGGCTTCCGCGAGGCAATTAAGAGTGCAGAAGATGCACAAGTCATTGCTGATACCATCAACGCCCGTCTGGTGTAGGCTGCTTGATGTAAAGTTGTTGTAACAGGTGAGTTAAAATCACCTGTGTTTGAGCGTCTATGTGTAGGGTTTTCGTACCCGCCATGGTTTCAAACAGCGCGTCCCTAGCAAGGTGGCGCGCTGTTTTGTATAAGCGCTATCTTGTGGTGCACCCCTTATAAAAACTTGTCAAGCTTGATAGTTTTATTTGCGTGTAGTTGAGGTAAAATACTAACGTTTCGTATATGCCCGCTGAGCACGTATGCGGGTATGTTGTAAAGGAGTCTGGAATGGTTTCGGATAAGGCAACTCTTGTTAATCCTCAAGGTTTACACATGCGTCCTGCTGGACTTTTTGCTTCTACTATGGGCAAATATGCAAGTGATGTAACCATCGTTACACCTGAGAAAGAGGTCAACGGCAAGAGCCCTATGGGTCTTATGGCCGCTGGTATTCCTTGTGGCACCGAAATTGAAGTTCGCTGCGATGGCCCGGATGAGCAGGAAGCACTTGTTGCTGCTATCGAGCTCATCAAGAGCGGTCTTGGTGAGTAGTGTTTGTTGCGCAGTAAGCTATACGTGAAGTGTTATAGGCGTCTGCTCGCAGGGGTGGGCGCCTTCTTCTAATCTTGCTTGAAAAGCTGAGAGGATTTTGGCATGTACGAGGGAGTTAATGCGTCAGAAGGAATTGGTATTGGCACCGTTATGGTTGCTCATGACCCTGATCTTTCTTTTGAACCCCATTCCGTTTCAGATACCGTTGCAGAGAAAACGCGCTATCAAGAGGCACTGGCAGTTTTTTGTGAGAAAACCCAGGCTCAGGCTGATCACATGAAAACGGCTGTTGGTGAGGCTGAGGCCGAGATTATGGCCGGACATATCATGCTTGCGCAAGACCCCGGTATGACCGACCAAATCATGGGCATGATTGATAATGGCACCTGTGCTGAGCAAGCATTGGTTGAAACAAGCACCATGTTTGAAAACATGTTCTTGTCTATGGACGATGAAATGTTCCGTTTGCGTGCGGCAGATATTTCAGACATTCGTACCGGTATTTTGGCTGAGCTTTTAGGCAAAGAAGTTACCGACCTTTCTGTTTTGCCTCCCAATACGGTTATTGCTGTGCACGATCTTACGCCATCCATGACAGCAACAATTGATAAAGAGCACGTTGCAGGTATTGTTACCGAGACTGGTGGTCGCACTTCACACTCAGCCATTATTGCTCGTGCACTTGAGATTCCAGCAGTTTTGTCTATTTCTAATATTTGCAATTGCTTGCGCAATGGTGTGACTTGCATTGTTGATGGAACAAAGGGTTGTGTGGTGGCAGACCCTGATGAGGCAACGCTTGCTGAGTATTCTGAGCGTGCCCGTGCTATGGCAGAAGAAAAGGCTGCGCTTGAGGCATTTCGTGGCAAAGAGAGCTTAACCGCAGATGGTGTAAAAAAGATTATTGCGTGCAATATTGGAAGTCCTGACGATGTAGCAGGCGCGCTTGAGCATGATGCAGAGGCAATTGGACTGTTCCGTTCTGAGTTCTTGTTTATGGATGCAAAAGAATTGCCAAGTGAAGAGGAGCAGTTCCAGGCATATCGTAAGGTTGCAACTGCTATGAAGGGTGCACCGGTTATTATTCGTACCCTTGATGTGGGCGGCGATAAGGCTATTCCATATCTCAATTTGCAGACCGAAGAGAATCCCTTTATGGGCTATCGTGCGGTGCGTTACTGTCTTGATAACTCTGCTGAGTACAAGGTGCAACTACGGGCGTTGTTGCGTGCAAGTGCCTATGGTGACGTAAAGATTATGGTTCCGTTAGTAACTTGCGTTGAAGAGATTCGTGCTGCACGCGCTCTTGTAGAGGAGTGTAAGGCTGAGCTTTTGGCCGAAGGCATTAAGTTTAACCACGATATTGAGGTCGGCATCATGATGGAGACCCCAGCGGCGGCAAACATTGCCGATTTGCTGGCGCAAGAGTCTGATTTCTTCTCTATTGGCACCAATGACTTAACTGGCTATACCATGGCAGCAGATCGTGGTAATGACCGCGTAAGCTATTTGTATAGCTGGTATTATCCAGCGGTGCTGCGTTCTATTAAGAATATTATTGAGAGCGGTGTAGCAGCTCATATTATGGTTGGCATGTGCGGCGAAGCAGCAGCTGACCCCTTGCTTATTCCCTTGCTAGTAGCTTGGGGTATGGAGGAATTCTCTATGTCTGCACCGAGCATTTTGCGTGCTCGCAAGACCATTTCGCAGTGGACGCGCGCAGAAGCACAAGAGCTTGCTGAGCGTGCCCTCGCGCTCACTACTGCCGAGGAAGTAAAAGCACTCTTGATGGAAGCAGCTCGTTAGTTTTTGCCGGAACTAAGGATGCTTGTTGGTTATAAAAACCTGAGCACCCATAAGAAGATGTAGGAGGCATCTATGTTTTATACACTGACCGCCAACCCTGCGGTTGATATGACTACTTCATGTGTGGCAATTGAGCCTGATGAAAATGTACGTACAACAGGCGCAAGCTACACTGCAAACGGCAAAGGTCTTGACGTAAGTTATGCCCTTAAAAAGTTTGGTATCGACTCAGTTGCACTGGGCTTTTTTGCAGGCTTTACCGGAAAGTTTATCGTTGATGAAACCATGAACATGGGCTGCTTGTGCCGTCCAGTGTGGATTGATGGTATTACTCGTATTAACTGCTACATCAATGATGGCGAGCATGAGTATGGCTTCTTGAATCCAGGTCCGCAGTTAACGCCGCAAAGCGAGGAGGAGCTGTATCGCATTCTTGATACGGCTGGTGACCTTGATTGCTTGGTGGTGTCAGGTTCACTGCCTCCCAAGGCTTCAAAGGACTTTTTAGACAAGGTTATGGATCATGCTCAGGCACGTGGTTCTGAGGTTGTACTAGACCTGTCAAGCACAAAGCTCAAAGAGCTTGCCCATAAAAAGCCGCTCCTTATTAAGCCTAACCATCATGAGATGGCTGAGATTTACGGCATTAAGATTGACACCGATGATGATGCTCGTCGCGCACTTAAGCTAGCACACGAATCTGGTGTGCAAAATATCCTCCTCACTATGGGTAGCCGTGGTTCGGCATATTTCTCCAATGGCGAGGACATTTGGTACGCCAAGCGCGAATTTAATATCAAGCTGGTTTCTTCGGTGTGCGCAGGTGACTGCACCTTGGCTGCCTTCCTGCATATGTGGTTTAAGAACCGCGATAATGTGGAAGAGGCACTTAAACTTGCAATGGCAACTGGTGCAAATGTTGCAGAAAGCCAGGGTTTGGGTGACTTTGGACATGTTGATGAATACAGCAAGCGCGTCACCGTTCGCAAACTTCCACGTGAGTAGCGTATAGTTTCAGCAGAACCTCAGGGCCGTCTCCGTGAGGCGGTCCTTTTTCTTTTGTGAGTAAGAAAAGGGGAGACGTTTTATGATATATACACTTACCGCTAATCCAGCTATTGACTATAATATTTCTTCCGATGGCTTGTATGCCAATACGGTAAATCGCACCCACAATGCTGTGTATTCTCCCAATGGCAAAGGTCTTAACGTAAGCTTTACACTGCATCATTATCAGGTTCCTACTACCATTTTGGGCTTCTTTGCGGGTTTTACCGGACAGTTTATTGTTTCGGGTGCTGAGGCAGCCGGTGTGCCTGTTAAACCAGTCTGGACACAAGGCACAACACGCGTTAATGTCTTTCTTAATGCAGGTCCTCACACCGAGTACAACATGGTAAATGCTGGTGCAGCCATCACCCCAGATGATGAGCGGTCTATGCTTGAGCTTATCGATAGTTTAGATGGCCTTGATTGCTTGGTTATTTCTGGCTCCTTGCCACCAAATACCTCAGAGGGCTTCTTGCTAAATGTCATTAGGTGTGTTCAGGCTAAGGGTGCCGATTTTGTTCTCGATATTTCCGCTCAGCAGCTCGCTAGCTTAGTAACTGAGCGACCACTTTTGATTAAACCTAACGATGATGAGCTTCGTGATATTTTTGGTATTGAGGTGTCGAGCAACGATGAGGCATCAGTTGTACAGGCAATGGCAGAGCTTCATGCGCGGGGCGTACAAAATGTGTTGCTTACCTTAGGTGGTGATGGCGCGTACTTCTCAAACCGCAATGAGATTTGGTTTGCCAACCGCACCTTCGATGTCAAACTGCTTTCAACGGTTTGTGCTGGCGATTCGTCCTTAGCTGCATTTTTGAGCGTGTGGTATACCAATCAAACAGCAATTGAAGAAGCGCTGCGCCTATCAATGGCCACTGGTGCCAATGTGGTTGAGTGCCCAGGATTGGGGGACTTTGCCCGCGTTGACGAGTATAAAAAAGGTATTGAAGTGCGTCGTGTTGGGTAGACCCTACATCTTATAGACGTGCGTTCTTATCTCGTGTCTTGTCGTATGTTTGATACGGATAAAACTTAAGGTGCCCTGTGCTGTTTATAGGCAGCAGATGGCACCTTAATTTTGACTTGATATGGCGGTTGTATTTTTAGGCACTGTGCTCAGCAGGATTGTTATAACCGGTAAGTTTTGAGGTGCAGTGCGGACAGCGCGTGGCATCTACTGCTATCTCTTGCTTGCAATATGGGCAATGAGGAGCAGCTGCAGCAGCCTCGCTGTCTGCGGCTTTTTTAGCAATCCCTGCAAGAGCAAGACCCTTTTCTTTCATCTTGTGAAAAGCATTGATGGTTTTCACAATAAAAAAGACAGCAAGCGCGGTAAGCAAGAAATTAATGATGGCAGAAATAAATGCACTGAAATCAACAATATTGCCATTGAGATTAAGCGTGAGCCCGCCAACGCCACCAACACTTCCGGTTAAAAAGGCAATAAGGGGTTGAATGATATTGGTTACAAGCGCTGTTACCACTGCGGTAAAGGCGCCTCCAATAATTACGCCGACTGCTAAATCAATGACATTTCCACGGCTTATAAACTCAACAAACTCTTGAATAACGGTTTTCTTCTCAGACATGTGTTTACCTTTCAAAAGGGGATAAAATGAGCCTGCACTAAGACAGGATAGGGTGTTGCTTTTTGGTATAATTAAGCAAAACCACAAATGACCTGCGAAAATGTGTAAGCAAGTGGTATAGTACCCCAGCGAGCCCAACATAAACAGGTGTGGCAAAAAGATTGAGGATTCAAAAGGTTTTGAGTATGCGTACATCACAGCATGAGAACACCAAGCGGACGAGCACCTCAGATACATCAAGGTCAGCAGATGAGTATGAAGAACATACACCCCGATACCTTCGCGAGATTCCTCAACGTTTTCCTGCGGCTATGCATACGGCATCAGGAGCATTAAGAAGTTCTTTACTTGAATTTCGTGAGCATGAAGTTCGCTATGCAAGAAATATTTTGCCCTCAGCAAGGCTTTTTGTGCTTGTGTTGATTGTTTCAGTAGCCATGGGTGTACTCGCTTGGGCATTTTTGACCTCGCTTGCATGGGTAAGCGCATTTAGAGTTGTATATCCGGTGTCATTTTTTTCCTTACCGCTCGTGGGTATTGGCACCGCATGGCTCTATCATAGCTACGGAAATGGCGCGCAAAAGGGTAACAACTTGGTTATTGAGAGTGCGCTGGCTGGTCGTATGTTGCAAATTCGTATGGCTGTGATGACCTTTATCTGCTCGGTGGCAACTCATTTTGCAGGTGGCTCTGCCGGACGAGAGGGCACCGCGGTGCAAATTGGCGGCACCATTGCGAGTCAAGTCTCTGAACGTGCAAAACTCACGCCCTATGATCATCATGACCTGTTACTAGCAGGGGTATCGTCAGCCTTTGGTGCGGTATTTGGCACGCCTTTGGCAGGTGCGTTTTTTGGTATGGAAATGTGCTTTGTTGGGAGGCTTGAATACAATGCTTGCCTTTATTGTTTGGTGGCGTCGTTTACTGGTAACGCTATAACTCATCTGTTGGGTATTCATCATAGCAAGCATGTAATAGACATTATTCCCGCGCTCGATGCTCGTATGCTTGCACTTACCGTTTTGGCAGCTTTGACATTTGGTTTAGTTGCCCGCCTGTTCTCCTCAGCAATTCATATGGTCAAGCACATGTATCAAAGTATCCCTGCAAGCTATCTAGTTCGCGCAGCAATCAGCTCAGGTCTTTTGCTGCTTGTATATCTTATTGCTCCTGTTAAGGAATATGCAGGCCTATCAGAATGGATGGTTGATGCGGGTTTTGCAGGCAACACAGGTTTTTGGGATATTGGTATCAAGCTTAGTTTAACTGCACTGACGCTGGGCGCTGGGTTTCAAGGTGGTGAGGTAACGCCACTGTTTTGTCTGGGTGCAGCAAGCGGTGGCTGGTTGGCAACTATGATGGGTTTGCCACCAGCACTTTTAGCCGCGCTTGGTATGATTGCGGTGTTTGGTTCTGCATTGAATGTGCCGGTAACAACGGTTCTTTTAGGCATTGACTTATTTGGGGGCGCAGCGGCACCTTATTTTGTAATTGTAAGCTTTGTAGCATATCTCGTAGCCGGTCATCGTGGTGTGTATCCAGCGCAGATGATTGTGACGCCTAAGCGTCGTTCACTTGCTGATGATGCAAGCATGAGCGTTGCTGAGGCACAAGCACGCCGTCATAAACGCGATATTGAGCGGGTAAAGCAACCTCTAAACAAACGTGGTGTATAGGCAACTCTTGTGGCACGTGAGATGACATGTGAGCTCAGTGAATCGTATGCACGCTTGTCTCGTCTTAAATTTAGCTCTTGCCCCATGCGCTTGCTTGCGGTAGAGTAGCTACGCACCTTGTTTGGTGGCATAGAAGCGGGCGTAGTTCATTGGTAGAACCTCAGCCTTCCAAGCTGATGAGGCGGGTTCGATTCCCGTCGCCCGCTCCATTTTTACTCTTTTTTCTCTATATCGCGTGGCATTGCAGTGGTTTATTTCGTCCTTGCTGCATTTACTCAAATACAGCAACCGTTTTACCTGGGCCGTGTTTAATCTTGCCGAGGTTTTGGAGCTCGTCAACTAAATTTGTTGCAGGAAAACTGTGGGCAACAATAGGGCGAATCGTTCCCGATTCAAGCGCAGGAGTAATTGTTGCAAGCTGTTCTCCGCTGGCATGCATAAAAAGAAAGCGATAGGTAATTCCATGCTTTTGAGCAGCTGCGCGCTCTTTTCGGCTCATCCACCACATAAGCGGTTTGAGATAGGGTTTGCCCAGTTGATTGGCAAACTCAGCATCTGGATGAGAAATTACGCTAACGAGGCTACCACCGGGTTTGATAAGCTTCATAGCGCGAAATGTTTCTTGACCACCTAGAGTATCAAGTACTACATCAACGTCTTTAATATAGTCCTCGTAGGCCTGTGTAGTATAGTCAACTACAATATCGGCTCCTAGCTTTTTTGCAAAGTCAATATCGCGTGTTGAGACGGTTGTGGCAACCGTTGCACCAAGGTATTTGGCAACCTGAATTGCGATAGAACCCAAGCCACCAGCCCCTCCTTGGATAAATACTCGTGACCCCGGCTTAACGTGAGCTTTTTCAGTAAAGGCTTGGAGCGCTGTTAGAGTTACAAGGGGAAGAGCAGCAGCTTCAACCATAGATAGATTTTGAGGTTTTAAGGCAACATCGGCTGCATCCACGCATACAAACTCAGCAAAGGCACCAAGGCGCAAAATATCGGGACGGGCAAACACCTCATCGCCGGGCTTGAACTCTACAACGTCCTCACCAACTGCAACCACAACACCTGCAAATTCGTTTCCCATGGTTTGTGGCAGCTGGTATTGAAAGAGTTGCTTAAATTGGCCAGCCATAATCATGTTATCGAGTGGGTTAAGACCAGCAGCATGAACTTGAACAAGCACCTCATGTGACCGAGCTTGCGGCTTGTCGCACTCCTTCCAAACAGCTTGCGTCTTGTATTGACTCAGTTGTAGAGCTTTCATAGGTACCTTTCTTATACGTCCATAACAACATGCATCATCTGTATTGATGTGTGCAATGCTATGCTGGTACCCCAAACGTTTGTTTTTATACTAAAAGGTGAGTCGATTAATGATGGAATTATACGAGTGAGGCAGGGGAGAATATGATTGATGATGAACTGTTACAAGTAGCACTTGAAACCGCTCGCGCACTCCCTGGCGTGGAAATCTACTCATTTGCTCCTGGTTTTGATGCAGCGCGTGTTGCGGGAAAATGGTTTCTTAATACAACCGTTCGCACGCATCGCTTGGTGAATGTGAAGGCATACCCAGCAGATGTTCAATTATTGATTGAGCAGTTTGTTGGTATTACTCCTGCCTATCACATGAACAAACAGCATTGGATATGCCTTAATCCGGCGCCTGATGTAGATGCTGGTCTTGTTGCTAAATTGGTTGAAGATGCTTACCGTATTGTGTTTGCATCATTGCCAAAATCAAAGCAAAAAGAGCTTATTGAACAGAAAGATTTCTTTGATAAAAATCTGTAATAGCATCAAAGGGAATAACATCGGTTTGGTCGTATAAATCGGTATGGCTTGCATCTGGAATAATCATGAGCTCTTTATTATCACCCGTGAGCTTTTCAAAGGCGCTTTCGCTAAAGTAGCGCGAATGTGCTTTCTCGCCATGTATCACCAGAACCGGGGTTTTAATTTCATCGGTGAAGGCCAAAAACTTCGCATTTAAGAAACTAAGTGCTGAGGTGCTATTCCAACCTTCGTTTGAGTTAAGTGAGCGGGCATGATAGCCACGTTCTGTTTTGTAATAGGCATGATAATCACGCACAAACTGAGGAGCATCATCAGGAAGCGGGTCAACTACACCACCAGCACGTGCAATCTGCCCCGATTGAGCGTCTTGTGTCCGCTGCTCAGCCAGTTGTTGGCGCAATGCTTGACGCTCAGAAGAACCCATTGAGTCGTTATAGCCATACGCGGTAACGCGCGTCATGTCATACATGGTTGAGGCTACAGTTGCTCTAATACGAGGGTCAATAGCAGCAGCGTTAAGTGCAATGCCACCCCAGCCACAAATGCCTAAAATACCAATGCGACTAGCATCAACCTGACTATGCAGCGAAAGAAAGTCCACTGCTGCGGAGAAGTCCTCGGTATTAATATCGGGTGAGGCAACATTGCGCGGTGTTCCAGCGCTTTCGCCAGTGTATGAGGGGTCAAAGGCAAGCGTGACAAAGCCGCGCGCTGCAAGAATTTGGGCATAAAGACCACTTGACTGCTCTTTTACCGCACCAAAAGGTCCGCTGATAGCGATAGCAGGAAGGCTCGTTTTATTGATGAGTTCGTGAGCGATGTAGAGATCTGCCGCAAGCTCAATACCAAAACGATTGGTGAAACTGATTTTGCTATGAGAAATAGAGGGGTCTTTGGGAAATATCTTATCCCAGTCATTTGTTAGTGTGAGTGTGCTCATAGCCTACCTCTTTCTTGGCCAGGAGGGTGTATTCGTGTGCGCCAAGCAAGTATTTCTCATTGATGGCGCACTGAATGTGTATAGGTATCAGGTGGGATACCTTTTTCACCCCATAGTGTTAAAACTATTTTGGTAGGATAAAATCTAAAGCTGACTTTAGGTCAAGGACTATTTTGAGAGGGTAGATGATGACTGAGTCCTATCTAAAAATCGGTGAGGTTGCAGATCGCTTTAATATTCCTGTTTCAACGCTTCGCTACTATGATAAACAGGGATTTTTCCCTGAGCTTAAACGAAGTGGTGGGCAGCGCTTGTTTAGCGAAACAGAACTACAAACCCTACATGTTATTGAGTGCTTAAAGTTATCAGGATTATCACTTGAGCAAATTGCTACTTTTATTGGCTGGTGCGCAGAAGGAGACACGAGCCTAGCCGCACGGTATGAGTTGTTTTGTGAACAAAAACGCAAGCTCAAAGAGCAATACCGTGAGCTTGAGCGGCTTGATGCGCTGCTCACATATAAACAATGGTATTACAAAACCGCTCTTGAGGCGGGGAGTGAGGCTGCGGTACGTGAGCGCGGTGACGATGAGATTCCCGCTGACATTCTTGTGGCACGTAGCGCTGCGTATAGGGAGTAGTTGCTTCTGTGCTCTGTGGTATAGGTTTACCGCGGTGCTCTTTGGATACTCGAAGTCCTAAATATGCATACAGAAAAAAGCTCATCTTGATTATTGATTCATATAGTTGAGTGTCGTATACTCTTCTCTCGCGTCGGGACGTGGCGCAGTTTGGTAGCGCGCCTGCTTTGGGAGCAGGATGTCGAAGGTTCAAATCCTTTCGTCCCGACCATTTTTATGCTCAAATTCCCTCTTTGTTAAAAAATTACCTTGTTGCTTAAACTTCATTTGAATGCGGGCTCACGCGTTGTTGTTAGACGCAATGAGAGCTCTACATGCTTGATTGAGAGCACAAAACTACATGGCATCTGCTTAGTATTTTCGTTGCAGCTACGTTACAGCTTAATCCAAATTGTCAGCAAGCTGGCTCACGTCGTAATATAGCCTGCGGACACGGTGATGGGACATCGTGCATATGACAAAAAGGAGCCAACTATGGGCTATACTCAGCGCGTTATTGATGATTTGAAGTCTCGTTACGCAGATCAACCAGAGTTTATTCAAGCTGCTGAAGAGGTGCTTGTAAGCATCGCTCCTGCAGCTGACGAGAACCCAGCTTATGAGGCTTGCGGTTTACTTGAGCGTCTTGTAGAGCCTGAGCGTATTATTCAGTTTCGCGTACCCTGGATTGATGATGAGGGTCATGTGCAGGTTAATCGTGGCTATCGTATTGAGTTTAATAGTGCTATCGGCCCTTACAAGGGTGGGTTACGCCTACATCCAAGCGTTAATCTTTCTATTCTTAAGTTTCTGGGTTTCGAGCAAATTTTCAAAAACGCGCTTACCACCCTTCCCATTGGCGGCGGTAAGGGTGGCTCCGATTTTGACCCTAAGGGAAAATCTGACCGCGAAGTTATGGCGTTTTGCCAAAGCTTCATGACGGAGCTGCAGCGCCATATAGGCCCTGACACCGATGTTCCGGCAGGCGACATTGGCACGGGTGCTCGTGAGATTGGGTACCTCTTTGGTCAGTACAAGCGCCTGCGCAATGAGTTTACCGGCGTGCTAACCGGCAAGGGTCTAAGCTGGGGCGGCTCTCTTACGCGCACCGAGGCTACTGGATATGGACTTGTGTATTTTGTTCAAGAGTTACTTCGTGAGCGTGGGGAAGAGCTAAACGGTAAGCGCGTCAGCATTTCCGGTTCGGGAAACGTTGCAATATATGCTGCTGAGAAGGCCTCTGAGTTGGGTGCTATCGTTCAAACCATGAGTGACTCAAGCGGCTGGATTTATGAGGAGCAAGGCATTGACCTTGCTGCAATTCATGAGATTAAAGAAGTTTCTCGTGGACGGCTTTCTGATTATGCTGCAACGCATCCTCAGTGCACGTATCACGAGGGACGCGGCGTCTGGAGCGTAGCCACTGATATTGCTCTGCCGTGTGCTACGCAAAATGAGCTGGTCCTCGAAGACGCTCAAACCCTTGTTAAACATGGTGTTTTGCTGGTGGGAGAGGGTGCTAATATGCCTACCACCTTAGAAGCAACCAACTATCTTCTTGAGATGGGTATTTGCTTTTGCCCAGGCAAAGCTTCTAATGCAGGAGGTGTTGCGGTATCTGCGCTTGAGATGGCACAAAACTCTGAGCGTCTTTCCTGGAGTTTTGAAGAGGTTGATGCGCGTCTTAAAGACATTATGGTAGGCATCTATCACGCTGCAGCGGACGCAGCAACAGTCTATGGTAAACCCGACAATCTTGTAGTTGGGGCAAATATTGCCGGCTTTAAGAAGGTGGCTGACGCTATGCTTGCGCAAGGTATCGTGTAGGGGATAGCAAAATAGAATAGAGAGTTGTTTGTGCTCAGCATGTAGTTGCTGGGCACTTTTTATATATACGTAGGCTGGGTTTAGCAGGTTTTAGACAGCGCAGGTAGTGCGCATAAAGCATGGTCTTTACTATGCCTTTACTATCATAGAGGCGCTTGGTTTGACCGTGCGAAAACCATGGTCTTTCATTATTGCCTATAAATTCACTTTGCACATCGGCGCTATCTGGTATTATATGCAGGCTGTGGCTCCTGTGCGGGCGTGGCGGAATTGGCAGACGCGCCAGATTTAGGTTCTGGTGGGCTTCCCGTGAAGGTTCGAGTCCTTTCGCCCGCACCATAAGCCCATATCTACGTCAATTGGGGGTTTCGGCGCCCCATGCTCGCCGAACGTATGAGGAGGAACGTTGAACATCTCTGCTTCTGACGTCCAAGACGCCAAGCTCACTGCCACGGTTACCATTCCTGCTGATGAAGTTGATGCTGCAATTAAAACAGCATTCCGTGCTGCTGCAAAGCAGTACCGCTTCCCAGGTTTTCGCGCGGGTAAGGCTCCACGCAAAGTTGTTGAGTCAATGGTTGGCAAAGACTTTGTACTTGGGCAGGCTACTAACGAGATTTTGGCTAAAAACGAGCCTAAGATTTTGAACGAGCTGGATATTGTTCCTCTTAAGGACGCTAACTATCAAGACCTTGAATCAGTTCAAGACCATACGGATTATACCTACACCGTTGAGTTTAGCCTGCGTCCGGCTCCTGCATTGAGTTCATATGACCCAGTCTCTATCGAGATGCCTCCTGCTGAGGTTACCGAAGCTGAGGTTGAGGCGCAAATTGAGCTGGTGCTCGACTATCAATCCAAGTTTGTTGATGTAGATCGCGCTGTTGAAGACCAAGATTTTGTTCGTGTTGATATTAAAAATCTTGAGAACGCTGAGAGCTTTGAGGGTGAAAACCAACTGCTGCACCTTGGTTCAACTAGCCAACCCAAAGAGTTTGACCAAGCGCTTCTTGGTGCCAAGTTGGGCGATGTAAAAGAGGTAAGCTGGACACATGAGCACCATCATGAGCATGACGATGAACACGCTCACGAGCACGCACATCACCATAAGGTTGAGCTGACGGTTAAAGCTATTCAGGTTCGCCAGGCACCAGAGTTGAGCGAAGAATCAGTCAAAGAGCTCTTTGGCTATGACAACATTGCTGCCATGCGTGAAGCTGTTAAAGAAGACCTTGCTAAAGATAAAGAGAGCCGCTTACCTCAGCTTAAAGAGAACCGAGTGGTTTCAAAGCTTGCTGAGCGTCTTGAGCTTGAGGAGATGGACGCTGATTATGAGCAGTCTGTTTTCCAGGAGCTTGGTCAAAACTTCATGCAGAATCTTTCAGCTCAAGGCATCAATCTTGATATGTGGTTACAAATTAATGGCCTTAGCTCAGATCAGTTTATTGCAGACCTTCATCGTCAAGCTCATGACGTTGCGCGCGAGTCTTTGGCACTTGATGCACTTGCGCGTGAGCGTGCCGTTGAGGTAAGCGAAGACGATTTAGTAGCTGCCTTTGAGTCTGCAGGCATTGAGGATATTGCTGCTAGTCGTGCTGAATTTGAGGCTCAGGGTCGCATGCCTGGTATTCGCGATTCTATCCGTCGTTCCAAGGCTGTTGATTGGCTGGTAGAGACGGCTGAGATTACTGAGGTTGATACCTTTGCAGAGTCTGAGGACAAAGATGAGGAGTCTGCTGATACTGAGTAGGCTTGCCAAGTCTGGGTACAGTAGATTCTGAAATACGTTACGGATAAATGCGGTGCGCTAATCCTCTATCGAGTGATTATGGCACCGTATTTATCATATAAGCAGAGAAAGGATACCTATGGGTCCACGTATAGAATCGTCGCTTGTTCCTATGGTAATTGAGCAAACACCTCGTGGTGAGCGCAGCTTCGACATCTACTCGCGCTTGCTCAACGACCGCATTATCTTTTTGGGCGAAGAGATTAACTCAGTTTCGGCAAATTTGGTGATTGCTCAGCTTTTGCATCTTGAGAGCCAAGCCGCCGATAAGGACATCTCACTCTACATCAATTCACCTGGTGGCGAGGTAACTGCTGGTCTTGCTATTCTTGATACCATGAACTATATCAAGCCTGCAGTTTCAACAATATGCGTTGGCATGGCTGCGTCTATGGCAGCGGTGCTACTTGCTTGTGGTGAGCGCAACAAGCGTTTCTGCTTGCCCAACGCATCGGTCATGATTCACCAGCCAAGTGGTGGTGCCCGTGGTCAGCAAACTGAGATTGAGATTATGGCAAAAGAGATTCGTGAAACGCGTCGCCGCCTCAATCAGATATTGAGTGATGCAACGGGTCAGCCGGTTGAAAAGATTCAAACAGATACTGAGCGTGATAACTTTATGTCAGCTGATGAAGCTTTGAGCTATGGTTTGGTTGATCGTATTGTTTCCTCACGTCTTGAGGCTGCAAAGGGTATTGAGTAATGCTTCTCTTGCATACAAAGGAGGCTTCTCTATGAACGAAGATGGAACAGGTCACTCGCAAGAGGATATGGTGTGCTCCTTTTGTGGCAAGCGCCGTGATCAAGTTGATAAGCTGGTCAAGGCACCTAATAACACGTATATCTGTGATGAGTGTGTTGCCGCATGTACCGAGCTTTTAGAAGCTGCAGTAACGCAGGAGTTTTTAGAGCAGCATCAATTTCATCAAGGATATGATTCAGAAAAGCCCCCACTGAGTTTTAAGACCTATGCCTCGCCCATGCAAAACTACTTTAACTCAATGCGCAATAACAAATTGCAAGGATATTTGGGTGATGAGTATGACGAAGAGCCTGAGCCAGATGACCAGGCTCTTGAGTCGCTCATCACGGATGTCCCAACACCGCATGAAATTTATAATGAGCTTTCTAAGTATGTCATGGGACAAGAAGATGCCAAGCGTGCTATGGCAGTGGCGGTGTATAACCACTATAATCGCGTGCTTGAGCAAGAACTTAACGATGCGCTTGATTCTGAGGATGAAGTTGAGCTTTCAAAGTCAAATATCTTGTTGCTTGGACCCACTGGTACCGGTAAAACGCTGTTAGCACAAACCCTTGCTCGTGTGCTTGAGGTTCCGTTTGCAATTGCAGATGCAACCGCGCTCACCGAAGCAGGCTATGTGGGCGAAGATGTTGAAAACATTTTGCTTAAACTCATCACCGCCGCCGATGGCGATATAGAACGCGCTCAAATTGGCATTATATATATTGATGAGATTGACAAAATTGCCCGCAAAGCAGAAAACGTCTCAATCACGCGTGATGTTTCTGGTGAAGGTGTACAGCAGGCTCTGCTTAAAATTCTTGAGGGCACAGTTGCGAGCGTACCTCCTGCAGGTGGTCGAAAGCATCCGCACCAAGACCTCTTGCAAATCGATACCACCAATATTTTGTTTATCTGTGGCGGCGCATTTGTGGGGCTTGATAAAATTGTGGCAAGCCGTGTGGGAAATAAAGGCATTGGCTTTAATTCTGAGCTTGCTGGTCCAACCAGCGCTGATGAGAACCACCTGTTGCGTCAGGTTTTGCCGAGTGACTTAAATGATTTTGGCATGATTCCTGAGTTTGTTGGTCGTACTCCGGTCATAACGCAGACTGCTGCTCTTGACGAAGGCGACCTTGTTCGCATTTTAACTGAGCCAAAAAACGCTATTGTTAAGCAATATCAGCGTATGTTTGCTCTTGAACACTGTGCGCTTGAGTTTGAACAAGATGCATTGCTCGAAATTGCTCGCAAAGCACTTGAACGAAAAACCGGTGCACGGGGTCTGCGTTCTATCTGCGAAGATGTGCTCCAAACAACCATGTTTGACCTTCCGTCTGAGGAAGGTGTTGAAAAGGTTATTGTGAGTGCGGCGGCAGTACGCGGTGAAGAGGAGCCTTTGCGCGTGAGGACACAACACTAAGCTCTCATATGTCTTGGTGTAAGGTGCGTTAGAATCGCTTGAGCATGCATGTGTACGTAGTGCAACTAAAGCACGTATATCGAGCATAGAATCTGAAAGGTTAGCTATATGGTTGACATGCCAAAGACATATGACCCAGCGCTCATCGAACCATCAATATTAGCCTCGTGGCTTGATAAGGGCTATTACCGGCGACGGGGAAACATTGGCGATTGCACCATAACAATCCCTCCGCCCAATGTGACCGGCAAGCTACACATGGGTCATGCAACCGATGACACCATTCAGGACACCATCGTGCGTATGGCACGCATGCGCGGCATATCAACCCGCTGGATTTTAGGCACCGATCATGCTGGTATTGCTACGCAGACCAAGGTTGACAAAAAGCTTAAATCAGAAGGAAAAAGCCGCCTTGAAATGGGTCGAGAGGCTTTTTTGGATGCATGTTGGGATTGGACGCACGAATACGGCGGCATTATCGTTGAGCAGATTAAGCGCATGGGTTGCTCCATCGACTTTGAGCATGAGCGTTTTACAATGGATGATGATTATGCCGCGGCGGTTCGTAAGGTCTTTGTGGATTGGTATCATGATGGCCTGATTTACCGGGGGCATCGCATTGTCAACTGGTGTCCACAGTGCACTACGGCTATTTCTGACGATGAGGCAGAGTATAAGACTGAAGCAGGTCATCTCTGGTACCTGCGCTATCCGTTAACTGAGCCGGTTAATGGTCAAAACTATATTGTTGTAGCAACTACACGCCCTGAAACAATGCTTGGAGATACTGGCATTGCGGTCTCTCCCAAAGACCCTGAAAAAGCTGCTTTTGTGGGCAAGACCGTTACCTTGCCCATTACTAATCGCGAAATACCTATCTTTGAAGATTGGCATGTCGATGCTGGCTTTGGTACCGGTTTTGTAAAGGTTACTCCTGCTCACGACCTTAATGACTACGCCATGGGGCTCTCGCATGACCTCGAGCAAATTAACATATTTGACGAGCATGCGGTGGTGGTACCCGGATTTGGCGAGTTTTCAGGCATGACGCGTGAGCAGTGTCGTGAGGCAGTGCTTGCGTGGTTTAGCGAGCATGACTTATTAGACGATACCGTTGAACATGAGCATGCGGTTATGCATTGCTATCGCTGTGATACAACACTTGAGCCATGGCTATCTGAGCAGTGGTTTGTTGCAGTTGACAAATTAAAAACGCCAGCACTGCAAGCAGTTAAAGACGGACGTGTGCGTTTTCATCCTGAGCGCTGGACACAAACCTATACCACTTGGATGGAGAACCTCAAGGACTGGTGCATCTCGCGCCAGCTCTGGTGGGGTCATCGTATCCCGGTGTTTTATTGCGCAGATTGTGGCTGGGAAGATGCGTGTATCCACGATGCTGCTAGCTGTCCAAACTGCGGAAGTACGCATATCACGCAGGACGAAAATGTCCTCGATACCTGGTTTTCTTCCCAGCTTTGGACCTTTGCAACGCAAGGCTGGCCTCAGTTACATGCAGAGCTTGAGGCACATCATCCCACTGCTGCACTCGTTACCGCGCGTGACATTATTGCGCTTTGGGTTGCACGCATGATAATGAGTTCGCTTTACTTCCTTGACGAGATTCCTTTTAAGGATGTAGTGATATACCCAACGATTTTGGCTAAAGATGGCAGTCGTATGTCAAAGTCAAAGGGCAACGGCGTTGACCCTATGGAGCTAATTGAGCGCTACGGCGCCGATGCCATGCGTTTTAATCTGCTCACACTTTGTACCACCAATCAAGATGTCAAATTTGATGCCGATATTGATGTAAAAACTCATGTGTTTAAGGGGTCACCTCGCACTGAGCAGGCACGGTCGTTTGTTACCAAAATTTGGAACGCAAGTCGCTTTTTGCTTATGAATATGGAGGGCTATACACCCGGTGCTCCACGTGCAGAAACAGCGGCTGATGCTTGGATGTTCTCACGCTTGGCACGTGCGTCTCAAATGGTGACACAAGGTATTGAGTCATATAGCTTTGGAGAGATGGCGCGCAACCTACAGTCTTTCTTCTGGAATGAGGTTTGCGACTGGTATATCGAGGTTTCAAAGGCGCGTCTCATGGGCGCGGAGCATCGTTTGCAAGCGCAGCGCAATCTTATTTTTGTGCTGGACGCTTCCTTGCGTCTTATGCATCCACTTATGCCTTTTGTAACCGAAGCAGTCTGGCAAGAAATGCCTGCAAGTTATCTTGATTTTGATACTCAAACCGGAGAGATTAGCCGTTCTGATGCTTTGATGATAGCTGCATGGCCTGAGCCTGCGCGCTTGAGTGAATATATTAATGACGAAGCCGAACGAAGCTTTGAGCTGCTACGCACTGTTGTGTCAGCAGCGCGTTCAACTCGAGCACGCTATCGCTTAAGCCCCAAAGAGAAGCTTAGTTGTGTGGTCAATTTGAGCCCCAATGACGTTTCGCGCTTTGAGTCTCTGGTTGATTTAGCGGCTTCACTTGCACATATTGAGCTGCACGTGGGAAGCAATCTTTCTAAACCAGAGGCAAGTGTTGCGCTTGTTGATACAGGGATTGAGGTTTTTGTCGTTCTAGCAGGAAAGGTTAATTTTGCAGCAGAGGTAGCACGTCTCACAAAAGAGATTGCACAAGCAACAAAAGAGCTTGAGGCAGCCACGCGCACCCTTTCAAATGAAGGCTTCCTAGCTAAGGCTGCACCCGAGGTTGTTGCTGGTAAGCGTGCTCGCGCTGCTGAGCTTACCGAAACAATCGAAAATCTCAAGGCACAGCTAACTGATTTTGACAATTCATAAACTGGTACATAGTGCAGGAAACTAGTTAGTGTACAAATGCCCATAAAGATACATAGGTAGTAAATCCCCTCCTTCTTGTGATTTTGCTGGGGGGGGGGAAGTACACTATCAAAGTCTTTTATTCGATAGGAGTAGACATGATTGAGATTTCGAACGTATCAAAAAGCTATGATGGTGGGTCAACGTTTGCTGTTGATGACATTTCACTTGAGATTCGCGCAGGCGAAATTTTTGGCTTACTTGGTCATAACGGTGCCGGTAAGTCAACCTTGCTCAATATGATTGTTGGCGTACTTGCACTAACAAAGGGTTCAATTTCGATTGATGGCAACAATCTGAGTGAGAATTTCCTTGAAACAAAACGCCGTATGAGTTTTGTTGGCGACTCACCCGACCATCTGCTTCGCCTCAAAGGTCATGAGTTTTTGCGCTTTATTGGAGACCTGTATGAGGTGCCAACCGATATCCGCGCTGAGCGGATTGCAACGCTTGCTAAGACCTATGGCATGGAACAAGAACTAGATAATCAAATTCAGTCATATTCTCACGGTATGCGTCAAAAGATTATGGTTATGGGCGCCCTCTTGCCAAACCCCGATAACTGGATTTTAGACGAACCAATGACAGGTTTGGATCCGTCTGCTGCTTGGCAGCTTAAGCAAACCATGCGCGAGCATGCTGATGCAGGAAAAACCGTCTTGTTTTCAACGCATGTCTTAGATGTTGCTGAGCGCGTCGTTGATCGCGTGGGTATTATTTCACATGGTAAATTGTTATTTGTAGGCACCATTGAGGAAATGCGCGAGCACTTCAAGCGCAATGAATCGCTTGAAGAGATGTTCTTGGAACTCACAAGCGAGACATCACCGCTTGATACTACACAATCACAAGCCAGCGAGGAGGTGCGCTAAGGTGAGCAACGAATCCGCTCTCTTACAGCCTAGTCGCTTTGATTTTAAGCAATTCTGGCTTTTGCTGTGGGTTATCCGAAAAGGCGAGTTAAACGACGATGCACTTGGTATGGGGCTTGCCTCGGGTGCACGTTCAAAGAAGCGCAAGTTCGCTATGCCCGCATTGGTGCGTACGCTTCTTATGAGCATCGCTTTTTTGACACTTGCCATTTTCTTTTTCTTTATGGGCACTTCACTTGCTAGCTTGTCTCCGTTCAAACTGTTGCAGCTTGCGATAATGGCAGAGCTTATGATGACACTGTTGACAGGTGTGTATTCGGCGGTCAATCTTTTATTCTTTTCTAAGGACAATGGCTACTATCTCACCTTACCGGTATCTCCAATAGCGCTCATGTGGGCAAAGATTGTTCGTTATCTTGCTCTTTCTATATTTGGAAGCCTGCTTTTGCTGCCACTTTCTTTTGGTGGACTCTATGGACAAGGTGCAGCTATAGGTGATTGGGTACTTGTGAGCGTTGCCTATCTTGCTTCCTCTCTTGTCATAAGCATCATGATTACCTTGTTTACCATCGTAATTGTGCGCTTCTCATCCTTTGCTCACGATAAAGATAAGTTTGCTCAAGTATTTGGCATTATCATTATGGTGCTTGCTATTGGCGCGGGCGTGGGCATCCAGTTTCTTGCGCAAGACGAAACTGGTACAAATGTTATGGCAGTTGCTGATACCCTTCTATCTGGTCCAGTATTAACCTTTGCCACCATATTTTGCACGCCGCTTCTTGGTATGCCATATCTATTTGACGGCACGCTTACAGGTGTACTCATCGGCCTTGTTATAGCATACGGCTCTGCGGTGCTTTGGTGTCTGGCAATTTCTTGGGCAGGTAAAGCATGGTATCTTGATGGAATGATGAGCTTTCAGGGTTCGGGTGCACGACGTAGCAAAAAGCAGTTTGATACAGGTGAGCTGAGCGCGGTTGCTGGGTCGCGGAGTACCTTAAAGGCGTTTATTGCTCGCGACTGGAAGCACATGACTCGAACTCCCGCCTTTTTTAATCAGATGGTGCTTTCACCGCTTCTGTCGCCTATTTATATCATTGCAATATTTGGTGTAGTGTTTTTTGTACGCAGTGGTGAGCTGGATATGGATATAGCTACGCTTTACACAGCACTTACCCAGTTCACATCAACAGTCGATTTTGGACACCCAGCGCTTGTGCTTATCACACTTGGATTGCTTGCATTCAAGATTTTCATGGGGCTCTCCTCAATGGCCTATACCCTTTCGGTGAGTCGTGATGGTGAGGATTTCTTCTTCCTTCGCACGCTTCCCGTTAATTGGCGAACTTATTTAATGTCCAAACTGGTAACCGGTATGCATGGTGATGCCTTAGTACTCATCATCTTGATAACTATTATTGCTGTGGCGCAACTTCCGCTTGTAAGCTCTGCATATTTGATTGCCGTTCTTATCGTGGCAACACTTTCTTTGGCATTCTTGTCAACAGCACAAGGTGCTCTGTTTCCGGTGCTTCACTGGGAAAGTGAAGCTCAGGTCATGAAAGGTGGTGCAGCTGCCTTGAGGGTATATGCCAGCTTGATTGTTTCAGCCTTGGCTATGTCACTACCGGCGCTGTTACTTGGATTTACTGTGTTCGGAGACTTAGAACTTCCTCTTGATTTGGTTTTGTGGGGAGCACTTGGCTTACAAGTAATTATTTGTGTGGTATGTGCATGGCTGCTCTTTGGATTTGCAGCACGTTCCTTAGCAGCGCGCGAGTCATAGCCTGTGTCTTTTGAGACTACATGGGTATATGCGTATGCCCACATAAACATACCTATAAAACCCAGGCTTCGGTCTGGGTTTTTCTTACTAGAGCAGAGAGGTCTGGCTTCATACACCCACCGAATCCACCATTTTTGAGAGCTTTAATATGGTTCTTGTATAAGCTTGTATCTTGCGCGATAGTAAGAAGTTGCTATTGCTGACACATTGAAAGGTCGTGCTGGTATGAGTGAGTTTTTGTCCGATATAGAGATTGCCCAAGCCGCTCAGGCACGCCCTATTACCGAGGTTGCTGCAGAGCTTGGACTAAATGAGGACCAGCTTGAGGTCTATGGCCGTCTAAAAGCAAAAGTTGATATTCATGCACTGGCAGATATGCCGCGAAAAGGAAAGTTGGTACTCGTTACTGCTATCTCACCTACACCAGCAGGGGAGGGCAAGACAACAACATCAGTTGGACTTGCCGATGCTTTGAGAAAGCTTGGTAAACGTGCTGTGTTGGCACTGCGTGAGCCTTCTTTAGGTCCGGTTTTTGGCATTAAAGGTGGAGCAGCGGGCGGTGGTTATGCGCAGGTTATTCCTATGGAAGACATAAACCTGCACTTCACGGGCGACTTTCATGCTATAGGCGCTGCCAATAATTTGCTCGCAGCACTTCTTGATAATCATATTCAACAAGGCAATGCGCTCGGTATTGACCCTAAGCGTATTACATGGAAACGCGTTGTTGATATGAATGATAGGCAGCTGCGCCATGTCATTGATGGATTGGGTGGAACATCACAGGGTGTACCTCGTGAAGATGGTTTCGACATTACCGTGGCATCTGAGGTAATGGCTGTCTTTTGCCTCGCTACCGATTTGCTCGACCTTAAAGAGCGTCTGGGCAATATGGTTGTTGCGTACAGCTATACCGGTGAGCCAATTTATGCACGTGACTTACACGCTGAGGGTGCTATGACAGCGCTTCTAAAAGACGCGCTCAAGCCTAATTTAGTGCAGACACTCGAGCATACTCCTGCCTTTGTTCACGGCGGGCCATTCGCCAATATTGCACATGGCTGCAACTCGGTAATAGCTACCGATACTGCCCTTAAACTTGGTGAATATGTTGTCACAGAGGCTGGGTTTGGTGCAGATTTAGGTGCAGAAAAATTCTGTGACATAAAAGCGCGGACGGCTCAGCTAAGCCCTGTTGCCTGCGTGGTTGTGGCAACACTTCGTGCGCTTAAGATGCATGGAGGATTGGGTAAAAACGAGCTCTCTCACGAAGACCTTGAGGCACTTAAAGCGGGACTGCCTAATCTTGAGCAGCATGTTCAGAATATGCAGGAAGTTTTTGGGCTGCCGGTTGTGGTAGCTATTAACGTATTCCCAACCGATACAGCATCAGAGCTTGATGCGGTTCGTGCGGCTTGTCAAAAAATGGGAGTGCGCGTGGCCGTGTCTGAGGTCTGGGCACGAGGGGGAGACGGCGGCTGTGAGCTTGCAGAAGAAGTGGTTCGTCTCTGCGAGGAAGGTCACGCAAAGCTACGCTTTAGTTATGATGTGCATAGCTCAATTGAGCAAAAGTTAAACGTAATCGCGCAGAAGGTCTACCACGCAGACGGAGTTGAGCTCACGCTCGCTGCTCGTCGGCAATGCGCAGAGCTTGAGGCGCAAGGCTTTGGCGAGCTCCCTATATGCATGGCAAAAACGCAGTATTCCTTCTCGGATAATCCGCAGCTACGAGGTGCACCGCGCGATTTTGTTGTTACTATTCGTAACTTGAAGGTTTCTGCTGGTGCAGGCTTTATTGTGGCACTCACTGGTGCCATTATGACCATGCCAGGACTTCCTAAGATGCCAGCTGCTGAGCACATTGATGTTTTAGAAGACGGAACGATTGTTGGTCTCTTCTAGCAAGACGGTAGGCAAAAACGATACAAGCCATACGGTTAGGGAGCTCGATGGAAGCACATAAGCAATTGAATATGTGGGGGCAGCAATCAATTGATACATTCACCTCTGCTTTAGCTGCAAAGACTCCTGTTCCAGGAGGTGGAGGTGCTACAGCGGTACTCGGTGCGCTGTCTAGTGCACTTTGCTGCATGGCGCTACATTTTACCCAAGGAAAGCTTACTGCTGCTCCTTTTGAAGATGAATTGGCCCAACTTGAGCGTCAGCTTCTTGTAGCACGCTCGTGCTTTATACAGCTCATTGATGATGATGCACGTGCGTTTGAGCCTTTGTCTCAAGCATGGGCGATACCTAAAGATAATCCCTGTCGCGCAAAGGCTATAGATAAGGCAACTTGGGAAGCCGCGCAACCCCCGCGCCGCATGATGCGAGAGCTTATCAAGCTTATTCCGGTGTTTGAGCGTATGGCTATCATTGGCAGCCCTATCATGCGCTCTGATGTTGCCTGCGGGGCAGTCACGGCGCGGGCAGCGCTTATGTGTGCTGCTATAAATATAGAGGTTAATGCAGATGCGCTAACAAACACCGAGCAGGCTAATGAGCTCAAACACGAGATAGAACACATGCGCAACCATGAGCTTTCACGCCTTGACGCGCTTATAGATTCACTCGTTACTCCAACATAGAAACGGAACTATATGACAGAGATACTACGTGGCGCTCCGGTGGCCCATGCACTTGAAGAGCAGCTTGCGGCGCGTATTCAGCATCTGCAAACAGCAGGGATTCAACCGTGCTTGGTGAGCCTTCGGGTAGGTGAGCGTGTAGATGATATTGCCTATGAGCGCTCAGCTGCGCGTCGTGCTGAGAAAAATGGGCTTATTACACGCCAGATTGTGCTGCCTGAACAGGTGTCTGAACATGTTCTCCTCGAAACGATTATGCAGATAAACGATGACCCGTTGATTCATGGTTGCTTGATTCTTCGCCCCCTGCCTTCTCATATTGATGAGACCCGCATCTGTGCTGCGCTTAAGCCAGAAAAAGATATTGATGGCATTACTCCAAGCTCGCTGTATGCGGTCTTCGCACACCAAAATAAAGGATTTGCACCCGCTACACCGGCTGCGGTTATGAAAGCGCTTGACCATTATCAGTGTGATGTAGCCGGAAAACATGTTGTGCTGATTGGGCGCTCATTGGTTGTTGGAAGACCTTTGTCAATGCTCCTTCAGGCAGCGCATGCAACAGTTACCATGTGTCATTCCAGAACTCAAAACCTGAAACAGCTCACACAAGAGGCCGATATACTTATTGTTGCAGCAGGGCATGCACGCATGATTGATGCTTCCCATGTGAGAGCTGGTCAGACGCTCATTGACGTTGGTATTAACTGGGATAAATCGTCTAATAAACTGGTAGGAGACCTTGATTTTGAGGCGGTTGAGGCTCTTGCTGGGGCTGTGACGCCCGTACCTGGAGGCATTGGAGCAATTACCACGGCTGTGCTTATTGAACATGTAGTTCAAGCGGCAGAGCGTATACATGCATCAACCCTTAATGCTGTGTAAATCATGACATCAAATACTACAGAGGCTAAAGCCGCGCTTCGAAGCAAGTTGCTTCAACAACGCTCAATGCTTGATGCGTCTATCCGCGCAGATTCTGATGCCAGAATTGCTCATCAGCTGCAGCAGTTATCCGTATTTTGGCGGGCAGATATGATACTGAGCTACATGGCACATGACAGTGAGGTTCAAACTCAGACAAGTATTCAAGCTGCTCTTGATGCAGATATACCTGTTGCGCTACCAGCTGTACGTCCCAAGCGACATCTTTCGTGGTTTTTGATTAAGAGTTTTGATGATGTATGTCCCGCATCATTTGGTTTGTTAGAACCTGATTCCACGCGCTGCAAACCAGCACCCGCCCCTAGCGCGTCTACCGTGGCAATAGTGCCTGCTCTTGCTTATGACAAAGCAGGCTATCGCTTGGGTTATGGTGGCGGCTATTATGACCAGTTTTTAAGAGACTTTCCCGGCATCTCAATAGGCTTGGTTCGCTCAAATACATTGCTTGAATCGCTCGCTGAACGTGGTGCACGTGAGGCGCATGATATAGCCGTTGACATACTTATAAGTGAGACTGATGTATATGATGTTCGTCAATAGCTGTATATATCTTACAGCTTGTATGAGCCTCTATATAAACGATTACTATATACGTTTGCTTCAAGGTATGACCATACATTTTGGAGAGGATTGAAATATATGTCGCAGCACACCGCCCAGCTCAATCAATATAGCGTTCCGTTTGTGGTACCTGAGCTCAGCTATCAAGATGCTTGTGCAATCTCGCAAGATACCGGTTCAATTCCGGGTATTACCGGTCCTTTACTTGAGACGGTTGTGGATATGCTCGATGAGCTTGCACGACCAGATGCACATATGGATGTCATTCAGATTGCAGGGACCAATGGTAAGTCATCAACCACCCGTTTTTGTGCAGCAATGTTAATGGGAGAGGGATATAACACTGCACTGTATACCTCTCCTCACCTCGTGGAATACCCTGAGCGCATGGAGCTTAACGGACAGATTGTAAGCCAAGATATGTATGCACACGGTGTCTCTGCGGCTGCTGAGGCAGGTCGTCGAGTTAATGAGCGCCGTAACACCCAGGGTTTGGCTCCCTATATCATTACACCATTTGATTTACTAACAGTTGCTGCGCTGGTAATTTTTGCCGAAGCACAGATGGATGTTTGCGTGCTTGAGGTTGGTCTTGGTGGTCGTTGGGACGCAACCAGTGCAACAAATCCTTCTTTGGTAGCAATTACTGGCATCGGCTATGACCACATGCATATTCTGGGTAATACACTTGCCGAGATTACTGCTGAGAAGGCTGCCATTATTAAGCCGGGGCGTACGGTAATTCTCGGAGCAGGAACTCAGCTTCCAGAGGTTCGCTCAGTTATTGAGGAGCAGTGTGAACAAGCGGGTGTAACTCCGTTGTATCCACATCATGAGCTGCTGCACGCACCGGGCTATCTGGGTGATAGCCTAAAGCTTAACGTGCAAGGCATATATCAAAGCTACACCGTTGAGGCAACAAAGCCGGTGTATCAAGCACAAAATATTGCGCTTGCAGTGGCTCTAACAGAGGCATATGTGGGTCACGCGCTGCAGGAGGGGCATATTCGCGTAGCTCTGCAGCAATGTCCAACACCAGGGCGTTTTGATATAGTGCAGCACGAGCCTTTGATACTCATCGATGCTTGTCATAACCCCCAGAGCTGTGCTCATTTTGTTCAAGCGCTTGATGAGTTGTCGCCAGATGTGAATAAGCGTCCCACCTTGCTGATTGCTGCCCTATCAGATAAGGATGTAGAAGGAATCGTAGATGTGCTCTCTGCTGCCTTTCCGCGGTTTGCGGTTACGCAAACCACATCAGCGCGGTCGTTGCCTGCTCAAGACTTGGCAGAGCGGTTGCGTGCTCATCTGTGTCAACAGGGGAGAAACGAGGTAGAGATTGAGTGTTTTACACACGTTGGAGAAGCTCTGTCGAGCTATCGTGAACGCGGCTTAGCGCTTGTGGCAGCAGGCACCATTACGCTTGCAGGCGAAGTAAGTCGCGAGCTAAGGAGTCAAGCTTTCACGCGGTAAAACTACTTCTCTCACGTTTGACAAAAATGGGCAATATGGCAGTAAGAAACCCCCGTGGGTCGATAAGTTCTTTATAAAACAGCAGGTAGATGAACTGATGTTTTTATACCGATAGGGGGTTTATTGCCACATTGCCCGTTTTTGTCAGAATATAGTGCCAAATTGCCCATTTCTGTCAAAACGGGTAATCCACGCGAGTAGTGCTGTGAGTCGTACGTTTACAAATAATAAAACTGCTTTTTCTAACGTAGCTCACGTAGTGTTTCCAACTGGCGGCGTTTAACGCGGGGGAGAGGGCTTTCCCTTGCGCTAAACGCCATGGCAGTCTATTTATCTGAGCCGCGTCGATTCTCACCCTCAAGAGAGCGTATTTCAGCAATATCTTGAGTTGTTTCTAGGGCACCGAGGTAGTTACCCTCAGCATCGCGGACTGCAAAATAGCGAACATACAAGAACGCATCACCTCTATGAAACCAAAAGTCGAAAGAATCGCTTTCACCGCTCTTGAAGTTTTCAAAAATCATACGAACCATTTCTTGGCTCTTAGGCGGGTGACATGCATAAACATCACGCCCGAGACAGCTCATGGGACGAGGGAAAGCGCGGGTATCGCCATGTGAGAAATACCGTGTCTTGTCCTCGCTATCAACAAAGGTCATATCAAGCGGAATAGTATTAAGCACTGCTTCAAGCTGTGCGACCGTAAAACTTCCCGTAGACAGCTTAATGAGCTGCTCAGACTCGGGTGCACTATCCTCGGTTGTAGAACTAGCGTTAGTTGTATCCTCAACACGTTCGAGTTCATTATTAAGCTTTAACGCGCGAATGCGATCGTTGGCAAGCTCAAGCGCATCTGCTCGCCAGATAACTGGCTTCTCAATAAAGGCATAGCCAATCTCAGGCCCATCAGCAGCAATTTGTGTCCACTCAGTTGCACTTAAATTTTCAAGTGCAAGCGGAATAAGAACTTGCTCTTCTTTATCAATCATAGAGCGCGTGTCGATTGCAGCTTTCTTAAGAATTTCTGCTACCTCACGCAAAACAAGTGCATGCACCGCAGCGCCTGCCCAATCAAGTCGCTCACGGGCAAGCTTTACTTGGTCTCGGATTTCGTCGTCCTTGCCCCACATAACGCTTGACGGACCCATAATGTTGTGCTGCTCAAGATGGGGGAATAACAGCTCTTCTTTGCGTTTGTAGTGAGTAAATACCTGAGCATATCGGTCTAGGTCCCCATAAAGAAGTGTGGCAACCGACTTTGCCTTCATATCTTCAGGAAGCTTTGCTGCGAGCTCAAGATGCTCTTCAAGTTCTTGTAAAAACTCAGCAATAGCTTTGTTTTCAAGCAGCATAAGCTGTACCGGATGTCCCGGAGTCTCACCGGCTTCACCTTGGGGTACGGCACATGCAATACCTCCCTCAAACAGAGTTGCATGTACATCACATAAGCGTTGCACCTCTTCAATTGCTACACCACTCGCCATGAGAGCTTGCTCAGCTGCGGCAATTTCTGAACCCGAAACTGATTCAAAATTACGTCGGAAGTCTTCTTGCACGTCTTCAACACTCTCACCATTGCCAAGGCGCTCTAAGAAAGAACGAAGCAATTTCTGACGCTCTTCGGGTGTGCGGGCAATCTGATTTGAATCCTCGGTGCTCGCATCTGCCCTTTCTTTGAGCGCCTCAGGGAGATTGCTGCCCTCTACCTCAAACCCCGCTGCTCGAAATGCCCGTACAACATCTGCAAGGTCAATCTTTTTGAACTCACAGCCCTGTGGAATCGTCATAAAACGCCCCATTGTTGCTAAGCGCCCAGGAAGCGTAATCTCTGTAAAGCCAAGCTTTGCCATAAGTTCAATAATTTCTGGATATGCTTTAGAAATGCTATAGACCGATTCATCTAAATTGATAGTTTTACCTGCCATACTAAGCCCTTTCTTGATAGGAAATATTGTCTTAGCGCCGAACTATAGCGAAGTACAACATAACTAACTGTTGTAGTTACAACAAAACAGAAGCATCATATTTGGTGCACAATTCGTTATAAGAACCTATACGAAACTCTATCTACACCAACTGATAAAAACCCAAGCGCACGTGCAACCGCAGGCTGCATATCGATAACGCGACCATCTACATAAGGACCGCGATCGTTAACTACGGCAATAACAGAGACACCCCGATATGTAATTTCAACACGAGTGCCAAACGGTACCCCCAACATGGCGATACCCATGGACGACTCGGTAACAATTGAGCCGTTGGCGGTGGTTTCGCCTAAAAAGCCATCATCTATGCCATAGTAGGATGCAATACCTGTTTTCCAACCCCGTGCGTCTTGAGAGCTAGATTCTGTCGCTGAGCTGCTAATTGATGTCTCTGTGCTAGAGCTTGGTGAATTTGAATCATGAGATGGCTGGTTGTTAGTGGCATGCTCGTTTGTGGTGGTATTGGGACTTGTTGTAGCGCTGGTGTTTTGAGAGTTAGTTTCAGGATTTTGGACATTGGTGCTTGCATTCGTAGCTGCGAGTTCTTGTTCAGCCGCACGTATATGCTCTGCTACCTGCTCACGCGCCTCACCTGCTGCTACTGCCTCAGGCTCATTAGAAGATTTTGCACGTCGAAGCAGCTCATCATGGGCGGTCTGAGCACGTTTAAGTGAGCGTGATGCTTCGTTTTGCTTAGATATAGCCTTGTCTTTTGCCGTACTCAGCTGTTGTAGTTTTTCTTCAAGCTCGGTCTTTGTTTGCTTGAGTATATCAAGCTCAGAAACATGCTTACTCTGAATAACCGCGAGATACTTAGCCAAGTTTGTTAGACTTGCAAACGAATCTAGGCTCAGAAGGGCTACTAAAATATTGATTGAACTGTGTCTCATTTTATATTCATCACGGGTAGATTGTAGAGCTTGCTTACGCTGAGCAGGCAATGTTTGTTCTTCAAGTGTTAGTATCTCGGTAGCAAGTATATCAATATCTGTTTGTAGTTGATGAACCTCATCAAGTGCTGTTTGTACCTGTTTTGTTGCGCTCTGGATTTCATCGACAAGCGCATTAACATCTTGTCCAACAGATACGGGAGCTGCAAAAGCTGGCGCAATATGACCGAAGGGGCATAGACACCCAAGAAACATGCTTAGGCATAAAAGCGTGCTAAACGTTCGTATTGAATGTTCGCACGGCGTTTGAGTTGTACACAAGACACGCATAAAGCTTATATCGCTCCTCAAGCCAAGGTTGAGCGGCTCGGTATCGCAGAATTGTTCACTATACTACCTGAGAAATACTCAAGTTCATGTTGAGCTTAAAGCTTTCATGAATCAGTCATTATGTTCATAGCGTGACTTATGTCACAATTTCCACACTATCGGTATACAATTCTTCAAGACTATCACTGACCGAAGGGGTTTCTTTATGTCGAAGTACCTATCTGAGCTTATGTCACCGCAGCTCATGGCTGTTGTGTATTTGTTTATAGCCTTTTTGGTCGCCCTGTATGCGCTTTCAGTTGCCTACGTAGTAATTGACGCGCGTCGTCGTGGCGCGCAGGCATGGGCACTATGGGCAATCGTAGCGCTTATACCTTGCGTTGGACTGGTGGCATATCTGGTTTTGCGTCCAAACTCATATGCGGCCGACCGCGCCGAGCAAGAGCTTGACGTGGCACTCCGTGAGCGTGAGTTGTTGCAGTATGGAAGCTGTCCAGCGTGTAATGGTCCCATTGAAAAGGACTTTATTGTGTGTCCTGTTTGCAATACGCAGGTTCGCAATGTCTGCCCGAGTTGTCAAAAACCGCTTGACGCTCATTGGAAGGTTTGTCCGTATTGCCGAACGCATATCCAATAAGCATGTCGGAGATTTTAAGCTTCTGTCATGCTCGTTAACCCGTCTTTTTGCCTCGGTGAAAAGACGGGTTTCTCTACCGTATTGCATACTTTTTTAGAAAGGTCATATGACGATGAAAGCACTTTTTAATGATGGCAACGTTGCTGAGGTAGGCGCAGAAGAATCGCTGCATGTTTTGAGACATTCAGCGGCGCATATTTTAGCTCAGGCTATTAAGCGTTTGTATCCCGATGCCACCTTTGCATATGGACCTGCCAATGAACAGGGTTTTTATTACGATGTAGACCCAGGCGCTGCAAAAATAACTGACGAAGATTTGCCAGTTATAGAGGCAGAGATGAAAAAAATCGTTAAAGAAAACTTGAAGTTTCAAACCTTTGAGCTTCCTCGTGAAGAGGCAATTGCCCTTATGCAGGAGCGCGGTGAGAAATATAAGGTTGAGCATATTGATGATTTAGACCTGGACGCTCGTATTACCTTTTTTCAGCAGGGTGACTACATAGACATGTGTACCGGTCCTCATCTTCTGTATACCAAGGCGTTGAAAGCCTTTAAGCTGACGGGCATATCGGGTGCATATTGGAAAGCAGACGCCAACAATAAAATGCTGACACGTGTAAGTGGAACAGCATTTGCCACCAAAGACGAACTTGCTGAGCATGAGCGCATGCTTGCCGAGGCGGAAAAACGCGACCATCGAAAGATTGGTCGCGAAATGGAACTGTTTATGATGAGTGACGCAGGTCCGGGTTTTCCATTTTGGCTGCCCAATGGCATGCGGGTACGCAATGCACTGATGCAGTATTGGCAGGAAATGCAAGAAAAATACGGCTACGAGCAGGTGCAAACTCCCGTTATTTTGTCGCGCTCACTTTGGGAAACCTCAGGGCACTGGGACCACTATAAAGACAATATGTATACCACCCTCATTGATGAGGAAGATTTTGCTGTAAAGCCCATGAACTGCCCGGGTGCTTGTCTTATTTATAAGAATCGTCCACGCAGCTACCGAGATTTGCCCTTAAAGTTGGCTGAGGCTGGTCTTGACCATCGCCATGAGCTCAAAGGTGCTCTTCATGGCTTGTTCCGTGTACGTGAGTTCACACAAGATGATGCACATCTTTTTATTCGACCCGATCAAATTATCGAGCAGGTAACAGATACCGCGCAGTTAATCACAGCCTACTATGCACAATTTGGGTTCCCCTATCGTGTTGAGCTTTCAACGCGCCCTGAGGATTCTATGGGCTCTGATGAAGACTGGGCACGTGCCGAGGAAGGTCTTAAGAGCGCACTTGACTCAATGGGTCTTGATTATCGTGTAAACCCCGGTGATGGCGCTTTTTATGGTCCAAAGATTGACTTCCATCTGCAAGATTGCTTGGGTCGTACCTGGCAGTGCGGCACCATTCAGCTTGACTTCCAGCTGCCGCACAACTTTGAGCTTGAATACGTTGACTCTGATGGTCAAAAGAAGCAGCCTATTTTGATTCACCGTGCAGGTTTCGGCTCATTCGAGCGCTTTATTGGTATGCTCACTGAGCAATATGCAGGTAAATTCCCCACATGGCTCTCACCTTGTCAGGTAAAAGTGCTACCGGTTTCTGAAAAGACACGCAGCTATGCTCGTGAGGTTAGCTCAGCTCTGCGTGAGGCGGGTATTCGCGTAAAGCTTGATGAGCGCGATGAAAAAATTGGCTATAAGATTCGTGAGGCACGCAGTATTGATCGCGTTCCATATATGCTGATTTTGGGCGAGCAAGAAATTGAAGCTCAAAACATTTCGGTTCGCGACCGTACCAACGAAACGCACCAGTCAGATTTAGCCGCCTTTATCGCTGACATTACTCAGGAGATTGCTGAGCGCCGCTAAACTCGTGCGGGACAGGGTTTGAGGTACTTGTTGCATTATTGGGTGTTTGCAAGGAGATATGTTAATGAATTGCTTTGAGGCACTCATTGCTCATCATATACAGGAGAGCCAGACACGTGCAAGCTGGTTTGTATCTGCTGGTAGTACGGCAGATGCTCTTGCCAAGCTGGGCTTGCTTAGCTCAGCTGATAAGCTGGTGGTATATGGTAAGGACGCCCTATCACGCTATCAACAAGTACTCGGTGAGTCTTGCGTATGCGCTGCGCACGAGGTGAGCGCAGAAGCATTTTGTTTGGCTTCTGTTTCTACTAGACGTACTCTGACTGAGGGAAGTCCTGCGTCATATGCCCATACACCAGGACAGGGTCCAGAGCACGTTTTCTGGATGCTTGATGCGTTGAGCATACCTGACCTTCGGGTACCCGATATTACAAGCTTTGCCACTGCCGCGCGAGAGTGTGGCGCACTATTGCTGGTTGATATTAGTCGTATAGGCTCTTATGGCGCACCGGCATTACGGCTCGGTGCCCATATGGTGTTTGAGCAGTTAGGTATATGTGAGGCGCAGCAAGCACTTCATCTTGTTATGGTATCTGTTCCTCATACCAAGCGTGGGCGCGGTAAAAAACAACACGAAGACCTTTTAGCTGAGACAGCGTATCGACTCTTAAACATGCGTTTAGGCGATGCTGTAGAAGCGTCGCATGAAGAACGTGCGTTTGATGCTCACGTGAAAAAAACTGCCACTGCACATACACGCGAACACGCGCAACAACGCTTTGACCTTGCACGCACGCTTGCTGCCTACCTCGATTGTCACCCACAAATAAACAAAACCATATTCCCCGGACTTGAGCACCACCCAGATAGGGGACACGTGGGCAGAGTGCTCGAACACGGAGCAGGTCCACTCATTGCACTGCAATTAGGAGATGGTCTTGAACCGGGCTGTTTGGCAGAGAATTTGTGTTTGGGTATCAGCCAACTTGACGCATCTGCAGAACACACTCGACTCGAACTAGTTCAAGGCACTGCCGATAGTAGCCAGCCTCACTTACTCCTTTCTTGTGGTACCGAAGACGCACTTGACATGATTGAACTGTTTGAAAAATCACTTCGTGTGGTTGATTAAATAACAAGTTCAACCCTACGTTGTAAGAGAGTTTTCTTTTCCTTGATTCGCTCCCTTGTCGTATGTCAAGGGTTTTATACGTCGCTCTGTATCCAGCACGACTCACAGATGTTTATAAAAAACTTAACCCTTTTTGTGTATAAGGGTGGCGAAGTGTTGAAAATTGTATATACTAGTTCTAGTTCGGAATGTAACCTTTTTGTTGGGCATGACCGGCGACTGGTTCACAAGTACATATTTCCCTGGAATGTTACTCCTTGAGGCATGACCAAACTCAGTATTGCACAGGCGGTGCTGATAGGTTGCTTTAAGGAGTTTTTTTCTTAAGCGATCGTAGAGAAACGTTTGGGGAAAGTACAGAGGACTACAGATAAGGAGGAACGCTTAGATGAGGGCTATTCGGCGCATCAACAACAATGTTTGTGTCTGTATCGATGGCGACGGTAAAGAACTGCTTGCTATGGGACGAGGCATTGGCTTTGGCGAGATGCCGAAAGATCTTGCACTGCATGAGATTGAGCGAACGTTTTATAACGTGGATTCGCGCTATCTCTCAGCCATCAATGACTTGCCTCAAGAGGTGTTAGGCTTTGTTGCTGAGCGCGCAGATCATATCCGTGGCCTTGTGCCATATCAGCTCAGTCCTAATCTTGTATTTCTCCTTGCAGATCACATTGCTTTTGCTCTAAAACGGGTGAATCAAGGCATTCATGTACGTATGCCGCTGGCTTTGGATGTTGAGCATACCTATCCTGTTGAATTTCGTATTGGTACGCACCTCGTGCGACAGATTAGACGCGAATTTCATGTAGCACTCCCACAAGATGAGGCAGCAGCAATCGCCATGAATGTGGTAAATGCCCGTATCAGTGAGCCAGAAGATACCGCATCTGCTCGTGCGCAAGAAGACGAAGAGATGTTTGAGGACATCATTGAGATTATCGAGGATGAATTTGGTATTCGCCTTGATCGCTCAAGCTTTGCCTTTGCTCGATATGCCACGCATGTTCGGTATCTATTTGAGCGACTGCACAATAAACAGTTGCTCGATGATTCACTGATGCAAGGCTATGCAAATCTGGAGAACGAATACCCTGAAGGTTTTGCCTGCGTGCGCAAGATTGCTGAGCATATTGCTCAAACTTGGGCAGATGCTGAGCTTTCAGAGGATGAGAAGTTCTATCTCGTAGTACATGTGATCAGAGTGTGTAGTAAAGGGGCGCATAAAAGCTAAGACATGCTTTTGTGCACATGCCGAAAGGACTGTTCATGGCAAAGACAGAACGCTACCATGAGCTCGCTGAGCACATCGTTGATGCAGTTGGTGGCAAAGAAAACATTAGTTATTTTTCGCGTTGCGTAACACGACTTCGCTTTGTGGTGAAAGATAAAAGCTTGGTGGAGCCTGAAAAGGTAGATGCACTTCCCGGTGTACTAGCAAGCCAATGGAGTGGAGAACAATTTCAGGTCATTATTGGTCAGGCTGTTGAAGACGCCTATAACCTCATTGTTAAGATGCATGACCTCGAAAGACAAGAAGCGGTGGCTGAGCCAGAGCAGGCTACTAAAAAGCGCTTCTCCCTATCAACGGTTTTTGATGCAATTGCGGGTAGCATTACTCCGCTGATTCCGGTTTTAATTGGCGCTGGATTTGTAAAGATTGTCTTATTGCTGTTGACTCAATTTAACGTGCTCGCAGCAGATTCTCCTACAGGAACCGTACTTACCTTTGTGGGTGACGCAGGCTTTTATTTCTTGCCAATCTACATAGGTGGTGTTGCAGCAAAGAAGTTTGGTGCAAATTTTGCACTTGGCATGCTCATGGGTGGTATTTTGGTGCATCCCTCATTTAGCGCTGCGGTTTCTGAAGGCACAGCACTCAACATCTTTGGTCTGCCAATCTTTGGAGCAACATATAGCAGCAGCGTTATTCCCATTATTCTGATATGTGCTGTTATGGCTCCGGTTGAGCGTTTCTTTGCGCGTATCTCACCAGATTCCGTTCGTTCTATCGTTGAACCATTTGCTACCTTGGTCGTTATGGTTCCACTGGCACTCTGTGTTTTAGCTCCGCTTGGTAGCTATCTTGGAACCTATCTCTCCCAAGCAATTATTTTCCTTTACTCTACTACTGGAGCTTTTGGTGTTGCTATCTTTGGCGCTCTGTGGCCTTGGCTTGTTATGACGGGCATGCATCACGCGCTAACTCCCTATGCACTTGATGCCTTGGCACAAGGTGCAGAATACGTTGTGTTTACCGGCAGCATCATTTCAAATATCAATCAAGGTGTTGCTGCAGTGGTTGTTGGTCTTAAGAACAAAGATGCAAACCTTCGTTCAACCGCGTTTTCTTGCGCAGTAACAGCAATTATAGGCGGCGTTACTGAGCCAGGTATGTTTGGCATCAATCTCCGCTTTAAGACGCCTATGTATGGCGCTATGATTGGTACCTTTGCTGGTGCGCTTGTCGCTGGTTTTGGCCGCGCTGCTGCACACGCTATGACAGGCAGCACAGGATTGCTCGGTGGTCTTCCGGTTTATCTTGGCGGAGATATTTCAAATCTTTTGTGGATGGTTGCCGGCATTGTTGTTGGTGCAATCGTAGCGGCAATTGCAACCTTTGTGCTCTATAAGCCCGAAGCTACTGAGCAGGCTGCTTAAAGCTCGCTAAGAAAGAGGAATGTTATGACTTTCCCAAAAAACTTCTTGTGGGGCGGTGCTACCGCAGCAAATCAGTGTGAAGGCGCCTATGTAAGCGATGGTAAGGGTTTGTCTACCGCAGATGTAATGCTCGGAGGTGACAAAGATACGCCACGCCGCATTACCGATGGTGTGCTCGAGGGTTCTTATTACCCTAGTCATGTGGCCATTGACCACTATAATCGCTTTAAGGAAGATATTGCACTGTTTGCCGAAATGGGTTTCAAAACCTATCGCATGTCTATTAACTGGGCGCGTATTTTTCCTAACGGCGATGAAGAAGAGCCTAATGAGGCAGGTCTTGCGCACTATGATGCTGTCTTTGACGAGTGTCAAAAATACGGCATTGAACCGCTCGTAACGCTCAGTCACTATGAGACTCCGCTCGGGCTTCAAGCATATGGTTCTTGGACCAATCGTCGCGTCATTGACTTTTTCTTGCGCTATTGCGAAACAGTCTTTACGCGCTATAAGGGAAAAGTGCGCTACTGGCTTACCTTTAACGAGATTAATTGCATGTCAATTTCTCCTTGGCTGGCAGGCGGGCTTCCTCTTGAGTCAGATGAGCAGGCACGTATGACAGCTGCCTATCATCAGTTCTTAGCTAGTGCTCTTGCGGTTAAACGTGCGCACGAAATTGACCCAGAAAACAAGGTTGGCATGATGTATGCCGGCGTGGTTTCGTATCCGGCAAGCTGTGACCCAAAAGATATTGAAGCAAACGAAGACTTTATGCGCTCCATGCTGTTTTATCCTGATGTTATGTGCCGAGGATACTATCCTCGCTATAAACTGCGTGAGTTTGAGCGCACGGGTATTGTTTTGCCGCAGGAGCCAGGAGACGATGAGATTCTTCGTGCGGGCACCGTTGACTTTCTCTCCTTTAGTTACTACTTCACCTTGGTATGCGGCAAAAAGACAAAGGATGCAGGGCTTAACGTAGGAACCTTTAATACGGGCTATACGAACCCCTACCTCAAAGAATCTCCTTGGGGCTGGGCTATTGACCCGTATGGATTACGCTATATCTTAAATCTGTTTTATGACCGCTATCAAATTCCCTTGATGGTTGTTGAAAATGGTTTAGGTATGTATGACACTGTGGAAGCCGATGGGTCAATACACGATCAATATCGCATTGACTACCTACGTGAGCACATTCAGGCTATGGGGGATGCCATTGATATTGATGGCGTAGAACTTATGGGTTACACCACCTGGGGCTGCATCGATTTGGTCTCGGCAGGTACCGGTGAAATGAAGAAGCGCTACGGCTTTATCTACGTTGATGTAGATGATGAAGGCAAAGGTAGTTTTGAGCGCTCGCGCAAGGATAGTTTCTATTGGTATAAAAAGGTTATTGCTTCAAATGGAGCAGATTTGAGTTAGTCTTCTGTGTGTTCTGTGCATACTCATATGCAAACACGTTAATCGCATGACGGCCGCATCTAAAGGTATCAGGGTGCGGCTGTCTACGTTACAATGACCTGAGCTACAATGCTTATTATTTGTACCCTCAAGTCAAAAGGAGTCTCATGGCCACATTCTTTCCTGGTGAATCCCACACCTTTTCAGAGTATTTGTTGGTGCCCGGCTATTCGTCTTCAGAATGTGTGCCTCACAATGTTTCGCTAAAAACACCACTCACACGCTTTAAGCGCGGTGAAGAGCCTGCTATCTCGCTCAATATCCCTATGGTTTCAGCCATTATGCAGTCAGTTTCTGGTGTTGATATGGGTGTTGCGCTTGCTACCGAGGGCGGCCTAGCGTTTATCTATGGCTCTCAAACGCCTGAGGCTGAGGCAGCTATGGTCAAGGCAGTCAAAGACCATAAGGCAGGTTTTGTTGAGTCAGACTCAACCTTGACACCCGATATGACCATGGAGCAGGTTATTGAGCTCAAGAAGCAAACAGGTCACTCAACGATGCCTGTTACCGAAGACGGTACGGCGCATGGTCGCCTGTTAGGTATTGTGACCAGCCGCGATTATCGCCCCAGCCGCGATGACCCCAAGATGTTGGTTGCTACCTTTATGACACCACGCGCTGATCTTATTGTTGGCGACAAGGATATTTCGCTCAAAATCGCAAACGACATCATTTGGGATAAAAAACTAAACGCGCTGCCGGTAGTTGATGATAAAGACCATCTTATTGGCATGGTATTTAGAAAAGACTACGATAGCCACAAAACAAATCCGCTCGAGCTTTTAGACGAAAACAAGCGCTATATGGTAGGCGCTGGCATCAACACGCGCGATTATGAGACCCGTGTGCCTCTACTCATTGATGCAGGCGCTGATGTGCTCTGTATTGACTCTTCTGAAGGTTTTTCTGAGTGGCAAAAACTCACTATTGAGTGGATTCGCTCGAACTATGGCGATACCGTTAAGGTAGGAGCCGGTAATGTTGTTGACGCTGAGGGTTTTCGCTTTTTAGCAGATTGCGGTGCTGACTTTGTCAAGGTAGGCATTGGTGGCGGCTCTATTTGTATTACGCGTGAAACAAAAGGAATAGGCCGCGGGCAAGCAACGGCGCTTATTGATGTATGCCGTGCGCGCGATGAATACTTTGAAGAAACAGGTATCTATGTGCCTGTATGCTCTGATGGTGGCATTGTGTATGACTACCACATGACGCTTGCACTGGCTATGGGCGCTGACTTTATGATGCTTGGTCGTTACTTTGCACGCTTTGATGAAAGCCCTACAAGCAGGGTTAATATTAACGGTCAGTATATGAAAGAATACTGGGGTGAAGGCTCAGCACGTGCTAGAAATTGGCAGCGCTATGATATTGGTGGCGCCGCTAAGTTATCTTTTGTTGAGGGTGTTGATTCTTACGTTCCTTACGCAGGTTCTTTGAAAGATGGGGTAGGTAACACGCTCTATAAGGTGACATCAACTATGTGCAATTGTGGCGCCCTATCCATTAAAGAGCTTCAAGATAAGGCACGACTTACCTTGGTATCTGCGACCTCTATTGTCGAGGGTGGTGCCCACGATGTTGTGGTAAAAGACACCAATCAAACGGTTGTATTCCAGTAAGAGTTGCTTGAGGAGCCTACTATGTGTCAAAACCATACTCAGCATGCGTTGAGTTCATCATCGCTGCCTGAAATTCCTGAATATCAGCCTCAGCTTATAGAACCGGCTTGGGTGCATGCGTGGGAGCAAGAGCATCTCTTTGAGGCAACTAATCACCGTGATCGCCCTAAGAAATATATTCTTGAGATGTTTCCCTATCCCTCGGGCGATTTACATATGGGTCATGCGCGCAACTACACCATCGGAGACGCCATGGCGCGCCAAGCGCATATGCGTGGCTTTGACGTATTGCATCCCATTGGTTTTGATGCCTTTGGTTTGCCTGCAGAAAATGCGGCTATCAAACATAAAACTCAAGCAGCTGCATGGACCTACAAAAATATGGACCAAGCCCTTGCCACCATGCGGCGCATGGGCTTTTCCTACGATATGAATCGCTTAGTTAAAACCTGTAGCCCCGATTATTATCGATGGGGTCAGTGGATTTTTGAGAAACTCTATGAGCGGGGTCTTGCATATCGCAAAATGAATCCCGTGAACTGGTGTCCCACTTGTGAGACTGTACTCGCTAACGAACAGGTGAGCGAGGGTCGGTGCTGGCGCTGTGACTCACTGGTCGAAAAGCGCGATCTTGAGCAGTGGTATATTAAAATTACCGCCTATTCCGAAGAACTTCTCGCTGATTTAGAGAAGCTGCCGGGCTGGCCTGAGCGTGTAAAGCATATGCAAGCAAATTGGATTGGTCGCTCAGAAGGTGCAGAGCTTGACTTTAGGCTTTGCAACGCTGATGGCAACCCAATACTTGGTGATGAGGGTATTATTACCGTTTTTACCACGCGCGCTGACACCTTGTTTGGCTGCTGCTTCTTCTTGTTAGCTCCAGAATATGAGGGTTTAGCTGAACTTGTTGCAGGGAGCCCCTATGAGGCAGACGTTTTACGGGTCATCGAAGAGGCAAAGCACGTTTCAGCTCTTGAGCGCGCACAGGGTGAGCTGGAGAAGCGCGGTGCTTTTACCGGTCGCTATGTCATTAACCCTATTAACGGTGCAAAAATTCCGGTTTGGGTTGCAAACTATGTTATCTCTGACTATGGCACCGGCGCTGTTATGGCTGTTCCTTCAGGCGATGAGCGCGACTTTGAATTTGCGCGCACCTATGATTTGCCAATTGTGCCTGTGGTACTTGCAGAGGATGACCCGCTGTATGAGGAGCTAGCTAATGAGGCGGATATACGGGTTTCTCAGGTAACGTGGGAGAGCGCCTATACCGCTGATGGTCGCTTGGTGCAATCTGGTCCATATACGGGACTTTTGGCTGGTAAACATTCTGAGGCAGAGCAGCGTATCGTCGCCGATCTTGAAGAGGCTGGACTTGGTCGGCGCTCGGTGCAATATCGCCTGCGCGACTGGCTCATCTCACGGCAGCGGTATTGGGGCAATCCAATTCCTATGATTCACTGCGAGCACTGCGGTATTGTAAGTGTTCCAGAAGACCAACTACCTGTTGTTTTACCAGAGGATATCGATGTTGCAGCAGGGGAGAGCCTTGCAAGTCGTCCAGATTTCTATGAGGTGGTCTGCCCGCGCTGTGGAAAAGCTGCGCGCCGCGAAACTGATACCATGGACACCTTTACCTGTTCTAGCTGGTATTATTTGCGCTATTGTGATCCACATAATAGTGAGCTTCCGTTTTCACGTGAGCTTGCTGATTATTGGATGGGAGTCGATAACTATATTGGTGGCATTGAGCATGCAATTTTGCATCTCTTATATTCGCGCTTTATCACTAAGGCACTTCGTGATTTAGGGCTCGTAGGCATTGATGAGCCGTTCAAAAATTTGTTATGCCAAGGCATGGTAAAAGACCATGAGGGTCAAACTATGTCAAAATCCAAAGGGAATGTGGTGCCGCCAAGCTCTGTTATTGAGCCTCTAGGTGCTGATACTATGCGTCTAGCCATTCTGTTTATAGCGCCTCCTGAAAAAGATTTTAACTGGGATGAAAAGGCAGTTGCAGGAGCACATCGTTTTATTAAACGTGTTTGGCAGCTCATTTGGCGCGCATCTTATCTTTCTCAAGGCAACACAGACTTTGACAAAGCTGCGCTTGATGAAATGGCGCTCACCCTGTATCGAGAGCGGCATCGAACCCTAGCAAAGTGCACAAACGACTTTGATCGTCAGCAGTTTAATACTGCTATTTCTGCCATCATGGAGCTGGTCAACGCATTTGATAGCTATCTTAAAAAGACAACAGACCCTGTTGCTGGCCTTATTGGTCAAGTAGCCACCGATATTGTTGCTATGTTGTCGCCGATTTGTCCTTTTGTAAGCGAAGAGCTTTGGCATCAAGCGCTCGGACATACTGAGAGTGTGTATCAGGCGAGCTGGCCTAGCTTTGATGTATCAGAGGCACAGGCTGATGGTGTTGAGATTGCCGTGCAAGTGTTAGGAAAAGTTCGCGCGCATGTGGTGGTTGCTGTGGATGCTACGCAAGATGAAATGAGCGAGGCAGCTATTCAGGCGGCGCAAAAATGGATTCAAGATAAGCCTATTAAGAAAGCCATCTGTGTTCCTGGGCGCTTAGTCAATCTTATCGTGTAGATTTCATGATAGCTTCAAGCTGCATGCTGTGCATCATGTAGTCATGCCTGCAGGTTATGCCCTGCTATGGTATGCTAGACGCCGTATTTTATGCAATTCGTGGAAGGAGTGGGGTTTCGGCCCTGCTCCTTTTTCGTGAAAGGTAAGTCTCACCATGATAAAAAGTGCACTCGAGACGCGCATTATTGATGCCTTGGAGGTGGAAGCGGTTCATCAACACATTGACATTGTAGATGTTGAGATTGTTGGTGCAACCAAGGCGCCTTGTGTTCGCGTGCGTATCGACACCTGTGAGGGTAGTGCCATTACCCTTGATGAGGTGACCGCACAAAATGCTTGGATAGCTGCAGTTGTTGAAGAGCTTGACCCCTTTAGCGCGTCGTATACGCTTGAGGTGTCAAGTCCTGGCATGGCTCGTCCGTTGCGTCGTGTGCAAGATATCATGAATCATATTGGGGCAGCAGTTGAGCTTAGCACCACAGCAACAGAAGGTCGCCGCCGTTATTCAGGCACAATTACCGCGGCTGATGAGCAAGAAGTTGTGCTCAGCACTGATAGTGGTGAGCAATATCGCATTGCTCATGCTGAGATTAAAAAATGTAACGTGAAGCCGGTATATGACTTTACACCTCTAACGGAAGGAAACTAATTATGGCATCCGAAATGATGGAAGCATTGCTCGAACTGTGTCAAGAGCGCCACATCGATCAACTTTATTTGATTGACCGCCTCGAGCAGTCACTTGCTAAGAGCTACGCCGAGATTTTGCATCTTGACTGGGGTGCTAAAGTCACCATCGATCGCGCTACCGGTCATATTTATGTATACAAGCTCATTCCTATCGATGACTCGATGGACGAAGAGGGCAATTTCACTGAGTTTGAAGAGATTGATGTAACGCCGCGTGATACATCGCGTATCGCAGCTCAACATGCAAAAGCTGAGATTAATGCCATTGTACGCAATTCTGCTCGCGAGCAAATCTATGAGGAGTTCTCGGGGCGCGTAGGCGACTTAATTAACGGCACCGTGCTGCAAACTACAACAGACTTCACTATTGTAAAGATTCGTGAAGGTGTTGAGGCAGAGCTTCCACACTTTGATCAGCGCCGTTACGAGTCTGAACGCAATGAGCGTCCTCAAGGCGAGCGCTACATGCACAACCAGCGCATCAAAGCCGTTATCATTGATGTTCGTGACCCCAATTCGAGTTTGCCTCCCGTGCGTGGTGAGCATAGTCGTCCGCCAATTGTTATCTCACGTACGCACCCAGCACTCATTAAGCGTCTCTTTGAGCAGGAAGTTCCAGAGATTTATGAGGGTACGGTTGAGGTTAAATCTATTGCTCGTGAGCCAGGACAGCGCTCTAAGGTAGCTGTTCACTCTCTTGACGAGCGCCTTGACCCGGTGGGCGCGTGCGTTGGCCCTAAGGGCAGTCGTGTACGTGCGGTTGTCGGTGAGCTTCGTGGCGAGCGCGTAGACGTTATTTTGTGGAATGAAGACCCTGCGGTTTATGTTGCAAATGCTCTTTCGCCTGCAAAGGTTTCACGCGTACTTATTGATGAAGAAAAGAACTATGCCGGTGTAATTGTTCCAGATGACCAGCTGTCTTTAGCCATTGGCAAGGAAGGTCAAAACGCTCGTCTTGCTGCGCGTTTAACCGGCTGGCATATCGATATTAAGAATGAAACGCTTGCAGCAGATATTCTTAAGAATGTTCCTGCGCCACTTGAGACAACGCAGGATTTGCTTGATTCGAGCGAGGGCGACCTTGAGCCTGAGCGCTGCGCCTACATTGCTGAGTCAGGTGTGCGTTGCCGCAATCAAGCACGTCCGGGCTCACGTTTCTGCGGCGTGCATGAAGCTTTGAGCGAGAGCGGCGAAGACAATGTTTTGGGTGTTGAGGACCTGATTTAGCGCAATCGCGCCTAAGTTTGACGATGAAGATTGAGCACGTAGTGTGCTTGAGAGGTAGGTGATTGCACATGGCAAAGGTTCGCGTTTCGAGTCTCGCAAAAGACTTTGGCATGACGTCAAAAGAATTGATGGGCTATCTCGCTGAGATGAAAATCCCCGTAAAGTCAGCATCTTCCACCTTGGAAGATGCCTATGTGTCGATGGTGAAGAAAAAGCTTGCTCCCGTGCTTGAGGCACGTGCGGCAGAGGTTGAGGCACAAAAGGCAGCTGAGGCGGCGGCTGAGCGTGCAGAAGAAGAGCAAAAGGCTGCCGAGGCAGAATCTGAGCGCCGTGCTGCTGAAGCGCGCCGTGAAGAAGAGCGTCGTTTGTCGCAGGCTGCTCGCACAGCAGAAGAAACAAGCCGTGCTATTGCCGCAGCTGCTGAGGCCGAGGCGCGTCGCCAGGCAGAAGAAGCACGCCGTCAAGCCGAGCTTGAAGCAAAACGCCGCGCCGTTCCAGCAAGCGATTCGGGTTCGCGTTTCCGCTCGCTTCTCGATCAAATTGCGGCACAAGAAGCCGCACTTAAAGAAAAAGAAGAGACGGTAGCACCTGCTCCGTCCGCTGAGCCACGCAAGAGCGGGCGTTCACGCAAGGGTGAGCGAAACGAGCGTAAAAACGAAAGCCCTCGTGAGGCAGCCCCGCGTCGTCGTAGCAGTGCACAACCTGCAATTCCTGCAGGTCTTGATGTTCCCTCACCAGAAAAAGCCTCCAAGAAAAAGCGTCGTGGACCTGCTCATACCGAGGAAGACCATTATGCTCGTATGGCACGCGAGGCAGAAGAATACAGCCGCGAGCGGGTTCTTGAAGAAGCACGCGCAGCAGTTGAGGAAGCAAGTCGCGAGAGTACGGGCCGTCGTAAAAAGCGCAAAGAGAAGCGTGAGCGTGAAGCTGCAGCCGCTCAGCAAGAGCGCAAGATTGAAGAGGCAAAAGCACAAGGTCTCTCACCAGATGAGCTGGATGCAATTCGTGTAACTGAAGGCATTACGGTTGCTGAGCTTGCAGAAGCTATGGATGTCAATCCAAACGACATTATCAAGCGCCTCTTCTTGCTGGGAACACCGCTCACTATGACGCAAACGATGTCAAATGAGCTTGTTGAGCTTGTGGCTGATGATATGGGGCGCCAAATCAAGATTGTGAGCCCCGAAGAAGAGAATAGCTTTAGCTTCTACGATGACCCCAATGACTTGGTGCCTCGCCCGCCTGTTGTTACGGTTATGGGCCACGTTGACCACGGCAAAACATCGCTTTTGGACGCAATTCGCCATACGGGCGTTACAGCAACTGAGGCAGGCGGCATAACGCAGCATATCGGTGCTTCGCAGGTTTCAATCAACGATCGCATTATTACGTTTGTTGATACACCTGGTCATGAGGCATTTACGGCTATGCGTGCCCGTGGTGCTAAGGTAACAGACGTTGTTGTGTTGGTTGTTGCTGCTGATGACGGCGTTATGCCGCAAACTGTTGAGGCTATCAACCACTCTAAAGCAGCTGGGGTACCTATTGTAGTTGCGGTAAACAAATGCGATAAGCCAGATGCTAACCCTGATCGCGTTCGTCAAGAACTAACCGAATACGGCGTCATTCCTGAGGAATGGGGCGGTCAGAACATGTTTGTTAACGTAAGTGCTAAGCAGGGTGAAGGCATTGATGATTTGCTTGAAACCATTTTGCTGCAATCAGATGTACTCGAGCTTAAAGCTAACCCGGATACCTTTGCCTCTGGTTATATCTTAGAAGGAAAACTTGATCGCGGTCGTGGCTCGGTGGCAACCCTTTTGGTTGCACGCGGTACACTGCATGTTGGCGATGCCTTGGTGGCAGGTCAGTGCTGGGGTCGTGTGCGTGCTATGCTCAACCCGCGTGGTGAGCAGGTAAGCGTTGCTACACCATCAGACCCTGTTGAGATTTTGGGTCTCTCGGCGGTGCCGGGCGCAGGCGATGAGTTCCGTGTCTTTGAAGATGACCGTGATGCCCGTGATTTGGCTGAGCAACGTGCTCTCAAAGCGCGTATCGAGGAGCAAAATAAGGTCAAGCACGTAACCTTAGAAACGCTCTTTACTGAGATGAACAACAACGAACTAAGCGAGCTTAACCTAGTGGTTAAGGCTGATGTTCAGGGCTCCATTGAGGCACTTGCCGATGCACTAGCCAAGATGGACCAGTCTGAGGTTCGCATTAACATCATTCACTCAGCAGTAGGCGCCATCTCAGAAACCGATGTTACGCTCGCTGCTGCTTCAAACGCCATTATTGTTGGCTTTGGTGTACGCCCGCAGGGTAAGGCACGTGACCTAGCTGAGCGGGAGCAGGTGCAAATTAAGACCTACTCCATCATCTACAAGGCAATTGAGGATATTGATGCCGCGCGTATTGGTATGCTCAAGCCCACCGAAGAAGAGATTCAAACTGGTTCTGCTGAGGTTCGCGATACCTTCCGGGTACCCAAGGCTGGCCTCATTGCAGGTTGCATGGTTATCGAGGGAGAAATTTCACGTGACGACAAGGTTCGCGTTGTGCGTGACGGTGTGGTTATCTTCGACGGTGTCTTTGGCTCCATGCGTCGCTTCAAAGACGATGTAAAGGTAGTCAAGTCTGGCTATGAATGCGGTCTTGGTATCGAGAAGTACCAGGACATCAAAGTGGGCGATATCCTTGAAGCATATAAGATTGTTGAGGTTGCTCGTACCGAGTAGGGGAGCTGAGAGTCGATGAAGCAAACACAAGTCACTCGCCGCTTAGGGCATCAACTTCAGGAGAAGTTAGGTTATCTGCTGTTGTTTGAGATTGCAGACCCGCGTCTTGAGCTGACTACCATTACCGGTGTTGAGGTCTCCCTTGATAGGAGTTATGCCCGCGTATATGTCAGTGCTGACCCCGCCTCATATGATGAGGTGCTCGAAGCACTCGACTCAGCAAAAGGGCATCTACGGAGCCTTTTAGCGCGCTCGCTTGATTGGCGCGTGGTGCCCGACCTCGATTTTCGCATTGATGCAACAACGGATGAGGCCGAGCGAATTACTCGAGCACTTGAAGCACGTCCTTCAACGCTTGACATTGAGAAGGACGAGGCAGGCTACCCGCTCAAGGCCGAGACTACGCCAGATACAGCTGATGCATATGAGTGCTAACTCAACATGTACCCAAGCTCGCATGACCACAGTTCAGCTGTGGGAGCGAGCTTGGTCACTCATTGAAGCTGCTGAGCTCATCGTCATTTCGGGGCATACTAACCCTGATGGAGATGCGTTAGGCGCTGGTCTTGGTCTTGGTCTTGCACTGCGTGAGACCTTTCCCTTAAAGCGCATCGTCAATTTACTTGCAGATGATGCTTCGGTGCCTCGAATATATCGCTTTATGGCAGGTACAGCCGATATGATTCCAGCTTCTGCCTTTGAGGAGACGCCTGATGTATTTATATCGGTTGATGTACCAACGCTTGAGCGCCTACACTATGCTGCCTCAGTTGCCAAGCGTGCGCGCTCGATTATTGCAATTGATCATCACCCGTGTGAGCATGAGTTTACCGAGCATGTGATACGTATTCCTGAAGCTGCTTCTACCGCGTCTCTCATTGAAGAGATGCTTGCGGCATACGGAATAACACCCTCACCTGAGGCAGCAACCTGCTTGATGACAGGCTTGGTTACCGATACCGGACGTTTTCAATATCAAAACGCCAATCCTGCTGCCTTTGCCTGTGCCGCTCGCTTAGTAGATGCGGGAGCAGAACCTGCGCGCATTGCACTTGAGGTATACCAAAGCCAGCGTCTTGAGTATCTTCAACTTGAGTCACTGGTGATGGGGCGCATTCGCACGCTTGCACACGGATTAATTGCATATAGCTATGTGTATGCGTCTGACCTTGAGATTTGCGGAGTATCACTCGACGAATGCGATGGTCTTGTTGATGTGGTTCGTTCCGTTGGCGGCACCGAAGTTTGCCTCTTTTTGAAAGAAACCGAGCCCGGCAATATTCGAGGAAACCTACGCAGTAAAGGAAGCCTTGATATATCGCCCATAGCTCGGTATCTCCAGGGCGGTGGTCACGCGGCGGCGGCTGGTTTTAGCTTTGCTGGAAGCATCGATGAGGCACTTGTCCACATTTTACCTCGTCTCATCGCACTTGTTGACGAAGCCGGTTTGATGGATACTGAGGTATCGGAATAGCATATGGCAAAAAAATCTGTAGTTTCGCCCATCAACGCTTTGGTGGCTGTTGATAAACCGCTGCATATGAGTTCGCATGATGTCGTTGCCAATGCACGGCGCTCCTTGTCGATTCGGCGTATTGGGCACGCAGGAACTCTCGATCCAGCGGCAACAGGCGTCATGATTTTGGGCATTGGGCAGGCTACACGCTTGCTTGGTCAAATTACCCTCGACAAAAAAAGCTATGTGGCACAAATTAGCTTTGGCATACAAACCACAACAGATGATGCAGAAGGTGACGTAGTGCTGCGCGCTCCTGTGCCTGATGTGCTTTCAAGTTTTGATTATGCAGCTCGCTTTGTTTCTGGTCTTGTTGGTACATCTAAGCAGGTACCACCGGTGTACTCAGCCATCTCGATAGATGGCGTGCGTGCATATCGGCGAGCACGCCAAGGTGAAAAGCTTGAGCTTTCGCCACGTCCGATTGAGATTTTTGATGCTCAGCTCATCAATATCTCACCTGCTGGAGCAGAACACGCACTTACTTGGACGCTCGCGCTTACCGTAAGTAAGGGAACCTACATACGCGCACTTGCCAGAGACATAGGGCGCAATTTAGGGAGTGCAGCTCATATCTCGGCACTTCAAAGAACCGCTTCAGGTTCGATTAGCTTAGATGTGGCGCTTTCGCTTGATAGGCTCAGTGTTGATACGGTTAAAACACATGCGCTCAATCCGTTAGCTGTGCTTAATATTCCAAGCTTTGATGTGAATGAAGCGCAGCTCATTGATGTTCATGTTGGCCGTTCACTCACCGATTTATCTGATTGTCCCGTGGGTAGAATTGGGCTTACCTGTGCAGGCCAGCTGCATGCACTTGCAGCATACGATGGTAAGCACTGTGTTATGGAAACGGTATTTCCGCAAGCCTTAGATGGCTGTGATGAACATAGACTGAGAGAGGGTCGGTAGCGCGTGGAGTTCTCCCACGATTTTATACCACAAGAATATAGGGCTCCTGTCATATTCTTTGACGATTCTCAAAGCCCTGAACCAATTAACGCAGTGCTTGCGCTGGGTGTTTTTGATGGTGTGCATCTTGGACATCAACATCTTTTGCGCGCCGCCATACTCGATGCCCACAATCGTGGAGTTAAAGCTGTTGCGGTGACCTTTGTGCCCGATCCAGATGAGCTTGTATCTGCCAACCCTGCTCAAAAACTTATGGACACCACCGATCGCTTGCGCGCTCTTAGCCATACAGGGGTTGATGCGGTGTATGTGGTGAGCTTTACTCCTGAGCTTGCCGCTTTCAACCACGTTTCTTTTTTTGATAAGGTCATAGGTTCTCGCCTTAATCCGCTCAGCATTCATCTTGGACGTGATGCACGTTTGGGGCGCGCGGGTACTACTAACCTTGATGCGCTTAAACGTTGGGGAGCCACTCGTGGTATAGCTGTTGTTGGTCATCAGCTGGTTGAAGATAGTGGTGCCATTATTTCTTCAACACGTATACGTCGGGCTTTGCAGGAAGGGCATCTTGAAGAAGCAGAGCGTCTCTTGGGTCGTAATTACGTGGTTCGTGGCTCTGTTGTGCGTGGCCGTGGAGAAGGAACTGCTATGGGATTTCCCACAGCAAATATTGCTCGCGCGGCGCATATTCAGTTGCCTAAAGATGGTGTCTATGCCGGTTATGCCTTAACTGAGCAGCAAGGTATTTGGCCTGCTGCCATTAACGTTGGCGTACCTCCTATGTTTGCTGATAATCCTGATTCAGCTAGTTTAGAGGCAACACTTTTGGGCTTTTCAGGTGACTTATATAATCAGCAGCTTTCTATTTGCTTTATGGAGCGTATACGTGCCTCATATAAGTTTAGCTCTATTGATGAGCTTATCCATGCAGTTCAAGCTGATATGACAGCAATCCGTGATAGCTATGGGGAAGCGCCCATCAACTAGCGCACACAGGTACTTCGGGTTAGGATAGATAAAGGTTTTCTCAATACAAGAAAGGTGGCAGATGCGGTGATTACCGACGAAGATCGTGAACGTGTTCGTGCTGCTACTGACTTGGTTGAGCTCGTGCAAGAAACAGTTGAACTCAAACCACGCGGACATGAGTTTTGGGGCTGCTGCCCGTTTCATGGTGAAAAGACCCCAAGCTTTCATATTATTCCGGCAACACAGATTTGGCACTGCTTTGGCTGCGGTGAGGGTGGAGATATTTTTTCGTATATCATGCGCCGCGAAAACCTAGGCTTTGTTGAGGCTATCCACTATCTTGCTGAGCGTGCAGGAATTGAACTTCATGAAGTTGGCAACCAGCAACCGCGTGGCACAAAACGCTCTCGCCTGATTGCTGTTTGTGAGGCAACTCAGGCCTTTTATCACACCATGCTTATGCGCGGAAAAGACGGGGCAGGGAGACAGTATTGTGCCGAGCGCGGTCTTGGTGCAGATATTTGCAAACGGTATCACCTTGGTTATGCACCGGGACACTCAGCGCTCGTTTCTCATCTTACAAGCTTAGGCTTTAGTGCGCGTGAAATGATTGATGCAAACGTGGCGCTCGCTCGAGGTGGGCGTCGTTTAGTTGACCGCTTTTATGAGCGCGTCATGTTTCCCATCTTTGACGAGCAGAGTCATTGTATTGCTTTTGGTGGGCGCATTACTGGGGCAGGTGAGCCAAAGTATCTCAATACCGCTGAAACCACGCTGTTTCATAAGAAGAAAAACCTCTACGGCTTTAACTGGGCAAAAGAGGGGATAGTTGCCAAAAATGAGGTAATTGTTGTTGAGGGCTACACCGATGCCATTGCCTGCTGGGAGGCAGGTATACATCATGTGGTGGCAACCTTGGGCACCGCTCTCACCGAGCATCACGTAAAAACCCTTAATCGTTTTGCAAAGCGCATTGTGTATCTTTTTGATGGTGATGCTGCTGGTCAGGCTGCTGCCGAGCGTGCACTTCATGTCATTGAGCTTGGTGATATGGATTTGCGCTGTGTTATCTTGCCAGACAACCTTGACCCCTTTGATTTTTTGCAAACACATGACGCGGCTGAGCTTGAGAAACGTATCGAGACGGCAGAGCCTTTAATTGATTTTGTGCTGCGCAAACTAGGCGAACGCAGTGATACAACAACACCAGGCGGGCGTGCAAATGCACTTGAAGAGGCACTTCGCCTCATATATCCCCTGCGTGAGAGTTATTTGATTGATAGCTATTATGTTCAGATTGCTGATTTTATTGGTGTGGATAGCACATTGGTACGAGAGGCTGCACCCCGTGTTTTTCGTGAGGTAAACAAAGAGCGCTCGCGTGCAAAAGAACGAGAACAGCGTGCGCAATATACATCTCAAACACGTGCACAAAGCATGCCGCAAGCACAAATGAATAGCCAGCAAGCAACAGGTATTGCGAATTCTGAGGCAGGGCAAGTAAGAGACGCTCATCAAAACTCTCAAGAGACTCAGGCACAAGCATATACAGAAGCAGTGGCTCAGCCTTTGATGTTATCCGATTTAGAGCGCCGTTCACTTCAATGTGAGCGTGAGCTACTATCACTCATGACGGCATTCCCAGATAGTTTTCGGTCCTTTGCGCATAGAATCAGCGACCTCACCTGGATTGATACGCGAAGTGAGGCTATTGCCTGGGCTGTGCTTGCAACACCTGAAGGAAGCTCGGTTGCAGACGTTATGCAGGCAGTTCGTTTGGTCTGTCCTCAGGTGGTTGAGCTGGCAGGAACCGGGACACTCGGCACAACGAGTGCACATCCAACCGATACCACCATTGCATTTTTGCTGGATACACTTGAGATGTACACCGTAAAGCGCCATCTTAAATCAATTCAAGCGCAGCTCAGGAGTAATCAAGTGGCCTCAGTTGATGAGCGACGCACACTTACCATTCAAGCAACACAAGAGGCACGCCGGTTGCGCGAGCTTGAACAATCAGTTGAGGGTGTTGCCAACCCATTTCGAGTAAACCTAGATACCTCTCATTCCTCTGCATAAATTCGTGGCTGGTAGGGTAGAGAAAAATATGCTAAAGTGTCTGGTCTATGTCTATGGAGGGAGTTGTCTGTGCCGAAAAAAACCGGAAGCACGGATTCTGAACTTGATTCCTATGTTGCCAAGCTGATAAGCACTGGCGATGCCAAAGGAAGCGTCACAGAAGACGATATTCAAATCGCTCTCAAAACTATTGACGTCACTGATAAACAGTTGAGTGCTGTATATCAGACGCTTCGCAATAACGGTATTGAGATTATTTCAGCGGTAGAAGATGACGACGCGGTAAGCGATTTAGATGATGACCCCGTAGTCCATCATGATGATATTGATTTGGACGGCGAGGGTGAGTCAACAGAGGACCATGACATCAGAGTTGCCAAGATGGCTGATGCTGAGATGTCAAGCGAGAAGCCTAAGAAGAAGGCTCGAGCGCGTACCACGCGCGCACGGTCGAGGGTTCGCGGAATTGATGCAACCACTGTTATGCTTACCGGTGACCCGGTACGCATGTACCTCAAAGAAATTGGAAAGGTTGACCTGCTAACAGCAGCAGATGAGGTTGACCTTGCTATGAAAATCGAGGCTGGTCTTGAGGCTGCCGATAAACTCGAAGCACAAGATGCTGGCGAGCTAACGCTTACGCGTGCTGAGATGCGCCGCTTAATGCGCGTTGAGCAAGTAGGTCTTGATGCTAAGCAAGCACTTATTAGTGCAAATCTTCGCCTTGTGGTTTCAATTGCAAAGCGCTATGTTGGGCGCGGCATGCTGTTTCTTGATTTGATTCAAGAGGGCAATTTGGGCTTGATTCGCGCGGTTGAAAAGTTTGACTACGAAAAAGGCTTTAAGTTCTCAACCTATGCAACATGGTGGATTCGCCAAGCTATTACCCGTGCTATTGCAGATCAGGCTCGTACTATCCGTATTCCTGTTCATATGGTTGAAACCATCAACAAGCTTGTGCGCGTTCAGCGGCAGCTGCTTCAAGATTTAGGGCGCGACCCGTCTCCTGAAGAGATTGGTGCTGAGATGGATATGAGCGCCGATCGAGTACGTGAGATTCAAAAGATTAGCCAAGAGCCCGTATCTCTTGAAACACCCATTGGTGAAGAAGAAGATTCGCAGCTAGGCGACTTTATCGAAGATGCACAAGCGGTTGTTCCGCCTGAGGCAGCAAGTTTCTCTATGCTGCAAGAACAGCTTACCCAGGTGCTTGATGGTTTGGCTGAGCGCGAGCGCAAGGTTATTGAGCTACGCTTTGGTTTAGCTGATGGACATCCTCGCACGCTGGAAGAAGTTGGCCGTGAGTTTGGTGTGACGCGCGAGCGTATTCGCCAAATTGAAAGTAAAACCTTGGCGAAGCTGCGCCATCCCAGTCGCTCAAGCAAGTTGAAAGACTATATCGAAGGCTAGTTTTTCAAGTATTGCTATTGCTATATGTACGTATTGACGTGCGCAGGCATAGGGTCTGCGCACGTTTTTTATTTAGGTCATGTATCTTAAATAAAAAAACCCGCCGAAGCGGGTATGAAAGTTCTGGCTCCTCGGGTAGGACTCGAACCTACAACAGCGCGGTTAACAGCCGCGTGCTCTACCATTGAGCTACCGAGGAATTCGGCGTTGTTCGCAAAGAACGTAGTTAAGTATAAGGATTTCAAAGAACAATACAAGCCCCAAATTCAAATTTTTTCGAGCCTCAGTTTTCGCATGGGTCTAACACGTAAGGCATGTGTTGTCTTGAAGCTGTGAAGCATTCATACGTTTTGGTTTTAGCCCGCGCAAGGCCTGAAGAGATGCTACACTTGCCACGACCTTTAAGCGTCGGTACGAGATACCCGCAAGGTGCCATAGAATAGCTGCGTGCTATATACCTGCTGATGTCTCGCCGTATGTGGTCGGGCATCTATTTTTTTTTGGCGCATGGATAGACTCAGCACCATGTGTCAAGAACAAAAGAAAGGGGTCTCGTGGCTACGTTAGCTCCCAAGGCAACCATCATGGATGAGATTGCCATCAAGCGCGCATTGCGCCGCATTGCGCATGAAATTATCGAGCGAAATGAAGGTTCAGAGCGTCTTGCAATAGTGGGTATCGTGACGCGCGGTGATATTCTCGCTCGCCACCTTGCTGAAGAAATTGCTGCAATTGAGGGTACCCAGGTGCTATCCGGCAGCCTTGACATTAGCTTTTATCGTGATGACTTTGCCACCAACTTCTCACCTGAAGTACATGCGACTGACATTTCTTGGGACGTTGATGGCAAGCGCATTGTACTGGTTGACGATGTGCTGTATACCGGCCGCACAATCCGCGCTGCACTTGATGCGATTATGGACATGGGTCGCCCCTCAAAGATTGAGTTGGCAGTGCTTGTAGACCGCGGGCATCGTGAACTTCCTATTAGCCCCGATTTTGTGGGCAAAAACGTACCTTCTTCTCGTGAAGAAAATGTTCGTTTGTTTATGGCTGAAGTAGATGGCCGCACAACTGTTGAAATCTCGCAAGTTGAGCCGGGAAGCCGCATTGGTTCAGCGCCGCTGGGAAAGGAATAAATCTATGGCTTTTAATCACAAGCATCTCATTGATATTACCGAGTATTCCGATACCGATATCATGATGATTTTAGATGCAGCACGGGCCTTTAGCTCTGTGAATGAGCGAGCTATTAAAAAGGTTCCCACGCTTAAAGGCAAAACCATTGTCAATATGTTCAATGAACCTTCAACGCGAACCCGCTCGTCTTTTGAGTTAGCAGAAAAACGTTTAAGCGCTGATACCATGAACTTTGGGGGGTCATCAACCAGTACCGTCAAAGGTGAAAGTCTCATCGACACCGTCATGACGCTTGATGCCTATAAAATCGATTGTATTGTTGTGCGCGATAAACACGCTGGTGCTCCTTATATGGTATCTCAGGCATCTCCTGCGGCAGTAATCGATGCAGGAGATGGCAAGCATCAACACCCAACACAGGCCTTGCTTGATTTATATACCATTCGCGAGCATAAGGGTGATTTTCATGGTTTGCGCGTCGGTATCGTAGGTGATATTGGACACTCGCGGGTATGTGGCTCGCTTGTTCCGGCACTCACAATTATGGGAGCAGAGGTAACCCTCGTGGGTCCAGGTACCCTTATGCCGCCGCGCCCCGATGTGCTCGGTGCTGACCATGTTTCGGCGAGTCTGGATGATGTGCTGCCCGATTTAGATGTTGTATACATGCTTCGTGTGCAGATGGAGCGCCTTGAAGGTGCACCGTTCCCGAGCATTCGCGAGTATCACAAGCTCTATGGTCTAACACGTGAGCGCGAACGTCTTATGCGTCCCGATGCCATCATTTGTCATCCGGGCCCCATTAATCGCGGTGTTGAATTTGATAGCTATATGGCAGATCACCCCGAGCGCTCTGTCATTCTTGAACAAGTGTATGCAGGCATCTGCGTACGTATGGCTGTCCTGTATTTGTTACTTGGAGGTTCTGATAATGGCCTATCTGCTTAAATCTGCTCACGTTGTTGACCCGGCGGCACAGCTTGATGAGATATGTGACGTGCTTATCGATGGTGAGCATATTGTTGAAGTGGCGCACAACATTCAAAGCTCTAACGATGTTAACGTGATTGACCTGAGTGGCAAATATCTTGTGCCTGGCTTAGTTGATATGCATGTGCATTTGCGCGACCCTGGCTTTGAATACAAAGAAGATATTGAAAGTGGTACACGCTCAGCGGTAAAAGGTGGTTTTACCGGTGTATGCGCAATGCCTAACACCGACCCGGTAACCGACACCGGTTCTGTAGTGTCCTACATTTTAGCGCGCGCTGCCAAGCGTGGATACTGTCGCGTATATCCGTCTGGTGCTATGACACATGGTCTTAAGGGCGAGGCTCTATCAGAAATGGGCGACATGGTTGAGTGCGGTGCTGTGGCATTCACCGACGATGGCCATGGTATCCAAAATGCTGGCATGGTGCGTACCTGTATGGATTACGGCAAAATGTTTGGCAAAGTCTTTATGAGCCACTGCCAAGACAACAGTATCGTTGGTGCAGGTCAAATAAATGAAGGCGCTGTTTCAACGCGTTTGGGTATGCTTGGCTGGCCTGCCGAGGGTGAAGAAATTCAAATTGCGCGCGATATTGCTATTGCACGTCTAACGGGTGCACGCTTACATATTCAGCATATAAGCACTGCCCGCGGGCTTAATTTGGTTCGCGCGGCAAAAGCAGAAGGTCTGCCTGTCACCTGTGAAGTAACACCACATCATTTATTCCTAACCGAGGATGCAATTGATGAGACTTACAACACGGTATACAAGGTTAATCCGCCACTGCGCACCAGCAGTGATGCTCAAGCACTGCTAGAGGGTCTCCAAGATGGAACCATTGATGCGATTGTGACCGATCATGCTCCACATGCTGCTTGGGAAAAGGCGCGTGAGTTTGATTTTGCACCCTTTGGTATGACCGGACTTGAGACCTCTCTTGCTTCTGTGCTAACTCATTTAGTGCATACAGAAAAAGTTAGCTATGCCCGCTTGGTTGAGTTGATGTCTATTGCTCCACGCCGCATTTTGGGAATTGAGACAGTATCTATTGCTGAGGGCAACACCGCTGATATTACGGTTTTTGACCCCAATTACACGTGGACTGTTGGCGCGGATGGCTATGAGAGCAAAGCTACAAACTGTGGCTTTGCAGGCGAACAGTTTGTGGGCCTAGCAACTGAGGTCTTTGTTGGTGGCAAACATGTTTTGTCGCAAGGCAAGATATGCTAAGAAGAACAACTTAGCTACTGCTCTACAATAGATATAGTTTGCTCACACATAGTCGGGTATCTATCCAGATACCCGACATACATTCAGAAAGAGGGGTTTATGCCAACGCCTTCACCGGCACGTATACATGACGTGTGTGTTGTCTCTAATGAAGAAATAGCTGAGGGTATTTTTTCATTGGTAATTGAAGCACCTCGTCTTGCACGTGCCTTGCAACCTGGTCAGTTCATTAATGTTGAGGTGCCAGGAAACGCGATGTCCTTATTGCGTATTCCTTTGAGTTTTGCCTCAATGCAAGTTAAGGAAGGTGTTGTTGAGCTTTGGTATGCTGTTGTGGGCGAGGGCACACAACGCCTAAGCCGCATGCAAGCAGGGGATACCACAACGGTTTTGGGTCCAGGTGGTCATGGCTGGACGGTACCAGAAGATACCAATGCCTGCTCACGTGCACTTTTAGTTGGTGGTGGTATTGGTATTCCACCTATTGTGGCGCTGGCAAAGGCACTCTCAGAGCGTCATATTCCTTTTGATGCTTGTCTAGGCGCCTCAAGCGCTGCCAAGCTTGTAGGTCTACCCGAGCTTGAGTGCCTAGAAACTTGTGGAGAAGTATATGTTTGCACTGATGATGGAAGTGCGGGCGAAAAAGCTTTTTGTACCGATCCGGCAGCCTTATTGCTTGGACGAGGTGGATATGACTACGTGGCAACCTGTGGGCCTGGTCCTATGATGAGAAAGGTTGCCGACGCTGCAACAAAGGCTGAAGTGTATTGCGAGGCGTCGCTTGAACGTATGATGAGCTGCGGTTTTGGTGCGTGTGCAACGTGTAATGTAGAAACAACAAGCGGCATGAAGGGAGCCTGCATGGCAGGCCCTGTTATGGACGCGCGTACGGTGGTGGTCTGGTGACACAGGTGCAAATGGCCGTCAATTTTGGCGGCGTACACATGAAAAATCCTCTTAATACTGCGAGTGGAACCTTTGGTTTTGGCTGGCAGTTTAGCGAGCTTATGGACGTATCGCGTCTGGGCGCTATTACAACTAAGGGTTGTGCCGCTACCCCTTGGAGTGGCAACCCTGCACCTCGTATGACAGAGGTACCCGGTGGCATGATGAACTCGGTTGGTTTACAAAACCCGGGTGTGCGCGCCTTTGCATTGGAGTCTGGACCTTGGCTCGAAGACTTAACGACAAAAGGTACTCAGGTTATTTGCCAAGTTGCCGGTCATTCAACACAAGAATATGTTCAAGCACTTGAACTATTCTGCGAACTTTGTCCTTGGGCAGCGGGCTTTGAAATAAATGTGAGTTGTCCCAACCTTGCTGCAGGTGGTGTTGCATGCGGTTCTACTCCTGAGGGAGCACGTGAGGTAATGCGAGCCTGTCGTAAAGTAACTACGCGTCCACTCTTTGTAAAAATGGCTCCAACGCGCGTACCTGAGATTGCTGTAGCACTTGAAGCAGAAGGTGCAGATGGTCTAACCATCATCAACTCAATTCCCGGTATGGCAATTGATGTGCATACCCGCCGCTCAAAGCTCTCTAAGCCCACCGGTGGGCTTTCAGGTCCTTTATGTCATCCTATCGCGGTTCGCATGGTGTGGGAGGCAGCACAAGTTGTTGACATTCCAATATGCGGTGTCGGTGGCATTATGAATGGATATGACGCAGCTGAGTTTATCTTGGCGGGGGCAACGTGTGTGGCTGTAGGCATGGCAAATTTTGCTGAGCCAGACGCGAGCGTGCGCATCTTAGAAGAGCTTGAGGCATGGGCAGCCTCGCAAGGAGTGCATGACATCAACGAGTTGATAGGAGCCTTTGAATGGTAGCGCATCAACTCGCTCATAACATTATGGTAGCGCTTGATACCGATGCTTCGCGTGCATTAGAACTTGCACATATGTTAAGTGGGCAAGCGCGGTGGGTGAAAGTTGGTATGACCCTTTTTTACGCCGAGGGTCCACGCATTATTACGTCCCTAAAACAGCTTGGTTACCAGGTATTTTTAGACCTTAAGCTTCACGATATTCCGCACCAGATTGAAGGTGCGCTGGTATCCGCTGCATCAACGGGGGCAAACCTTATAACGGTACACGGACTGGGTGGCAAGGCTATGCTTGAAGCAGCAGCACGGGGAGCAAAGCGTGCACGTTCTCTCAATCACCCTGTTCAAGTTATTGCTGTGACCGTGCTTACTAGTATGGATGCATCTGAGCTTGGCTCCATAGGCATTGCAGACTCAGAGCAAACAGAAGCACTTCGCTTGGCTGAGCTCGCACGTAATGCAGGGCTTCATGGGGTAGTATGCTCAGCTCATGAGGCGCATGCCATGCGCACACTTTTGGGACCTGACGCCCTTGTGGTAACACCAGGCATTCGCCCGGCAGGTACAGATACAGCCGATCAGCGCCGGGTGGCAACAGCTACAGAGGCGATTAAAGCTGGTGCTAGTCACCTTGTCGTAGGGCGTCCCATCACCAATGCACAAAATCCCTGTCAGGCATTTGAAAAGATTTCACAGGAGCTTAACGGTCTTGATTTTGCGTCTCACCTGCATCTTTAACACGTTTGTTCTGTGAAATTAACCTAGTTATGTGGATTTTCCTGCTCAAATGCTTGAACTTTGCTCACGCTTAGACTAGTCTAGTTGAGCGTTCACGGTTACGACCTGCAGATTTGTGCAGAAACTAACCCTAACACAGGTTTTTAGTAGTCATCCAACATTGGAGGTTCTAATGGCTCTTCCTCAGCTCACAGATGAGCAGCGCAAGGCTGCCCTTGAGAAGGCTGCTGCCGCCCGCCATGCCCGCGCCGAGCTTCGTGAGAAGATTAAGATGGGCGAGGTTTCTCTTGACTCTGTTCTCAACTCTGAGGATCCTATCGCTTCGCGCATGAAGGTTTCTACGCTTATTGAGTCGCTGCCTGGTTATGGCAAGGCTAAAGCTGCAAAGATTATGGACGAGCTGGGCATCTCTGCAACCCGTCGTGTTCAGGGTCTGGGCGTTCGTCAGCGCGAGCAGCTGCTTGAGCAGCTCACTAAATAAGTGAGCTCGTTTACACCTAAGCTCTTTGTAATTTCTGGGCCGTCAGGTGCTGGCAAGGGGACACTGCTTGCGCGTGTGCGTGAGCATATGCCTCAGCTAGGCCTGACGGTTTCCGCTACTACACGCGCACCACGAGTTGGTGAAGTTGATGGTGTTTCTTATCACTTTTTAACTCCTAAAGAGTTTGAACGACGTGTATGTGCGGGGGAATTTCTTGAATGGGCTCAGGTACATGAGCACTGCTATGGCACCCTGCTCTCTGATGTTAAGGAGCAACTAGCTTCTGGTTCATCTGTTATGTTAGAGATTGATGTTCAGGGAGCTTTGCAAGTTAAAGATAGATATCCTGATGCCGTCTTGATATTTATCGAGCCGCCAACGCTTAATGAGCTTCGTCGTCGTTTGGAGTCACGCGGAACCGAGTCGGCTCAATCTATTGATACGCGTATGGCAAATGCTGTTCATGAGCTTGAACTTGCATCGCGCTACGATGAGCGTATTATAAACGACGAGCTAAACGAGGCGAGTGCTTCACTTATTTCTTTGCTCACCCGCTACGAAAGGTCTTGAGTACATGTCAGTTGTCAAACCATCCATTGATTCTCTGCTTGAGAAGACCGACAATAATCGATTCTTACTGGCGTCGTTGGCGTCCAAACGTGCGTGCGATATTAACAGCATGCTTCGCGACCAACATAGTCGCGTTTTAGCAGTTCAAGATATTGATGACATCACGGTTGCATTGTCAGGCAAAGATACAATTTCCATGGCATTGGATGAGCTTGTCGATGGTGAAATCTCGTATAACGAGTCAATGTATGAGGAGGCGCTTGGCCACCGCGCCGAGGCGTAATCTATGGCAGAACGTGTATGCTTGGTGCACTATCACGAGATAGGGCTTAAGGGCAAAAACCGCGCTTACTTTGAGCGTATTCTCATGGATAATCTTGAGGCGGCTTTGGCCGCCTTTTCCGTTGCAGCTATTGAGCGTATCTCGGGATACATTCTTGTGCGCTTTAGAGATGCATCTTGTATAGATTCAGCAGCAGCAACTATTACCAAGGTTCCAGGAGTTGCTCGGGTTTCACGCGCGTGGCGCTGTCCGCGCGATGTAAGCTCCTATGGTAGAGCTGCTATTGAGGCTTTGCATGAGTTTGGACCATTTGGCTCCTTTAAGGTACATGCGCGGCGTTCAAACACCGACTTTGAACTTGGATCGCTTGAGCTTAATCGCCAAGTAGGCGAGATATTGTGCGAAGCCTTCCCTGAGCATCCCGTTGATGTGCACACACCTGATGCAACGGTTTATGTTTTGGTTGTTCAAGGTAGTGTATATGTGTATGCCAAGAGTATGCGCGGTATTGGTGGTTTGCCTGAAGGCTCTGCTGGCAAGGTTGTAACCTTGTTGTCATCAGGCATTGATTCGCCGGTAGCAACTTGGATGATGGCGAGGCGCGGAGCAATTCCTGTTCCTATTCATTTTTCAGGACGTCCTCAAACGGCGGACACAAGTGAATACCTCGTAGAAGATATTATTCGTGCCTTGGCTCCCGCTGTTCAAATTGGGCGTTTATACGTTGTGCCTTTTGGTGATGCACAACGCGAGATTTCTATTGCATGCCCCAATAAGCTCCGTGTAATTATGTATCGCCGCGTTATGTATGCAATGGCAGAGCGTATCGCGCGTATCGAAGGCGCACGGGCGATTGTTACAGGCGAGAGCTTGGGTCAAGTTGCATCTCAGACACTTGAGAATATTATGGCAGTTGACGAAGTAGTTCATATGCCTGTTTTTAGACCCTTGATTGGTTCTGATAAGCAGGAGATTATTATACGCGCAGAAGAAATCAATACCTTTGATATTTCAACGCAAACAGCGCCAGACTGCTGCACCTTATTTATGCCTAAAAAACCCGAAACTCATGCACGGCCTGATGAGGTACATGAGGCATGGGAAGCCTTTGACCATCAGGCGATGATTGAGTCACTCCTTGAACATATTGAATATTTGGACTTTGATGCACCTCGATATAAACCACCGCGTATGATGCGCGAACGACACGACACGCTTCGCGTGCGTGATTATGTGCGTGGGCAGCTGCAGGCAGAATAGCTTCACCTCCATAGAAACTCCCAGTTTTATTTCTAGGCATGGGCACGGGAACTAGCTTGCCTATTAATACAGTTTTTAATATATGTACTTTATTTTACTCTTGTAAGAGTATTCATAGTTTTTGTTTATCTACCTGCTGTATTAGCTGCGTTAGCACTATATTACAGATGCTCACATACTCTTTTTAATTATCACGATATGGTGCTGTCACCTCATACACGATAGATATGAGGTGATGTGCATGCAGCAGTCAAACAAATATCTACGCCTGCGTAACAAATGCATACAGTATGCGAAAGAACATACCGGTTTTGTGCTTATCCTAGCTTTACTCAGCATGACGCTTGTAGCCGGTGCTTGGCTGCTGGCGCGCCCGATAGGTGGGGGAGTGGTACTTGAGAGAGCGCATCAATTTGGCTCAACAGCTCAAGAGTTTACATCAACACACCAAAATCTGGGGTCTCATGAAGAGGAGCCTAAGCTTACTCAAGAGCTTGTAGTTGATGTGAGTGGTGCTGTGCACTCACCAGGTGTTGTGCATCTCGGTGAGGGCTCAAGAGTTGCAGATGCTATTACAGCAGCAGGTGGTGTACGTGATGATGCAGCACTTGATGCCATAAATCAGGCAGCGCCCGTGGTTGATGGCTCAAAGGTGGTGGTGCCCACTATACAAGATAGTACGGCTGGCACCACATCAAAGCTCTCTAAGGGTGAATCTGCTCCAGAACAAACAAACACTTCGGCTGGCTCTTCACACATCAATATCAATCAGGCAAACCGTGACCAGCTGCTCAGTTTACCTGGGGTGGGACCCAACACCGCAGATGCCATAGTACAAAATCGTGAAACATATGGCCCGTTCAAAAATGTTGATGATTTGATGCGGGTGCCAGGCATAGGGAAAAAGAAATTTGAAAAACTCAAAGACTCAATAACTATATGAAACCCGCGATTTGTTTTCCTGCCCGTCCGTATATTTCACCCATTTGTGCCGCTGCGCTATCTATGGTTATGTGCTCTGGTTTTATGATGCAGCTTGCATGGAAGAGCTACCTTGCACAACAAGTGTTTCCTATAAGTGCAGCAGGACTGTTTGCAGGACTATCACTAAGCGCTTGCCTTGGTTTATACATAGTGCGCTTACGTACAGCTTTTTGTGCTAGCGCATATCCGTATCTCGTTTGGATTGGTATAGGGCTGTGCATAGCATCACTCAGCTGTGCTCTCTGGATGTATCGGCAAACAAGTGCACTACATTGGCTTGATAGCACAACACACAAAAGCTATCAGCTTGAAACTAAAGGCGACCCTCAGATACATGAATACGGAGCTACGCAAACTGCCACGCTCATTGACAGCTCAGGCTTTTCTATAGGTACGGTGCACCTAAAAACACCTCAAGCCCTTGAGGCAGGAGTATGTATGCAAACAAGTGTTGTTCCGCAACGCTTTGATGATAGTCCATGGAGCCAAAATCGCTTCATGCAGGGAGAGTTTGCTGAAGTTTCACTTCGTGTCGTTCCATCTCAAGAACTCACTCTTAAACAAGATGCACTAACAAATTTTCGGCAAGTTATTCTGAGGATGCTTCAAGCGGATAAGGGAGAGGCTGAGGCTCTCTTAGCAGGTGTAATTTGTGGGCGCACCACTGAGCTTCATGGCACTGATGTGAAGCAATGCTTTTCTGATTGCGGTCTTTCACACTTAATTGCTATATCAGGCGGACATCTCATTGTATGCATAAGCCTTGTTGAGCACCTACTTTTGTGCTTACATATCCCTCTCCGTCCTCGTTTGACTATGCTTATAGGGTTCATGTCTATATATGTTGTGTTTAGCGGTATGGCACCCTCAGCTATTCGGGCACTTCTTATGATGAGTTCAAGCATGGTGGTGCGCTCATATGGGAGACGTCCGCACCAGATTTCAGGGCTTGCCTTTGCCGTCATGGTTTTGTTGGCGATACAGCCAGGCCTTGTTTTTGACTTAGGTTTTCAGCTTTCAGCACTATCGGTTTTAGGCCTAAGCATATTTGGTCCATATCTGCGCCATCATCTCAAGCAACTTCATATGAGTACCGGACTCACTGAAGCACTCTCTGCAACGCTAATTGCCATGCTCATGACAGCGCCACTAACCATTCCTCTCTCAAATAGCTTTTCTATTATCGCTCCACTTGCAAATGTAGTGGTAGGGCCTCTTATAACGCTGGTTCTCACGATAGGCTTTATCGCGGCTCCTCTGGCCTATGCTATTCCGTTTGTACTTACTCCTGTGTTATACCTCGCTAGAACGGCAATATTTTTTGCACAGCTATTAGCTTCATTCCCGTTTGCCCAAATGAACGCCACTTTAGAGTGGTGGGGAGTAGCTCTTTGGTATTGCGCCATAGGTATGACCTATGTTTTATGGGATGCATTACGCCTACGACATATAGTGGTGCTTGTTTCATTGAGTGCATGTTTGGGCGTGAGCTTTTGTATCTATTGGCGCTACTTGGCTCCGCCCATGGTAGGCATATTGCAGATTGGACAGGGCGATTCTATTCTTATTCGCGATCATGACCAAGCAATATTGGTTGATGCGGGGGTTGATGATAAAGCAGCTCAAGCCTTAGCTCGCCAGCATGTTACTCATCTTGATGCAGTAGTGATTACTCACTGGGATAAAGACCACTGGGGTGGTCTTCCTAAAATATTACAAACGGTGTCAGTTGATATGCTCTATGTTGCTCGTGGTGCAACAGCGCATACTCCGCTTCCTATTCGTTGGGCTTGGCGACACCATATTGCAGAGCTTATAAGGGGAGATAAACTATCGATAGGAAGTTTTAAGGCTGAGGTTATTTGGCCTATATCTAAAACCGATGGAGAAGAAAATGCTTCCTCAGTATGTATGGTGGTGAGTTATACGCATGAGAAAAATCGACTTCGGGTGCTTTTAACAGGCGATACCGAGCTCGAACAGGAGCTTAAATATGCTCAAAGTGTTGGCGATATAGATGTTTTGAAGATAGGACATCATGGCTCAAAGGTTTCAACAAGCAAAGAGCTGCTTGACATACTAACACCTGAGCTTGCGGTTGCAAGCGCTGGTAAACATAATCGTTATGGGCATCCCAGTCAAAAGTGCCAAAACGCCTGCCGCGAGGCACGGGTTCTGTTTATGTGTACGAAAGACGTTGGTGACGTGCAGCTGTATCCATCGCCTTCTGGTGTTGTTGTTCAAACGCAATTCGAGTAAGAACACTACCTCAGCTATGATAGATACTCATACCATGAGTGATGTATGTAAGACCAAGGACAGGAGTATTGTGGCATCAGATGCTTTGCTTCCAGCTTATTTAGTGCTTGGAACCAACGAATTAAAGCGCCAGCGTGTAATTGCAAAGATGAAAGCACGTTTAGAGGCAAGCGGTATGCTTGATTTCAATCTGGACGAGCGTGAACTAAGCGCCGATACTCCTATTGATGATATCGTGAGCTCACTTAATACCTTTCCCATGGGTGCAGATTTTAGGCTGGTTATTTTATATGGCTGCGATCGGCTTCCTAAGACAATTTCTGAGCCCTTAATTGACTATCTAGCGTCACCCGCCGCAACTACCGTATGCTTACTTGTTGCTGGTAGTTTGGCAAAAAATACGCGCTTATATAAAGCAATTGCAGCCCTTGGAAAGCAAGCTATTCTTGACTGCTCACCCACAAAGGCATATGAACTCCCACGTCTAGCAATTAAACAAATGCAAGGGCTCTATCAAAAGCAGCTTGATATGTCTGCCGCACAGGAACTCATTACGCGTATTGGTGATGATGAGCGCCTATTAGCAACAACACTTGAACGCTTAGCGCAACAAGTGAATGTGCCCCAGGTTTCAAAACATGATATTGAACGTTTAGTTGCTCGAACCGCAGAAGCACAGCCCTGGCCTTTCCTTGATGCGGTAAGCGCGCGTGATGCAAAGCAAGCAATGCTTTTACTGCGTCGTATGCCACAAGGGTCTGAAGTATATCTGCAGAGCTTAGTGGTTCGGCGTTTGCGTGAGCTTTTGATTGCGCAGTGTTTGGACGAACGCCGAGAGTCAGGCAGCTTATCAAAACGTTTGGGTCGTCAGGACTGGCAGGTTAAACATCATATTCATTGGGCACGGGGTTTTTCGCATGACGAGTTAATTAACGCGCTCAGAACAGCAGCAGACCTTGAGCAGACACTTAAAGGCTCCGGTGATTCAGCTCTAGCCTTTGAGCTATGGGTGATGAATATTTGCACAAAGCAGAGTGTTTAATTATTTATTTATGCGCGCAACGCTGCTGCTAGAACCAGATAGTCCTTATACATCACCTTGTTTTTATGCCCAGAACACCCCACATAAAGAAGAGGTTAACAAGGATAGGTTTAATTGGGCATTACATTATTAGACGCTTGTACCAGATGTCGCAGCACAAAAAACCCGACATACGAGATGCCGGGTATACAAACGTGTTGATGCTCAAGCTCCCATAGAAAGCCTTTGAAAAGCTTGAGCGAGAGTTTAGAAAGCAAGCGCTTAGAGGGAGTTGACCAAGTGCTGAACGCCGCTCTTGCGATTAGCAGCTTGATTCTTATGAATCACACCTTTGGCAACAGCCTTATCAAGTGCACGATAGGCACGAGTTGCTGCTGCTTGGGCGGCAGCTTTATCGCCAGCCTCCACGGCAGCATGGACATGCTTAACGAGTGTTTTGAGCTCGGAGCGAACCGCCTTGTTGCGTACGCGAGCAACTTCGCTGGTGCGGATGCGCTTCTTCTGAGACTTGATGTTAGCCACTTCTTGGTTCCTTTCTGGATGAAGCTTTGTTTGAGTGTGGACACTGAGACACGGTTCCTTCAAACAGTAGATGAGTATAACATCAAATTTCCTGCTTGCAACAGGAAAAGCCTGTGGAATAGCCGTGACGACCACGATTTATGCACGACTTCACTCTCACCGTTGCGCGTGTAATTCGCTATCATATCGCTTATGAATACAACAGACACCACACATATCAGGAACTTTTCCATTGTCGCCCATATTGACCATGGTAAGTCCACTATCTCAGACCGCATCCTTGAATTTACGCGCACCGTTGAAGAGCGTGATATGGAAGCGCAGTTATTGGATACGATGGATATTGAGCGTGAGCGCGGTATCACCATCAAATCTAACGCTGTTCGCGTCATGTATGATGCCGACGATGGAGATTCTTATCAATTCAATCTCATTGATACACCGGGTCATGTTGACTTTACGTATGAAGTATCACGCTCGCTTGCTGCATGCGAAGGTGCAGTGCTGGTGGTTGATGCAACGCAGGGTGTTGAAGCGCAAACCGTTTCAAATGCCAATCTAGCAATGAACGCTAATCTTGACATCGTGCCAACCATCAACAAGATTGACCTTCCAAGTGCTCATCCTGAAGAAGTAAAACTTGAGATTGAAGATGAACTTGCAATTCCTGCCGATGATGCGGTGTGCGTATCTGGCAAAACAGGTGCTGGTATTCATGATTTGCTTGAAGCTATTGTATGTCTCATTCAAGCACCTACCGGGTCGAGCGAGGCTCCACTCAAGGCGCTTATCCTCGACTCATATTTTGACGAATATCGTGGTGTTGTCGCTATGGTTCGCGTCTTTGATGGCATCATAAAAAAGGGCGACACGTTAAGCCTTATGCAGGCAGGCATCGACTTTTTAGTCGATGGAGTAGGTGTAAAGCAACCCGCCGAAACCCCCGTTGCACAGTTGGGTGTTGGTGAGGTTGGCTTTGTAGTTACTGGTCTTAAAGACCCTGAGGCGGTACATGTAGGTGACACCCTTACCTATCGCGACCGTGCTTGTGATGCCCCCTTAAGTGGGTATCGCGAGGCAAAGCCTATGGTATACACCGGACTGTTTCCCATAGACAACAAAGAGTATGAGAACTTGCGTGATGCTCTTGAAAAACTGCATGTCAACGATCCATCGCTCACGTGGACCCCTGAAACTTCGGTAGCGCTCGGCTTTGGTTTTCGCGTGGGCTTTTTAGGGCTCCTTCATATGGAAGTAGTCAAAGAGCGTTTGGAACGCGAGTTTGACCTTAATCTCATTGCCACCAGCCCAAGCGTTGACTATCACGTCTTTAAAACCGATGGCAGTATGCTTGCTGTCAGAAGCCCTCAGGATTTACCTGATGTTACCCGTATTAATCATATTGAGGAGCCATATCTCAGAGCAAAGGTTATTTGCCCACCTGAATATACAGGCGCGGTTATGCAACTTGCAATTGAGCATCGTGGTATCACAACAGACATTATTCATCTATCGCAGCGCTCGGTTGAGATGCGCTTCGACATTCCCTTGGCTGAGCTCATCTTAGATTTCTTTGATCAACTCAAAAGCCGCACCAAGGGCTATGCCTCGCTTGACTATGAATTTAGCGATTACCGCCAAAGCGATTTGGTCAAACTTGATATTTTGCTTTCAGGTGATGACGTTGATGCCCTGTCTTTTATTGTGCATAAAGATAAGGCATACGGACTTGCACGCGCCCTGTGTGACAAGCTAAAAGAAATCATTCCACGCCAGCTCTTTGAGGTTCCTATTCAAGGTGCTATCGGAAACAAAATCATTGCCCGCTCAACAGTTAAGGCTCGCCGTAAGGACGTGTTGGCAAAATGCTACGGTGGTGATATTTCGCGCAAGCGCAAGCTCTTGGAGAAGCAAAAAGAAGGAAAGAAACGCATGAAGGCAATTGGAAGCGTTGAGGTTCCACAAGAAGCGTTCTTAGCAATCCTTAAGGTCGATGAGTAACCTATGACATCACCATATCCTCAGGCTATACGGGATAGGTTGAATGAGCAGCCTTTTCTTTTAGCTCCTATGGCAGGTGTCACCGATGCGGCATATCGTATGATGTGTTACCGTCATGGTGCTCAGCTTGCATATTCTGAGATGGTTTCGGTTGCGGGTCTTGCGTTTGCAAGTGAAAAAACATGGGATTTAGTTTTACCTGCAGATGAGGAGCCGCATATTGCTGTGCAGTTGTTTGGCTCAAAGCCTGAACAGTTTGCGTCAGCGGTGCATGGTATCCAGAACCGTTTACAAGAAAAGCTGGCACTCATCGATATTAATATGGCTTGTCCAGCTCGTAAGGTTATTACAAAAGGGGAGGGCTCTGCCTTACTTGATCAGCCTGAGTTGGCTGAGGCGATTGTACGTGCTTGTACGCGTGAAGCGCAGGTTCCGGTAACAGTTAAGCTGCGACGCGCATTTCGGTCTGGTCCAGATGTAGCACCTGACATTGCGGCACGCCTTGAGGCGGCAGGTATTGCTGCTGTGGCAATTCATGGTCGCACAGCCAGCCAGCTCTATACGGGACGGGCTGATTGGTCGGTTATTGATGCTGTGGCTGCTCGGGTGCAGGTGCCAGTTATTGGTAGCGGTGATGTTATGTCTGCAGCAGATGCCGTGCATATGCTGAGCTCAACCAAGGCATCTGGTGTCATGGTTGCGCGGGGAAGCTACGGTAATCCCTGGATTTTTGAAGATGCATTACAACTTTTACATGCTGGTACTATACCTCGTGATAAGCAGATGCATGAGCGCCTTGATGCACTAGCAGAACATATTGACCTAACCCATAAAACCGGTGCTCATATGCGGCGCGCTCGAAGCTTTGCCAGCTGGTACTTAAAGGGTATGCCTCACGCTGCCGCTTGGCGTGCCTCGGTTGTGAAATGCGAAAGCTATGAAGATTTCCGCCGTCTCATTGATGATATGCGCACGCATCTATCCAATGTAGATGACTCTCAAACTGAGCACCATTCATCACGCGACGCATGATAGAGGGTCTGTATCTACATATTCCTTTTTGTCATGCCAAATGTGCTTACTGCGATTTTTGTAGCTCTGCGGAACGTGCCGAACTTGCTCACGCAGATGCATATGCAGAAAAACTGCGGGCACTGATAGAGCAGTTGAGCGGTCTTGGATTGTTTGAGAATATGCGCAGTGCCTATATTGGTGGCGGAACGCCAAGCCTGCTTATGCCAGATTCCCTCCATCTGCTGGTATCACAGATTAATACCTTGTCTCAGAGCTCGCTTTCTGAGCTAAGCGTTGAAGCAAATCCTGAGTCTCTTGATGATGAACGTTTAGCTGCGCTGGTAGCATCTGGTGCTACCCGTATTTCTATGGGACTACAATCAACGCATAAGCTTGAGCTAGCTGCACTGGGGCGCATCCACAGTGCAGAGCAAGGCCTGATGCGTGCACAAGCGGTGCTACAAACCCCACTTACACTCTCTCTCGATGTAATGTGTGGGATTCCCTACCAAACACCAAAGAGCTGGTCAGATACCTTAGACAATCTAATAGCTCTCAAGCCGCATCATATAAGCTGCTATCCTTTAATTATTGAGGAGGGCACAGGTTTTGCTGCTGCTGTAAACAGGGGTGATATAGATGAGCCTGATGAAGATTTGCAAGCTCAGTATATGGAGTATGCACAATCGGTTTTAACAGATGCAGGTTATGCACGTTATGAAGTTGCTTCATATGCGCTTGATGGTGCTCTTTGCTTGCATAACCTGATGTATTGGTCAGGAGGCGAATATCTAGGCCTTGGCAGCTCGGCGGCAAGCATGCTAAGCCCCACATCGTATAAGCGCTTGCAAACAGTTTTTGTACAACTACCACAGCTGCAAACTGATACGGCGCGGGTACGCCTACGCATGGAAAGTATGGCGTCTGAACTTATAGAGGTACATGACTTCTCAGAGATACGCTTTGAGCTTGAAGAACTTAACGAATGTGAGGCAGTAGCAGAAGATTTTATGCTTGCATGCCGAACTGCCGCTGGCATTTCGCAGCAGTTGCTCGAACGTGGTGCGGATGTAATTGATGCAGATGCTCTGAGGCGCACAATCGATATGGTAATTGCACAGGGTCTCGCACGCTGGGAGAGCAACTCGCTGGGTCAGGCTCTTATACCAACACACACTGGTTGGCTTTTAGGCAATCAGCTCTATGGTGCATTTTGGGATTTGCACGAGCACCCAAAAGCTTTTTGTTAATGCTCGTTTTTAGCTCATTACTCCCAATCTGTTCAGCGCTTCATAGAGCTATTCGTTATCAATTCTATGCACATAAGAAGTGCGCAAAGCTCATTTTTTCCTTATGCTTTTATATCTAAGCTACGTCTTTGCTCAAAACGGGGTATCCTTGTGCATCTCTATTGTTCATACATGAGCAACGCCTGCGAAAGGATTTAAGCGCTTATGCCTCATATGAACCAGAAAGATTACTATGCTCTTTTAGGTGTTGCATCCACAGCAACCAAGAAAGAGATACAAAAGGCGTTTCAGAAAAAAGCGCGCACCTTGCATCCTGATGTCAATAAAGCGCCTGATGCTGAGGCTCAATTCAAGGAGGTATCAGAGGCATACGCCGTGCTATCTGACGATCAAAAGCGTGCCCGCTATGATGCGCTCCGTGCTGGAAATCCATTTGCTGGCTACAGCAATACTGCTCCAAGCTCTGCGGGTGGAGCATATACAGCAGGTGGGTTTGGCGCCTTTCCCTTTGGATTTCCCTTTGATATGGCTCATTCAAACCGCCCTCGAAGCTCTGCATATCACCCTGAGCACGGGGCAGATGTAGTCATTGAACTTGAATTGAGTCATGAAGAAGCGCAAGCAGGTGTAACACGCACCATTAGCTATCAACGCTTTGAGCCGTGTGACGCCTGTCAAGGTAGCGGGTCTGTTGCGACTGAGCACGCACGCAGGTGTCCCACCTGTAACGGTATGGGCTCCATTGCCGTTGATTTGTCATTCTTATTTGGAAGTGGCGCTGCTCAGATGCAGTGTCCCGAGTGCGAGGGAAGTGGCCAGGTTGTGGCAGATCCGTGTCCTGCATGTACCGGATCAGGGCGGCAGCGGCACCTTGACCATGCCCAGATTCACTTTGAGGCCAATACGCACGACGGTGATGTGGTGCGCCTACCCGCAAAGGGCAATGCAGGTACAAACGGTGCTGGAGCCGGTGACTTTGTAATTCGCGCGCACGTTGCAGCTGAGCGCCTTGATGCGCGGGCGCGCATGGGTTTTGGTATGATTGGTGTGGCACTACCGTTTCTTGTTCTTGCAATGGTATCTGGTTCCATAAACATATTTTCAATCGTCTCCATGCTTCCGCTTATCTATGGTGTTGTTTCAATTTTGTCATCAAGGCCTCATACGCACACCAGCCTCTGGTGGCGCAGAGGCGCTCAAACACTTGTACAAGGTATGAGTAATAGCTTGATTTGGGCATAGCTGCTCGTTTGGTTTACGAGCTGTAGCCAGAGCATGTTACTCTATTAGCAAAGGTGTTATAAACCGAAACCTTCGGGGCATAATGGCGCTAGTTACAATAAACACCTCGGGATACGTCCTGAGGTGTTCTTCTGCCATAAGAGAGGACGTTTTCAGGTGGCTGATTCAAAGGACTACTACGAGATATTAGGCGTCGAGCGCGATGCTGATCAGCGTACTATTAAGCGTGCATTTTTGAAACGCGCCCGCGAAGTCCATCCCGATGTATCGGATGCCCCTGATGCAGAAGAGCGATTCAAAGAACTTAACGAGGCATATTCGGTTTTATCAGACGAAGAAAAGCGTGCCATGTATGACCGCTATGGCTCAGCCGCAGGTCCTGGTATGGGAAGTGGATATGTAGATATCTCCGACATTTTTGGCGGCATGGGCATGGAGGATATTTTCTCCTCCTTTTTTGGTGGTGGTACCGGGGGTGGACGTGCACAGCAGGCGCGTACGCGGGGACGTGACATGTCTATTCACGTGAGCATTACCCTTGAAGAAGCGGCGCTTGGAACCACTAAAACGATTAGTTTTGACCGTATGGCGCCCTGTGATGACTGTAATGGGTCAGGTCTAGCAGAAGGTGCACAAGAAGAGGATTGCTCGCGCTGTCATGGCTCTGGTTTTGTGACACAGGTACAACGCTCTATTTTTGGACAGGTGCAATCAAGTGCCCCGTGTCCTGATTGTCATGGCGAGGGAAGAATTATCGACCATCCCTGTGAGATGTGTCAGGGTCAGGGTCGCACCCCCTCTCACGAAACAATTGATGTTCACATTCCTGCAGGAATTGGTTCTGGTCGGCAGCTTCGTGTTCAAGACTTTGGTGAAGCAGGGTATCGCGGTGCTGCCTCTGGTGATTTGCTTGTCAGCGTTGAAGTTGAAGCGCATGAACGTTTCCAGCGGCGCGGCAACGATTTGTACCTTGAACAGCGCATATCAATGGTTCAAGCAGCTCTAGGTACCACGCTTGAGCTCCCCGGCATTATGCCCGATGAGATGGTAACCGTTGAGGTTCCTGCTGGCTCCCAATTTGGCGATTTGATTACCGTAAACGAAAAGGGTATGCCGCGCATGGGTGGCGGTGGTTCACGTGGCCGCTTTATAGTTTCATTGGCGATAGAAATTCCTCGGACTCTGTCAGCAGAAGAGCGTGAATTGCTTGAAAAGTTAGCTCAACTCGCTCAAACCCCTGTAAACACTAAACGGAGTGTGGGCGAATATATCAGGGATACCATTGACGATATCTTTAATGACTAAGTCTATGCACACACTACATGCTGAGGTTATCAATTTAGGATGTCGCGTTAATCGTGTTGAGTCAGACATGATTGAGCGTGATTTAGTGCGTGCGGGATTTTCGCTGGCAGCAGCTGATACACGAGACGTAGTTGTTATCAATACCTGCGCGGTAACCGGTGAGGCTGAGGCAAAAACACGCAAGGCGGTTCGCCGCGCCCTTGCGCTTCCCGGTAATCCCTTGGTACTGGTAACAGGTTGTGCAGTGAACTTAAACGCTGCAGCGTATGAGTCCTTGTCGCACCGCGTATTGGCAGAGCCACAAAAAACTCGTGTCGTCTCTCGTTTGTGTTCAGCACTCAAGATAGACGTTACGCATCTGAGAGGGCATGCACCAGTAGATATGCTATCTATGGCGCGTGTTGGCATCAAAATTCAAGACGGCTGTAATCATCGCTGCAGTTATTGTATTGTGTGGAAGGCACGCGGGCGCGAACAGTCAATGGCGGTAGACGATATTCTTCGCGACGTAGAAGAGGCTGCTCAGCGTGGAGCAGCTGAGGTAGTTTTAACCGGTGTAAACCTAGGAACCTATCACGCATTAACGCCAGCGGGCGCGCGTATAGACCTTGCGGAACTTCTATATATCATTGCTGAGAAAACAACTATTCCGCAAATTCGCATTTCATCAATTGAACCCATGGATGTTCATGAGCGATTGATTGAGGCGATGGCTACGCTGCATCAAAAGGTGGCACCGTTTGTGCACCTACCCTTGCAATCGGGCTCTAACGCAACACTTAGACGTATGCACCGCCCATACTCAGTCGAGCGTGTGTTTGCGCTTGCAGAGCAACTACGCGCTCAAGTTCCACAGATTGCCTTATCAACTGATGTCATCGCTGGATTTCCAGGAGAAACAGACGATGAATTTGAAGAGAGTCTTTCTACGTGCAAACAACTTGGGTTTTCTCGCATGCATGTCTTTCGTTTTAGTCCGCGTCCAGGTACTCCTGCGGCCGATATGGAGAACCAAATCGCACCTGAACTCAAAGCTGAACGCGCGCTCCGTCTCCGTGTTTGTGCTGAGCAGATGGCACGCGCAGATGCCCTCAAGCGCGTAGGAAGCGTTGAGCGTGCTATCTTTGAGACAGGACGCATGGCAACATTAGGCTCGTTTCATCGAGTAATCTGTGATGATGAAGATTTTAAGCTCGATGTACCCGCGCTCCATCAAGTTCGCTTGCACTCAATTGATGAACAGGGCACGCTCTATGCTTCGCTCTGTCATGCATAAGGGAGACATATGGAGTCTGCTACCATCAAACTTGTTGTTCCAGAAGATGTTGACCTTAAGCTCTTGGTAGGTCCTGCTGATACGCATTTGCGACGTATACATGCCTTGAGCCCAGCGCGTGTGGTGCTTCGCGGGCGCATGCTTATTTTGAGTGGCTCCAGTCATGACCTTGAGTATCTGCATCAACTTTTTATGCAGCTCTTTGACCTACTCCGTCACGGAGAGCATATTAATGACGCAGATATTGAGCGTTACTACCAAAGCATTCAATCAAGCGCTGCGCCGGCACTTGGTTTTTCAACGGATGCTATTTTGATGCAAAACTCTCAATCCATTCGACCTAAAACACCTCATCAACAGGCATATATATCAGCTATGACTCAAAACACTATGACCTTTTGTTTTGGACCTGCCGGTACGGGCAAAACCTATCTGGCTATAGCGATGGCGCTATCTATGCTCAAGCAACAAACAATTAGTCGCATCGTACTCACGCGACCGGTTGTAGAAGCAGGGGAGAGCTTAGGTTTCTTGCCAGGAGGCTTAGAAGAAAAACTTGACCCGTATGTGCGTCCTCTTATGGATGCACTAATTGACCTCACCGATACTGAGCGTGTTACAGAATATCTTGAGCACGGTATCATTGAAATTGCACCGCTTGCATATATGCGCGGACGCACACTCAACGATGCTTTTGTTATTTTAGATGAGGCACAAAACACCACGCCTGAGCAGATGAAAATGTTTTTGACGCGCCTAGGCTTTAATGCACGTTTTGTTATTACCGGTGATACAACACAGCGAGATTTAGCACGCCCCATTGGCGGCTTAACCCATATTGAGCGTATTTTGCAGGGTATTTCTGATATTGCCTTTGTTCATTTGGGACAAGAAGACGTGATTCGCCATCAGCTTGTTGGCAATATTGTTGCTGCCTATGAGCACTTTGAACAACACCGACGTGAGGAGTCTCATGAACACACAAGCGCTTGAGATTGATGTGATTATTGAAGACGGTCAGGTATGTCCGCTTGAGCATGAAGAGCTGCGCATAGCAGGAGAGCTGTGTCTTCAAGAACTGGCAATTGAGCGTGCGTGTTGCTTATCTGTAAGTGTGGTAGGCGCTACTACTATTCAGGCGCTCAACCTTGAATGGCGCCAGATTGATGCGCCGACCGATGTCTTGTCATTTGCCTGTGATTCACCCTTTGATGAGGACATACCTTGTAATGAAGTACTTGAGCTTGGTGATATTGTGCTCGCCCCTGAAATTATTGCCGCGCAAGCCCCTCAATTTGATACAAGTTTTGAAGATGAGTTTCGCTTGATGTTTGTACATGGGCTTCTGCATATATTGGGCTTTGACCACCTCAATGAAAGCGATGCATGCATTATGGAAGCACACGAACTTGCTGTTCTGCAATCCCTTGCCCGTTGGCGGGGGGATGACCCATCGTCTGTGCTTATTGGCCCAACCACCCATCACGAAGATGAATATCTTCAGCTAAAACGATTGAGAGAGCAGCTATGATTCCGGGTTCCCAAAAAGACCATCCAAGTTTTGTCCGCTCATTTGCCTTTGCGCTTGAGGGCTTTATGACAGCGGTAAAAACCGAGCGCAATATTAAAATTATGCTGGTGATAGGAGCGGCTGCGCTAAGTTTAGGTATTGTGCTTCAACTTGATGTCATCTCCTGGATTATCATTTTGTTTTGCTGTGGTTTAGTTTTACATGCTGAGCTTGCAAATACCGCACTTGAGGCGGTGGTCGATCTTGCTTGCCAAGACATTCACCCACTCGCAAAACGTGCGAAAGATATTGCAGCGGCGAGCGTATATGTGCTTTCGTGCGTGGCAGCTATTGTAGGCTGTTTGGTATATGCTCATGCCTTGGGCTGGGTCTAGGTATGCAACAGTAAGGAAACATGTATGACAAAGCATCAAAGCATCAATGAGACACCAGACCATGAGCTGAGCTTTGCTGATTTTGAAGCATTGAGTGATGAGGAGCTTGATGCCTATCTGTCCAAGCACGAGGATTCGGTATCGCTTCAGGTTGACTCAAACTTCAAAAGTGGTTTTGTAGCACTAATTGGTCGCCCAAATGCAGGCAAGTCAACCTTGCTCAATGCGTGTATGGGACAACGCATTGCAATTACCTCACCAGTTGCACAAACAACGCGTCGCCGCATGCGTGCTGTTATCAATCGGCCAAATACACAAATAGTTATCGTAGATACTCCTGGACTTCATAAGCCAAAAGATGGCTTAGGTACCGAGCTAAATCGTGTTGCCTTGGCTGAGATTCAAGATGTTGATGTTATTGCCTTTGTGGTTGATGCGTCTGCGCCCTTTGGACGCGGCGATGAGTGGGTAGCCAAGCATTTGGCTCACACTCATGCCTATAAACTGCTGGTACTCACCAAGGCCGACAAAGTAGGAAGCACAGAAATTGAAGCTCAGATTAGTGCAGCGCGCTCAGTCATCGCGTTTGATGAGGTCTTAGTGGTATCTGCGCACGTTGGCTTTAATGTGGAGTCCTTTGTGCAACTCGTGACCGAGCATTTGCCTTCTGGACCTAAATGGTTTCCTGAGGATATGGATACCGATGAGCCTGATGAGATGCTCGTTGCTGAGTTTATTCGTGAGAAGGTACTGTTGCGTACCAGTGAGGAGATTCCTCATTCGGTGGGTGTCCTTTGTAACACGCTTGAGGCAGGAAAGCATGGTTTGCTGCGCATCAATGCAACAATCTTTGTTGAACGCGAGGGGCAAAAAGGCATTCTTATTGGCAAAAAAGGTGCCATGATTAAGCGCTTAGGAAGTGAAGCGCGCGAAGATTTAGAGCGCCTGTTTAATCGCCGCGTATTTCTGGAGCTTTCGGTAAAGGTTAAGCCTCACTGGCGTGATTCTGCACGTGACATTCGTTTGTTCGGCTATTCGTTAGAAGATGAATAAACATGCCTGGAACCAAGACATATCGCGAAACTGCCTTGGTGCTTAAAAAAACCAAGCTTAAAGAAACTGATGTAATTCTCACCATGCTTGCTCACACCGGACGACAAATTCGTGCTGTGGCAAAAGGTGCTCGAAAACCCGGTTCGCGCTTGGCTGCACGCTGTGACTTATGCTGCATTGTTGATGCCTTATTTGCTAAAGGCCGCAATTTAGATATAGTCTCGCAGGCAGAGCTTATAGCCGCTCCTTTGGGTGCTGCTCCGAGCTATGAGCTGTTAAGTGCCGCAAGTGTCATAAATGATATTGCGCTTCTTGCAAGCTCAGAAGACATAGAAGACCCTTTTTTGTTTGCCATTACAACGCGGGTGCTTGAGCTGTTAGCGCAGGTTTCTAGCAGCACGCAATTTGACATGTTAGTTGCTGCCTACATATTTAAGGTTGTAAGCCACATGGGCTATCGACCAGACTGGGATAGCTGTGTGTCATGTGGAGATGTGTCTGTTTCTTATATCTCAACAGCGGCTGGTGGCAGTTTATGCGCGTCATGTGCACATTCGGTAGCCGGTGCAGAAGAGGTGGATGCTTCTCTTTTTAGTTGGCTCACGTTTTATATCAACGCGAGCTTTACGCAGCTACTATCTACAGAGCTCGATGCTGTATCTGCTACAACACTTCTGCATATTGCACATATGTGGGCTGAAACTCATCTTGATACCCGAATACGTTCACTTGAATTTAGCCTGAGCTTGTAGATTATCTCCTTGCTATGTACATGCTCGGCGCGCTCCTTCTGTGTGTATCTTGGGGTGATGGAGTTCCTGTGGTAAAGTTGTCTGCTGTTGGTACCTCGTACTTGGTTGTTCGCTCCACCGGCGACTACCCAGTTCGAGGCGAATTGGGATATATTCCCCTGATATGAAAGGTGGCACATATGACCATCTCCAAAGAGCGCAAGGCTGAACTCACGCTTAAGTTTGGAAAGAATGCCCAAGACACTGGTAATTCTAAGGTTCAGGTGGCAATTCTGACCGATCGCATCAAGGAGCTCACTGAGCACATGAAATCTCATCAGAAAGACTTCCATACCCGTCGTGGTCTTTTGATGCTTGTTGGTAAGCGCCGTCGTCTGCTTTCGTACATCAAGAAAAACGACATTAACGAGTATCGTGAGCTGATTCACGAACTCGGTATCCGCGATAACATTCAGTAGAAACTGATCATGGTGAGGCGCGTCTTTGGTACGCGCCTCTTTCATGTAGGGGCCAAAACTGGTCTCACCATTGCTCGGAAATCCGAGCCAGATGTTTCCCGTATACGATGCGGTATACGGAGATGAGAGGGAATATGACACTCGTATCCAAGTCCTTTGAGCTGTATGGCAAAACCTACACCTTTGAGGCAGGTGAGCTTGCAAAGCAGGCCACCGGTGCCGCGCTTGTAAAGCAAGGCGACACCACCGTTTTAACCACCGTTGTTGTTTCGCGTGAGCGTAAAAACTACGACTTCTTCCCCTTGACGGTAGATTTTATCGAGAAAATGTATGCGGTAGGCCGTATTCCAGGAGGCTATCTCAAGCGTGAGAGCCGACCCTCTGAAAAGGCTACCTTAACTTCACGTATGATTGACCGTCCTATTCGTCCAAGCTTTCCTGATGGCTTTCGCAATGAGGTACAAATTGTTGCTACTTCATTGGTTGCAGATCAGATAAATCCTACCGATGTCATATGCACTATGGGTGCCTCTTTAGCCATGACACTTGGAGGAGTGCCCTTTGAGGGGCCTTTGGCTTGTGTGCGCATTGGCCGCAATCGTGAGACCCATGAGTTTATCGTTAACCCCACCTATGAGGAGCGTGCAAACTCCGACCTCGATTTAGAGCTTGCAGGTACGCGTGACTTTATTTCTATGGTTGAAGCCTCTTCTGATGAGATTACCGAAGAAGATATGCTTGCCGCCATGAAGTTTGGACAAGAAGCTATCGGCGCGTTCTGTGATGCTCAGCTTATGTTTGTTGAGGCGTATGAAGAGCTCAACGGCGCCATTGTTCAGCGTGAATATCCGCTCGATGAGCCTTCTGCAGAAGTTCATGAGCGTGTGTTTGCACACTATGATGAGATGGCATGCGCCCTTGCTGATGCTGATAAGCTAGCACGTCAAGATAAGGTTGCTGCACTTAAAGAGGCTATCATCGCTGAGTTTAGCGATGAGGAGCAAGAGCTTTTTGAGCGCGATTTGCCCGTTCAGCTCAAAAAACTTGAGAAGCAGGCAATGCGTATGATGGTAGTTGAGACTGGCGAGCGTGTTGATGGTCGCCGTGCCGATGAAATTCGTCCGCTTATGGTGAAACCCAACTATCTGCCCCTCGTACATGGCTCTGGTTTGTTCCAGCGCGGACAAACGCAAGTCCTTTCAGTGCTCTCGCTCGGCATGCTCAATGAGGCGCAGCGTCTTGATACCATTGAGCCTGAAGAGACAAAACGCTATATGCATCACTACAATTTCCCGCCGTATTGCACCGGTGAGACTGGTCGCATGGGTGCACCTAAGCGTCGAGAAATTGGTCATGGCAACCTTGCTGAGCGCGCGCTCTTGCCCGTACTGCCCACTGAGACCGATTTCCCGTATGCCATTCGTGTTGTATCTGAGGTTATGGAATCAAACGGCTCTAGTTCAATGGCATCTACCTGCGGTAGCACGCTAGCACTTATGGATGGTGGCGTGCCGCTTAAACGTCCGGTCTCAGGAATTGCTATGGGTCTTATTCAGGAGGCGGGTAAGACCGTTGTGCTTTCTGATATTCAAGGCCTTGAGGACTTCCTCGGTGATATGGACTTTAAGGTATGTGGTACCGAGCGTGGTATTACCGCGTTGCAAATGGATAACAAAGCAACGGGCCTCACCTTTGAGATTCTAGCTCAAGCCTTGCAACAGGCAAAAGAGGGTCGTGCCCATATTCTTAACACCATGCTTCAAGCTATTTCAATGCCGCGCGAGACAACACGTCCTACTGCTCCGCGCATTGTATCTATCACGGTTCCGGTTGACAAAATTCGTGAGGTTATCGGTACAGGTGGCAAGGTAATCCGCGCTATTCAAGACGAGACTGGCGCTTCGGTTGATATTCAAGAAGATGGTACGGTCTATGTAGGTGGCACGGGCGATACCGTTGAGATGGCTATTGAGCGTATTCAGCTGATTGTGAAGGTGCCTGAGGTAGGCGAGACCTATTCGGGTCGTGTGGTAGCGCTTCAACCATTTGGTGCATTTGTTAATCTGTTACCTGGTAAAGACGGACTCCTGCATATTTCACGTGCTGCTAAGGGACGTGTTGAAAAGATTGAAGATGTGCTCAACGTTGGCGATGAAGTACAGGTAGAAGTAATTGAGGTTGATGACCGCGGCAAGATTTCATTAGACCGCCTTGATAAGCCGGAAGCTCCCGGTAGCGCAAACGCGGATGCTCCTCGTCGTGAGCGCAGCGATCGTCCGCGTCGTAGCCGCGCGCCGCGTGAGTTTGACTATACCGATCGTCGAAGCCCCGGAGATGGTGGTGGACGCACGCCACGCCGTCGTCATGTTGAGAGCGAGTAAGCGTATCGGCTTAGCAATTTGTATGGCACAAGTGATGTAAACAAACGACCCCAAACGGGGTCGTTTTTTCTGGTAGGCAAACGTACGTAATTCATATACAAATCTCGTATGGCAGTTCTAGGAATATATAACACGGGTAAACTATAGGCAATTGTGCCTCGAGCACCTGCACTATCTTAGAAATGATGGAGTAGCCATCATGTACATAAAGAAACGATTGAAAGGACTGTTGGTCTAACTATGACAACAAGCGAACGAACGCATGCACCCCGCCGGATGCGTGAAGATGCTCCCTTAAAGATTATTCCTTTGGGCGGCCTTGATGGTATTGGCAAAAATATGACACTCTTTGAGTGCGGCAATGATATGGTTTTGGTTGATGCGGGTCTTATGTTTCCCGATGATTCTCAGCCCGGAATTGACCTTGTTTTGCCCGACTACACCTATGTACTCGAGCATGAAGATAAGCTTCGAGGAATTATTATTACTCATGGGCATGAAGACCATATTGGTGCTCTGCCATATTTGTTGCGCGACCTTAATACCCACGTTCCCATTTATTCGAGCAAGCTAACCATTGGCATGATTCAGGGCAAAATTGCTGAGTTTAAGATTAGAGGTCAAAAGTTTCGCGAGGTACAGAGCCGCTCACATATTACGCTGGGCTGCTTGAGAATAGACTTTGTATCCATCACTCACTCAATTCCAGGCGCTTTTTCACTGCGTATCAAAAGTCCACAAGGCACTGTTTTTCACACCGGCGATTATAAGCTTGACCAAACTCCCATTGATGGTATTCGTCCTGATTATGCAGCAATTACTCAGTTTGGCGCTGAGGGAATTGATCTCTTGCTCGCTGATTCAACCAACTCCGTGCGCCCCGGTTTTACTCCCTCTGAGGCAGCGGTTGGGCCTTACTTATTTGACGCTATTAAAAACGCCCGTGGCCGCGTGTTTGTAGCAACATTCTCAAGTCAGATACATCGCCTCCAACAGGTATGTGATGCTGCACGGGCCTGCAAACGTAAGGTAGTGGTAACAGGTCGCTCCATGCTCACCAATACGCGTGTGGCTCGTGAGCTTGGCTATCTCAAGCTCGATGACGCTGATTTGATTGATGCGTTTGACTTGCACGGTATTCCTGATGAACAAATTGTTGTGCTTTGCACAGGTTCTCAGGGAGAACCGCTCTCAGCGCTTTCACGCATGGCAAACGGCGAGCATAAAACACTTTCTATTCATGAGGGTGACACAGTAATCCTCTCTGCCACTCCGGTTCCCGGAAATGAAAAGGCAGTGCAGCAGGTTGTTAACAGCTTAGCTAAGCTTGGGTGCGATGTGTACGATAAGAATCGCTGCTTAATACACGTATCAGGACACGGAAGCCAAGAAGAGCTTAAGCTCATGATTGGTATGGTTAATCCACGCTACTTTATGCCGGTGCATGGCGAAGCGATTCATTTGCGAGCTCATGCCAAGCTAGGAGAGCAGATGGGTATTCCGCGCGAGCGTATTTTCATTGTTGACAATGGTGATACGCTTGAGATTAAGCACGGCAGAGTAAAGCGTGGTCGAGCGGTTGAATCGGGTGTTGTCTATGTTGATGGTCTCCGTATTGGTGATACCGACCCCATCGTCTTGCGCGACCGCCAAAAGCTCGCGAGCGATGGCATGGTAACTGCAGTTGCTGTTATCAATATGAAGCGTCGATGCGTCGATAAAGTTGATTTTTCATCCCGCGGTGTATCGTTTAGTGTTGATGATGCCTTTAGTGCTGATGCCGCAGAAACTATCAAAAACACAATTGCTCGTGGTAAATTTAACTATACAGCCAGCGGAACCGATGCGCTCAGAAAGGCGCTGCGCGATTCCTTGTCAAACTATATCTGGAATCACACGCGCACACGTCCCATGATTATTCCTGTGGTAATGGAGGTCTAAGGTGGCAGCTGCCTCCGCTAAAAAGAACAACAACAAAAAACGCTCAGCTACAACAGGTAGCCGCTCAAACCAATATACAGGAGCAGGTCTTCGCGCTCGACAGACACCGAGCGCAAAAGCCCCAGCTGCCGCTCCAGTAGAGCCCTTACTCGATAGGGGCGCTTACCGCGATATAGCAGGCGTTATACTTGGAGTACTTGCGCTTGCGTGTTTTTTAGCAGTTATAGCACCTAGTACCGCTCCCATTACGCGAGCCATTTCTGAGTTCTTCCACCTAGGATTTGGTCTTGGTGCCTATGTGGTACCGCTTGTTTTGCTTGCCGGTGCTGCTCTGCTCTTTATACCAGACTCATCGTTAGTGGGTGGGCGCACCGCACTCGGTGGGCTACTTATTTTTGTGGCCATATGCACAGTGTTGTCACTCATGGTGCCCGGAACCGATGCTATTACCTCACCGATGTTTAGCGCCCAAAACCTGAGCAGTTCAGGAGGCTATCTCGGAGCAAGTCTGGCATCGCTTCTACAATCAGCCTTTGGTAAATCAATTGCTCTGGTGCTTGTATCAGGGCTCATTTTGCTCGGTCTTGTTTTGCTTGGCTTTTCTATTGGAGGGCTTATTGAAGCCGTTCGTACCCGTATTCAGGGGATTCGTCACCGGCCAAGCATTGATGTTAATGAAGCACCTTGGGGAGAAGAGACTTCTGAGAGTGCGCTGCTCAAAGCTATGCCTGTACGCGGGGCTCAGTCGCAGCTTTTTGAGGAACCAGCAGGTGTCACAAGCTTCATTGGTAGCCGTAAAACAAGTGTCCGTGAGCATTTTGCCCACACATCTGAACCTGATGAAGACCCTCTTGTCACGATTGATGAAGCCACCGCTCAAGATGTATCACCGTCGCTCACAAGTGCTGAGTCTGCGTCCACTGCTACAACAAGGCTTATTCCTATTGAAAATAACTATGTAAATGAAGAGAATACAGATAATGCAGCTCCTGCAACGCAGCTTTTGCATGATGGGCCGTCCTCTCAAATAGAGCTCTCAGACGTAGATTCCGATGCAGAGCCGCCTTTGACATACGTTAGCACCAAAACCAGTACCAATGATACTGAGCCACAAACGGTGCTTGATGCATTAACGGGAACACAGCGGCCTATTCCCAGTTTTTTGAAGACTCACGAAGTCTCTTCACCAGCGTCTGCCACTCAAATTGCATCTACGCAGGTAGCAGCTGCCCCACATTCAGATGAAGCAGAAGCGGCCACAGAGCCTATGCTTCCGCCCATGTCTATGTTGCGTCATAACCCTCAGTCAAAACAAACTGCGTCAAGCTCTAAAGAGCTTGAACAGACAGCGGCAAATCTTGAATCAACGCTTCATGAATTTGGTCTCAAGTCTGCTGTGGTGGGTTGGATTGCAGGACCGACGGTTACTACGTTTAAGGTGCAGCCCGGTGAGGGCGAGCGTGTTAGTCGCATAAATAGTCTTGAAGATGATATTGCGCTTACCCTTGCAACTGATTCGGTACGCATATTTGCACCTATTCCTGGAACTTCACTTGTGGGTATTGAGATTCCCAATAGAACTCGTCAAACCGTTACCTTTGGTGATATTTTGCCCTATGTAAGTGGAGGACCACTTGAGTTTGCGCTTGGTCGCGATGCCGAGGGCTCACCCATGGTAGCTGACCTTGCAAAAATGCCTCATCTTTTGATTGCTGGCACCACAGGGTCAGGTAAGTCAGTTGTTATCAGCTCAATTGTTATGTCGCTTTTAATGCGAACCTTCCCTGAAGATGTACGACTCATCATGATTGACCCCAAACGCGTAGAGTTTGCGCCCTACGATGGCCTACCTCATTTGTATGTTCCCGTGGTAACTGAGCCAAAACAGGCGGCAAGCGCTCTTCAATGGGCGGTGTCTGAGATGGAGCGTCGTCTCAAGATATTTGAACGGATTGGCGTTAGAAAGATTGCTACTTTCAACGAAAAACAAGCCGCCGGTGAGTTTGAGCATTATGACAATCCACCCAACAAGATGCCCTATCTTGTTATTGTTATTGACGAGCTGAGCGATCTTATGATGGTTGCCGGTAAAGACGTTGAAGCAAGTATTGTTCGCATTGCACAACTTGGTCGTGCGGCTGGTATCCATATGATTGTTGCGACGCAACGGCCGAGTTCTAATGTAGTTACAGGCTTAATTAAAGCAAATATCACCAATCGAATCGGATTAACGGTTGCAACCGGCATTGACTCACGCGTAATCCTCGACCAAACTGGCGCAGAGAAGCTTACCGGTCAGGGAGATATGCTCTTTTCGCGCGTTGATTGGGGTAAGCCTAAACGTATTCAGGGCTGCTATGTATCTGATGAAGAAATTGTTTCGGTTGTCGATTTCATTAAAGAACATAGTCACGTTGAATATCACGAGGAGATTTTATCGCAGGTCACACCTGCTACTGTTGCAGGCAAAATCGATGCTCGTGATGCAAGTGATGATGACCCGCTGCTTTGGGACGCAGCGCGTATTGTGGTTGACTCGCAACTAGGTTCTACCTCAGGCCTGCAGCGCCGTCTCAAAGTTGGCTATGCTCGAGCTGGTAGAATCATGGATATGTTAGAGGAGAAGGGGATTGTAGGTCCCCCCGATGGCTCAAAACCCCGTGAGGTCTTGCTTGACATGGAGGCACTACAGGCACTTGAAGCGCTTGAGACGCCACTAAGCGAAGATGAACTAGGAGGTGGATACTGATGGGTTTAAGCTTTGGTGATATGCTGGTTAATCGTCGTCGTCAGATGGGTCTTTCTATTCAGCAGGTGGCTAACACCATCAAAATGCGCCCACAGATTATCGAGTACTTTGAGACAAGCAACTTTGAAGCCATGCCACCGCGCGGGTATGCACAGGGCATGATTTCGAGCTATGCACGTTTTTTAGGACTTAACCCGCGCGAAGTAGTTGATGCCTATTATGAGGGACTGTATCTGTTTGAACATTCAGCGGCAGGTGCTAGCTCCTCAAATTTTACCGGAGCGATGGACGCGCGTCCTCGAAGTGCCAACGATGCAGGGCGCTACCTCATGGTTGATGGGCGAGAAGCTGGTTCTCGCTTTGCACAGCGTCCTCCCCAGGCGGGTTATGTGACCGAAATTGATCACCCCACTTCCACGCCAACTCCCACACGCTCGTGGAGGTCTCAGCAAAACCCTGGACTGGTGCCCGCGCGTAATGCTGCTCAGATTCGTGGTGGGGAGCGTACACAGCAGATGCATCCCGCGCGCGGACGCACCGGGCACATGTTGGCACAGCGAGGCCGGGCTAATTCTCGTCCAGCGCGTGAGAGGCGTAACAGCTATGCTGGCACACGCCAGCAAGGAGCTCGCGCGCGGAATACACAACGTGGGTTTAATATGGGCACTCTGCTGAGTGACCGTCGCTTTATAGTTGGCTGTCTCGCACTTATAGCACTCCTTTTGATTGCGGTGTTTATATTGTCCCTTCGCGCGTGTACAGCTCCTGCCACCACCACAACAGTAGTGTCGAGTGCTGATAGTGGAAGTACAACCACAACAGATGCAAAAACACGTGAAGCTACTACCACAGGAAACACCGCTAGCTCCGAGCAGCTACAACAAGCACCTGCTCAGGAGCAGCCACAAGCGCCAAGCGAATATCATGTCAAAGTTGCCTATACCGGGTCTAGTACCGCGTGGATTGAAATACGTGTTGATGGTCAGCTTGTTGCTGAGTCGGGAAACGTAGTAAAAGGCTTTAGCCATGAATACATTGTTAAACAGTCGATTGAAATATCAACGAATGCACCCGCTGATGTTGAAGTCACCAAAGATGGTGAACGCGTGCGATATGATTCTAAATCGTCTGGTATTGGAAAGATTTTAATCCGGGTACCTGCAGCTAGCTCGCCGGCTCCCGAGGCTCCTGCCCAAGAGGGACAAGATGCGGCTCAGCAGCAAGAATCGACGGGCACAGCGTAGTGTTTGAGTGTACATAAGCTTTGATGCCTCTCATTGAGAGATTCTAGTTCTGAAAACTTCGATACAACGTATGATAGTGAGGGATACTAATGGCAAAAGATTCAAGCTTTGATATTGTTTCAGAAGTCGATATGCAAGAAGTTGACAACGCCTATCAACAAACGGCACGTGAAATTACCCAGCGCTATGACCTGAAAGATTCAGGTGCAAGCATAAGCTTTTCTAAGCCTGAAAAAACTATAACAATCAATGCACCCGCAGATTTTGTAGCACGCCAGATTATTGATGTCATGGGTTCAAAACTTATTAAACGCAGTATTGAACTTTCTGCCATAAACTGGGATGCACCACTTGCAGCCTCTGGTGGTACCGTGCGAGTTGTGGGTCACCTCATTGCTGGTATTGACCAAAGTTTGGCAAAGCGTATTAACAAAGATATTAAAGACCTCAAAGCAAAGGTTAAGGTTACTATTGAGGGAGACCGGCTCCGCGTGTCGTCGGCTTCAAAAGATGCCTTGCAATCAATTATTGCGTTTGTACGCGAACAAGACTATGGTCAGCCTCTACAGTTTGTAAATTATCGCTAGGAAAATATTCATGTCACTTGGTTCACTTCACTATATAACCCTTGGTTGTGCAAAAAATGAGGTCGATACAGACCGCATGCGCTCGCTGTTGAGCGCCGCAGGATACACTGAGACAGATTCCCCGCAAGAGGCGGCGGCAGTACTCATTAACACCTGTTCGTTTTTGGCAGCAGCCACCACCGAAAGTCTTGAAGCAACCTTTGAAGTTGCGCGTGAAGCAGATGGTCTCACACGCCGCCCGCAAATTATCATGTGCGGCTGTGTTCCTTCGCGCTATGGTCAAGAACTAAACGCAGAGCTTCCCGAAGTTGCTGCCTTTGTGAACACCCGTGAAGAAGACGCTATTGTGTCGGTGGTTGATTCGGTACTTGGTATCAAGCGCAGTGAACCTCCTCATCTACCTAAGGTTAAGCGTACGGTTGAAAGCGCAGTAGCCTATCTCAAAATCTCTGATGGATGTGATCGTTTTTGCAGCTTCTGCGCAATTCCTTATATTCGCGGAGCCTACCAATCACGCTCAGCTGCACAAATTCTTGCTGAGGCACAAGAGCTGGTTGCAGGTGGTGTTCGTGAGCTCGTTCTCATTGGTCAAGATACCGGTGTTTGGGGCAGTGATTTTGATGAACGCCAAGGCGCAACAGGTCCCAAAAATCTCGCCCAGTTGCTTGTTTATTTGGCAGAGGCTTTGCGTGAGCAGCAGGTTTGGATACGCGTTTTATATCTGCAGCCAGAAGGCATGACAGAAGAGCTTGTTGCAGCAATTCGCGATACTCCAGAGGTGTTGCCATACATCGATATTCCGGTACAGCATGTAAGCAAGCATGTGCTGGCAGACATGAACCGAACAGGGTCAGAGGCGGAGCTTCGTGAATTGTTCCGGTGGCTACGTTCAGAAATTCCTCATATGGTTATTCGCACCACGTATTTAGCTGGATTTCCTGGTGAGACCGATAAAGACGCTGAGGATATGCTGCACTTTATGACCGATTTATCCTTTGACTACACGAGCGTTTTTGCGTATTCGCGCGAAGAAGGTACCAGTGCCTATGATATGGATAATCAGGTTGCGGATGATGTTATCTTAGCACGTACCCAAGCGGGACTTGATGTAGCAGAAGAGCTCGGATTTGCATCAACTGCTGCCCATGTGGGTGAGACTGCACTGGTGTTGATTGATGGCATCGATGAGGGCGATGAGGGGCCAGAGCTTATTGGACATGCATGGTTTCAAGCTCCTGATAGCGATGGTGCTGTACATCTTCCACTTGGCGAGGCTTCGGTGGGCGATATAGTAATGGTCAAGTTTGACGACAGTGTTTGCTATGAGCTTATGGGTCATGTAGTGAGAGGTACTGAGTAATGTCGCAGCAGCGTAAAGTAGAAAAGGCTGGCCCCACAAGCATTTGGACACCGGCTAATATCGTAACCTGTATTCGTATAGTTTGTATTCCTATCTTTATGTTTGTTGCTGAGCTTCGCACCTCTATACCGGCAGACACAAGCTCCGAGGTAGGATTTGCAGGTGTTGAGCTTGCTGCATTTATACTCTTTGTGCTGCTCTCGCTAACCGACAAAGTCGATGGAACCTTAGCACGCCGACGGGGAGAAATAACCGACTTCGGAAAATTTCTTGACCCCATTGCTGATAAGCTCCTTGTTTTTTCAGCATTACTTATCTTGCTTCAGCAAGGCATGGTTGGTATAGCAGGGGTCTTTATTATTTTGTTGCGTGAGTTTTTAGTAAGTGCGCTTCGTATGCTCGCGGGTTCTCAAGGAAGAGTTATTGCTGCAGATACCTTAGGTAAATGGAAAACAGCAGCCACCATGGTATCGATTTCCTGCTTTTTATTATGGCGTGCCTTACCGCCTGTGGCATACGCTGATGCACTTTGGTGGGTTTCTAACATCATCTACGCTATCGCCGTTTTGTTAACCATTGTTTCTGGTCTTCAGTACTTCTACAATGCACGCGATGTTGTTTGTAAAGTGTAGATTCATATGTGTGCACACACGGATAATGAGACGCAAGAACAGCAAGCCCAAAAACTTGTAGATGCCCTTGTGCGGCATAGTTATACCATCTCGACTGCCGAGTCATGCACCGCAGGTCTGATTGCAGCTGGTATCGCTGATGTTGCCGGTGCGTCAAGGGTTTTGCGAGGTGGGGTAGTAAGTTATTGTGATGAGGTTAAAGAACAAATACTTGGCGTAGAGTCATCATCACTTACACAATACAGTGCCGTATCTGAGGTGGTGGCACTGGAGATGGCTACACGTGCGCAGCAGCTATTTGCGACAGACGTTGCCATAAGTGCCACCGGCTATGCAGGGCCTGGTGGCGGCACTGAGTTAGACCCGGTTGGCAGTGTATACCTTGGTTTAGCCATGTGTAACCACACCCGCGTAAAACGTTATTGCTTTTCAGGCAGTCGAGCTGAAGTACGCCGCGCGGCTGTTCAGGCTGCTTTTGAGCTAATTTGTGAGGTGCTATCATAGACTTGGCAAGCGCCAATTTAATTCAACACAGAGATATTGTGTTGCTCTTTTCTAAATCTTATGAAGAAACTCAAACAATCTGCGTCTTAGATAGTGCGCTGAGCTGCAAAAAGTAGAAATGTGAGAGTTTTGAATGAGTTTCACGCTAGATGTTTGATAGATATGTTGAAAAAAGATGCAAGTTGTACTCGGTATGATTCCCGTAGGCTTCTTGCAACGAACGCCTGTTCGATGTAAGATACAACTGTCCGGTTTGAAAGAGAGGGTTTCATGGCTAAAAGCTCAGGTCAGTCTAAAGAGGTTCATCAACCTAGTACGGGCGAAGATCGCGACAAGATGATTGAAGTAACCAAGACTGCTATTCTTAAAAAATTTGGCGATGGCTCTATTATGAAATATGGCGATGGGGGTCCCTTACTTGAGGTTGAAGCCATTTCAACAGGTGCTTTATCGCTTGATTGCGCACTTGGAATTGGTGGTGTACCTAGAGGGCGCATTATCGAGATTTACGGACCTGAATCCTCAGGCAAAACTACCCTATCGCTTGAAATTTTGGCTGAAGCACAAGCTGCTGGCGGAGTAGTAGCGTTTATCGACGCTGAGCACGCACTCGATCCAAACTACGCCGCACGAATTGGTGTTGATATTGATGAAGTATTAATTTCTCAACCCGATACCGGTGAGCAGGCACTTGAAATCTGTGACATGCTTGTACGTTCAGGCGCTATTGATGTTGTGGTTGTAGACTCGGTTGCGGCTCTCGTTCCACGTGCGGAGATTGAGGGCGAGATTGGAGATACTTCTGTAGGACTTCAAGCTCGTCTCATGAGCCAAGCGCTCAGAAAGCTTGCAGGCTCTTTGTCTAAATCAAAAACTACCTGTATTTTTATTAACCAGTTGCGCGAAAAAATTGGTGTCATGTTTGGTAGTCCTGAGACAACAACCGGTGGTCGTGCTCTTAAATTCTTCTCTTCAGTTCGCATTGACATTCGCAAATTTGAAAGCATCAAAAATGGTCAGGATATTATTGGCAACCGTGTACGCTGTAAGATTGTCAAAAACAAAGTAGCTGCACCATTTCGACAAGCAGAGTTTGACATTATGTATGGAACGGGCATTTCAAAAGAAGGCTCTATTGTAGATATGGGTGTAGACTTCGAGATTGTCCATAAATCAGGTGCTTGGTATACCTATGAACAAGAGCGACTTGGACAAGGTCGTGAAGCTGCAAAAGAGTTTTTACGAACACATCCTGAACTTGCAGAAGAAATTGAACATCGTATTCGTGTTGCCTGTGGTCTCGATTTTGATGATGCGCCGGTTGGTGAACTGGTGGATACAGCACCTACCCTTCAAGATGAGGCTTAAGAAACGTGCTTCAACTCGTTCGGTTTCAGGTCTTTTTCCCAACTAAAGACGAGCGCGCGCACTATAGTGGGTTTTCTCATTCAAAACCCCGTGCGCGTCTTATCTTTGAGCTCGATGATTCGAGTGAACGTGAGCTCAAAATTCCTGTGCGTGTAGGTAGGCAATTGGTAGAAGAAGGTTTAGAGCTACCACAAGAACTTGAGGCGGGGTTTCAAGAGCTGTATGCCCTTGAAACCAAAGTTGCACTTCAAATGATAGGGGAGATGCTCTCGCGTCGTGACTATGCCACACAAGAAATTCGCCAGAAGTTGTGTGGCTATGGTTTTCGAGACACAGAAATTGAGCGCAGCATTGAGCGAGCAGTTGAACTTGGCTTTTTGAACGATATACGTTTTGCAAGCTTTTTTATAGAGTCGCGTAAGCGACAGGGATTAGGACAGCTCAAAATTGAGCTTGAACTTAGACGTCGAGGTATTTCAATTGAAGATATACCGGGATATCCTGAGGTCTTTTTCTCTCAAGAAGATGATTATGAACGTGCTTATAGTCTTCTCAGAAAAAAGTCAATTCCCTCACTGCGTGCCTATGAAAAGCTGCTACGTTTTCTTATTTCAAAAGGATTTAGCTATGCACTTGCAAAGGATATAGTAGGACGGTATTTAAACGAGCAAGATACAGAGCATGAAGATTTGATATAAGAAGCTTAAAGCCGCAGTTAGCATCTTGTAGCTCAATACCTATAGTTTGACAAAATCCCCCCAGCTAGCTAGGATAATAAGGTCATTTGTTTGATTCTTTGTGCTCATCATCGATGAGATTGATACCGTCTCTTGGCATCTTGTTTCTTAGATGCTGACACATAAGCAAATGCAACACCTGCCTTCGGGCGGGTGTTTCCTGTTACGTATGAACTTTGAAGGAGACTCGTCATGGAAATCGTGATTGGCCTCATCTGCCTTTTGGTAGGTGCAGGTGTCGCGGTGATTGTCATGCGCAGTGCTAAAACCGGAAGCATTCGTGAAGCAGACCTTAAGGTACAGGCCGCTCAATCGGAAGCTGAACAGGTAGTGCATGACGCACAACGCCAAGCAGACACACTCAAAAAAGAGGCCTTACTTGAGGCAAAAGAGGAGATTCTTAAGAATCGCCAAGCTGCTGAGGAAGAAAACCGTCAGCGCAAGCATGAAATTCACACCCTTGAGCAGCGTGTTATGCAGCGAGAAGAGACGCTTGATAGACGCAACTCTGCTCTCGATAAACGTGAACATCAGCTTTCAGCACAACAAGGTTCACTTGACCGCAAAGCGCAAGAGATTGACCAACTCTATACCAAGCAGCTGAGTGAACTTGAACGTATTGCCGAGCTTTCGCGTGATGAAGCGCATCGTGAGCTACTTGATACCGTTCGCTCAGAAGTAACGCATAAGGCAGCTACAATTATTCGTGAGTCAGAGCAGCGCGTGCGCGCTGAAGTTCAAAAGACTGCGCAAGAGATTATTTCAATTGCTATTCAGCGTACGGCATCAGATCATACTGCTGAGCTCACGGTTACATCAGTGCATATTCCCTCAGATGACCTAAAGGGTCGCATTATTGGACGTGAGGGTCGCAACATTCGTACCTTTGAGCAGATTTCTGGAGTTAATCTCGTTATTGATGACACGCCAGAAACAGTTGTATTATCAAGCTTTGATCCGGTGCGGCGTGAGACCGCACGAGTTGCACTTGAAAACCTCATTGCTGATGGTCGTATTCACCCTGCACGAATTGAAGAGATGTATCAAAAAGCTGCCTCTTTAGTAGCTGAGCGCGTGCAAGAAGCCGGTGAGCAAGCTGCTTTTGATTGCGGTATACATGATCTTCACCCTGAAATTATTAAAACGCTTGGAGCGCTACGTTATCGTACGTCCTACGGTCAAAACGTTTTACGCCATTCAATGGAAGTCGCTGAACTTGCCGCTATTATGGCAACTGAGCTTAAGGTTGACATCCACGCTGCTAAGCGGGCAGGTCTTCTTCACGACCTTGGTAAAGCAATTGACCACGAGGTTGAAGGACCACATGCTGTTATCGGTGCTGAGCTCTGTCGCCGCTATGGTGAAAAGCCGCATATTGTTCATGCCATTGAAGCACACCATGGTGACATCGAACCAAATACCGTTTTGGATATTTTGGTTCAAGCAGCAGATGCCATCTCAGCTTCTCGCCCAGGAGCTCGTCGTGAATCGGCGGAAAACTATATTAAACGCCTAGAGAAGCTTGAGTTTATTGCTAACTCGCATGATGGCGTTGATCGAACCTATGCTATGCAAGCAGGTCGCGAAGTTCATGTTATGGTTCAGCCTGATAAAATCTCTGATGCAGATTCGGCAGTTCTTGCGCATGATATTGCTCGCCAGATTGAAGATGAGATGGAGTATCCCGGACAGGTTCGTGTGGTGGTTATCCGCGAAAGCCGTGCCACTGATATCGCAAAATAACCCATATGAGCGACTCAAATGAACTGATAGACTTCATCGCGTCAATGTCAGGTGAAGGCAATCTTCGTGTTGAAGAAAACCTTGGTGAAGGCTTTGTTCGTTTGCGTATTTCTGAGGCAGAGCGTCGCCAAGCTCAACACGATATCCAGCACGTTGAAGATATCGTTATTGAGATGTTACGCAACGCACGCGACGCTGGGGCTCAAGCTATATATGTTGTAAGTACCAAGGAGGGGCAGCGGCGCACGCTGCTCTTTCTTGATAATGGTAATGGTGTGCCCGAACATCTTCATGAGCGAATCTTCGATGCTCGCGTAACCTCAAAATTAGAAAGCATGAAGATGGATCGCTGGGGCGTGCATGGACGCGGCATGGCTCTGTTTTCAATTCGACAAAATACCGAACAAGCTCGCGTTGTGAACAGTATGGTTGATGGCGGCTCGGTCTTTGAAGTGCTCATTGATACCGAGCATTTGCCTGAGCGCGCTGACCAGTCAAGCTGGCCACAAGCGCATAAAGTTGATGGTGTGTGGACCTGCGCAAAAGGTCCACACAATATCATTCGCACGGTCTGTGAGTTTGCGTTAGAAGAACTGCACGCCTGTGATGTATACCTCGGCACACCAACAGAAATTGCAGCTACTTTATTTGCTCATGCAAGTTCTCACTTAGATGCAAGCCGTTTGCTTTTTATTGATGACCCACATGATCTGCCTATTATTGAACGCTTGGGTATGAGTTCTGATGCGCAGGAGTTTATCGAGATTGCTAGTAGCTTAGGCCTCACGCTTTCTGAACGAACTGCCCATCGTATTTTGGCTCAGCAAATGCCACCCTTAAAGTCAGTCTCAGCCCGTCTTTTGCGCCAGCGTGACCCAGAACAGATGCGAGAACTTGACCTACTACAAGATCGGCGGGGCTTAAAAATTGCAAAGGATGATTTAGCATCCTTCTCCCGCGCGCTTGAACGTGATTTTTTAAGTTTAGCCGAGCGATATTATCTATCGCTTAATGGTGAGCCGCGTATTCGTGTTACACGAGGAAAAATCACCGTCAGCTTTGATATTTCGCACGAGGAATAGCGCAAGCCTCATAGTTTGAACTTGCTGAATGACGTGCTATGGGGTACAGTAGCGCTATTAAAAATAGCTCAAACGCAGGAGAACCCGTGGAGTTCCTTAAGATCTCTTCTAAATCATCCCCCGCATCGGTTGCGGGCGCGATTGCCGGTATGGTCAAAGATGGCGTTCCGGTTAATATGCAATGTGTTGGTGCCGGTGCAGTTAATCAGGCAATTAAATCTATAGCCATTGCACGAGGTTTTCTTATTCCTATTGGATTTGATATCTCGTGTGCGCCTGTTTTTTCTGACATCCTTATTAACGGAGAGATGCGCACAGCTATTAAACTTGCAGTCTATGTACACAAGCTTTCTGTCTCTGGTCTTGATTCATCCCTCATATCAGATGATCAGGCTCAACAGGTAGGATAACAATGCCCCAATTAGAAATCCTTACAGGTAAAACCTATTGCATCAAAACCTTTGGATGCCAGATGAATCTACACGACTCTGAGCGTGTAAGCGGACTTTTAGATTCCTTAGGTGCTTTTGAAGCTCAAGATTTAGAGCATGCCGACATTGTGGTCTTTATGACATGTTGCGTCCGTGAAGCTGCTGATACGCGCCTCTATGGTCAGTGCAACTCGTGTAAGAGTTTACCTGCACCTCCCAGCGGCAAGCGCGTTATTGCCGTGGGAGGCTGTATTGCACAGCGCGATGGAGAGGGTCTTTTAACTAACGTTGATAATGTTGACGTTATTTTTGGTACGCACGCAATTGCTCATGTCGGTGAACTCTTGGCTGCAGCTTTTGAAAAGGGTGAACGCCAGATTCTCACCAACGAAGATGAGGAACATGGTGCAACGAGCATGCCATGGCATCGGGCAAGCAATTACCATGCATGGGTTCCTATCATGACTGGGTGCAATAATTTCTGTAGCTATTGCATTGTTCCATACGTACGTGGTCGCGAAAAGAGTCGCCCTATGGAGGAGATTCTTGACGAGGTGCGTATTTTGGCACGTAAAGGTGTGCGTGAGATTACCCTCTTGGGTCAAAACGTTAACTCGTATGGGCGTAATATATATGGCAAGCCACGCTTCGCTGAGCTGTTGAGACATGTGGGTGATACCGGAATCGAGCGCATTAGCTTCACCTCCTCGCATCCAAAGGATTTACTTCCAGAAACTATCGATGCTATGGCTGAGGTTGATGCAGTTGTTCCTCATTTGCATCTTGCTGTTCAGTCTGGATCGAGTCGCGTGTTAAAACTCATGAATCGGCGATATACCCGTGAACACTATATCGATGTAATCGATCAGGTTCGTGCACGCATACCGCGTATCGCACTTACCACGGATATCATTGTTGGTTTTCCCGGAGAAACCGAAGAGGACTTCCTTGAGACCCTCAGCCTTGCCGAGCGCGTTGCCTACTCGCAAGCCTTTACCTTTATCTATTCAAAACGTGAAGGCACACCTGCAGCCGAGATTGAAGATTCAACAACACGTGAAGAGATTCTTGACCGCTTTAACCGGCTGGTTCATGTCATTGAGCATACGGCATATGCCTACAATCAAAACTTCCTTCATGAGTGTGTTCCATCTCTCATTGAAGGCCCCTCTAAAAAGGATCCAAATAAACTCCAAGGTAAAAGCCCTTGGAATCAAACCGTTATTTGTCCGATTCCTGAGGGTCTACATGTGAAAGACTGTGTTGGCAAAATACTTGACGTTCAAGTTGATACTTCGCGAACCTTTTATCTGGCAGGTACTGCACAGGGTCTTCCTCGATGAGTCAGTTGCCGGTCATTGCCCTGTGTGGACCTACGGCTGTTGGCAAGTCAGCACTTGCTGATCGAGTTGCTGCTCACATGGGCAGCTCGGTTATCTCTGCAGATGCCATGCAAATCTATCGTGGTATGGATATTGGCACCGCAAAAACACCAATTGAGACGCGTCTTGTTCCGCTTGAAATGGTTGACATTGTTTCTCCAGGGACTGCTTATTCAGCTGCATTGTTCCAACGCGATGCTCGCGTATGTATTGAACGTGCCCTTACTGAAAAACGCGTGCCCATTCTTTGTGGTGGTACGGGCTTATATTTACGCGCAGCACTCGATGTAATGCAATTTGCACATGGCGAGCTTGAGAGTGCAACACGCTTGCGTCTTCAGGCAGAGGCGCAAGAGCTTGGTGCCCACGCACTCCATGAACGCCTAGCAGCTCTTGATCCAGCAAGTGCGGCTCTTATTCATGAACATAATGTTGTGCGTACCATTCGTGCTTTGGAGCTGTATGAGCAAGGGCTTTCATATGCGCAACAATCTCAAGGCTTCCAACAACCTCAGTCATATTATCCCACGCTCTGGTTTGCACTGACCTGTAATCGCGAAAAGCTATATGCGCGCATTGATGCACGGGTTGACGCAATGATTGAGCAGGGACTTGTTGATGAGGTTGATGTCTTGATAGGGGATGGCTATGCCCATGCCTTAACTGCACAGCAGGCAATTGGCTATAAAGAATTAATTGCGTGGCGAGAAGGACAATCTAAGCTTCATGAGGCAATTGCCCTCATTAAACAGCGTTCACGTCGCTATGCAAAGCGACAACTCTCGTGGTGTCGAAGTGATAAACGCTTTATATGGCTTGATATGGATACGCTCACCCTTGATGAGGCATGTTCTTTAATCCTCAGGCACTGGCAGGCTGCGCATGAAGCAAACTAATACCAAACTGATTGAAACCGCGTTGAAGCCTGAGCGGGCTCTTCTTATGGGTATTGAGACACCTTATGCAACTTGGCCGCTCAACCGCTCCCTTGAAGAGCTTGCGCGCCTAGCTGATACGGCAGGGGTTGAGGTAATCTCACATCTAAGTCAAAGGCTTGTTCATCCACACCCGCGCTCCTTTATTGGATCGGGCAAGCTCGAAGAACTCAAGCATAAGATTGATAGACTATCAATTGATGTTGTTATTTTTGATGATGATTTAAGCCCTGCCCAGCAATCTCATATTGAAAAGGCGCTTGGTGAGCCTGTTAAGGTAATTGATCGTACTGCCTTGATTTTAGACATATTTGGCAGACATGCTGTTACGCGGGAAGGTCGGCTGCAGGTTCAACTTGCTCAATTGCAATACTTGCTTCCACGTTTGCGCGGTATGTGGAGCCATTTAGCAAATGAACAAAGTCGTGGTGGTATTTGTTCTCGTTTTGGACAAGGTGAGAGTCAGCTTGAGATAGACCGACGCTTAGTGCGCGATAGAATTTCTGCTTTACAGCGCCAGTTAAAGGAGCTTGAGCGCCGGCGTAGGGTACAGGCTCAAAAGCGGCTTGGGTCGGATATTTTTCGAGTTGCGCTTGCGGGATATACCAACGCTGGTAAATCCAGTCTGCTAAATCGTCTTACTAATGCACAGGTTCTTGCAGAAGATAAATTGTTTGCAACACTTGATGCAACAACACGCACACTCGTATTACCGGGAAATCGTCGTATTACCATAACTGATACCGTTGGGTTTATTCAAAAGCTACCACATAAGCTCGTCGAGTCCTTCCGCTCAACTTTATCAGAAGTGTTATCGGCAGATCTTATTCTGATTGTGGTAGATGCTTCTGATGTCGATGCTGAACGACACCTCGTAGCAGTGCAATCCGTGCTCAGAGAAATTGGCGCTGATGAGCATATAAGTGTTGTGGTCTATAACAAAATAGATGCGCTCAACTCGTTAGAACGTGACCATATTACTGCTGTTCACCCTGATGCAATATCTTGCTCAGCGCTTGATGGAAGAGGTATAGATACGCTCTTAAAGCGGCTAAGTCTTGAAGCGCGCACACATGAAAAGCTCATGAGTATACGTATTCCGTATAGTAGAGCAAACTTGCTCGACCAAATACATCGTGAGGCTCATGTACTTCAAGAAGAGTATCAAGCCGAGGGGATATATGTAGTAATACGTTGCGGTAAAAAGCTCCAACATGTGCTTGAGGGTTATCAGGAAGAAGCAAAAATAATGTGAGTCATACCTATACAGACGCTAAAAATGATTGGCTGATGGAAAACATAAATCAAAAGGCTTCTTGTGCCCAGCTTAGCAAGAAATGGAAGCGGATTAAAAGTTAGAATCTCTGGGAAATGTGTCGTAAGGGGCTTTTGTAGTGCATGCCATAAAAGAGCACCTGCTCCATACATGAGACTATATGGGATAAGCGGATAATAATCACCTGAACTAAATGATGCATCGGGAAATCCAAGCCAACTAAGACCGGCTACTTCATAGTATGTATACGGAATAGGCAAACAGCAAGCAAATATAATAAGCACTACAACAAAACAAATTCCTGCTTGTTTATGACGTAAGGTTTTAATAAGGGGTGCAAGTGGCACTATGATAAGCGTGCTTGCCGCCATGCAGAACATTATGCCAAATGATATGGGTGTATCAAGAGCTGCTATGCTGGTTACAACCCAAAGAAGCAGTGACACAGCGGCATAGCGAATAGCGCGCTTAAAATTATTTCGTGAACATAGAGCCATACTGCCTGCTATAAGTAAAAAGGTCCAGCTAATACTCGCGCGCCAAACATCTTGAATATAAGGATTCTCAAAAAAGGGAAGTGAATATCCACAGATATATACCAAGTCATAGGCAGTATGAAATAGAAGCATGGAAAGCATAGTAATGCCGCGCACGCTATCAATAAGCGGAATGCGTGACCCCGCTAAAGACTCATCTGAGTGTTTGTATGCGGTTGGCAAGCGCATGGGTCAAAGCTCTCGTTTAGAGACGACGCATCAAGGCAACAACCTTGCCTAAAATTGTTGGGTTTTGCGCATAAATTGGTTCCATTGCATCATTTTCTGGTTGCAGACGCACACGCCCTTGCTCTTTATAGAACGTTTTAACAGTTGCTTCGCCATCAATGAGAGCAACAATAATTTCACCATTCATAGCACTATGCTGTTCGCGAACCACAATATAGTCACCGTTATAGATGCCTGCATTAATCATTGAACTTCCATGGACTTCCAAAATAAACGAGCTGCTATCGGTTGCAATCTCGGTAGGAAGCGTGAAGGTATCCTCAATATTTTGTTCAGCAAGAATTGGCATGCCCGCAGCAACACGACCAACCAGCGGTAGCGCCACGGTTGAGCTTCTACTGTCAAGAGGGGAGATGGCTGTAGTTGAGCTTCCATCTTGGTTAAATACCTCAAGCGCGCGCGGTTTAGAGGCATCTCGAAGAATGAGTCCATGATCTTCTAAAGCACGAAGATGCGCGTGAACGGTCGAGGGGGAAGAGAGTCCTACGGCCTGAGCCATCTCGCGCACACTTGGTGGATAACCATTTTCAAGCTGATAGCCTTTAATGTAGTCATAAATCTGTTGCTGGCGCTTGGTAATCTTGCGTGCCATGGACACTCCCTTCAACTAAGCAAACAAATGTTCTATTTTTTGTTGACTGCGAACTTTTGTTCGAGCATAATCATACACGAACATTCGTTCTTATACCAGTTATTTTTGTCCAGACGCCGAGTTATAACAGCTGTAGACAAACAATGACTGAGAGGAGCAGATATGCCATATATTCACCAAAGCCTAGGTAATCTTGCGCTAGCCCTAAACTACGAGAAACCTCAGCAGCACTTTGAGGTGTATCAAGGTGGTGTTGCGCACTCACTTCAACCATCCGGAAATACATTTCAATTGGTTTTTGATGCTCAGCACGCTCCTCAAGCAGTAGAAGATACTCAGCCATCCGCTGCGCCAAAGACACGTGTATCCCATGTTGTACTAGCTCTTCTTGTGTGTGCTTCACTTTTGTTTGCATTTGGTGCGTATGTGTATATGCAAGCAACATCAACTGCTGAGGCACGTGCAGCAATTCGCTATACAACCATTGAAGTACAGACAGGAGATTCTCTCTGGTCACTTGCTCAAAAGCATCCGGCGCGCAATATGAGTACTAACGAGCTTGTATATACTCTAATGGAGGTTAATAATTTATCAATTGCAGGGCTTACCCCCGGACAGATCTTGCAAGTTCCCGCATCGTCATAGTTTAGGCTTACTTGCGTGGTATCCTTCCTTCTATAGAGTTCTTAAAATGTTTTGGAGGATACGTGCTCTGCCCTCGTTGTAGTCATGAAAATACCCGCGTCATTGATTCACGCATGCAAGCTTCCACCAACGCTATAAAACGTCGTCGCGAGTGCCGAAAGTGCCACACACGTTTTACAACCTATGAGCGCTGTGAAGACCCGCTTGAGGTGGTTAAGTCATCTGGTGTTCGTCAGCCCTTTGACCGAACAAAACTGTTTGCAGGAATCATGCACGCAAGCTCAAAGCGTGATATTGATGTTAACCAGATTAACGCTTTAATTGATGACATTGAGCAAGAGCTCAAAAGCCATGCACGCACCACGGTAAGCTCTCATGAGATTGGCGATATGGTTCTTAAGCGCTTGGAAACACTTGATAAGGTGGCCTATATTCGTTTTGCTTCGGTGTATCGCGATTTCAAAGATATTGATGAGTTTCTTTCTGAGTTGGGAAAGCTGAGGTAGTAATGAAACCAGTAACTATATATATGCAACGCCTCGATAAACGAGCCGAGTTACCCGCTCAAGCCTATAGTGCAGATGCTGGCTTTGATTTACGCGCGCTTGATGCGCTCGAGATTAAACCCTTTGAGCGTGTGCTCGTTCCAACTGGCCTTGCTATGGCTTTGCCTGATGGATATGCAGGACTTGTGCTCCCGCGCAGTGGCATGGCATTAAAACGCGGGCTTACCATTGCAAATACCCCTGGGCTTATTGACGCACATTATCGCGGCGAGCTCAAGGTTATCTGTGTCAACATTAATCCAGACCAAGTTATTACAATTGAAGCTGGTGAGCGTATTGCTCAGCTGGTAATTCAAGAAATTCCAGCTGTCACCATTCATGAGCTTGATGAACTTGATCAAACTGACCGAGGCGCAGGCGGCTTTGGATCAAGTGGTAGCGCGTAGGCTATATGAGCTCGTTAGTACCTTAGAGCACATCGCCCTATAAAGCCTGCATACGAGCTTAGCGAACGTGTGCAGGCTTTTCACCCCAATAAAACTCAACAAAGTGAACTTCACGGTCACGTTTAATGCCAACAAGCTCCATGGTTGCTCGAACAATATCTTGTGCAGCATGGGGTTTTCTAAGAGCGCGTGCATTGGTAAGAAGCGCTTGCAGTGCTTCGGGGTTATTATGCAGACGCTCAAGGGTGCTCACCAACTCATGTGGTGTTGTTGCATGCATACTGGCACCATATGAGGTCAAAAGTGTTGTGTTTGCTTTTTCTTGTCCATATGATTTGCCAACCAACACCATAGGCAGCTCGGCGCATAAGCACTCAGTTACGGTGAGACCGCCCGATTTGAGGATTGCCAAATCGGAGCTTTGCATTAGAGTTGCCATATCATCAACGTAATCAAAAACTGATACGTTGCCAAGCTTCATACCCTTAAACAGCGCTTTGAGCTTATGGGCATATTCATAATCACGACCTGGCAGAAAAACAAAATGCATTGAATCAAGACGGCGCAAATAGGGAATTGTTTGCTCAATTGCCGCACGAAATAGCACGTAGGGCTGTGGCAAGCTAGCTCCTGCCATAATTAACACAATTTGTTTGTCCTGAGGCAGCTGAAACACATCGCGACATGCCTCACGATTAACATGCTCGGTAAAACCATGGCGCACAGGGATGCCCGTTATCCTGATACGCTCAGCCTCAACCTTGCGCGGACGAAGTGTCTCTGCCATAAACTCTGTAGCAACACAAAACAAATCAGTCTCTTTATGAGGCCACCAGCCCTCAACTTCGTAGTCAGTGGGTACACAAATTATTGGATATTCAATGCCTGTAATCATGCGCGCGCCAACAGCAACATTTGCCGCCGTAATATGCGTACAAATAACTGCTACGGGCTGTTTAGCGCGAATATATTCATTAAAGGCGGGAAACATCACCTTTGACCAACCGGTTCCGCCGCCCCAAAGAACGCGCCCAGTGAGTGTATAGCGCCATTGAATGTCATAAATAGGACGTCCAGCACCGGTAAACGATGCAGCGGTCTTGTTGCCGTCAAAGTGAATACGACCAAAATCAAGAATATCTATAACTTCAACAACGGCATTCTCAGGTACGCCATCACGACCTTTAAGATAATTCACCGCGTCAGCAATCGCATGAGCTGCAGCCTTATGACCAGAGCCCACCGAGGCATGCATAATCGTTATCAAAGGCGCTGCGGCTGATTGAGACGCTCCCGCAGGTAACAATTCTGGCATTCACAATCTCCTTGAGACACTACGTTCTTTCCATTGTATGCGTAATTGAGAAACCTATCATGTATAGAAATGGGTATGAGGTGCATATATGAACATGAATGGAGGAAAAACCATGAGTCAATCAACAACGTATGATTTAGCCATTATCGGTGGTGGTCCGGCTGGTTATGCAGGAGCCTTATATGCAGCGCGAGCCAGTCTTAAAACCTTGGTTCTTGAGCAAGGAATGCCTGGTGGTCAAATTGCCACTTCAGATGAAATTGATAACTACCCAGGTATTCCACTCATTAGTGGAGCCGAAATTGGTATGAAGATGCAAGAACATGCAGAACATGCTGGCGCTACAACAGAGTACGCCATGGTAACCAAACTTGAGCGAACCGAGAACGGGCGTTTTTTGATTCATACTGATACCAACTCTATTGAGGTACCCGCTGTTGTTGTGGCAACGGGTGCCAGTCCAAGGCCAGGTGGTTTTGTAGGGGAGGACACGTATCGCGGGCGTGGCGTATCGTATTGTGCAACCTGCGACGGCATGTTCTATCGCGGTAAAGATATTTTTGTTATTGGTGGTGGTAATACCGCGTGTGAAGAGGCCTTGTATCTTGCGCGCATAGCAAAATCCGTCACGATGGTTGTTCGCCGTGATGTATTTAGGGCACCGCGTGGAATGGTACAGCGGGTATTAGCTCAGGATAATATTAAAGTAAGGTACCAAACTAGTATTGTTGAAGTAGGGGGCGCTGGACTCCTTAACTCCATTACCTTTAAGAACAACGCAAGCGGTGAGCTCAGTGTTGAAAACTTTGATGAAGGTTCATTTGGTATTTTTGTTGCAACCGGCTATATACCACGTGCCGATTTGGTTGCTGATTTTGTAGAACGAGCAGCCGATGGTGGTGTTATAACCGATGAACTGATGAATACACAAACACCTGGCTTGTACTGCGCCGGTGACATGAGAACCAAGAGCCTGCGCCAAGTTATTACTGCAGCGGCTGACGGTGCACAGGCAGCTACAACGGCATATCATTATTTGGAAGAGCATGGTCTGCTCAACTAACATCATATTGCGTGTATATAGGTAATGTGGGCAATTAATATACGCTACATACGAGCTTCTAAGGGCGCTAGTGAAAACAAAATCACACAGCGCCCTTTATTATATGTCCCGTCATTCATATATTTACGATAATATATCTTATGTAAAGTAATGAAATTAGATAGGAACTTTTGTAAGTTAAGCTCTTACTCAAATGCTAGGGGTCAGACTCCCCTACGTGCCGCTGCACGACTCGCGAACAACCGATAGACAACATCTGCTCATTCATAATCTATAAACAATATCGCTCACGTGAAATCGACAGGCTGCATCGATAGACTATACATGTGTCATAGACAGCAAATTGATAACAGGTCAGCTTAATGCTCTGAGTTTGTATGCTGCAGGGCTCAACTTAGCGTTGTGTTTCTGATTCAAAGGCGATAATAATACCTGAGACCTCAGCATAGTATGAACATAGTCCACGACACGCACAGATATGAATTTCAGCCTCGGGCCAGATGTTTACTATCTCTTGTTTCAGCAGTAATGCGGTTGGCTCATTATTAACGTGGTCAATGTAGACAACACCACCGCCAAAATTATCATGTACAAGACAATCGATTATTTTTTTGAAGGTTTTCTTTTCACCGCGCGTGGGTCCAACTGCACGAAGGGCGCCATCTGCAGCAGTGCTTCCCAACAGACGGATATTGAGTTTTGATGCAAGCGTGCCTACAAGACGAGGTAAGCGACCTGCCTTAACGAGATTGTCAAAACTACTGAGCGAGTAATACACATGGGTTGTTTCAATAAAAGCCTCCATGTTGGAAACAATTTCATCAAAACTCAAACCTTGTGCAATATAGCTATCGAGGCGATGGATTAAAACTTCAAGCTGTGCGCCAGCGCCTTTAGAGTCAATTACATGAATGCGCTTACCGCCCTCTTGGTCTGGATGCAAAGACTCATATTCATCCATGACGATTTGCTTTGCTGTTAGAGCGCAGTCATAACTTCCTGAGGTTTTAGAACCAATGGTGACACAGATTACATTATCAGCGCTGCGCATAAGCTTTGCCCAATCTCCAGGGCTTGGACAGGCGCTTGAAGTTGACATGGCGTGCGGGCTGGTAAAGGCTGCAATAAGCTCTTGTACAGACAAATCATCAGAGTCAACATATTCAACCCCATCAACCAAAATGCTCAGTGGTGCAACACCATAGATGCAATCAGGTGATGTTGGGGTAAATGACAAAAAATTGCAACTTGAGTCTGCAGCGATACACCATGACATAAGAACACCCTTCTTCTTAAGATAGTCACAGTATAGCGCTCATTAGATAAGCTCATATTAAAAACTACATCAATTGATATAATATGCTCTATAGATACAAAGCATAAGCATGTTTAAGGTGGTAGCATGACAACACAAGCTTCAGTTATACCCATGTCAGATGTCTCTGACACCATTACTGCATCCGATTTAGCTCCACATGTACTGCCTGATAGCTTTTTAAGTTCAAGCTCGGTTCAGCAGATTTTGGATATGTCACTTCCCCGCTTTGAAGAATTGCCTGATATAGGCCTGTATCGAGAGCAAGTGGTAAGCTACATTGAATCAGCTTTAGCACCACTTTCAACGCCTGCACATGAGGCATGGATTACACCTGCCATGATTAACAACTATGTAAAGGCACAACTTGTGCAAGCTCCTACAAAAAAGCTGTATCATCGCCGTCAAATTGCCAGGTTCATTATCATTTGTCTTTTTAAGCAATTTATGCCTATTGCTGCTATTCATAAGATTTTTCGGATGCAGCAAGTGAGTTACCCCGATCATGTTGCATATAACTATGTCATTCATGAATTGAAAGCAGCGCTCACCACAGCTTTTATACCGGGTAGCGCAATACCTGCTGATAGTGCCACTATCATTACACGTGAGTCACTGCTTGTTCGCTCAGCCGTTGCAGCATTTGCATCACGCAGTTTTTTGATGACGTATTTGCAGTTTGCGGGCTACGAAGGGGCAAAATCCTCATAACGCAATGCTCAAATCAAGGACTCAAATACTATCGATATGCGAAAGCTTTTGCTGCTCACAAAAAAGGGAGCACTCAGATTAGAGCACTCCCCTTGTATGTGTCTTAAGCTAAGCTGATACAAGCATCATATACGCTCATGCAGCACATGCTTATGCGTAGTTAATTTCCATAATCTCTCGTATGCCTAAGATATAAATCTTGAGAGACTTCTTGAGCAACTCCTCAGATACTCCCTCATCATCGCCGTGCATAGGACCTACCCAATCAGGGTCTTTAATCCAAGGCATCTCCGGGCCAAAGGCTGCAGCATTCTTAAACTCACGCGCATAGGTACCTCCACCAATGGTAAAAGGCTTGCGGTCATCGCCGGTTACTTCATTGTAGACGCGAATGAGACGTTGAATCTCCTCGCCTGATGGATCGATGTAGAACGGCTCCGTATCATTATCGGTTTCATAGCTTGCACCAAATCGCTTGGCAGCAAGGGAGAGCTGCTCTTCAAATTGAGCGCGTGAGAAAGTTGTAGGATAGCGTGAGTCAACCGACTGATGCAGGCGTCCATCTTCTAGCCATGCCATGCCACCAATAATAGTGAGCTTACCAAAGAGTTCGTCCTCTGCTGCAACGCCAACACCAGCACCCGTATAGTCATCGATAAGCGTTTTTTGTAGCGTTAAGAATTGCTCCTCACCAGCGGAGACAAGGTGATTTGTTAGGAGATAATCTACCAGCATGCCAATAGCATTTTTTGTGCCAGCCGGTTGACTAGCATGTCCACCACGTCCCTTAGCTGCAATGCGAACATGCCCTGGTGCTTCCTGAGAAATAGTTAGACCCTCAGCAGCAGGCAACTTTTCTACTTCACCAGAGATGATGATATGCGCATCGGTGGGAATTGCATTGAAAGCCTCGCCTGCATGCCACTCAATAATTTTGCCATCAACAATAGGGCCTGACGTAAAGACACCTTGATAAATCCCCTTTTCACCATAACACACAGGAAACTCAGCGTCAGGGGTAAAGAGAAATGTTGGCTGGTCAAAATGCTCAAGATAATACTCAACATCTTTGAGTGAGGTTTCCTCGTTGGTACCAATAATCATACGCATGGTATAGGGAAACCTCACACCCTGTTCATGCCAAAAACGCATGGCATATAGACCAACAACAAAGGGACCTTTATCGTCAAGCGTTCCGCGCCCCATAAGATAGCCCTCACGGCGCGTCATAACATGCGGATCTTGAGTCCAACCAGGGCCGCAGGGTACGGTATCAAGATGTGCAATTTGACAGATGGTCTTCGTTGGGTCTGCTCCTGGATAATCGGCAATACCGACATAACCTTCATGGTTTTCGGCATGCATGCCAAGGCGCTTGCATAGGTCTAATCCAGCATCAAGAGCCTTGCGAGGACCCGGTCCAAAGGGCATACCAGGGCCTGCATGCTCTAAATCCTCTTGGCTTGCAATACCAACAAGCGTACCAATTTCTGAAACAATCGTTTCCCATCTAGCTTCAATCCACGCGTCAATGCGTTCAGTAAGTTCTGTGTCTACCATAGGAATTCCTTTCTCTTTCACCCTAGGCACCTTCTCTTAGCATATACATGATACGGATATATTCATGCAGTTTTAGGTAGACGTATCAAATAAGACGGGCAGCGGTTATTGAGACTCGCCAGAAGGCCAATTGAGTTGATATTACACTGTGTATCTACTGAACCTTCACAAGACTAAAGAGCTCATGGTCACCCGCAGTTTGCAATTGAATACGCGGATGTAAAAACTCTAGCTCAAGAATGCAGGCATAGCCCACGAGCTCTGCACCTAAATCTTGCACCAACTTACCGGTTGCAGCTGCCGTACCACCTGTTGCAACAAGGTCATCAACAATTAAAACTCGGTCGTCAGGGTCAATAGCATCAGCATGAATTTCAAGCGTGTCAGAACCATATTCAAGGTCATAACTTATTTGGCGCGTTTCACGAGGGAGCTTACCAGGCTTGCGTGCCGGCACAAAGCCCGCACCAAGCTCATATGCAACCGGTGTTCCGGTCATAAAACCCCGTGCTTCAGGGCCAACAACTTTAGTTACTCCTCTATCACGAAAATGATTAGCAATTTGTTGCACCAGTGAGCGCAAGCCTTCGGGGTCGGCAAACAATGGTGTAATGTCCTTAAAAATAACCCCAGGCTCTGGATAATCAGGAATATCTGCTATCAGAGAATCGATACGTGTAAGCATACTGAGTTCCTTTGATTGTGTTTCTTAGGTATGACTGCGCTTTAAGGTGCTAGACGTGCTTTTTCTAATTACTTCTGGCTTAGATGCAGAGGCTGCTGCAACTGACTTAGCAGGTGCACTACGCTTGAGATTGATTTCGAGCTCTTCATCGTTTATTTCGGCGTTCAGTGACTCAAAGACGCGATTACGAATCAGCGCGGTTCGCACTCCATCAGTGAGATCATGGAGCTTGGTAAATGCTCGCTCAAGCTTTGAGGCGCGATCTTCATCTGAGGTATCCATGCCGAGCATGCCTATGAGCACCTGTTCAAACATGGTTGATTCACGATTTGCAGCTGATACATATTGGCGCAGGTTGCGCGGCTCAATATGAAAACGTGATAGTTCAGAGGCAAAGCGAATAATCTCAAACTCGCGCCCATCAATTAACTCACGGTTTTGTGGGCTGCGGATAATACGAATCAAATCGTTATCGGCAAGGGAGCGCAAAAAAGAAATATCAACACCAAGCATATTAGGTAGGTCTTCAATGGGATGAAGCTTTTGCTTGCTCTCGCGCGGAGCGGTTTTGAGCGGCGCATCTGAGAGTAAACCCACTTCAAAGGCAAGCATAGACAAATCTTGCGCGCGCTCAAGGCGGTCTTTAATGACATTGAGCGGCATATAGCGCGTCTTTTGAAGGTGCAAAATAACCTCAAGACGGTCAACGTCATCCTTTGAATACTGGCGATAGCCTTTGGGCGTTCGATGCGGAGTAATAAGCCCTTCATCTTCAAGAAAGCGAATCTTTGAGTTTGAAAGATCTGGATAGGCTCCACGAAGAAGGTTTACAACCTGACCGATGCTAAGATAACTGCGCTCAGCCACAATTACTCCCCTACCTCAATGCGCACTGGGACACTTTCGTGGAAAATAAGCGTAAAGGTACCAATTTGGATGGACGAGCCATCATGAAGGGGTGCTGAGGTAATGATAGCACCATCTACCCATGTGCCGTTGAGGGAGCCGAGGTCTTCGATTATGAGTCCGTGCTTAGTTTTTACAATTTTTGCATGACTGCGCGAAACCGTCATATCGTTGAGAAAAATAGCGTTTGCTGGGTCACGACCAAGCGTGGTCTGCGTATCTTCAAGCGTAAACACATTACCCGATTGCGGCCCTTTGATAATGGAAAGTACCGGTGTTGTGACATGTGTACTTTTTAATAAATCAGGAGCGGTAGCATCATCGAGTGGAATTTGAAATACGCGCGTGGAATCTGCCGAATCCGTATCAGGATGTACCGTATTGAAATTAGACATACCAGCTCCTTAGCGCATGTGTTGCATATGCACTTATTCTACCGTACTTGAATCAATAATCTCAGGATTAAGATAGTCTTCTTCAGCTTCGGGATGTTTTATGGCATACCGTCCGGCCTGATAGCCGCGTATGGTATAGATACATGCGGTAAGAAGCGAAAATGGTATGCCCAAATAAACAAAGAAAATACCGAGTGGTGCTGAAGCACCGTTAATGCCAGGAAATGCTGCATATCCTGGGAAAAGGTTAGGACCTGCAATAACAGGAACACCAAGTAGCATCAAGGTAAACCCAGCCATAAAGAGGGCGGTTGCAATTTTTCCCGTAAAGGTAACGTCGATAGGTCGTGAATGATAACGACGCACAATAAGCCCACCGAAAAAGAGATACACATCGCGTCCCATAATAATCCAACAGACCCATTCAGGGAGCTCACCGCGCATAACAAGACCAAGCACGCCCGTGAAAAGCAATGCTCTATCAACGAGCGGATCCATCATCTTACCAAGCCAGCTGACCGTACGTGTCATACGAGCAAGCTGACCATCAATCCAATCAGTTGAGGCGGCGAGCGCATAAATAACTAGAGCGACGGTGCGATCAAGCTGGTTGGTGAAGAGATATAAAAACACAAAGGTAAGAATGAGACGCGAAGCAGTAATGAAGTTTGAGATCGTGAAGATCTTGTTGGAGGGGTAATCAGATGTACCGATAAGCTCCTTTTTGATCTTCTTTCGTAAACTCACAGTACCCCCTCGTGTTGTTAATACCCAAACGATTCTACCCATATTTGAAACTTCAAACTAGGATATGTTGAGGCTTATAAGAAAGTCTTTGTAATTGATGGGTTATACAAAACACCTCAATATCAAAACTCATGCTTGTGTAGTCATAGTCCCCTTATGTCGTGCAACCATGAGACACAAAGCCCGCTTAGAAAACAGCAGCTAAATAATCAAATTCAAATCTTTGAAGAAGATGCAATATAAAAAAATGGTCGGGACGACTGGATTTGAACCAGCGACCCCTTGACCCCCAGTCAAGTGCGCTACCAAGCTGCGCCACGTCCCGACATTGTTGCTCTTTGCAACGGTGAATACTTTACTCAAGAACACATAGGAGTGCAAGCAAAATCTTTATAAGCGACAAACTCAATACGGCGCTTGGTAACAATCTCTTACCTCAAAGCTGCTGGATTCTCATTATCTGTTTGCACTGTCTTTCCCTCGAAGTTCTGCCACACGCACGAGGATTTCGCGCGCCGCCTCCCGCTTTGTCATAATAGGTAACTCTTCAACGCATGCATGGCTTAGCCAAGCAATAGCTGTAGTATCACTGCCAAAACCTGAGTCTGTTCGCGAAACATCGTTTGCAACTATTGCATCACAGCCTTTGCGAGCAAGCTTCTCCCGCGCAAATTCAAGTGTATGTTCTGTTTCTGCTGCAAAGCCAATAACGGTACGTCCGGCTTTACGCGCAGACATCGTCGCTAGAATATCAACGGTTTGTCTCAATTCAAGCGATTCAAGCGGTGCATACTCTTTTTTGAGCTTCTGTGTTGCAGTGTGTACAGGTGTATAGTCTGCAACTGCCGCAGCTGAAATAAAAACCGTCGCCTGATCAAAATGAGCATCAACCGCTTCAAACATCTCTTGCGCCGATTGCACCGACACAAAATGAACGCCTGCAGGAACAGTGCAGCTACTTGGCCCTGAAACTAGTGTGACATCAGCGCCCATACTCCGCGCAACTTCGGCGAGCGCATAGCCAAATTTCCCCGATGAGCGGTTGCCAATATAGCGCACTGGATCTATTGCTTCTTGTGTGCCACCAGCACTTATTAGAATATGCTCACCCACTAGCTGCGATGACTGCGAAAGCATAGCTGCTGCCGTGAAGGCAATTTGTTCAACCGGTGCAAGTTTTCCTGTGCCTGTATCTCCACATGCTAAATATCCTGAGTCAGGCATAACAAACAAAACGCCGCGCTGCTGTAAGCGCCTGATATTATCCTGTGTTGCTGCTGCTTCCCACATACCTGTATTCATAGCAGGAGCAACAAGGATTGGTGCGCGAGTTGCAAGAAGGGTACTGCTCACTATATCGTCTGCAATGCCTGCTGCCATCTTTGCAATGCAGTTTGCAGTAGCAGGGGCTACAACAACTAAATCAGCTTCTTGAGCGAGCGAAATGTGATGAATGGGGTCAAACGGATTATCAAAGAGATTAACAGCTACCGCTTCATGCGTGAGCGCTCGAAAGGTCGTTGCACCTACAAAAGACTCAGCGTGACGCGTCATCATAACCTTAACGCGATACCCTTTTTTCTGTAGGCATCGCACCAGCTCACAAGCCTTATATGCCGCAATACCTCCAGTGACCCCAACAAGTACAGTTTGCATAGCAAGCTCTCTTAACTCTCATTGCTTTCACGAGACACAACAAGCATACGATGGCAGTAGGGGCACTCCCCTATCTCAGACCCTCGATGAAGATCCTCTACTGCTGCATCAGCGAGCTTCATGCGACAAAGAGAAGGCACACTTCCTTCAAGCAACTCAACTGCAAGTCCTGAGAACTGCTGAGACGCAGCTTGATACAGCTCCAGTAGGTCTGAGCTCAGAGAGGCTGCGAGTTTTTGATGCAATTGCTCTTCAGATTCAATCTGTAAAGTTAGCGTATCAGCATGATCACGTGCCACCTCAACCTGCGTGCGCAGAGCATGTTCTGCCTGCTGAAGCTTATCATTAAGTGCTGCCTCGCGCTCTTTTTGTATTTTGAGTTGCTCACATAGACTTGTGCGCTGGTGTTGAATTTTATCAAGCTGCTTAGCAAGTAAAGATAGCTTTACTTCAAGGTCTTGAACCGCTCGATAATCCAGCCCACTTGCTTCTCGTTGGGCATCATACACCGCCTGATTGCACGTAGTCTCTTGCTCATCAAGCTCGGCAAGTGAAGTCTCGATGTCTTTACGCTCGGCAAAGCATTGTGTTGTTTCAGCCTTGAGGCGCTTATAGAGATGGCGAAGCTGAGCCACCATTTTAAGTTCTGGCAGCTCGGCTAAGGTTTTTTTAGCACGGATACGAGCAAGATCAGATGCTTGTAAATCGAGTAAGGTTTGTCCCATGCTCATGCTCAAACTCCTTGATAGGTCCACCATTGTTTGGAACCTTGTATTGTAACGACTGGAATATCCTCCACTATGCTCAGCGCCATATCTTGTAGGATATTCACGAACGGCATCTCAGAACAATCATGTCCGAGCAATATGGCATCAATTCCGCGATAGTGTAAATCTTGTAAAACATGATAGCTCGCCTCACCGGTAATAATTAGCTCAGCAGGAGTAGCAGCAAGCATATCTTCTAAGTGCCCTAAAGAACCACCCATATACGCAATATGCGTGATACTGCGCTCAGGATTGCCCCATACACGCGGTTCGGTCTGAAATACCTGAGCTGTGTGAGCTGTTAGCTCAGCAATGCTTATAGGGGTGGTTTGCGCGAGTGTGCCAAAACCATTACGACCAGGATCTAGGGGAAACTCTAAGGATGAAATGGCCTCAAGCCCCAAGAGCCCTGCCATACGCTCTCGCACCTCACGAGAGCGGTCAAGATTGGTATGAAGCGATATGACACTTATCCCCAACTGAACAGCCATACAGAGTGCACTTCCAGCAGAGGACGCATGTCGGCATTGAGGAACAAATTGGGTAGGCGTATCAATATAGAGTGGATGATGCGTTAGCAACACATTAGCATGCTGCGCTGCCGCTGCCTGAATTGTTTCCAAGCACGCATCGAGCGCTATCGCGATACCACATACCTCATCGTCCGGGTGTCCAACAATCATACCAACACGGTCCCACACCTCAGCATCAACACGGGGAACATGCTGCAACAATTCTTGTTCAAGCTGCGAAACGTTCATCAGCGACTCACTATATCTTGTAGGGTACGAACAAAGACTTGCAAATCCTGCATGGAAACACGGTCATCGAAGGAAATGCGCAAGACGCCCTCAGATAGGTGTTTAGGCACCTGCATAGCGCGCAAAACGTGACTTGTTTCCGAGCTCGTAGCCGTGCATGCAGAGCCGGCAGATACGGCAAAACCTGCCTCATCAAGTTGCAAGATAAGGTCTTCGGACAAAGCCTGCTCAACCGTGACAGACACAATACCAGGCACCCTATCCATGTGCGCTATGTTTGGAACCGTGGCATCAATCCCAGGTATCAACATCAATTCATCATAGAGCCAATCTGAGATTTTCAATAGACGAGAATAATCTTGGCTCAAACTGTGATGAACGCTGCACGCCGCTGCACAAAAAGCAGTTATCGTGCGCACATCTTGTGTACCCGAGCGAAGTCCCGCCTCTTGGCTTCCACGAGCAAGTAAAGGTTTAAGCGGTGTTTTTGCCTTGAGATACAGCGCACCGCTCGCGACTGGCCCTCCAATTTTGTGGCCAGCAACGCTGAGTGCATCAACACCAAGTTCAAAAACATCAAAAGGATGATGAAGCCACCCTTGAATAGCATCACAAAACATGAGCGCACCTGACTCATGAGCAATGCGCGCCAGCTCAGCAATAGGCTGTACGATGCCGGTTTCGTTATTAGCATACATACATGCAACAAGTGCAAGCCTTTGGTTTGCAAGACGTGTCAGCATATCAGCGGATACCCTGCCATCACGTCCTGCCGAAAGCATGCTTACTTCAAAACCAAGTTCTTTCAAAAGTGGAACACAATGCAATACCGAGTCGTGTTCAAGCGCTGAGATAACAACATGGTTCCGCACAGCGTTTCGCTCACGTATAGCACGAGCAAGTCCAAATATAGCAAGACTGTTTGCTTCAGTTCCGCCACTGGTAAAGATGAGCTCACGAGCTTGAACGCGCGCACCAAAACATGTTGCAAGCTCTCGCTTTGAGCGCTCAAGCTTACGAGCTGCAGCTCTTCCCAAGCTATGCAAGGCATGTGGATTAGCACCGGCATAATCAGCTTGGTCATAGCGTGCTTGAGCAGCAATCGCTTCAGGTCTCAGCGGCGTTGACGCCGCAAAATCTAGGTTGATGAGATGCCTTGTGCTCATGCACAAACCCCTTGATAGGCACGTGAGCCCAACTCACGCAGCCGAACAATCTCAGCCGCGGGATCGCTCGATGAAAAGACCGCAGACCCAGCAACTAGCACATTTGCCCCAGCGCGCGCTACCTCTTCGGCATTTGCAGCAGATATGCCACCATCCACCTCAATCAGGGGAGCAACGTTATGAGCTTGACAAAGTGATTTGAGAGAGCGAATCTTTGAAAGGGTATTGGGAATAAAGCTTTGACCGCCAAAACCAGGATTGACACTCATCAACAAAACAATATCAAGGTCTTCGATAATATCTTCAAGCAATAAGACTGGTGTTGCTGGATTTAGAACAACACCAGCTCTCACACCGCGCTTCTTGAGATGCTGAATAGTGCGATTAAGGTGAACCGAAGCCTCAAGATGAATTGTAATAATGTCTGCCCCTGCATCAACATACCAATCAGCCATGGTATCAGGGTCAGATACCATCATGTGTACATCAACCGGAATATCAGATACACGTTTTACCGCACGCAACACATCAGGTCCAAAGGTAAGGTTCTTTGTAAAATGACCATCCATCGTATCAAAATGAATGAGGTCTGCGGTATGAATACGCTCAAGATCACGTGCGAGATACGCCATATCAGCAGACAAAATAGAGGGCGCTATAAGAACGGAAGAATGAGACATATAAACTCCTATGCAATTCCATAAAACTCAGAGGTGGGCAAACGTTCAAGTAGCTGAGCGAGGGCATCTTCGGGTGAGCCATCATTTATAAGAATATCGTGCAAGGCAAAGGTGAGCGGCGCGTCTACGTCCAACTGCTTTGCAAGTTCAGACACACTTATCGCCGCTGCTGCCCCTTCAACAACCATATGACGCTTAGCCTGATACGCTTCAAGGCTCGTGCCTTGTGCAAATGCAACGCCAAACATACGATTGCGCGAATGCTCAGAGGTGCACGTCGCAACAAGATCGCCCATGCCCGCAAGTCCCATGCAGGTCATAGCTTCTCCCCCACGCGCACAACTAAGGCGCGTAATTTCGGCTAGTCCGCGCGTCATTATGAGTGCCAAAGTATTATCACCAAGACCACTACCAGCAGCGATACCGCAGATAATCGCAATAACATTTTTAGCAGCCGCGCACATTTCAACACCTATGACATCATGACTAACATAGACGCGAAACTGAGGAGAGATGAGCGCGTTTCGAAAAAAGTATGCAATATCATCATGTTCAGCGGCAATCACGGCAGCAGAAAGTGAACCCAAACAAACCTCTTCTGCATGATTAGGACCAGAAAGCACTGCAATACGTTCATGATTTCCGAGCTCTTCAGCAATGACTTCTGTCATTAAGAGTCCACTTTTCTGTTCAATCCCCTTTGTCAGACACAGAATCGGACAGGTCGAAGGAATCCAAGCCTGAGCTGCATGCAGCGTAGCGCGAAGATGTATTGAGGGAACCGCTATAATAACGCCATCAGCATCAACAAGCGCATTTTCAAGTGAGGCATGGGCACTAATATTGAGCGGCAGCTCGTAGGTAGAAAGATAGCTTGGATTTTTATGAAACTCATTGATACCAGCAGCAACCTCTGCCTCATGCGCCCATAAACTGACAGTATCGGCATGTCCTGCCGCGAGTCCAGCTACAGCCGTGCCCCATGATCCCGCTCCAATAATACTTAGCTTCACGATTTTGCTCCCTTATCTGTAAAGGAATGGACACCAATCCGCGCTTCGCGATGCTGACTCAATCGCACGATATTACTGCGATGAGCCCACACAACACTCACGGATAACAGTATCCATATAGCACGCGCTTCAAGTGGCATATCAGGAAAGAAGATGCTGAGGCTCAAGGGAAGACAAACGGCCGTTACGATAGAACCAAGCGATACAAAGCGGCTCACCAAAACAAGCACAGCAAAGATTCCGAGATGTATAAGTGCCAGTGGCCACCAAAAGCCAAATAATATGCCAACACCCGTAGCAATGCCTTTGCCTCCCCGAAAACCCAAATAGGGGGAGAAAATATGCCCAAACAACGTAGCCAGTGCTACTGCTGCAAGCATAATATGAACATCATGAGAGGAAACGGGTAGCAGCGTTAAGAGCCAACGTGCACATATGATGCAAAGGCTTCCTTTAACAAGGTCACCGATAAGCGTCAATACAGCAACAACAGGTCCAGCAACACGCAAGGCGTTCGTGGTGCCAATGTTTCCCGAGCCAGCACTCCGAATATCGCCTGCACCAAAAAGCTTTCCAAGTAAGACCCCAAACGGGATGCCCCCAATAAAGTAGCTGACTATCATGAGTGCAATACAAGCAATCCAGGGTTGTTCAAGCAGCATGTTTTGCATAGATGCCCTTTAAGAATCGCGCTTGTTACTATCGTGCTTTTTACGAAAATGAAGGCGGATAGGAGTTCCCGCCAGAGGAAAGCTCTCACGCAGACGGTTTTCAACATAACGGCGATAACTGTCGCTCACCAAATCGGTATGGTTAACAAAAAAGGCAAAGGTTGGTGGATTAATAGCAACTTGTGTGGCGTAGTGCATCTTTAGACGGCGTTTGCCATCAACTATGGTGTGCCCAAACTCACGGAGATTGAGCAAGAACTGGTTAAGTTTTGCGGTTGTAGTGCGCGAAGCTCGGGCAGCGGCGGCGTCATCGATGAGTGCCCAGATTTTCTCGATGGAGCGTCCTGTTAATGCCGAGACACGAAGTATTGATGCCCAGGGTGCCAACGTTAAGCGGCGCTCAACCGTTTCCATGACCTCATCGCGTGCACGGTCGTCGTGAAGGAGGTCCCATTTATTGAGTAGTACCACCAAGGCGCAACCACGCTCAATGGCCAAGTTGGCAACCTTTTGGTCTTGCTCGGTAACACCAGTTGTTGCATCAACCACTAAAAGCGCAACGTCCGCTCTATCAATTGAGCGCAAGCCGCGTACCATAGAGTAATACTCGATGTTTTCATATACCGTACTCTTTTTACGAATACCTGCAGTATCAACCAGTTTATATGTCGTATTTCCACGCTCAACGATAGTGTCGATAGCATCGCGCGTGGTGCCTGCAATGTCAGAGACGATTGAGCGCTCAGAGCCAATAATTTTGTTAAAAAGTGAGGACTTACCCGCATTAGGGCGACCAATGATTGCAATCGACAATATATCAGATGCCGTCTCTTGCTCCTGGTCGGTCTGCTCATTGGGCAACAGAGCCACAATCTCATCAAGCAAATCGCCTGTTCCGTGTCCATGCAGCGCAGAAACAGCACGTGGCTCACCTATGCCAAGCGAATAAAACTCCCACAGGCGCTCCTCTTCCCTATCAGGGTTATCCAGTTTGTTAACGAGCAAGAATATGGGAATATCAGCGCGCTTGAGCATGCGAGCAACCGTCTCGTCCTCCTCAGTCACACCCACCGAGCCATCAACCACAAAAAGAATGACGTGCGCCTCATTACATGCCGCGAGTGCCTGATCGCGAATAGCATCCGAGAATACATCATCACTTTTAAGCGGCTCGATGCCACCAGTATCAACCAGCGCAAAAGTGCGGCCATTCCAATCGGCCTCGTGATAAGAGCGGTCGCGCGTGACACCACGGCTCTCATGAACAATTGCATCACGTGTTTGAGCAATACGGTTTACAAGAGTCGATTTGCCCACGTTGGGACGACCGACAATAGCTACAATGGGTTTCACAGCCAGAACTCCTGATACTTAGTGGTGGTCATCATGCGCAAGCTGCTGCTCAAGAAATTGCACCAGCTCATTTGGGGTTGTTGGCGCAACATAAGCCTGAGCACCACGCTGGCGCAGAGCTTGCAATATGTCCTTCTGATGATACCCATCTAAGGTGAGCCTATCAGCGTTGAACATAATGGAGGGCAGAATGAGCATAATCCCGCTCAGCGTCCGAGGCAGCTGGGCTAACAAGTCCTCAGCACAAATCAGTCCGGTAACATTCACATTGCCGCCAAAATAATCATTGCGAATAGCGAAAACCGTGCCGGTAAGAGGACGTACCTCAACTAAATCAGCTACCGTGCCCCGCGCTGCTTCACCGCTAATTACCATCAAATCAAGACCCCGCGCACGTAACATATGGGCAAGCGATTCAAGACGGGAAAACTCATGATGAAGCAAGGCATATGAGTCGTCCATAAATGAGCGAATCATACCAATTCCATCGTAAAACTGAGGGTAGCCATCATAGAAATCTGATGGCGGTGGGTCCATATGCGCCGCAATATAAAACTCATCAGACAACTGAAAGGTATGGCGGCCAAAGCGCTCAAAGGCACGGTCCTGATACGGACGCACCAGTTTGACTATCTCACGAGCACGCTCAACATCATCTGAGTATGAAGAGCTAAAACGCTTTTGATGTTTGGTAAAACCAAGAGGAACGATGCCTAGGCTGGTAATTTCTTCATGCGCTTCGCAATAGCCAAGCGTTGCTCTAAGCTCTTCTCCATCATTCAAATCCGGGCACAAAACAATTTGGGCATGAATTTCTATGCCGGCGCTCATAAGCTGTTCAAGCACTTCAATGCCCCGTGCAGCGTTTTTGCCGATGAGTCGGGTACGAACCTCAGGACTAATGGCATGTATAGACACGTTCATAGGGCTTAAGCCCTTTTCAATAACCTGTGCAACATCAGCGTCACTCATATTGGTAAGCGTGACAAAATTGCCTTGCAAAAATGACAGACGATAGTCATCATCGCGAATCATAAGTGATTTGCGGCTTTCACGGGGAAGCATCGTCATAAAACAAAACACACATGTATTGACACAGGTGCGCATGCCATCAAAAACGGCATCGTTAAAGCTTAGACCCCAATCCTCCCCTGGATAGCGGTCAAGCGTACAGCTATTGAGGCTTTCGTCGCGCGGGTCAAAAACAACCAAATCAATGGTTTCACCGTCCGCCTCCCAAAGCCAAACAACCATATCAGTAAGGCGCTCACCTGCAACCTGAACCACATACATGCCCGCTTCAATACCAGCATCATCTGCAGGCGATTCTGGTCGAACCTGCGTAACAAGAGCGCCACGAAACTCACTCTCGCCTGTTGCACGACGTGTTTTGGCTCCATAGTCTGCAAAGACTTGTGCATAATCAGGAACAGTAGGCGCACTCATGCCAAAGGCATCCGATTCCATTTGAGTGTATACGGCCCTACAAGCTCAGTGAGAGCATCAAGCACTTCCTCAATATGTGCAGGTGGCGTTGAGGCGCCGGCGGTAATACCAATATGCAACGCATCTAAAAACCATGTTTTATCCAGCTCACCAGCAGATTCAATGTGGTAGCTTCTCGGTGCAACTTGGCTACAAAGCTCAAATAAACGACGCGTATTACCTGAGTTTTTACCGCCAATAACCAGCATGCAATCAGAGCGTTTAGCAAGCTCACATGCACTTGTTTGTCGCTCATGCGTAGCGGTGCAGATGGTATTCATCACGCGCAATTCATGTACCTGACACACCAAAGCCGCGCATATTGCCTCAACATGTTCTTTTGTTTGAGTTGTTTGAACAACAACACCAACCTTTTTTTGAAGCGTAAGTTTTTCTATATCGGCAGGTGAGCTAATCACGTAAGCACTCTTGCCCGCATGCCCTAAGATGCCTTCAACCTCAGGATGTCCTATCTCGCCAATAACAAGCACTTGATAGCCCTCATGCACGAGCTGAGCAGCTGCGCGCTGCACCGTATGAACGTAAGGACACGTTGCATCAACAACAGAAAGTCCGGTGGCATGAGCATCACGAATTATGTCCGGACTAACACCATGCGCCCGAATGACAAGTGTGCCTTGTCGCGCATCCGCAATAGTTTTAGCAACGCCTACACCTTGTGCAACAAGCTCTGATACAACGCGGGGATTATGAATGAGCGGACCCAAGCTTGTAATATTGTCTGCGGTTTTAGCGGCTTCAGAAGTCATACGAAGTGCTCGTTCAACACCGTAGCAAACACCGGCATGCTCTGCAATTTCAACGCAAATGGAAGCGCCCATGCTTATGACCGCCCCGGGTGCTGTGCGCGCAAGGTATCACGAAGTTCATAAACACGGCGCATAGCCTCTTTCTCAAGCCATGCCAAGCGCTCGCGCCGCCCAAGGCTCGCCGGAGCATCATTAAGGCTAAGCGAGCTACCTGCAGCAAGCCAGCAGGTACGTGGGAGTGAAATATGTGACCCCACCGGCGTTATGTCTCGAAAGCCACAAACCGCCATCGGCACCACCGGAGCTTTTGCCATCTGAGCAATAAGCGCAAATCCCCCATGAATTTCTACCGGCTGCGTATCAGTTCTCACGCGCGTACCTTCTGGAAAGATAAGCAAATCCTCACCACGCATAAGTGCGCGCTGTGCACGACGCAGTGCCTTCATGTCAGCCGTACCGCGCTCTACCGGAAATGCACCGGCACGTGAAAAAGCCTGCGCCAAAAGGCCGTGTTTGAAAAACTCAGACTTAGCCATCGAGCGTACCGCGCGACCTTGCATCATAAGATGTGCCACAATAACTGGAACCTCACCCATAGAGGTATGGTTGCATATAATGATGCGCCCAGAAGCATCTGAGCTTGCATTGAGATGTGTTGCACCATCGATGCTCCAGCGCCATAAAAGTTTGGTTCCTAGCCACAATATCACGAGGGCGCAACGTAGCAATATGCGGCTCAAGAGCGGAAATTCACGCAGCGGTTTATCGTAAAACTCGTCGAGGGACCGGGTTGTCATGCGCCTCTCTTTTCATTCATATACTCAATCAGCTCATCAACAATCTCTGTGATACCCATTTCTGTTGAATCAAGATGCACAGCATCAACAGATGGAATCATATTTTGAGCATCTTGCTCATCACGATACTGAATAGCGCGCAATACCTCAACGTATTCGAGATTATATGCATCTTTATCAAGCGTTGTTATATCGTGTTCATGACGTTGTGCAACGCGGCGATGCGCTCGAACGCGTGCATCAGCGCTGAGATAGATTTTTAGCTCAGCATCAGGAAATACAACAGTACCAATGTCTCTTCCCTCAGCAACAATATCTTTTTTAGTAGCTAAGCTGCGCTGAATAGGCAGTAGCGCCGCACGCATCGAAGCATTAGTAGCAATATATGAAACAGCTCTATCAACTTCTGCCGTGCGAATATATTCACTCAAATCAATACCATCAGCAATAACCTGTGTTTGGGCTTGGCTCCCATCTAAATCAAGATTAAGTCGTTCAATGCGCTTGAGAATAGACTCCGTATCAGAAAAATCAATATTTTCACGAAGACATATTGCAGCAACGCTTCGATATATAGCCCCCGTGTCTAACTTCTTAAAACCGGTTCGAGCAGCAAATTCACGGGCAATCGTTGACTTGCCAGAACCTGCAGGACCATCAATTGCAACAATCATGACTGACCTTTCAAAGCATTATGTAAATCCACAAGTTCAGAATCACTCAGCAATCTCCACGCCCCTTGTGCCAATGAACCAAGCTCAAGAGGACCGAATGAAGGACGATGCAGCGTGAGAACCGGATGATGAATAGCAGAAAACATACGTTTTACCTGGTTCTTTCTTCCCTCACGGATATGTATACGCACCTGTGTGCACGATGAGGCTTTATACCCAACAAGCTCAACCTGAGCCGGTAAGCACGGGCCATCGTCGAGCATAATCCCTTGGCGCAACGGTTCTAGTTCGTGCTCCATCACATGACCATCAACAAGAGCCTCATAGCATTTCCAAACATGCCCAGAAGGGTGTAAGAGCTTCTGCGCAAGCTGACCGTCAGTCATAGCAAGCAAGAGCCCTGTGGTATCTGCGTCTAAGCGACCAACTGGAAAAAGCCCCGGAAATTCATCAACGGGCAAAAGTGAGGCAACACAGACCCGACCCTGAGGGTCGTGCATTGTGGTAAGAACACCTGATGGTTTATGCAACATAATATATGCAGGTTTATCCGCCAGTGCCACCGCAATTGAATCAACGCAGACTGCATCACGCTCAGCATCTACCTTAGTGCCCAACTCGGTAACAATGATGCCATTCACTGAGACTCTACCAGCAGTTATGAGCGTCTCTGAACCACGTCTACTTGCTACACCTGCGCGCGCTAAAAACCGCTGTAAGCGCATGGTATGAGGATAGTTTTGCATAGATGTAGATTCCAACGAGTCGCTATGTGATTGTATGTGCTTATTCAAAGTCATCGCTTGCAGATCCAATAATCATAATATCGTCTTCAGAAGCAGAAGCATCTTCTAACAGCTCCTGTTCTTCTTGCATATCCTCCTCAGTTTCTTCAAGCGTTGATTGAAACGATCGGCCACTCAAACGTTCACGAATAAACTGACGTGCCTGTTCATCAGGGGCAAACTGCTCAAGGTCTGGAAGATCACGGGTTGAGCGGAGGCCAAACTTTTCTAAAAACGTGTTGGTAGTGCCATAAATGATTGCTTGACCATGTGCAGCATCGCGTCCAAGCTCACGGATAAGCCCCTTATCTACCAGTGAAGATAAAACACCATCTGAGTTAACACCGCGTATACCTTTGATGGCCTCGCGGGTAACAGGCTGGTGATATGCCACAACGGCAAGTGTCTCAAGTGCCGCCTGCGACAGACGCTGTGTGTCCCAACTAAGCACAAACGCCTCAACGTGCTCATGATAAGCGGGATGGGTAAAGAGCCGCCATCCACCAGCAACTTCTCGAAGCTGAATACCACGATTTGCATCACGATATTCTGCCTGAAGCTCTGCTAATAAAGACGCTGCCTCACCTGGTGCAATCTCTAAAACTTGAGCGAGCGCAGATGCACTCACTGGGTCAGTTGCAACAAGCAAAAGTGACTCAAGAGCCGCTTTAGTGGTGTGAAAGTCAAGACTTTGTAGTGATTCCATCGATTAGCGCTCCTCAGATTCATCTATGTCTCCTACTACATAAGCAGGAGCACCCGATACGCGAGAAATAGAAATGGTGCCAAATAGTTCAGCCTGACTCAGTGTTATAGAGCCTCGTTTTGCAAGCTCAAGAACGGCTAAAAAGGTAACAACAATTTGTTCAGGCGTAGGCGTATGTTCAATAAGGTCAGCAAAGGTAGTATGTGGGCGCACCTGAGTAAGCCTATCCACCGAGGCAACGCTGAGCTCAAGAGGAATACGTCGCGGCGCTACATGCTCTGCCTCAAGTAAGAAATGTTGACGTTTACTATCAATATCAGCGCACAACACTGCAAGACCTCGAAGTGTTATGCCCGCCAGATAGTCAGGCATAAGATTCAAAAAGTTTGGATCTGGACCTGCTACACGAGGATGCATGCGAGATTCGGCTTCCATACGTGCACCAAGTGCTGTAGCTGCTCCGCGAAATTGTTTATAGGCAATAAGACGCTGAATGAGCACCTCACGCAATGCCTCGCCTGATAGGTCAGAAAGCTCCGACTCATCATCTTCATCAAGTGCTGAGGAGGCCCTATCATCGGGTACAAGGCTTTGCGCTTTAATGTCTAACAAGGTAGCCGCTACCAATAGAAAATCACTTGCAATATCGAGGTCAAGCGATTCCAAGCGGTCAAGCTCAGACAAATATTGCTCGCTTACCTCTGCGATAGAAATTGAGCCAATATCAACCTTTTGCTTCGAAACAAGCTGCAACAAAAGGTCAAAAGGACCTGAATAAGCGGCTGTCGTGACACGGTAACTCAGAGCTACTCCTTTACCCTACTTCAATACCACCTAGTGTAGCGTACTCTACAGACCCAAAGCGATAGTAAAGAGCATGTCAGTTAAGGGATACACGGTTGCACCAAAGTAGAGCTGTAGCAAATCGATATGCAAAAGCTCTGGAAGAATATACAAGATACCTAACAAGATTGGCATGGCATATTGCTGCATACGGTAATAAGCCAAAAGCGCCTTACCGCGCAAGAAAAAGACGAGCACTGATGAACCATCGAGCGGTGGAATGGGAATGAGATTAAAAAATGCGAGCGTAAGATTGATAGTAATGCCATAGGTGCACAAGAGATACAACATGTTAGGACTAAGCTGCTGCACAATAAGAGAGCCTATAAATCCCTGCTGAACGAGTATGCGCAGGGCTAGAGTGGCAATGCCAGCTAAAACAAGGTTTGAGACAGGTCCTGCAAGCGAGACCAGAACTTCATCACGTTTAGGATGTTTAAGATTACCAAGATATACGGGAACCGGTTTTGCAAAAGCAAAAACAGGACCTCCAGTCATAAGCATAAGACCTGGTAAGATTATAGTGCCAAAATAATCTATATGATTTAGAGGGTTTAGCGAGATGCGCCCACGTGAGCGTGCGGTTTCATCTCCTAACATATATGCCACAAGGGCATGTGCGCTTTCGTGCACGGTAATACTTATGATTAAGACAAGGACTTGGATAAGAAGAAGGGGTAGCCCTTCAGGCAGGATGTTCATATCTAGTACGACCTCTTCCTAAGCTGTGCTGCAATACGCAAACACACATAATCAATGAGACATAAGATAACAACAAGACAGGCTATATCGAAGCGAAACACACCGCCAAACGGTGTTGAAATGAGCCCGTACCCAGCTAAGAGCGGAGGCAGCGAGGCAGAGAGCTCAACAATAAAGCCAGCCAAGCCAAGCTTTACCGAAAGACCTGCAAAACACATAACAACAATCAGTGCGGCTGTAAGCTGGGCAAGTATGCGGCAAATCCAAGCAATGCAAGCAAGCACCAAGGCTCCCGCTTTATAGGCATGCACGTTGAGTCTCCTCTTCAATCTGCTCGGTGAGTTCAAGCCACTCATCTTCAAGTTTTGGAAGCTCAGTTTTTAACTCAGTGTATTCACGCAGCGCCTCGTTAAATGCATTGCTATCAGCATAGAGTTGCTCATCGGCCATGAGCACCATAAGCTCCTCATAGCGCACACGCTTTTTCTCAAGCATTGATTCTATGCGCGCAAGCCGCTGTTTTGCTGGCTTAAGTTTTTGATTGAGTGCGTGGCGCACCTCAGCTTCACGACGACGCTGTTCACGCGTTTTATAACCACTTGATGGCGCAGCTTGAGGAGCATCTTGGGCGTGGCTTTGAGTGGATGAGGTAGCCCTCACAGCTGGCGTGCTCGCATTCTGTGATGCCTCAGCACGCGCACGCTGAGCAAGATCTTCACGCTTAAACAGATAGTAGTCATAGTCGCCATCATATACGGTGACCTTGCCATCGCGAATGTCTATGATTCTATTAGCAATAGCGCGAACCAGATGCTCATCGTGGCTAATGAGAACAATCGTTCCCGGAAAACGCTTAAGCGCGTCCTCTAGCATGTCAACCGAATCAATATCGAGATGGTTCGTTGGCTCGTCCAAACAAAGAAGCGCTTCTGGCGCAACAAGCATTTTAGCTAAGGCAAGACGTGCTCGCTCGCCACCTGAGAGCACGCGAACCGATTTCTCAAGGTCATCGTTACCAAACAAGAATGCGCCAAGTAGACTGCGAATTTGTGGCATAGTCCAAGCAGGGGCTACCTCATCAATTTCTTGTACCACACTATGCGCTTCATTGAGACCTTCAAGCTGATGCTGTGCATAATACGCAACACCAACATTAAGACCAAGCTCACGCTTACCGTCTGTAGGTATCTCTTGTCCAAGAAGCAATTTTAAGAGCGTAGATTTACCAGCACCATTAGGTCCTACTAAGGCTACACGGTCACCGCGATACAGCGTGAAATTGACATTGTTATAAACCGACTGTGCGCCAAATTGTTTTGACACATCAACAAGCTTGGCAACCATATCGCCTGTGCGCGGCGGGTCAGGAAAATGAAAGGAAAGCTTCTTTCTGCCTTCAGGCAATATGACCAGTTCTTGCTTAATCTGCTCAATACGCCGCATACGTTCCTGTGCCTGCACTGCCTTAGTTGCCTTATAGCGAAATTTATCAACAAACACCTGCATATGAGCAATTTCGCGCTCTTGAGCTGCTCGCTTTGCACGCATTTGCTCAAGATTATCCTCACGCTGCTTAAGATAGGAAGAGTAATTACCGGTATAAACGGTAATACGCCGGTTTTCAAGAGCAGCAATATGATCACAGGTTGCATCCATAAAACTGCGGTCATGTGAAACCATGAGAACCGCACCTTGATAGCTTGCAATAAAACTTTTCAACCACTGAACACTTTCAAGGTCAAGATGGTTGGTTGGTTCGTCAAGCAATAAAACATCGGGATGACGCAAGAACAGCTTGGCGAGTGAGATACGCATTTGCCAACCGCCCGAAAACTCAGAGCAGCGTTTTGAAAATGCGTTAACTGAAAAGCCAAGACCAGCAAGGATTTGACGAGCATTACTTTCAAGCTCATAACCACCAAGTTGCTCAAAGAGATGTTGAACCTGCCCATACTCTTGGAGCAGTTCTTCTACCCGAGCTGAACTTAAGCACCGTTTTTCTGCCTCAGCAATGTCGAGCTCAAGCTGGTGAGCACGCATGCCTAGATTTTGAATTTCAACAGCAGCAGAGATAACCTCATCAAGAATACTCTTATCTCCTGCTAGGTTAGACTCTTGCTCAAGGTAGCCAATACTGCTGTCTTTGGCGCGCGTGACAGCTCCTGCATCAGCATGCTCTGTGCCCATAATAATTTTTAGTAAGGTTGTTTTACCTGCACCATTAGGGCCAACCAAGGCATAGCGCTCCCCAGCATTAATCTGTAAGCTAGCAGCACTGAGAAGCTGTCGCGCACCAAAACTCTTTTCAATTTTGTCGAGACTGAGAATCATAAAAGCTCGACCTCCATACGAAAAAGGGACCCGTAAAATCGGGTCCCTGAACTGGTGATGGTGGGCGTTACAAGATTTGAACTTGTGACCCCATCCGTGTGAAGGATGTGCTCTACCCCTGAGCCAAACGCCCATGCCTGAACGGCTCATAAATACTAGCATAGGAAGCCGCGCCGATTCAATAAGAATTGCTTGAAGGCTAAAAATGGCATAGAGAAGAACAGGTTTTGGGAGCACGTCTTAAAGCTCTATCAAAGAGAACTGCTTGTTATTAAAGACATTCTCATGTTTGTCAAATCTATTAAACATAGGCTCTATCAACAAAATAGGGAGCCAAAATCGACTCCCTAACTGCTGCTATGTGGTGGGCCCAGTAGGATTCGAACCTACAACAAAGGGATTATGAGTCCCCTGCGCTGACCGTTGCGCCATGAGCCCAATATAAAAACAGCTCCTGAGCAAGGAGCTGAGTTTGTACTTGGGTGGAGACGAGGGGGATCGAACCCCTGACCTCTTGACTGCCAGTCAAGCGCTCTCCCAGCTGAGCTACGCCCCCAATCGGCAAAAAGTAATATAGGGGATGTGAGCCATTTGTGCAAGCATTTTTTCAAAACCCTACAAGCCACAACTCACAAAAGCAAGAATCACTCCCCCGTTCCCTTCTGAGCTATGCCATATCACGCTCCGCGCTCACCCGTTTTGTTATATATGCAACAAGCTCATCTATCAAAACTTCTACTCGCTCGCCAGTGGCGCGTGTTTTTACCTCTACAACACCTCTTTCTAGCCCACGTCTACCAAGAATTACCTGATAAGGAAAGCCCATGAGGTCGTTATCGGCAAATTTCACACCAGGTCGCTCATCGCGGTCATCAAGAATTGTCTCGATACCCGCTTCGAGCAACGACTCAAAGAGTGTCTCAGTAGCGCTCAAACAAGGCTCTTTCTTGGGGTCAAGCGGAATCAGAGCTACCTCGTAAGGAGCAATTGCTACCGGCCACACAATACCGTACTCATCGTTATATTGCTCAACTGCTGCAGCAAGGGTACGCGATACACCAATACCATAGCAGCCCATATAGAATGGCTTTTCTTTACCATCTTCATCCATAAAAGTGGCGCCCATTGCCTCAGAATACTTGGTGCCAAGCTGAAAAACCTGACTCACTTCAATGCCCCGCGCTCCAGCAAGCGAAGCGCCGCAATGAGGACAAGGGTCTCCTGCCACAACCGTAACAAGGTCAGCCCAAGTATCAGGCTCAAAATCACGACCAGGACATACTCCTGTTAGGTGATAATCAAGCTCGTTAGCACCACAAACCCAGTGTGCTGAGCTCTTAAGACTTGTATCACAGACAATGCGTATACCATCTGGCAGATTAACCGGACCCATAAAGCCTTTATGCAGTTTATAGGCCTTAAGCTCATCATCGTCCATCAGATGATACGTTCCAAAGAGATGCTCTGCCTTAACCTCATTCAAATCATGGTCGCCCGGTAAGAAACAAACAACAGGGCTACCAGCTTCATCAAGAAGAGCAAGCGCCTTAACAGTTGCGCGCTCAGCAATATCAAAAAACTGAGCAAGTGCTGCAATACTTGTGATATTTGGTGTATGAACACGAGTAACTTCATCATTTGCACTGAGCGCCTCTACAACAAGAGGCGACACGGCTGCCTCATCATCTGCTGCATAACCACAAGAATCGCAATATACAAGACTTGCCTCACCAGCATCTGCCAGCGCCATATACTCAACCGAGGTATCGCCACCAATCTGGCCTGAGTCTGCAACAACAGGAAGTGCTTTGATATGGCAGCGCTCACAAATGCGGGCATAGGCATCTTTCATGGTATCGTAGCTTGCCTGCATACCAGCAGGATTTGCGTCAAAGCTATAGCCATCTTTCATGATGAAATCACGTCCGCGCATAAGTCCAAAGCGGGGACGCATTTCATCGCGGAATTTATCCTGAATTTGATACAAGTTTACCGGCAGTTGCTTATAGCTTTTAAGCTCGTCTTTAACAAGGTCGGTGATAGTTTCTTCATGTGTGGGACCCAAAACAAACTCACGCCCATGACGGTCGCTAAATCGCATTAACTCAGGACCATAAGCACCAAAACGCCCTGAAGCTTCCCACAGAGCCGCATCAACCATAATGGGCATTTGCAGCTCTTGAGCGCCTGATGCGTTCATTTCATCACGAATAATCTCTTCAATTTTTTGCAGCGAACGCCATGCAAGCGGCAAATACGTGTATAAGCCAGCAGCTTGTTTGCGGATAAAGCCTGCGCGTAAAAGCAGGCGATGGCTATTGAGCTCTGCTTCTGCTGGGTCTTCTTTAAGCGTTGGGGCAAAAAGTGATGACATGCGCATATGGGCGGTTTTTGTTGTTCGTGTCATAACGCTCCCTTATAGATACTCTATACAATAAGCAGCATAATAGCGCAAATAGTGCGCGCCAAAAGAGATAAGCTCCTGAAGTGGATACATATAGACAGTAACTGAGGGCTATTCGCGTGACGGTAGGTCAACATTTCTAACTTACATCTGCTCAATCTCTGCCATGAGTCGCTCAACGAGATTGTCTTCAGAAACCTTAGCAATAACTTTTCCACTGCGAAAAAGAAGCGCTTGCCCTGACCCGCAAGCAATACCTACATCGGCCTCTGAGGCCTCACCCGGACCATTGACCGCACAACCCATGACTGCAACTGATAGGGGCTTGTTACTTTGTTCAAGTCGCCGCTCTACTTCTTGAGCAATGGGAATCATATCGACCTGGCAGCGTGCACAGGTGGGACAACTAATCATTTCTGGCCCGCGACGGCGCACGCCCACTGCAGCAAGGATGCCCCATGCAACAGGAACCTCTTCAAGCGGGTCTGCAGTAAGCGAAACACGCAATGTGTCTCCAATGCCTTCAGCCAAGAGCGCACCAAGCGCAATAGAGCTTTTTATAGTACCTGAACGTATGCCGCCTGCTTCGGTCACACCCAAATGCAGGGGTATCTCAGGCAGTTCTTGCGACAAACGTCGATAGGTATCAAGCGTGGTTAAAACACTATGTGCCTTAGCGGAGAGTACAATACTTTGAAACCCGCGCTGCTCAAAATGTTCAACGCATGAAAGGGCTGACAAGGTAAGTTTTTCAGACTGACTTATATCTTGGCGCTCAGCAATTGATTGAGGCAAGGACCCAGCGTTCACTCCAATACGAATTGCACACCCTGCCTCACCAGCAGCATCAATCACTGCATCAACCTTATCCCATGAGCCAATATTACCTGGATTGATGCGCAGTTTTGCCGCGCCAGCTTGAGCGGCGCTCACAGCAAGTCGGTAATCAAAATGAATATCAGCAATGATGGGCACGGGACTTACCTGGCACAATTCTCTAAATGCTGCAAGGCATTTTTTATGAGGAACACTGACACGCACGACATCACAGCCGGCATGCGCCAATGCCCTGACCTGCTTGAGCGTTTCGACCAGATTAGCCGTATCGGTGGTTGTCATAGACTGAACAGCTACGGGCGCTCCCCCACCGATAGTGATAGAACCAACGGGAACAGCACGCGTATGTATACGAGGTATGTGAGAAGCTGTGGTCATAAGAAATCACCCTGTTTTTAATCGAGGCGTGAGCGCAGGCGCGTGCTAGCCAAAAAATCGCAGAATATCACTACGAAGCATATAGACAAACAACAGTGCAAACACTCCAATACCCACATAGCTCACAATTGATTGCACGCGCAACGAAATTGTGCGTCCGCTCACAGCTTGGATTATCTCAAAGACGAGCTTTCCCCCATCAAGTGGCGGAATAGGGAGCAGGTTCATAAAGCCTAGAGAAAATGAAATCAAAGCCATAAATTGCAGCAGTGCTGCAGGACCTAGGGCGGCTGCTTGAGCAGACATAGCCGAGATACCAACAATTGATGAAGACTGCTCAAGCACCTGTAAGGTATGCTGAGGCTGGATTAACTGTATGACATGTTGTGCTGTTTGAATAAGCAGTTTTGTACCAAAAACTACTGAATCAATCGGGTTGAGCCGAAGTGTTGCATACGATGCCTCAATGCCCAAGCGCCTATCTTGACCAAGCTGAGCTGTGGTATCGCTTTTAGCTCCTGCGCGCTCATAGCGAATACGAATATCTGTATCCACGCTCTCATGCTGGAGAGCCTTAACAAGGTCTTCCCATGTGTTGGTTGGTGTGTCGTTAATAGACAAGATACGATCATGTGCTTGTAAACCTGCTTTTTCAGCAGGTGACTGAGCTTGAATAGCACCAATAAGGTTTTCATTTTGGGGCACAGAAAAACCAAAAACAGAATACGCGAGCACCAAAAATATAATCCCGGTTATTAAATTAACAGCGATGCCTGCAAGTAGCATGAGAGCGCGTCGCCAGAATCCCACACCCGCATAGGTGCGGCGGCGCTCTTGCTCATAGAGTTCCTCATCTGAACACTCATACAACCAAGGCTCTCCCTCGTTGTTAGCCTCTGTACGTGTATAAGCGCGCCCATCAAACATTGTGTTGCCCGCTCGATCGCGCGCTAGAGCAGCATATTTCAGCGGCAACAGCTTTCCTCCAGGTACAATACCTGCAGCTTCATCATAGATTGGCGCAATTGAACACCAATTCGTAAGTGAAAGACACGCTTCAAGCGCTTCATCTTCTGTGCAGGCAAGCGCTTCAGCAAGCTCTTCAATATCAGCTTGTCCCTTTGCATGAATGAATGCAAGCACTCGAGGCGCTAACGCAGCATCTTCAGGCTCCATACCAGAAATTGCTGCATATCCGCCTAATAAAATGGGGGTCACGCCAAATGTGGTTCCTATGCGTTTGCTTGCAAAACTGAATCGAAAACGTGAAGGCAAGCCAAGAAAGAACTCACGTACGCGTACGCCACAGACACGCGCCGCTAAAAAATGCCCACCTTCATGCAAAAAAACCAAAATAGATAAAACGATAAGACCCCAAAAAACTGCCGATACAACGCTTACCACATTCTCCATGAAAACCCATCTCTATGAGCTATACCTTCGTATGACCTGCCGTGCATAGCTGCGCGACCACGCGTCAACTTCTAACAGATGCTCAAGCGACTCAACCGGACGCGCAACATGCATGTCCATACACCGCTCAACCGTCTCATCAATGGCGGTAAAACCGATGCTGCCATCTAAGAACGCATAGACTGCAATCTCATTAGCCGCATTGAGCACACAAGGCATCGTACCCCTTGCGCGCGCCGCTCGCTCAGCAAGCTGCAAGCACCTAAAGCTTTCCATATCGGGTGCATCAAAGCTACATGCTTGAAGTTCAAAAAAGTTTAGGCGCGGCGCAGGCGTTTCCCAGCGCTCAGGATATGAAAGTGCATACTGAATAGGAATACGCATGTCAGAGATGCCAATATGAGCAAGTATTGACCCGTCGCAGTACTCCACCATTGAATGAATCTTCGACTCAGGGTGAATCAGAATTTCAATCTGGTTGAGGTCTGCATGAAACAGATGCATGGCTTCAATGCGTTCAAGACCTTTATTCATGAGAGTTGCCGAATCGATGCTAATCTTGGCACCCATGTTCCAGGTAGGATGTGCAAGAGCATCGGAGGGTGTTTTGTGCATCAATTCTTGGCGCGAAAGACCACGAAAAGGGCCACCAGAACAGGTGAGCCAAATTTTATGGGTAGCTCGCGCATCTTCGCCTTGGTAACATTGAAAAATTGCAGCATGCTCTGAATCAACCGGTAAGAGCTGGTCTGCAGCTACCATAGGCATGATTAGGTCGCCGCCCACAACAAGCGACTCTTTATTGGCGAGTGCAACAGTTTTTCCTGCTTTAATAAGCTCGTAGCAAGCAGTAAGACCTGCAGCTCCAACAACACTTAGCACAACAATATCAATATCTGAATCTTTGCACGCTTCAATTGCATCATGCATACCTACGAGCAACTTCGTTGTTGAAGAAAGCTCAGATAACACCGCATCATGGCTATGACGCTCATCAGTCACTGCAACCGTTGGCACCGATAAACGCTGTGCTACATCGACAAGTGTCTTGGTTTGCGTATGCACCGATATAAACTTAAGCGCAAGTTTATCGGTGTGTTGAGCAATAACATCGATGGTTTGTGTGCCCACAGAACCGCTTGCCCCAAGAATAGCAACGGTTTTAATACAATCACTCACAATACGCCGCCCAAACTCAACATAAGATGCGCCGTAATACATCCAAAAATAAGCGAGTCCATGCGATCAAGCATGCCGCCATGACCAGGAATAATGTCACCTGAATCTTTAACTCCTACCGCACGTTTAATGCGGCTTTCAATAAGGTCGCCAAAAACACCCATGACAGATACAACAAGCCCACATATAACGGCATAGCTTATATCAAGTTTATAAAAGCCTGTCGCAGCAAGAATAAGCCAAATGAGCACCGAACCAACAAGGCCTGCAACAAAACCTTCCCAACTCTTCTTTGGGCTAATTTTGGGCACCATCTTATGTTTGCCAAAACGTGTACCAAACATATAGGCAAACGAGTCAGAGAGCCAAAGTGAGGCGCATACTCCCACGCTTAAAAGTGCACCTTGCCATCCATCTATACTTGTGCGGGTAAGCACAATTGCCGAGAGCATAAACCCTGTGTAGAGCGGTCCAAAAACGGTTGTAGCAATATCAGCAATACGGGTACGAGGCGAATAGACGTACCATAAGCCAACTGATAAAAAGAGCACAAAAATTGTAGCAAGCAAATATGCCTGACGACCTAGCGCGGAAAGAGGAAATAAAACACTTGTTATGAGGCCGAGCACTACATTGGGCACCTTGCCATCACGGCGCACCATGCGGAAAAACTCAAAACAGCAAAGTCCTGAGACTATAGCAATATAGATTGCCGTTGTGTAGCGCCCTACAAATAATGAAGCTATAAAGGTGCCCGCATAGAGCAAGCCCCAAATGGCTCGTGTTAAAAAACGCTCAACCCATCCAACGCGCGATTCGGGCTGCTCAGGTGTTGTAGCTTTTGAAGTGGACACGATCCTCCCTACATACTCGTTAAGCAGGAGTATTCGATACAGAAACAAGACCCCCAAAGCGCCGCTGTCGCTGTTGGTAGGCATAGATTGCCTCGAGTAGTTCCCAGCGATCAAAATCAGGCCAATAGGTATCGGTGATATAGAACTCGCTGTAAGCAATCTGATAAAGCAGATAGTTTGAAACGCGCATTTCACCTGAGGTGCGAATGACCAGCTCAGGATCTGGAAGATTTGCGGTATACAGATGCTCAGCAAGATGCGCTTCACTAATATCTTCAGGTCTCATATCGCCGCTTTGAACGAGTTGCGCTAAATCTTGTACCGCGCGCACCAGCTCTGCTCGGCCACCATAGTTGACCGCAAGGGCTAGCACCATGCCGGTGTGCTGCCTACATTCAGCAAGACCCATTTCAAAGACATCACGTGTTTTCTTAGGCAAAGCACCTATATCACCTAAGAACCGTACCTGTACGTTTTCACGCTTGAGCAGCGGCAACTCATCAATAAAGGTTTTCGCAAATAAATGCATCAAGAGATTCACTTCATGCTGCGGGCGATTCCAATTTTCCGTCGAGAACGCATAGGCACTTAGTACATCTATACCAAGACGCACTGCAGTGGTTATTATCTCGCGCAAGGCAACAATGCCTTGCTTATGACCCTCAGCACGCATCAGGCCGCGCGCTTCTGCCCAACGACCATTACCATCCATAATGCAAGAGATATGACGCGGAATACGCGTCATATCAAGAGCATCTAAGCTGTGTAAGCCGCTTGAATCAGCAAAGTGTTCTTTAAGTGCATCAAAATCGCTTAACACCTAAATCTCCATGACCTCAGCTTCTTTGGCGCGCAGAAGTTCATCAACTTTGGCAACATATGCATCGGTATGTTTTTGCACCTTTGCCTGCTCACGGCGTACCTCATCCTCAGAGAGCTCTTCATCGCGATCAAGCTTATTGTTGTAATCACGCCGAATGTTTCTAATAGAAACTTTTGCCTGCTCAGCAAGGTCGCGGCATTCCTTAACCAATTCACGACGACGCTCCTCGGTTGGAGCAGGGAACGGAAGGCGCACAATTGAACCATCAGTGTTAGGCGTAATGCCCAAATCGCTACCTGAAATAGCTTTCACAATGGCATTGACCAAAGCCTTATCCCATGGCTCAACCACGAGCAAATGTGCCTCAGGTGTTTTGATAGCAGCTACCTGTGTAATAGGTGTTGCAACGCCGTAATAATCAACGGTGATATCTGATAGCACATTTGCATTTGCGCGACCCGTTCTGACCTTTGCAAAGTTATGCTTCAATGCCTCAAGGGACTTATCCATATTTTGAGTAATGCCGTCCATTATTAGTCCTCCTGATATACGACAGTACCAACCGGCTCACCTGAGAGGGCACGCTTGATAGTATCGGTGCCTTCAATATTAAGTACGATAATTGGCATCTTATTATCCTGGCAAAGTGCTGTCGCAGTAGCATCCATCACCTGCAAACCACGCACTAAGACCTCGTGATAACTAATGCTCTCAAAACGTACTGCATCATCATTGTTTATAGGGTCTCGATCATATATTCCATCAACTTTAGTTGCCTTGAGCAGGCAATCGGCACCAATTTCACAGGCTCGAAGTGCCGCTGCGGTATCGGTAGTGAAATAAGGATTACCAGAACCCGCTGCAAAAATAACGATGTCACCTTTTGCTAGATGATTCATCGCCCGACGACGAATATAGGGCTCACAAACCTCATTCATCTGAATAGCACTCATAACACGACAGCTTACTTGCTGCTTTTCAAAGGCGTCTTGAAGCGCTAAGGCATTCATGATGGTTGCAAGCATGCCCATATAATCTGCCTGAGCACGATCCATACCCTTTGCAGAGCCTGCAAGCCCACGGAAGATATTGCCACCGCCAACAACAATACCCACTTCAACGCCATCCTGAGCTATTGAGGTGATTTGCTTGGCAAGTCGTTCGGTAACATGGGGGTCAATGCCATAACCCCCCTCCCCCATGAGGGCTTCACCAGACAGTTTGAGCAAGACGCGTTTATATTGATACGTCATTCAATGGCCTCCTTATATGGTCTGATTCATTTTATCAGTATTCTGAGGTCTTTATACACAAAAGCAGGCTATGAGCACGAAGCCCATAGCCTGCTAATACCTCACGAGAAAACAGCGCTACTCACCGCGGGTAAGATGCTCAAATCCAACTACTGTGATAGCGTCATCAACAGTCTTTGAGACCTGAGCAGCATACTCCTTAACAGTAATGCTGCTATCCTTAATAAACTCTTGCTCACACAAAACAGAACCCTTGAAGAATTTTTCAAGGCGACCAATAGCCATCTTCTCTTGAATGGCCTCAGGCTTGCCAGACTCTGCAGCTTGAGCCATATAGATGGACTTCTCATGCTCGACAGTCTCAGCCGGAACATCCTCACGAACAGCGCAAATAGGTGAGGTTGCGGCAATTTGCATAGCTACATCATGAGCAAAGGTCTTGAATGCCTCAGAAGTAGCTGTCTCAGGATTTGTAAAGCCAAACTCAGCAAGAACACCAATCTTGCCACCCATATGGAGATAGCTCGAAAGTGCACCAGCCTCAGTTGAACGACGAGCAAAACGAGCAATTTTCATATTCTCGCCGATAACGTGAATGAGCTCAGTCAAAGCAGCCTCAACGGTCTCATCACCCATAGACGTCGCAAGCAAAGCATCGAGGTCTGCAGGATTTTCACGCACAACAAGCTCGGCTACTGCTATTGCAAAGTTGGTAAACTTAGGATTAGAGGCTACAAAGTCAGTCTCGCAGGAAATCTCAACCAATGCGCCTGTTTGACCGTCTTCAGAAATAAAAGCACCAATCGTGCCTTCGTTTGTTGCACGACCAGCCTTTTTAGCAGCAGCAGCAAGACCATTTTTGCGCATAATATCAACAGCGGCCTGAATGTCACCATCAGCCTCTACAAGCGCCTTCTTGCACTCCATCATTGGTGAGTCAGTGAGCTCACGGAGCTCCTTTACCATGGCGGCGGTAATCTGTGCCATAGATAGTCCTTTCAATCACGTAGACAGTAAAGCTACGGTTTATTTACTCTGCAGCTACTTCAGCGCTTGCAGGCTCAGCCGCGGGTGCACCAGCCATTTCAGCCTCAGAAATCTGCTCTTTGCCAGTGCCAGCCAAGCATGCATCAGCAAAAAGCTCGCACATAAGAGAAACTGCAGAAATAGCGTCATCGTTGCAGGGAACGCCATACTCAATCTCGTCTGGATCAGAGTTGGTATCGATAAGAGCAACTACCGGAATACCCAAACGCTGTGCCTCTTTAATAGCGTTTTCTTCGCGCTTGGTATCAATAACAAAGAGAGCCTGGGGCAGAGCCTTAAGATCGCGTGCACCACCAAGGTTGGTTTGAAGCTTAGCAAGCTCTTTACCTAAAACAGCCTGCTCCTTCTTAACGCGCAAAGCCATTGAGCCATCTTCAACCATAGTTTCAAGCTCTTCCATGCGGTTAATACGCGAACGGATAGTTACAAAGTTGGTGAGCATACCGCCCAACCAGCGCTGGTTGATATAGGGCATGCCAGCACGCTCGGCAGCACTCTTAACGGCCTCTTGAGCCTGCTTTTTGGTACCAACAAAAAGAACTTTACCGCCACCTGAGCAAATGTTGCGCAGGAACGAGTAAGCGCGGTCTGCCTCAAGAACGGTCTGCTTAAGGTCTAAGATATAGATGCCGTTACGCTCACCAAAGATGAATGGCTTCATCTTTGGGTTCCAGCGGCGTGTCTGGTGACCAAAGTGGCAGCCAGCCTCAAGCAGTGTACGAATGTTAATCTTGGTAGCCATATAAACCTCCTGTGGTTTGCCTCCGCGCGAGGTCAACCTCGTATGCCACCTGATCAATAGCTACCAAAGATTCAGGCACCACGGCACGTGAGTAGTCGCGCGTGTGAGATGGATGCTGCGCTTCTGCGCAACCTGAAAAATAATAGCAGCTTCTATACTCTGTGCAAGTTGGGACATAGAAGATGTTAAGAAGCTGTGGGATTGCGCGTATCTATAGGTATATCTTCAGCTCGCGGATGCGCCTGGAGCATGACATGGCGTAGATGCTCAGGATGTATGTGAGTGTAGATTTGCGTAGTTGAAAGTGAAGCATGTCCTAGTAGTTCTTGTACCACCCGCAAATCAGCGCCTCCTTCAAGCAGGTCAGTTGCAAAGGTATGCCGCATTGCATGGGGCGATATATCAGCAGGTAAACCAAGGGTACGGCAGAGCTTTTTGAAGCGATAGCGAAGTGCTGCAGCATCCATTGCGCGTCCATGACCAGAAATAAAAAGAGCGCTCGTCTGCTCCTTTCGAGAGCTCTTATCAAGTAAGACAGAGCGCGCAGAATGGATATAGGTCTGAACCGCGGTTTGTGCCCGCGTATAAAGCGGAACAATGCGCTCTTTTGAGCCCTTTCCAAACAGATGAACCGTCTGCATATCTGTCTCAAATGAATCAAGCGTAAGTCCAGCAAGCTCCGATATTCGAGCCCCTGTTGCATACAACAACTCAAGCATGCACTGATCGCGTATATCCTCAGGCTCATTGCCTCGAGGAAGAGCAAGAAGTTCTTCCATTTGAGCATGAGTAAGTGTATGCGGAAGTGTATGTGGAATTTGAGGTGCACTCATAACAGCTGTAGGGTCCTCATCAATCAGGCCTTGCTTAAGCAACCAGCGATGAAAAGACTTAAGTGCTGACACATGTGCAGCAATGGTGCGCGGCGCATACCCCGCTTGCACGAGGCTTCCTACATAGCTTCGTATAGAACGCATACTTGGATTAAAACCGCTCAGTTGCTTTCGCTCACACCAACGTGCATAGGCCTCTAAGTGAGAGCGATAGGCTTTGAGCGTCTCAGGTGAAACACCAACTTGCACCCGTAGATACTCAAGCATTGCATCAATATGTTCGTAAAGTTCCATGGATTTAACTTAATGAAGCATAAGCTCAGGACGTTTTGCCAGATATTGTGCCAAATCGGCATCAGAGCGCTCGGCATAGGCTTGATAGCGGTCTCGTTTTGAACGGGGACGTATGCCTTTAAGCGCTGGTAGTAAGCCAAAGTTTCCGTGCATCGGCTGATAGTTAGAGGTTTCTGGATTGGTTGCATAGGCTATCAATGAGCCAAGTACGGTTGTTTCAGGAAGTGATACCGCTTGCATATCATTAAGCTCAGCGTAGGTTTGAAGTGCAGCAACGAGTCCGGAGGCTATCGCTTCAACATAGCCCTCAGTACCGGTAATTTGTCCTGCAAGCCGAATGGGGCTTCCCGGTATTTTGAATGTTTTATCAAGTACATGAGGCGAATCTACAAAGGTATTGCGGTGCATGACGCCAAAACGAAAAAACTCTGCCGATTCAAGACCCGGAATCATCCGAAAAACCCGTTGTTGTTCGCCAAAACTAAGATTTGTTTGAAAACCAACTAGATTATAGGCACTACCTTCACGCTGTTCAGCGCGCAGCTGAACTGCCGCCCAGGGGCGCTTGCCAGTACGTGGGTCAATAAGACCAACAGGCTTCATAGCACCAAAGCGAAGCGCATCAAGACCAGTGCGCGCAACTTCCTCAGCTGGTTGACAAGCCTGAAATAACTCACGACGCTCAAAATCTTTGAGAATGACTCGCTTTGCATGTATCAATGCATCAATGAAACGCTCATATTCTTCTTTGTTGAGTGGTGCATTAAGGTAATCACCTCTCCCCTCATTGTCCCAACGCGACTGCCGAAATAACACATCATAGTTAAGCGTACTTGCATCAACAATGGGAGCCGCTGCATCATAAAACGAAAGTGCCTTAGAACCTATACGGTCAAGAAGCTTTTGCGTAAGCGTTGGTGCGCATAAAGGTCCCGCTGCAAGAATAACTATACCTTGCGGAAAGTCTTGTACTTCTTCACGAATGACATGTATGTTTTCGCAGGCAGCAATAGCCTTATCAACAAGACGTGAAAACTCACGTCGATCAACCGCCAAAGCGCCACCAGCTGCAACGCGTGCCTGTTCAGCATAGGCTAGAAGTTTTGACCCAAGTACCTTAAGTTCGCGTTTAAGCGTACCTGCCGCTGAATCATAGCGGGTTGATTTCAGTGAATTAGAACAGACCAGCTCAGCCAGGCTATCCGTGTGATGAGCCGGAGAAGAGAGAGCTGGCCTCATCTCATAGAGCTGAACACTACACCCGCGAGCAGCAAGCTGTAGAGCACACTCACAACCTGCAAGTCCACCTCCAATGATGTGTACGATATGCTGACTCATGTCTATCTCCTCATGTTCTTGTTCACTTAAAACTATTGTGACTGATGTGTCCCTGCGCGTGAAGAGCACACGTTGTAAGCGATATACGTCCATCAAGCAGACGCTCGCACACGCCTTGCACCATAAGCTCAGATACTACCAATAAACTTGCTTGTACATCTTGAGATAGTATCTGAGCAACTTCTTCTATATGCAAAGGACTTGCAATAAGAGCCTCCATGAGCCGATGTATTGCTTGTGTACCCTGTGCAGTTGTTTGAGATGTGGGACGAGAAAAGCGAAGCACCTCAAAAATACGCGAAATGGCCATCTCAAGGTCATCTTCATCGGCTATGCAGGTAGCACCAGTTGCAATAAGATAATTGCTACCTCGTGACAGTTTTGACAAAATCGAACCTGGAACTGCAAGCAATTCACGCTCTAGCTCAATAGCTGCTTCAGCAGTGGTAAACGTGCCCGAAGGCATACCAGCCTCAGTAACAAGCAGTGCTTTTGCAAGTGCAGCAATTATTCTATTTCGCCGAGGAAAAGCCCAACGTCGTGGTTCTTGCCCCCACGGGTCAAGTGACACAATGGCGCCACCTTGCTCAAGTGTTTGGTCAAAGAGTCTGCGCGACGAACGTGGATACACAACATCTGCCCCACATCCCAACACTGCAATGTGCTTTCCTCCTGCTTTAAGCGCTGCTAATCCAGCAGCGCAGTCACACCCACGGGCACCACCTGAGATTACAACTATGTTTGATTCTGCAGCTACACGTGCCGCCATTTCAGCAATAGCAATACCATAGGGCGTTGCCAGTCGTGCGCCTACAATAGCAAGTCCTGCCTCGTGCAAAACATCAACATTACCACGTACATACAAGACAGGCGGGGCGTCCATAAGGTCGCGTACTGAGCTTGGATAGGTTTCATCACTGATAGCTAACTCATGGCGTGGATAGTCAGATGACATTGCCCATCCTTCCTTGATACATTGCACTTTCCAGAAGATGTTGAGTTGAAACTGCCTCTGATTCATCCATATCAGCTATAGTTCGTGCCACCCGGCAAAGGCGCATAATCCCGCGCCCTGTTAGGTGATTGCGAGAAGCAACGCCAACAAGCGCCTGTGTGCCATCTCTATCAAGTTGAAATGCTTTTGCAAGCCCATCGATACCAGGTCTTTTCGTTAGTACTTCCGCCTCAGGATTATGGGCTTTTCGCCAAGCGGCAAAATAAACAGCTCTCTCAACTAACATAGACAAATCATGAGTTGAAAGCCCCTCTGCCCCTTCAACAATAAGCTGAGGATTGGGTCGATGAATATCAAGCGTGATGTCAATACGGTCAATAAGAGGTCCTGCAAGCTTTGCTTGATAGCGCTCAACAGCATGATGCTGACATGAGCAGGGAACATCGCGATCACCTAAATAACCGCAAGGACACGGATTGCTGGCTGCCAAAAGCTGAAAACGAGCAGGAAAGCTAAAGACACCATCGACACGAACAATTCTGAGACAACCTTCTTCAAGCGGTTGGCGGAGTAACTGAAGAATAGACTGAGGAAACTCGGCAAGTTCATCTAAAAAGAGCACGCCACCGTGTGCCAGGCTCACCTCACCGGGGCGCACTGGTCGCCCACCGCCCACGAGGCCTGCCGATGAAATACTATGATGAGGACTGCGAAAAGGTCGAATGCCCGCGATAATCCCCGCAGTATTTTCTCCCACAACCGAATGAATACGCAGGGCTTCCCAATACGCTGATGCCTGTATAGGAGGCAGCAAGGATGTCATGCGGCGTGCAAGCATGGTCTTTCCAGCTCCTGGGGGACCTACCATGAGCATGCCGTGATTGCCAGCAGCCGCAATGGCTAGACACCGTTTAGCCATTTCCTGTCCAATGACCTCAGAAAAATCCGGAACAGGCGCAGATGTGGCAGAGGCTTGTGTGTGCATTATCGGACGAATTGCCTCAGTAATCCCCTCTCGAAGTGATGCAATATGATGTATTTCCGCACACGGTAACTCGTCAATATCAACGTGGTCGCTCCCCTGCCCACGCACCAGCTGAAGCCCCATATCACGTGCGAGTAAAGCATAGGCAATATCACCTTTAACCGAATGTACGCTTCCATCAAGCGCAAGCTCACCGCAGAACATCTTTTCATCCAGAGCTTCTCGCGGGATTTGATGAGTAATTGCCAGAATCGCAATGAGAATCGGGAGGTCAAAACCAGTTCCCGTTTTTCGCACATCACCAGGAGACAAGTTGATGGTGATATTTTTTCGAGGCATGTCATAGCCGCCTGCGCGCAATGCAGAACGAATACGCACCCGTGCATCTAAAACAGCAGCATCGCCGAGCCCCACAATACACATACCCGGTATTCCACCTGAAAGCGAAACTTCAACGGTCACAGGCACTGCATCAATTCCTCTTAAACAAGCAGCGTGCACAGCAAAGGAAATCTCCTGAGTGCAACTCATATCTCTGCATCCCATCCAAAGGCTTGAGGAATATAATGAACGTCGTAGGTGCCATCTGGAGTAATGCTAACGCCAATAACATCAAAACGAATAGCAGGTATGGGGTAATGCTCCATCATGTAACACCCAGCAATCCTGCGATACCGCCTGCGTTTTTGTGCAGTAACACTTTCTTCGGCATAGATTTCATCTTGTTGTATACAACGACGCGTCTTAACCTCAACAAGGACAACAAGCTCATCAGCTGGGTCGAAAGCAACAATATCTGCCTCACCCTCGCTGCATCGATAATTGCGCTCAATTATCTCCATACCTTGGCTTATAAGATGAGCGGCAGCAATATCTTCCCCGAGTACGCCTAATTCTTTTCGCGTAAGACTCGCATATAAACTGGGGCAAGACGGCTTGTCAGCTGATGCAGCTGTCTCGTGTATGAGTTCTGAATAATACAGCTGGGTGTGTCGTGTCGGGCTCATAGAATCTCCTCTCAACTTAGGTGAGCGGAGTATCCATCATGATTTCTAGCCCAAATCTCGTATTATCTGCAACATGTCTTGCTTGAAACTCATACAAAACTCTTCGTTTTCTACTTTCCCCAGCTCATAAGCATCATCGCTAGACGCTCACTACAAAAGCTCTCCTCAGAATAACGACAGGTTTTGAAGAAAGTTTCCACAGAAACTTACACGGTGCAGAGGGCTTAAACCCTTCTCTTGAATTGCCTTGATATGTTGGGGTGACGCATAACCCTTGGATTCTGCTAAGAAATAGCCCGGATACACCTTATCCAGTTCAATCATGAGCTCATCACGAGCAACTTTTGCAACAATGCTTGCCGCAGCAATACAAGCAACTCGAGCGTCCCCATGAACCACATTACGCTCGCGCTCATGGGCGCCGAGCGGGTTGCCATCCATAAGCACACAGTCGGGATTGACACCAGTATCTGCAATTGCGCCAACAACTGCACGGCGCAAAGATTGCGTGATACCCTGCGCATCAATATCTGCAGGCTCAATATGACATATCCCAACTGCATCAGCTAATTCAAGGATTTGCGCCGATAAAACGCTTCGTTGTTGTGGACTCAGTTTTTTTGAATCGTTTAAGCCTTGAATCTCAGGAGCGTGTGGAAGTTGCAGAGCACACACGGTAAGAGGTCCTGCAAGTGAGCCGCGTCCAACCTCATCAACACCCAAAACGATACCTTCACCACCAAGCTCAAGCATATCGAGATAGAGTCCATGAACACGTTCTGACTCAAGCTGTGCGCGCTCGATTCGACGCAGAGCACGCTGGCAGGCCTTTTGCACTGAGCTTCTCGGATCATCTCTAAACAGGGCAACAAGCTCAGGAACTACCTCAAGGGGTGCCGAATTAAGCTCGGCGATTACTGCTGATGCTGTGTGCGTATGTGCCATGATTACCTCATTTTTAGCTCACAAAAAAGGGCCGCACACGGCGACCCTCAAGATTTTCAGTAAGCAAATGTCTTTAGCGCTTCTCGGGAATACGAGCTGCCTTACCCACCTTATCACGAAGATAGTAAAGCTTAGCACGACGTACACGACCATGACGCACAACCTGCAACTCAGCAATCTTAGGGCTATGCAGCGGGAAGGTACGCTCAACACCAACACCAAAAGAAAGCTTACGAACCGTAAAGGTCTCGCGGGCACCAGCACCACTCATGCGGATAACGTCACCCTGAAATACCTGGATACGCTCGCGCTCGCCCTCCTTAATGCGATAGTGCACTTTGACATTGTCGCCAACACGAACCTGGGGAATGTCTTCCCGGATTTGCTGACGCTCAATTGCGCGGATGAAGTCCATGTATAGTTCCTCACTCTTCCAGAGGTGCCGCACGCGTACGCCGGCACATAGTTTGAACAAACGTTGCTATTATAGGGATGTGCTGGTGCATGGGTCAAGAATCAGATTCGTTCATGCAAAATATCACGACTTCTCCGCAGTGAACGTGCCCGCACGCTGAAGCACCGCCTGTGCAGCCGCTAGTCTTGCTACCGGCACACGATACGGTGAACAACTTACGTAGTCAAGCTGCGCCTCATTAAAGAACTGCACAATACTTGCTGGGTCACCACCATGCTCGCCGCAGACTCCAGTATGTATATGAGGATTTACATCTATCCCCTGCTCATGCGCCATCTCAACCAAGTTCAACACAACCTCATCAATGTGCTCAAAAGGATTTGTATCCATCAAGCCCTGTTGAAGATAGAGGGGAATAAATTTACCTTCTGCATCATCACGTGAAAAACCAAAGCTCGTTTGCGTGAGGTCATTTGTACCAAAGCAGAAAAAGTCAGCGTAGCGAGCAATATCTCCTGCAATAAAACATGCGCGCGGAAGCTCAATCATGGTACCAATAGGAATATCAAGAGAAATGCCACGCTGTTGCTCTATGGTAGCTATGAGCTCTTCTATAACACGGCGCATGTGAACGTGCTCACTCAAGAGCGAAACGAGTGGAATCATAATTTCGGGTTTGGGGTCAAAACCTTCCTGAACCAGCCGAGCCGTTGCCTCAACAATAGCGCGCACCTGCATGTGCGCCAAATCTGGATAGACAAATGACAGACGCACCCCGCGAAGACCGAGCATGGGGTTAACCTCACTCAAGCTATCAATGCGGCGAAGCCGCGTTTGCATAGCAGCAATTTCTTCTGAGTGTCCACCCTCACCTTCAAGCGCCGCAAGTTGAAGTGCAAGCATTCGGGGGTCATCGACAAATTCGTGAAGCGGCGGGTCAATGAGGCGAATGACAACAGGGCGTCCATTCATAATTTTTAGCATGTGATAAAAATCGTCAGTTTGCACAGCTAACAGCTGCTTGAGAGCCTGAGCTTGTGCGTGAGGAGAATCATTCACAATAAAGGTCTGAATGATTTCTTTGCGCTCCCCTAAAAACATATGCTCTGTTCGACATAGTCCTATCGCTTCTGCTCCAAACTTTAGTGCCAGCGCCCCATCAGCTGGAGTATCAGCATTTGCTCGTACATGAGCCGGCTTACCTGAAGGCGGCGATAAACGAATTTCATCTGCCCAGCGAAGTACCTCAATCAGCTCAGGAGTCATAGTGCTTTCGATAAGAGGCAGAGGACCTTGAACCACAGCTCCGCTATTTCCATCAATGGAGATAACATCTCCCTCATGAAGTTCAATAGACGTTCCCGCAACACGAATAAGCTTATTGTCAATATCAATATGCAATGCCTCAGCGCCACACACGCAAGGCGTACCCATGCCTCGAGCGATAACAGCAGCGTGGCTCGTCTTACCGCCATGACTCGTTAGAATACCCTCCGCAACACTCATACCGCAAAAATCGTCTGGATTGGTTTCTGGGCGCACCAGTATTGTTTTGTAACCCGCTTTAACACGTGCTACTGCGTCATCAGAGCTAAAGACAATCTCGCCCACTGCAGCACCAGGGGATGCATTAAGGCCATACGCCAGCGCCGCAATTTGGTGGCTAGGGTCAAAATGCGGATGGAGAACTTGGTCAAGCTGTTGAGGTTCAAGACGAAGGATGGCCTCCTCACGCGTAAGTATGCCTTCTTGCACCATATCAACTGCAATCTTTAAGGCAGCTTGAGCACTACGTTTACCAATACGCGTTTGAAGCATCCATAGTTTTTTGCACTCAATGGTAAATTCAATATCACACATATCTCGATAGTGTTGTTCTAACACGTCAAGTGTTTGATAGAGCTCACGCGCGGGCTTTGCAAGTTCTGGTACGTTTTTAAGATTGGAGATTGAACAGGTATTACGAATCCCTGCAACCACATCTTCACCTTGGGCATTAATGAGATAATCACCATAGGGCTCATGTATGCCTGTTGCAGGATTGCGTGTAAAGGCAACACCAGTTGCAGAGTGCATACCTCGATTGCCAAAGACCATCGCCTGTACATTTACAGCGGTACCGAGTGCATCAGAAATATTGTATTGCTTGCGATAGAGACGTGCTCGCTCATTATCCCAGCTTGCAAATACCGCCTGAATAGCCAAAAGCACCTGGTCAGTAGCTGAGGTGGGAAATGATGCTGACCCTGTTTGTGTCTCAAGGTATGCACGTGTTTGATATGAGATTGCCTGATCAAAAATCTCGAGATAGCGCACAACAAGCGCCTGCAACTGCTCAGTTTTGAGCTCAGCATCAGAGGCGACACCTGCTTGTTCGCGGGCATCCGCAAGAGCGTCTTCAAAAAGATTAAGCGGTATGCCCAACACAACATTGGAAAACATTTGTATAAAGCGACGATAGGAATCCCATGCAAAGCGCAAATTATTGGTGAGCGTTGCCAAACCCGCTACAGTCTCAGGGTTAAGCCCCACATTAAGAACGGTATCCATCATCCCTGGCATAGAAATAGGAGCTCCTGAGCGCACTGACACAAGCAGAGGGTTTTCTGGGTTACCCAAGCGCTTTTGACTCCGCCGTTCAAGGTCGGTGATAGCAGCTTGTATTTCATCTAACGAGCCAGCTGGCCATACTCCCTGTTCTGAATATGAAACGCAGGTTTGACAGGTGATTGTAAAACCAGCAGGTACCGGAAGCCCCATGCGTGCCATTTCGGCAAGATTGGCACCTTTTCCTCCAAGACACCACGCATCATCTGCCCCTCCTTCAGTACAATCAACTCCGTGCTCATCAGGTCCAAATCGATACACATATTGCTTGGCGGCCATCATGGTCTCCTTCCGTGTGAAGATGTGCACTTCACCTCAGAAATGTATAAAAGCTCGCAAATACGAGCTCTGATGGCACTATATAAAGAATGAACAATAATAATTGTTTGCATTTTATAGATAGTATGTGACCGGTTAAAAATCGCCCGTGAGCGGTCACGTATGTGGTTACCTTATGTAGATACCAGTTCTCACAAAGTGCAGCTAGAGCTCTATGCACTAGCTGCATTTATACGCCATACACAAAACAATATTTATCCTCAAGCCTTCAAAGAGGCTCTAGGAGCTTTAGGCTCGTTTTCCCATCTCGGCAAGATTAGCAATGCCGGTAAAAAGTGAGGTAAAGCGATTAAGAAGACGCAAACGGTTAGAACGTATCGCCTCGTCTTCATCCATAACCATGACCGCATCAAAGAAGGCATCAATGGGTTCGCGAAGCTCTGAGAGGCAGCTGAGAGCTGCCACATAATCCTTGGCATGAAGACACTCGTTAAGCCTCGTCTCAGCGCCCTCAATTGCTTGCATAAGCGCGTGCTCGGCAGGGGTGCACAGCTGCATATCAACGTTAATGCCAAGGTCTGCATTTGCAAGATGTGCGGCACGCGCAAAAGCTGTAGCCAAATCATTGAAACCCTGGCCATCGTGTGCACGCGCATCTTCAAGCGCATGCGCACGTGCAAAATAGTCTTGAGGATTTAGCAGGCTAATTGTAGACACTGCTGCAACGGTATCAGCAGCAATTCCCTCATCGCGGGCAATTTGTTGCATACGACCCAAGAAAAACTGCATGAGCTCAGCCTCTGTTGCAGCAATATCACAGGTAATGCCTTGAGCACTATAGGATTCAAGCGATGCCTGAATGAGCGGTTTCAAGTCAATGGCAAAACGCTCACGCATAATATGGATGACACCAATAGCTGCACGGCGTAATGCATATGGGTCCTTAGAGCCAGTGGGAGGCTCACCGATGACAAACATTCCCACAATGGTGTCTAGCTTATCGGCAACAGCAACAAGTGCCCCGCAAAGTCCTGCTGGCAGCTCATCTCCTGCAAAACGAGGCCGATACTGATCACGTATGCCCTCAGCTACGTCCTCGCCCTCCCCTGCAGCCAAAGCATAATATGCGCCCATGACACCTTGCTGACTCGTAAATTCAACAACCGCATTACTCACCAAATCTGCTTTGCACAAATGCGCAGCACGCGCTGCTGCGGCAGCAACTTTGGCACCCACACGTGCTTCATGTGTAAGCGCAAGCGTAAGGTCTTCAATACGCTCAGACTTTGCCAACACACTACCAAGCTTTTGATGGAATCCCACGCGATGTAGGCGCTCGCGAAAACTATCAAGCGATACTTTGAGGTCCTCTTCATAGAAGAACTGCGCGTCTGAGAGTCGGGCACGTACTACGCGCTCATTTCCATCGATAACCGTAGGTGCAACTGTGGGGTCAGCATTCGATACAATAACAAAGGCAGAGCTTAGATTTCCGTCTAAGTCATAGCACGGAAAATAGCGCTGGTTAGATAACATGGATTCGCAAATAATCTCATGTGGAACTTCAAGAAAACTCTCATCGAAATGCCCTACTAACACATCAGGACACTCACAAAGATTAACAACCTCATCAAAAACACGCTGAGGCGTATCAACACGCACCTGGAGCGCGCGCTCAATCTCAGCAATGCCTGCGCGTATACGTTCTGCACGCACAGAAGCCGGATATACCGATGCAGCTTCAAGTACGGAAAGGTATGCCTCCGGAGAGCTAACCTTATGCGCACCTGGTCCCAACACACGGTGTCCATAGGTAACATCACCTGCACAAAGCCCTGCAAACTCAACAGGGATAATTTCTGCGCCCAAAAGCGCACAAATCCAGCGCACTGGGCGAACAAAGCTTTCCTTTGTGGTACCCCAGCGCTGAGAGCGATAATTAGGCCATTCAAGCTGGTGAATTGTTTGCTCAAATAGCTCTTTAAGCAAAGGGAGCGCAGGACGAGCAGCAAGATGACGCTCAGCAAAAACATACTCATGTCCATCGCTATCGCAACGCCGCACAAGCTCATCTGCACGTAAACCAAGTTTTTTTGCAAAGCCTTGAGCGGCTCGGGTAGGATTTCCTGCTTCGTCAAAGGCGATACTGGTCTTTGGCCCCCGAAGCGTTTCATGAACTTCAGGGGTGCTCGTTGCAAGGTTTTGAATAAGAATCGCAAGGCGACGCGGGCTTGAAATCACCTCAAGCGCATCAAAGGTCAAGCTAAGCTGCTTTAGACCTTCTTCGATAAGTTTTGCAAACTGGCGCTCGGCGTTTATAAGAGGAGCCGATGGCATTTCTTCAACGCCAAGTTCAAAAAGAACCGGTTTTGTCTCTACCATAGTCTAACCTTACGTCTCTATTGTTGGCTGGTGCTAGCATGAGCTACGTGCTCAAGGTAGCTTTCGCAGGCGGCCTTTGCGAGAGTGCGCACGCGAAGAATATAGGCCGCGCGCTCTGTTGCAGAAAGTGCTCCACGGCTGTCAAGCAAATTAAATGCATGGCTACACTTAAGCACGCAATCATATCCCGGCAACGGGAGCCCCGCATCAAGACATGCATGACATTCGCGCTCGTAATCGTCAAATTTATTGCGCATCATATCAATGTTGGCAAGCTCAAAATTGTAGGCTGAAAACTCACGTTCATTCTCAAGAAACACATCTCCGTAGGTCATTACCGTGCCGTCAGGAGCGGTTGACCAAACTAGATCATATACGCTGGTAACATTTTGCGCATACATTGCAATACGCTCGAGGCCATATGTAATCTCAACAGGAATTGGGTCACACTCAATGCCACCTACTTGCTGAAAATAGGTAAACTGAGTGACCTCCATACCATCAAGCCAAACCTCCCAACCAAGGCCCCAAGCACCAAGTGTTGGGCTTTCCCAGTCATCTTCAACAAAACGTACATCGTGTTGAGCAGGGTCAAGACCAAGCGCTGCAAGTGAGCCTAAATAGAGCTCTTGGGCGTTTTTAGGACTAGGTTTGATTAAGACCTGAAACTGATAATAGTGTTGCAAACGATTAGGATTTTCGCCATAGCGACCATCAGCCGGGCGACGTGAAGGTTGTGGGTAGCAAGCTGCCCATGCTTTGGGACCCAATGAGCGAAGAAGCGTTGCCGTATGAAACGTACCTGCACCTACCTCAGAATCGTAGGGCTGCATAACCGTGCAGCCTTGCGCAGACCAGTAGTGTTCGAGGGCTAAAATCATATCTTGAAAACTCAAAGGCGATGCTGCCATAGGGGTGCAACCTTTCTCATATCAATCGTTCTCACAAGGATTCATACTACCGCATTTGTTTTTGTGTACCTAGAGAAGTCCCGCCCGATTAAGAGGCCAATAACGAAAAACGGCAAGCCCGATAAGGTTTTCTGTGGCAACCGGTCCAAAATAGCGTGAATCGGCTGAATCTTCACGGTTATCCCCCATCATCCAAACATGTCCTTGAGGGACGGTATATGGGTAGCTTATAGCAATACCAGGGGTAGTTTGTGCCAGCGGAAAACTGAGTCCTTGAGTGTAGTGTTCGCTAGATTCTTTGCCATCAATGAGGAGTTTGCCATCTTGAAAATCAATAGTCTGACCTGCAACTGCAATAACACGCTTTACAAGAATTTCATGGTCAGAGCTCATATTAGGATTTTTGAACACCGCAATATCTCCCGGTGTTACCGCCTGTCCCAATTCAAGAGATAGTTTTTGAGCAAAGATATTGTCACCGATTTGAATGGTTGGAATCATTGAGCCAGTAGGAACGGTAAAAGGGGTCACCACAAACTCGCGAATAAGCAAGGCTGCAAGCAACCCAATAGCAATAACAATAAACCACTCTAGGATATTTTTGAAAAGTGTTTTGTCTTGTGATGTTGACATAGCTTATTCACGTTCCTTACGCTCGGGTTGGTGCGACAAATAATACTCTCTTATATAGCGGCGCTCCTCATCAGAAAGCTCAGCATGTTCAAGTAAGTCAGGCCGCCAACGAAGCGTGCGCTCAAGCGCATTTTGCCGCCGCCAAGCACGTATATGAGCATGATTACCACTAAGTAAAACCTCAGGCACAGCTTGACCCTCAAAATCTGCTGGGCGCGTATATTGCTCATATTCAAGCAAACCGCCTGCATTCTCAGGAGAAAAAGACTCATCCACCGAACTCATATCATCACCAAGTACACCTGGCAATAATCGAACAACCGCATCACTCACCACAAGCGCCGCCAGCTCTCCTCCGGTCAAAACATAATCTCCCAAAGAAATAAGCTCATCAGCAAAGCTAAATGCGCGCTCATCAATGCCCTCATAGCGCCCACAAACCATAAGGAGCCGCTTTTTTGTAGCAAGTCGGGCGGCGCTTGCTTGACAAAAAGGCGTACCCGTTGGGGTGAAAAAAATAACATGAGGACGAGGGAGTTCAGGCTCTGATGAAAGTGAACGAATAGCTTCTGCAAGTGGTTCAACTTTCATAAGCATACCAGCACCACCACCATAGGGTTCATCATCAACACTATGATGGCGATCATAGGTCCACCTTCGCAAATCAAAGCTCCGAAAACGGAGATGCCCCTGAGCCTGTGCGCGACCCATGATAGAGGCATCCATATATGAGTTAAATACCTCAGGAAAGACCGAAAGTGCATCAATTAACATGAGCCATCATCTGCCATCAGGCCAGCTGGAACATGCACAGAAATCGGACCGGCTACAGGAATATGTGGAACAAAAGCATCAACTTGCGGCAGTAACAACTCTTGGCCTCCCTCTTGAAAAATAACCCAAATGGGATGAGCAGGGCTTTCAAGAATCTCGGTTATCTGACCTATTTCAGTACCAGACCTATCCTGAACGCTGCGTCCAATGAGCTGCTCAAAGGCAAACTGTGTATCAGAGATATGGATGTCTGAGCGGGCAACTAATATCGTCTTGTTTACCAGAACGCTTGCACCTTGTATTGAGTCAACACCTTGCAGTAAAACGATTGCCTCACTGTCTTGCTGACCACGTATTCGGTCAAGCACAAACCAACGCGGTACATCAAACGAAGGTGGTGTCAGAGCAATTGTCATGCCTTCAAATAAGCAAAAAGGAAGTCCTCGTAGTGGTGCTACGACAACTTCCCCTTTCGTGCCATGTGTGCGCATGACGCGGGCAACATTTTGATAGCGTGCCGACAAGAAACTAGCCCAAAACCTCTACCTCGACCGTGGTGCCCAAGCGGGCGGCAAGTGCACGGGCAAGGGTACGAATAGCTTTGATAGTACGACCCTGACGACCAATGAGTTTAGCAATGTCATCTTCTGCAACACTAATCTCAATCGTAGAAGACTGTGCTTCATCGATAACCTCAAGGCGTAGTGCATCTACATCATCAACAATGCTCACAACCAAGTACTCAACCAAATCTGCAATGCGATCTGATAAGAGTACCTCCTCGCCAGTAGCGTCGATATCAATGATGGGTTCTGAAGACACGAGAACTACTCCTCAGCACCCTCAGACGCAGCAGCTTCGGCAGCAGCCTTGGCAGCCTCAGCCTCTTTTGCAAGCTGCTTCTTTGATTTCTTAGGCTCCACAGAAGCCTTCTCGCCTGCTTGAGCAGCGCGTACCAATGCAGCTACAGCATCGGTAAGTTGTGCGCCCTTACCCTGCCAAGCCTCAATCTTTTCGAGGTCAAGGTCAATAGTTTTAGGGGTGGTTAGCGGATTATAGCGGCCAACCTCCTCAATCAGACGACCATCGCGCGGTGAACGAGCGTCTGCAACAACAACACGATAATACGGACGCTTCTTTGAGCCATGACGGGCAAGGCGAATCTTTACTGCCAATGCAAACTCCTCCATCTTGACAGCATGCTGCTGCACGGATAAACAAACATCGAACCATAATACGCTATCGGCTGGGACAGGTGAAGTCCCACGGGAGCAGAAAATGAGTGAACCGAGCGCAGCACACATCTTAGTCATGATTTTCATAAAGGTCAACGATTATATTTACCTATGTCTAGGCTCTTCGCTATACTGAAATCATGAAAAGCGAACATACATACGATTTACAGCATGTGCTTGATGCCTTTTTTGGTGAATGGAACGGTCCTGCCATAGGTTTATTAGACCTTGATGCTTTTTTTGCAAGTGTGGAGCAACTTGACCATCCGGAATGGCGCGGCAAGCCTGTTATCGTGGGTGGAAATCCACAGATGCACGGTGTTGTCTCAACTGCCTCATACGAGGCACGAGCTTTTGGCGTTCATTCTGCCATGCCAAGCGCACAAGCAAAACGCTTGTGTCCGCATGCCATCTGGACGCACGGCCATTTTGAGAGGTATCGCGCACTTAGTCGGCAGGTGATGAGTATCGTGGCCGATGAAACACCATATCTTGAACAAGTGTCTATTGACGAGGCGTTTTTTGACATAAGCCCTGGTCGCTTTTCGTCAGAAAACCCCGTTGAGATTGTTAAGCGTATCTCGCGACGCGTCGCAGAGCTAGGAATTAGTTGCTCGATTGGACTTGGAACCTCAAAAACTATTGCAAAAATTGCAAGCGAGCGCGACAAACCAAACGGCATCACACTCGTAGCTCCAGGTACCGAGCAAAGTTTTCTCGAACCCCTACCTGTGCGTGCTCTCAGCGGCATTGGATCGTCGTCGTATCGCTCGCTCAGACAGCTTGGTATTACTACGCTTGGCCAACTTGGAAGAGCAGATGTGCGTGATTTGGTACCAATCTTTGGGAGTTCTGCCAAGCGCATGCAAAACCGAGCACGCGGCGTGGAACAAAGTCAGGTCAGAGCGCTGGACGATTATGCACCGGTAAAATCAGTGAGTTGTGAGCGCACCTATGCACAAGACCTTACTACCGAAGTTGAGCTTCATGCTGCCCTCGAGATACTTGGAGCTGAGCTCGGTCGTCGTCTGCGAAAAAAGTGCCTCTGTGGCACCACCATTACCCTCAAGCTAAAATGGGGCAATCGAGACCTTCATACCGCAAGCATGCAACTAAGCGCACCCAGCGACAATGAGCATGAGTTTATGCCAGAGGTCCTAAAACTGCTTTCAAAACTCTGGATACCAGGCACACCTGTCAGGCTGGCAGGTATTGGTATGACCCATTTTGACCATAGGCTTGAGCAGCAAAACATACTCAACAGCCTCGATAGCGCCACTCCTGGCAAGAATCAACGAAACCTCAGCCTTGCTATTGATGCGCTCCATGAACGCTTTGGTAACCACGTGCTTGGGTATGGACGCGAGCGGCATTTTACTCATCCAGACAAACACACACCATCAGATAAATAACATATGCTCAACATATGTTTCAATCAGCTAAAGCGCTAAACGCTCAGCATCTCCCCAAAGCGCCTCAAGCTGATAGTACTCGCGTGTCTCAGGAGTAAAGATATGAATGAGAACCGAGCCATAGTCAAGTAATACCCAGGTGCCCTCAGCACGTCCTTCAATAGCAAGGGGATGTTCCCCAAGCTCTTGTTTAATAACTTCTTCAGTCTCATCAATCATAGCATCGAGCTGGCGAGAATTAAGACCGGTAGCAATAACAAAGTAGTCACAAACATCAGATAGTTGCGTGAGATTGAGCACACAAATATCTTCAGCCTTTTTGTTTGAAAGAGCCTCGGCTGCGGTGCGCGCAAGTGTCTCGGCAGAAATTCCAGCCTGCGAAGTTGAGGCTGGTAATCTATCCATAGATGTATTTTCGTCGTTATCAAGTTGTTCTTGCATGAAGGTATCCATATAATCCTTTCGCTAGCTATCTAATCTTTGCAGCTGATTAACGTAATGATTATAAATGCTAATGGCATCAGAATAGAGATAGCGTCGGCTTTGTATAACATAGCTAATACCTACAGCAAAACAATCAAAAAATAACTTATTTAGCGAGCTTATACCCACCTGTGTTCGCAGCTCATGAATAAAATCTCCCTGACGAGCCGGCTCGAGAGCATCGGCACAAAAAAGTACCATATCAAGCTCAGACATATCAGTATCCGCAATCGTGTGTCGAGCAATTGCTTTAAAAATAGCTGCGTCTAGCTCTGGATAGCGGCTTGGCATCTCAAGTGCCGCAAGCGGCCCGTGCAAAAGCGGTATTGCATGAGTGAGTGAGCCTTTCCAGGGGAGCTCGTGCTGCTCTGCGCGCAAAAGCAACTCTTCTGCCGGAAGCGCCTTATATATGTCATGTAACAAGCCAGCAGCCACAGCCTGAAATGTATCCACTTGATAGGTTTCAGCAAGCTTATAGGCAGTTTTTGCCACACGAACCGAATGCTCATAGCGGCGTGGTAGTTGTTGCAATGCACAAGCTACATCAGTGTCTATCTGATTGAGAATAGCCACTTGCTGCTGAGTGAAACAGGCGTTATCAAACATATCTATCAACAAACTCTCACACACCCCGCCGATACAGTTCATTTTTTTCAATATAGCCTGCTACCGACTGCGACGTAAGATAGCTAATGCTCGATTGGTTGCGTACACGCTCACGCAAATTGGTTGATGAAATGGCGAGTGCAGGTATTTCGATATAGCGAATAGCCAGCGGAACTCCGCTTGCTACAAGGCGCTCTTGCGCCGTATGTATATCATATCCTGGACGTGTTGCCGCAATAAAGGTGGTCAGCTTTGCAAGCGCTTCAGCTTCGTGCCAAGACAAGATATCAAGAATAGCATCAGCACCGGTAATAAAATAGAGCTCAACGTTTTGAGGATAATACGCTCTGAGATAGCGAAGGGTATCAACGGTGTAGCTCGTTCCTGACCTGTCAATCTCAAAACGACTCACGCGAAAATGTGGATTTGCAGCCGTTGCCAACACGCACATCGCATAGCGATCTTCACCACTTGAAACCTCTGCAGCATTTTTGAATGCAGGGGTTCCTGCAGGCATAAAAAGCACTAAATCAAGCTTGCACGCTTCTCGTGCCTGCTCAGCGGTTACCAGATGTCCATAATGTATAGGATCAAAAGTACCACCCATAATGCCCAAGCGGTATTGCTGTGTAGCATCTAACCCAAGCGGAGGCAGCGCCTGTGGCTCACGCGCACTCATAGTATTTCTGCCTGAGTTGTTGTATCACGAAGCTGTGATAGCTCTGCTAAATCTTCAGAAGACAACTCAGACTCCTCGCTAATCTCAGCCCCCTCATAATTAAAGGCCACTTCCATAATGCGGATTTCATCCCCCGCAACGACACCTGCCTTTTCAAGTGCTTTATCAAGACCTATACGAGCAAAACGATGTTGGAGATAAACAACCGCTTCTTCGTTGTCCCAATCCGTCTGCATGACCACCCGCTCAATGCCCACGCCACGCACACGCCAGGCATGTGCCTCTTCGCGCGAAATATCAAAATGGCGCTCGCGCTTATGGCGGCGCTGTTCTAGCTGTTCGGTCGATATTGAATCAAGCTTTTGTGGCGCTTCGGCAAGTGCGAGGCGCTCCTGATATACCTGCTCGGCGGTTGCAGCTAAAAAGCTTGGAAGTCCAGCTCCGGTGAGTGCAGATACGGCAAAAAAGAGATGTCCGTCCGCTGCAACAACACGCCTGAGCTGAGCTATACGGTCAGTCATGTGAGGTGTATCACACTTATTTGCTACAACAATCTGAGGACGGTCTGCAAGCTCAGGCGCGAAGGCGCGCAATTCCTGGTTAATGATGTGATAATCACTCACCGGATCACGTGCTTCAAACCCGCCGGTAATATCAATAACGTGCATGATAAGTGCCGTACGCTCAATATGTCGTAAAAACTGATGTCCGAGTCCTTTTCCTTGGCTTGCCCCCTCAATAAGGCCTGGTACATCAGCAACAACAAACGATTTATCCTGAACGCGCACCATACCAAGATTTGGTACCAAGGTAGTAAAGGGATAATCAGCAATCTTTGGTCGAGCGGCACTCATCCGCGCAATAAGCGAGCTTTTTCCCACACTTGGAAAACCAACTAATGCCGCATCAGCCATAAGCTTTAGCTCAAGCTCAATCCAGTGCTCCCGCGCAGGCTCTCCCTTTTCAGCAAATGCAGGTGCACGCCGCACCGACGAAACAAAATGTGGATTTCCGCGTCCACCATGACCACCTGGAGCTACTACAATGCGCTCGCCAGCATGTACCAAATCGGCAAGCATTTCAACATGCTCCATGGTATTAGGGTCAAGCTCCCAAATCACCGTTCCAACCGGCACCTTAAGGATTAGGTCTTCTCCTGCACGTCCATCACGCTTAGCACCTTGTCCATGGGTGCCACGCTCAGCTCGAAAATGATGCTTAAATCGGTAGTCAATAAGCGACGAGAGCTGAGCATCAGCTTCGACAATGACATTGCCGCCATGACCGCCGTCTCCCCCATCAGGTCCCCCTTTTGGGGTATATGCTTCGCGTCTGAATGACATGCAGCCTGCGCCACCGTCTCCACCGCGTACGTTAATCCGACACATATCGGTAAACTGCGACATAGCGTCCTTCCTGATTTAAGCAACAAGCTTAGTGCCTTTTATCTATAGACTAGCAGCATATCAAAAGAGACCCCCGGATATCCGAGGGTCTCCAGCATAAGTATGCAGATGAAGGGATTGAAAACCTAAGCCTCAGTAGGATAGACATTTACACGATGCTTAAGCCCACGTGTAAATTTAACCTTGCCCGCCACGAGAGCAAACAGGGTATCATCCTTGCCGCGACCAACATTTGCGCCCGGATGAATGTGAGTACCGTTTTGACGAACAAGTACTTCTCCGGCCTTTACGGTCTGACCATCATAGCGCTTGGTGCCCAGTCGCTGTCCACGGGAGTCACGGCCATTGCGGGAGGAACCCAGACCTTTCTTATGTGCCATCGGAAAACCTCTTTTCTATGGTCGCTTATTCGGCGGCAGGAGCTGCTTGCTCCGCGTCACTTACGGTCTTTTTTGAAGCACGGCTGCTTGCCTGTACCTTCGTAATCTTAATGGAGGTCAAGTTCTGACGATGACCATTAAGCTTATGATAGCGCTTGCGCTTCTTAAACTTGTAGACGAGCTGCTTCTCGCCCTTGAAATGCTTGACGATCTCAGCAGTAACCTTAGCCTTTGCAAGCTTGGCAGGATCTGCGACGATCTTCTTGCCGTCATTTAAGAAAAGAACGGGAAGCTCTACAGAAGCGCCAACCTCGCCCTCAAGCTTTTCGACGGTGAGAACATCATCGGCGGCGACTTTATACTGCTTGCCGCCAGTTTGAACGATTGCGTACATGTCTTTGCCCTTCATGCATCAGGTAGTGCAACAGCCGAACATGGTAACAGTATGCAGGTACCTGCGTCAACACCTAATTCATGAGTTTTCGCTGCGTGCGCACAACATCTGCGAATTAGCAGGATGGATTATATGTCAAGAGACGCATCAAGCGGGTCGATAAGCCCTCCATCAGCAGCTTCAATATACTGTTCTGTTCGCATGGGCCAGTATGTTTCAAATGAAGATAATTGCTGAATAGCACTTGATATAATCGGTTTATCACCGTCATCAAGCTCATTATCAAGGGCCGCCACAACAAGCTCAGGTCTGAGCGAGCCTTCATTATCGGCATGACAGTCAAGGCTAAGAAGCAGGTGCTGGGCATTGAGCCTATCAAATTCAAATGAAATAAGTGTGCGTTCAAGACTGAGCGTCTTTATTTTGGCACCACGTTGATAGACAAGCTCCTTGCGCGCGCAAACTTTCTTAAACGCCTCATCAAGCTGCTCTATCGAATAAGACATATTACTATGCTCACGAATACGAATCTCGTAGCGCATGCGTGTAAGAGATGCACCAAGATTGGGAGTTTTCATTGCGATGTATGCCGCACGACTCGGTGCTAAATCAGGATGACATGATGCTTTTAGTAGGCGCAGTACCTCGTCAAGCTTACGATATTCTGTAAGCACGACATCATAGTACTCTTTTTTTGAAGCAGTTCCCACCGGCAAGGCGCTTGAAAAACCAATGCGCATATGAGGTGAATAACCCTGTGTAACCGCATAAGGCAAACCTGCCCGACGAATGACACGATCAAGCGTATTAATAACTTCAAGATGCCCGAGATAGGATAGGCGTCCCATTTTTTGATAGCAGACACGCAACTTAAATAATCCAGTTTTGTTATTCATTGATGCTGGCTCACTCATGCACGCTCACCCACCAAGACATTGTCAACACCCAGTTTTTGACAAATTCCACACCCAGTGCACGACGTCATGGTGCAGTCATCGGTTGTTATGCCTGCTAGAGCTCGACGATACTCCCGCTTGAGAAAACCTGCCGATACCCCTGGGCTCACGTGTTCCCACGGAAGTCGGGCATCAAGTGGAAATGGGGTATGTGCAATTGCATACAAATCAAGACCTAACTCACGCGCAGCCCGCTCCCATACATCCAAATGAAAATGCTCAGACCAAGCATCAAAGCGTTGGCCAAGCTCCCAGGCACGCTCAATGAGTGGAGCTGCATCGCGTCCCATACGCGAAACAACCGCTTCAATAAGAGAGGTCGAAGCATCGTGATAATGAACACGCACCGCACGGTTCTTAACACTTGTTACCAACAACTTTTGACGGCGGCGCACCTCATCATAGTCTAGCTGGGCACACCACTGAAAAGGTGTATGTGATTTAGGTATAAAAACCGATACCGAAATGGAGACCGAGATACTACCGCGCCGCGCTTTCTCAACACATGCTCGCCCGCGCTCTAACACTTCATCGGCAAGCTTTGCAATGGCAACTACATCCTCATCAGTCTCGGTGGGAAGCCCCATCATAAAATAGAGCTTCATACGATTCCAGCCTGCCTGATAAGCCGCTTCAGCAGCGCGAAATAAGTCCTCTTCTGAAACATTTTTGTTGATGACATCGCGAAGGCGCTGGCTACCTGCTTCAGGAGCAAAGGTGAGACCGCCTTTTTTATCGCCCGCCACTTCAAGCGCCATATCAACACCAAAAGAATCAAGACGTTGCGAAGGGATTGACACCGACGTGCCGGTGCCCTCAAGACGACGATTCAGACGGCGCAAAATATGCCGACACTGTGAGTGATCAGTTGTAGAAAGCGATGTAAGCGAGATTTCATCGTAGCCCATGCGTGTAAGGCCCTGGGAGGCAGCAGCGACAATTTGGTCAGGCGTACGCTCACGCACGGGACGATAGGTAATACCTGCCTGGCAGAAGCGACAGCCACGTGCGCAACCACGCAAGATTTCAATTGACAGCCTATCATGGATTAGCTGCGCATAAGGCACAACCGACTGAGTAAGAGCCTCGGTAGCACCAAAATCCTTAACGACACGCTTATAGACACGGCGAGGCACATCAACACCAGAGCGTGGAACAACATAGCCATGTACAGTAGAAGATTCATCATGGACAACTTCATACAGACTCGGAACATAAGTGCCAGGTACATCTGCTAAAGCGCGCAACATCTCTTTTCGACTTACGCCAGCATCACGAAGCCTCTGATGTGCGCGGCACACTTCAACGATGGACTCCTCCCCCTCGCCTATCAAAAAGGCATCGATAAAAGGAACCAGCGGCTCTGGGTTATAAACAGATGGACCCCCTGCAATAATTAAGGGGTCATCGAGGGTACGCTCATCTGCATGCAAAGGAATACCAGCAAGGTCAAGCAATTCCAAGAAGTTAGTCATAGCCATTTCATGAGGAATATGAAGACCAACTATATCAAACGATGCAACAGGTGCGGCGCCCTCAAGCGAAAGCAGCGGAACCCCTGATGCGCGCATAGCGTCTGCCATATCAACCCAGGGAACATAGCTGCGCTCACAAGAAATGCCTTCCTGTTGATTGAGAATGTTATACAAAATAGCGATGCCCTGGTTGGGTAGACCCACCTCATAGACATCAGGGTAGATAAGACAACACCGATAATCAGCCTCAGCTTTGCTCAAACAGCCCCACTCATGGTTAATGTAGCGACTCGGTTTTTCAATCAGAGCTAACAAAGGCTCAAGATCGGCAAAGCAATCTTCATAGACTACACGCGACATATTGCTAGTGCACCTGCTCAGAACGCGCTATCAAGAGATGCCTTGTTTGTTTAGCTAGTGATCCAAGCGCTTGGTTTGCGCGGCTATAATCAAGGTCTCGACGGTAGACAAAACATATAAGCTCGCCTATCAGAAGCGTACCTATCCCGCCGCCAAGTCCTTTGAGCACAAAGCTTGCTTTGCCGGCATACGGTTTGAATTGCCGTATAATCATACGAATTATAAAACCACTCAATACAACAAAAGCAGCCTCGTATCCGCGCTCGGCGTGCAAGGGTTTATTGTGAATCATGGCAAGTTGCAAAAGCATACTCAGCTGCGCCGCTGTCATTACAGGAAAGTCTGCTCCCGGAATAAAGACGAGGGCACCAGTTGCAACATTTGCCAAGGCGGTTTGCTGAATCAGGTGCTGAGAAGCAGCCGAGCGCATAAAAGAAAAGTTTGCCGCAAAAGCCGCTGGTTTATCGGTGCGCGCCTGTATCCAGTGTGCTAAGGGAGCAATGAGTTGCTGAGGGTCTTCATGAGCACGAAGACCCAGCACAGGTGTATCCCCATGAATAAACGGAACTTGATTGGCATGCGTGGCAAGTACCATAAGAGGTGCTCCACAAATTACAAGTTTTTGCACGACCTCCTCAAGCTCTTCTGAGCCGCCAGTGAGCACCAAAACTAAATCGGTATCGGTTTTGAGCGATATATCACTACGTAAGCGCTCAACACGAACGAGCCCTGAGATTGTCTCAGGAACCAATATACGGCGCATACATTGAACTAGTGCTTCATCAGCGCTGGTGTCAACAACAACACTAATGCGCACAGAACTATCCGCCTCTTTTTTGGCAGAAAATCCAAGCTTAATGAGCTTGGTCAAACTATTGAGCGGAAATCCCATAGCCATCCTTTCAAAGCTGTCAAAAATAGTGCACATGCTAGGCGGGCTTACTTTTATGACGCCAGATTGATTGCATAATACCAACAGTTGCACACTGCATAATCATTGAACTTGAACCAAAACTGATAAATGGAAGCGGGATACCCGTGATTGGCATAAGTCCAATACACATGCCTATATTTTCAAAAATCTGAAAGGTCCACATGCCTATGATGCCAGAACCCACCAGCTTGAGAAAAAGATTATCGCTCTTATGAACAATACGAATAGCGGAGAAGATGAGGAGTGCATAGAGCAAGATAAGCAAGCTTGCGCCCATAAAGCCAAAGGTCTCTGAAAGGAGCGCAAAGATAAAGTCGGTCTGCGCTTCAGGCAAAAAGCCGTGACCCGACTGCGATGCACTACCGATACCTTTTCCAAAAAAGCCCCCAGAACCTACCGCAATTAAGGACTGTTTGAGGTTATATCCTGCTCCAGAACTATCAGCATCAGGATTAAGAAAGACAAGCAAGCGATTCATCTGATACTGTTTAAGCAACACATCATGACCAAGCAGACCGTCTAACACCGAATCAAGGGACAAAAGCAAAGACACGAGACCGATGATAAGAGCAATTGTTGCCAAGACCCATTCTTTTTTAGGTCCACTCATACAGATAATAACAACCCCGCCGACAAAGACGACAAGTCCGCTACCAAGGTCACCCGCCGCAATAATGGCGAAAAAAGGCATCGCAAGCATCGCACAAAGGCGAATATAGTCACGAATTGATTCAATCTTGCCATGGAATTGCGCAGCTAAACCTGCCATAAATATGGCAGTTATAAGTTTTGCCAGCTCGACCGGCTGATAGGTAAGACCAATACCCGGGATTTTAATCCATCCTGTTAAGCCATTCGCGCGATACGAAAGACCAGGTATATAAGGTGAAAAAATAACAATGAGGTCAATAACGAGCAGCATTGTTGATAGGTTTTCAAATCGCCGGTAGTCGACACGCGCTGTGAAGGTACCAGCAATCAAACCAAGAGCAATACCCAAGAGCTGACGTGGGAATGAGGCTTCAGCAATGGAGAGTGAGGCGGTCCAAACGGTTAATGCTCCATAAGCAATCAGCATCAAGGCCGCCATAAGCAACGGTATATTGATAATAGCGTTCAATCCCGTCTGCGCTGAGCTACGTTTTTTATTGACCTGCTGTATGCGTCGTGCATCTTGTTTCATATTCTAACCCCCCCTCTCTCTAACGTGTACGGTCGGAGCCTTCATAACTTGCCGTATCTTCTTCATCATACAGCGCACCCAGCACATGGCGAAGCGCTGGAAGCGCAGCTACACCACCAAAGCCACCCTGTTCAATAAGGACTGCTACTACGTATTTGGGGTCTTCAACCGGGGCATAGGCAACAAACCAAGCAAAGTCATCTTTGCCATTTTTTTGTCCGGTTCCCGTTTTTCCTGCAACTGTTACACTCATATTACGAAAATGCTTTGCAATTGATTCGGTTTCTTCGTAAATAACTCCTTGAAGAGCATCTTGTATAAAGCTCAAATCATCTGGGTCATGAAGATTAGCTCTAATATGTTCTTTGGGCGTATAGCGTACAGCATCTTGCCCGCTGTCCTGCGAGATGGCCGAGTGGAAGATATGAGGCACAAATTGTGTGCCACCACGAGCAATACCTGCATATACGCTTGCCATTTGAAGAGGCGTTACCAAGATGTCACCCTGCCCAATTATGATATTGAGTATATCGCCTGGATTCCATGCACGGTCACCATCAGACCAATTACTAAAGTAGTCATGTTTCCACTCAGGCGTTGGAACACGACCCTCAGCCTCGCCCGGCAAGTCGATGCCCGTTTTTACTCCCAGCCCCCACCGACTGAACAGCGTTTGCAAGCCTTCGGAGTTTTTTTCGTCATAGTAAAAGGCCTTGCCAATGTCATAAAAAACTGAGTCGCATGAGTTAACAATACCCTGACGTAAGTTTTGGACGCCATGGCCATCATGGTTGTAGCACCACTTTCCTGAGCTTTCACCCAAACCTGTCCACCAGCCCACACAGTTTGTTGATTGACCGCGTGAATAAGTGCCATATTCAAGGGCTGCAAGAGCTGAGAGTGCCTTAATGGTTGATGCGGACATATATTGACCAGAAATTGCCCGGTTTACCATGGGTGTTCCAGAATTATCTCCGTTTAAGCGCTCCCAATCTGCCTGAGATACGCCTCCGATGAAAACAGAAGGGTCAAACGACGGGTAGCTAGCTAAACCCAAAATCTCACCATTCGTGCAATCCATACACAGCACGGCACCAGCATCTGCAGCATTGCCTGTTGCGATTCCTGTTTTGATACCCAACTGTATTGCTTCTTCGCATGCCTGCTGAATCTTGAGTGAGATGGTGAGTTTAATATCAGACCCTGCCTGTCCGGGCACTTCCCCTGCTAAAGCTATAACCGAACCTGTTGAATCAACGCGTACAGTCTGCTCACCGCGCACACCTTGTAAGAGGTTTTCGTACTGATACTCAACGCCTGCCTGACCAACAATATCGCCCGACATATATATCAGCTTGCCTTCTTGGTTCTCCTCCGCCTCTTGACGCTCTTTCTGGGCTTTGAGCTGTTCTTGGGTAACGGTGCCGGTATAACCCAGCACATGGCTCGCAAGGCTGCCAAAAGGATACGAGCGTACCGTACCCTCCACAACCTCAACACCCTCAAACTCAAGTCCATGCTCTTGAATATAGGCAACCGTTGAACGTCTTACATCGTGTGCAATCGTGTGAAGGCTTTGAGCGCTCTGCGCATAATCTTGAATGGAACGCGTGACAACAATCGCAGGAACACCTAAAAGATTAGCGAGATGGCGCACAATCAGGGTATCGTTTGCAAGGTCTCGATAAGCGGCAAGTTGCAGCGTAGCACGATTGGTTACCAGAGGCACACCATCTCTATCAAGAATTCGACCACGCGGTGCCGGTGTGGTTACCGTTCGTGTTCGGTTTTCTTCTGCAAGCTTCTCGTAGTAGTCGCTCGATACCATCTGCATAGACCAGAGCTTAGCCACCAGCGCACTCAGCGCTACAGCCACACCTCCAGTTAATAGCGTTAATCGACCCTTGAGCGATACATCAGTGCTATTTGAACTACCACCACTTGCACGAGGTCGTGTACCACTTTTAGTATCAAAGGTAAAACGCCCCGAATAGCCGCGCATAAACATCAAAGAGCCTATGATAGCAAGCACTAAAAGAGCGCCTGCAATGATAACAACCAGCTGGGCATCCATACTGGCTTACCTTAAAACCTTATAGCGTTTTGCCACACCAGATGTGCCAGAGAAACTCCGCCCACGCTCAAAACTGTGTCCTAATGCCAGAGCTGGCAAGCAAAGTATCAACGTAAACGCAGCGGACAAAACACCAGAGATTAACAGGGAATTCACGATGTTTAACTCGATGCGAAGAATTACTAAGGCAAGTGCATATATGAGCGTTATCGAGAATATCGTAATGGCACTGAGACGAATATTGTGCTGAGTTACACCACGTTGCATAGATTTGCTTACACTTGAAATAGCAAAGCAGCCAATCGATAAGATGCCTGTCATAAGCCCTATAGGCAAACTAGATGTCAAGTCAAATACTAGTCCAGCTCCAAAGCCAAGAAGCACTGCGTTACCCGGCTGCATACCGAGCGACATACCAACGGCTAAGGCCATCATGCAGTTGGGACGCGCACCAAAAAGTGAAATATGCGGAACAAGACCTATTTGCAACACCAGCGCAACAACAATCACAGCAATTGGTAAACCACGGCGGCGAGGGTGGGTATCGGCTGACGATAGCATGTTTATTCCCCCGTCGATTCTTCAGCGGAAGCATCAGGCGCGTTTGCGGTATTTGCATTCTCAGCTTGCGCTGCCGCGCCACCCGCAGGTGTTGAATTGGCTGAGCTAACTTCATCAGCAGTTGGTGTGTGCTCTTGGCTCAGAGCCGTGATAACCAGTACTTCCTCATTATTCTCGGCACTCGACTGCGGGCGAACAACAATTGTGTAATAGATTGCATTAGCGGTCTTTTCAACTGAGCTCACCGTTCCCAAAGGCAATCCTTTAGGAAAAACACCGCCAAGTCCAGAGCTAATAACAATATCTCCTGCCTTTACCTCAGCCTCAGCCGGAACATAGCTTAGACGCAAGCTGCCATCGGGCTGTCCTTTGAGTGTTCCTTGTGCACGAGAGTTTTGAATCATGGCTGATACCCCTGATTGTTCATCGGTAATAAGACGAACAACGGAGCTTGTTGGTGACACCTCAATAATCTGGCCCAACACACCACCTGCATTGCAAACGGGCATTCCCAGTGCAAAACCATCACGAGAGCCTTTATCAAGAGTTACCGTCTGCGTCCACGAGTCGTTTGCACACCCAATAATTCGAGCGGCGGTGCTGGTAAGCTTATAATTTGATTGCAAAGAAACTAAGGCTTCAAGGCGACGTGCTGTCGCTTCAGCCTCTTTAAGCTTTGCAATCTCAGCAGTTAAGCGTTCGTTTTCTGCTTTAAGTTCACTCAGCGTAGCCTCAGATGCCCCCAAATTAAACGCAGTGTTTGCCAGCGCATCAAACGGAGTAGCAAGTGCGGAGCCTACCACGCGAAGAGGGGTAGCGATAACAGCCACACCTTGGCGTACAAGATGTAAGGGTCCCTCACTGCCTTCACGGAGATACAGCGTAAGCATCAACATAGCACAGATGCAACACACAATAAGCCGTCGAAAACCAGTTTCGGGACGCCTACTTTTTAGTTGAGCCGCCTTTTTGGGAGAACGCGCCAAGGTATCGGCGCCTCCTTAAGCATTACTCTGAACAAAGGTACCGTCAAAAGCATTTGCCTCAAGTACCCTCGCACAACCATTAACTACATTATCAAGTGCTGTTGGACTTACATTAACAGACACACCGGTTTCATCGCGCAAACGAACATCTAATCCACGTAGCATAGCGCCGCCGCCAGTCAGCAAAATGCCATAATACATAAGGTCGGAAGCTAAATCGGGCGGAGTTGCGTCCAGTGCATCTTTAACGGCTTTTGTCATCTCATCAAGTGGTTTATTTAGCGCGCGGCGAATCTCTTCGCTTTCAATGCGTACTGTTTTTGGCAAACCAGAAATGACATCGCGCCCATTAACTTCAACGTCAAGCTCATCTTTTAGAGGAACTGCCGAGCCAACCTTTATCTTAATGTCTTCTGCGGTGCGCTCACCAATGGCAAGGTTATAGGCATCGCGTACATGAGTTAAGATGGCCTGGTCAAATTCATCGCCAGCAATACGAATTGACTGCGAAACGACGATGCCGCCCATAGCAATCACCGCAACCTCAGTGGTGCCGCCGCCAATATCAATTACCATCGAACCAGTGGGCTCCTCAACAGGCAAATCAGCGCCAATTGCTGCTGCCATAGGCTCTTCAATAAGATAGGCCTGACGAGCGCCTGCAGAAATTGTAGCCTCAAAAACCGCACGCTTTTCAACCGAGGTAACACCAGATGGCACGCACACAACAACGCGTGGTCGTGGTGTCCAGGGGTAGCGCTTTTCGCTTGCTTTATCAATGAAATAGCGAAGCATGGCCTCGGTGACATCAAAGTCTGCAATCACACCATCTTTTAGAGGGCGAACAGCAACGATATTACCGGGAGTTCTTCCCAGCATACGTTTAGCCTCTATACCTACCGCAAGAATGCGTTCGTCATTCTTATCAATAGCAACAACAGAAGGCTCACGCAAAACAATACCTTTGCCACGCACAGAGACAAGCGTATTTGCTGTGCCCAAATCAATTGCTAAATCTCCGTCATACTGACCAAAGAGCATATCCATGAACGAAAACAAGGTAATCCCCTATCCAAACTGACTTAGTTAGTGTGCGGAGTATCAGCTGTCTCAGACGTAGATGAGGCAGTATCTGGACTGGTGGGCGCAGCTGTGGAGCTGCTCATGTCTGTGGTGGGCGTAGCCTCGGTAGTAGCCGCATGAGCTGGAGCTGAATTAGGCTCAGTGCTTGTTGATGTGCCCTCACTGCTCAAAGTTGAACCCGACGATGCTGGAGTAGCGTTGGTATCACCAAAATCAAGAATAATGTTTGAAACTGTCCAGCCAATGCCCGAACGGACAAAGTCAACGCGATAATTTTGAGTTCCACCGCGCGACAGCGTGGCTTTGACCGTAGCTGTTGAACTTGTCATAGAACGGTCAAGTCCCTCAATGCTTGGGGTAGCTCCCACAGGAATACTCGATACAAGAACACGCTTAGCTTCTTCAGTGAGCCCCGGTGCTAGATATGCATTGGTATCTGTTCCATCGGTTACCGCATTAAATAAGTTGCTCACAACATCTTGCTGGCTGGGATAGCCAATTCCTTGTGTATAGGCAAATGCTAAACCGCCTGCTGCTAGCAGCAACAAAACAAAGAAGGTTAAAAAGATTTTGAGACCAACATGACGATGCCGGCGACGAACCTTTTGATCGCGGCGGTCTTGCTGAATCATTTCAGACTCAGTGAGGGTGAAAAACCCCGTATCAGAAGGGTCAGGCATAAAGGCACCTGACTGACCAAGCGGGTCAAGTGGGTCTATACCAGTTTGCGGCTGCGGAGCAAGCGCGTTCTTGGCTGCCTGCATATCGTGAACTTGTTGTGCCGTCTGTGCCTGTTCAGGCGTAAACTGATAGCTTGCATCAGATGCAGCCTGATCAAAAGCTTCAGCTGCCTCACGGATTTTTCCCAATGCAAACTGTGCCATTCCCATACCAGCAAAGGCTGCACCGTGTCCCTCGTTTGCACCCATAAAATCTGAAGCCGTTCGGAATGATTCGAGAGCGTCTTGCGGACGATTGAGCAACAAAAAGCAGGAGCCTAACTTGGTGAGCGCAAGAGCGGGTGCGGGGTTTGAACCATCAATTGCAGCATGACGATACGCCACACCAGCCTCAGTGGTATTTCCTTCAGCGAAATTTATATCGCCTAAACCAAGATGTGCCTTATACGGCGTTGCATAACTTGCATCTTCTGTGGCATGCATAAAAGCAGCTTTTGCCAGCGCAGGGTTTCCAGCAGCTACATAGGCCTTACCCTGATTGGTGAAAAGCGCACCTCGTTTTGCATATGACGCATCTTGGAGTGCCTGACCATAGGCCTCAGCAGCTTCCTGATAGCGACCAAGCCGCATCAAGGAGTTACCTCGAAGATGTTCAGCCTCTCCTGCAGGTTCTGCGGTATCGTGAGAAGCAGAAAACATCTGCGCGGCACCCGCAAAATCACCTGACTGATAGGCAGCACGCGCTTGCTCAAAAATCTGTACGTCCACGAGTTCTCCCCTTTTTAATAAACGTCAAACTACCAGCTGCTTTATGCTTGAATAATTTGTACCCGTTCAATAACATCACCTGCACGCAGGCTCTGAATAACCTCAAATCCGTCCTCAGTTTGCCCAAAGACCGTGTAGTTAGCATCTAAATTATGTTGAGCACCTAAGCAAAAATAGAACTGAGACCCAGCGGAATCGGGTGCCATTGAACGAGCCATAGCAAGCGCTCCATCATTATGAAGATTGCGCGGATTGGTCATGTACTCAGCCTTGATATTCCAGCCAGGTCCACCTGTACCTGGCATGCCATCGACCCCTGGCTCTCCCGCAGCAACAGCCTCTGGGCTCATATCACGGGTATGAGGGCATCCGCCCTGAATAACAAAGCCAGGGACATAGCGATGAAACTTTAGACCATCATAAAATCCCATAGTTGCAAGCTCGCAGAAGTTAGCAACGTGGATAGGTGCGCCATCGCTATCAAGCTTTACCCGAATTGTTCCGCGTGAAGTCTCAATAAGGGCAATTTCGTTGCCTAAAAGCTGATAATCAGGTGTATGAAGTTCAGTTCCAAACATAGCTGTCCTAACGTATTCAAGCCTATATCCTTACAATTTTAGCAAGGATATAGGCTATTCACGAATGAACCATGCAAGTTAGCGTTTGTTCTCGGGTGGTTTTGGCTGATATTGGTGTTGATGAGCAAAAAAGTTATCACGTGCCTGAGCATCTAGTTCAGCACGCTCGCGCAAAGGGGCAAGAATTTCATCTTGGTGCTGCGCTGGTTTATCGCTTCCTATATAAGACCGAGAAATGTCCCATGCAGCACAATACATTCCCACGCGCTCAAGAACCCATGAGGCAAGCTCTTTTAGATGCGCTACCGTATCGGCGTAACCCGACCCGTCAGCAAGCTGGATAGTATCCAGCTTGTTTAGGCAATCTTGCAACAAATCGCGTGCCGCATAGGCACTTGCAGAGCCGTCAGCTCGCGCATCTGGATTGCTAGCTAAAAATGACGAATTAAAGTCATTGATAATCTGTTCAAGTGCATCGTGTTGCGCCACGATAGTTGTATAGATATTTGTTAGATTGCGATATGCCTGTGCTTCACTCAGCATAGTATCCTGTGTCTCTTGAGCCTTGTCATCTATGGGCTCACGCTCTGTTTGCGCTCCAGTACTCGAACCATAGCGACTCGGATACATTTCACGCGCCGATTGCTGAATCTGAGCCATTAGGCGAGGCATCAAACCCCAAGGGTCAACAGCAACAATATATATACCTGCAGCTATAACACAGGCTGCAAGTACAAGTATCACATGCGTGCGCGTGATGCGCGCATTCGGTGCATGATAGCGATCAGGCATAGACGCTTGAGCAGCTTGTTCTGCCTCAGTTACTGCTTCAACTGGCAATACATCGGTTGCGAAAGGGTCGGCAGTTGATTCTGAGTAGCACTCAAGCGAAGCAGTAAGCTCTATAGAATCTGGTACTGAGGTATCAATTAAATTTTGCGTAAGCCGCGGAAATCCAGCTGTTTTACCTGCTGCCAAGTCTTCAGAGGAAGAACTAGTTGACAAAATTCCAGGAGCTGGTCGCCCACATTTTGCACAGGTTCTATCATGAGCTGACAGACGTGCACCACAGCCCTCGCAAAAGATGAACGTATGCTCTGTGGACTCGCCGGAGGCTGCCATATACGCATGGCAATGTGGACAAAACGATGTCTCATCCGCAACAGTCATAAGGCAGTGTGGGCAAATCACAAGCAGTCCTTTCTACTGAACTTGAGAGCTCATACATGCATCAAGTACAAAGGGCAAGATTCCTCCCGCAGCAAGATATTGTGCCTCTGTTGGAGTATCAATGCGAACACGACAAGTAAACTGTGTAAGCAAGCCCTCAGATGAACGTGCATACATTTGAACATAGACCACTTGCTGAGCTGCATCTACCAAATTAAGTGGCTCCATAGAAAAAAACTCATGACCAGTAAGACCAAGCGTATCTACGGTATCACCCGGCAAAAATTCAAGCGGCAAAATACCCATGCCTATAAGATTTGAACGATGAATACGCTCAAAACTCTCAGCAATGACCACCTTAACGCCTAGCAGAGCAGGGCCTTTTGCTGCCCAGTCACGCGATGACCCCGAACCGTACATCTTTCCCGCAAGAATAATCTCAGCAACTCCTGCATGACGTAAATCCTCGGCAGCCTCAAAAATGCTAGTAATCTCATTGCGAAGGTGATTATAGGTATAGCCGCCTTGCTTCCCCTTAGCAAGGTAGTTTTCAAGTCGAACATTCGCAAAGGTGCCGCGCATCATAACCTCATGATTGCCTCGGCGCGAACCATACGAATTGAAATGCTCAGGTGCAATACCTTGAGCGCTTAAATAGGCGGCGGCGGGCGAATCAACAGAGATGGCACCTGCCGGAGAAATGTGGTCAGTGGTGACAAAGTCTCCAAGAACTACCAGAGCACGTGCATCATGTAGTTGAATCTCTGTTTGCGGAGTGGCATCTTCAAAGTATGACGGACGACGCACATAACTTGATTGCGCGTCCCAGCTAAACGTATCACCCGCTGCAACCTCAAGCGCCTGCCAGCTTGCATCACCCTCCATTGCACGATGTGCTGCTACTTCATACAAGTCCCTATCAAGCACATCACGAAGCACACTTATGACCTCATCATCGGTAGGCAAAAGCTGACTGAGATAGACCGGACCGTTCGTGCCCATGCATACCGGTTCTTCTTCAAGATTGATAGCGATAGTACCCGCAAGCGAGTAGGCAATCACAAGACTTGGTGCCGCGAGATAGTTTTGTGCAACATCAGGGTTAATTCGACCATCAAAATTGCGGTTGCCTGACAAAACACTGGCAAGCTCACATTGTTGCGCATGAGTGCGCAAAGACTCAAAAATTGAACCCGAATTGCCAATGCATGACATACACCCATAACCACAGATAGAAAAACCAAGCTGCTCAAGAGAGCTTAATAAACCAGCGCGAGCTAATAAATCAGTAGTTGCATGACTGCCAGGAGCCAGCACCTTCTTGACCCAAGGCACACTCTGAGCTCCCAGCTCACAAGCACGCTGAGCACATAGACCAGCGGCTATCATCATGGCTGGATCGGTAGCTGTGGTACAGCTGGTAATAGCAGCAATTGCAAGCGCACCATGAGTTATTGCATAGTTTGTTTCATTAAAGCTCACCGTAAAGCTCTCACCAAGTGTGCGTCCATGCTCTTTTGCAACGCCCTCAAAACGTTCTTTGAGATTTGCTATATCAACCCGATTATGCGGGCGCGAAGGACCAGCTAAAACTGGGCGAATTTCTGACAGGTCAATCTCTATAACCTCAGCATACATATCCTCAGTGAGCGAGAGATTAAGAAGCTCTTGCGCCTCAAGATAGGCGCGCGTGCGCTCGATTTGCTCTGGCGTCCGGCCCGAGAGCTCAAGCTGAGCAAGTACTGCCTCATCAGCTGGGAAAAAGGTTGCAGTAGCCCCGTATTCAGGTGTCATATTAGCAATAGTTGCACGTTGAGTTGCGCTGAGTGTTGCCAATCCCTCACCAAAGCATTCAATAAAGCAACCAACAACTCCACGCGCACGCAAACGCTCTGCAAAGGTTAGAGCAACATCCATCGCAGAGGCGCTACCGGAGAGCTTACCTGTCAGCTTGACCCCGATTACCTGTGGTACCAACATACTAATAGCTTGCCCCAGAGCAGCTGCCTCAGCTTCAATACCACCAACACCCCAGCCTAATACTCCCACTCCATTTGCCGTAGGCGTATGCGAATCCGTGCCAACTAAGGTATCAAAACCAAGAGCCTTGCCGGCGGTGTGAGATGGCCCTTCCATAGCAATTTGGCAGAAACGCTCAATATTGAGCTGGTGGCAAATACCAACGCCAGGCGGAACAATGGTTACTTGGTCAAAATGCTGAGAACTCCACTTTAGAAACGCAAAGCGCTCCGCATTGCGCTCAGCCTCTATGCGCCCATTCTCACATGCGGCTGAAGAACATGAAACAACATCGGCAGTAACCGAGTGGTCAATAACAAGCGTGCAGGGAATGCGCGGATTCACCCGCTTTGGATCGCCGCCGCGCTCAGCCGCAGCATCACGCATAGCAGCAAAATCAACAAATACCGGAACACCGGTAAAATCCTGATATAACACACGCGATGGCATAAATTCTATTTCAGAACCTGCCTGCTTGTTGAGCCCTGCTTGAACAATAGCTAGAGCCATAGCCTGTGCGCGCTCAGGGTCACTCACGCAACGCAAAACATTTTCTGCAAGCACTCTCAGCACAACAGGAATGTGCCGGGCACCTGGTAGTTCATGCGGTGTATAAATTACATACTGGTCAGAGCCTATGCTCAAGTGGTGTTCGGCAAAACGTGACAGTGGCATAAGTCTCCTCTCAAGGCAATGGAAACCCTAGTATTACATGTGAGATGCCCATAGACCTTGAAGAGTTTAATTTGTAACTGAACGAGCACGAGTTTGCAGCATAAGCCACGATTCAATGCGGGCACCGTAGCGCGCAAAGAGTAGCCGCGCACCCAGATAACTTACAACCGCACCCATTGATGCAAGAGCCGTCACCGCAAGCGTAGACGGCGTAAGAAGTGCTATGCCATAAAAATCGCGCAGGCCAATAATACCCGTTAAAAGACCTGCTACCACAACTACGATAAGTACCAAGCGAAGAGCTGTTAGGGGTTGCGCCAAACGTATAATTAAACAAAGTCCAACAAGTGCAGTTGCAATGAGTGAGGCAGTGCTGAGCTCTAACAAGCTTAGACCAAACAGTGGCGTGAAAGCTTTTGCAACACAGGCTCCCACCATAACCGCAAGCGAGGCTGGAGCGGCGTGTCGCACAACATGTACGATAAAGCTACCCTGCACGCGCTCATGATTGGGCTCAAGTCCAAGCACAAATCCTGGCAAGCCAATGCAAAACAAATTTATCAAGGTCATCTGGAGCGGATTAAACGGATACGGAGGCAAGAAAATACACAGCGCCGCAAGCCCGGCAGAAAAGAGTGTCTTTGTTAAAAAGAGCGCAGCTGAGCGCTGAAGATTATTGATTGAACGGCGACCCTCTGCTACAACCTCAGGCATGGCAGCAAAGTCATTCTTAACCAGCACAAGTTCTGCCACATTGCGCGCAGCATCTGAGCCCGCCGCCATCGCAATTGAACAATCCGCTTCTTTTAGGGCAAGCACGTCGTTTACCCCATCACCAGTCATGGCAACAGTATGCCCAGCTGCCTTAAGCGCCGATACAAGGGAGCGCTTTTGCTGTGGAGTCACCCGTCCAAAAATGCATTTGCCGGCGCAGGCCTCCCGTATATCATCATCGCTTTGAAGCGTGGTTGCATCTACCCATGCATCAGCATGCGGAATGCCCACATGCTTGGCAATATGTGCCACCGTGCGTGGATCATCACCTGAGATAACCATAAGTTTCACGCCTTGCTCAATAAAATAAGCAATGGTTTCTGGCGCTGAAGCGCGAATTTCATCGGTGATGCTGACAAAGCCAAGAGGCCTCGCTGCACCCTGAATATCACCTTGTGCATCAAAGCCATCAACCTCAGCAAGCACCAAAACACGTGCATGTGCCGAAAGCTTTTCAAGCTGAGGAGCAAGTGCGTTAACACTTGATGCATCAAGTATAAACTGAGCAGCGCCCATCACAAAACAACCCTCAGCAAACGAAGCGCCACTCCACTTTTTAGCCGAGGAAAACGGAATAAGCTGCTGGGCGTTCCATGGAACCAGCGCATGCGCTCGAGCGTACGCCAGAAGCGCTTTGCCGGTTTCGTTGGGGTCATCGGCATGTGCGTGCGCCAAGCTTGTGAGTATCTGTTGTAGGTCTGAAAGATAAACAAGCGACGGTGATTGCGCACCTGCAGCATCGTGGATTTCAAGCAAATGAATGTCTTCAACATGCATGGCGCCTGAGGTAATGGTACCTGTTTTATCCAAACATAAAACATCAACACGCGCTAAGGTTTCAATACAGTAGAGCTGCTGTGCCAATACATGACGACGCGCTAGACGCACGGTAGCAATTGCTAAAACCGATGAGGTAAGAAGTACGAGGCCTTGCGGAATCATACCTAGCAAAGCGCCAACGGTTGACAAAATGGCGCTATCTAAAACCCGTCCCTGTTGAACCTGATTAAGCAGCCAAGTGAGCATGCTGGGGCTATCAACAGCGCCGCCTGACAGTACATACAGCTTATGCGCACTCGCAATAAAAAGCGCTATACCAATAGGCAGCATGAGCGCGCCAGCAAAGCGAACAATATGCTGTAAGGTGCTCATAATCTCGGAGTTGACCTGCTTTACATACTTAGCTTCCATGTTGATTTTTGCAACATAGTTATCAGTGCCTACGTGTATTACCTGAGCAAGCACCGTTCCTGCATCAACAAAACTACCGCTCATGAGCGGCGAGCCCAGTGTTTTTTCAATGAGATTGCTTTCACCGGTTAATAAACCCTCATTAACCTGGCAGCTACCCGATACAACAACAGCATCAGCGGGAATTTGATCGCCTCTACCAAGGCGAATTATGTCATCACGCACAATAGCCTCAAGGTCTATGCGCTGCTCTTTTCCATCACGCATAACCCGCGCTTGATGAGTTGTCAATAACGTTAATCGATCAACCATACGTTTTGAGCGGATGGCCTGAGCCATTCCAATGCCCGTATTAAGAATAACAACGCCTAAAAAAGTCAGGTTTTTCCACGAACCGGTACTTATAACCAGCAAAGCAAGCATCAAATTAATGAGGTTAAAAACCGTGCAAAGGTTCTCGATAATAAGCTGCTTGATTGATTTAGTTTTAAGCTCAACGCGCCGGTTAACCTGACCTGCTAAAATACGCTCCTCAACTTCAGAGGAGCTCAAACCCGTAAGCGGCGTTTGGGTATCCAACATCTTATTTGACGCACGTGAGCACACATTATCTGAAATGTTCTGCGAATATGTCATGTGTTTCCAAATCGAGTGAACAACAAGAATTTGACTTGAAAGAGTCTAACATAGGAGTAAGTTTTACAAAAAATAAGAAATACTAAAGCGTATCTAACCTATGATTAACGTATCAGGCACATCAATTTTGCCTGCGTGCTTAGCTTGTTCTAAGAGAGATAAGAGCTTGTTCTCTTCCTGCAAGCGAGATATTTATCGTTGCCGGGCTATGCTGAGTTGGCTATAATGCAGATTTGCATGTGCCCCGTTAGCTCAGTGGATTAGAGCGTCTGCCTCCGGAGCAGAAGGTCGTAGGTTCGAACCCTATACGGGGCACCAGTTTTGATGCTTTGCTACCCTTTTCCTACATACAACAACTTGGTTTGTGACCAACTGAATACATTTTCTAACATGCCCCTGCAAAATAGAGCGCTTGGGATAGACTAGGCTGCACGCAAAAATGAGTTTACGTGGAGGATGCATGATTGCCATCTTAAAAAAGTCAGCACCTACTCAGGCTGTTGCTCACTTACGCCAGTGGATTGAACAAAAAGGACTGGTTACACACTATAGTGAAGGCGAAAATGAGATTGTCATTGGTCTTGTTGGTGATACTACCAAAATAGACCCCTTCTTACTTGAATCAATGGACATTGTTGAGCGTGTTCAGCGCGTCTCTGAGCCTTTTAAGCAGGCAAATCGTAGCTTTCAGCCCCAAGATAGCGTTATTGACTGTGGGCACGGTGTTTTCATTGGCGGCGGGCAATTTCAAGTGATTGCAGGTCCTTGTTCAGTTGAAGGCGACAATCTCATACAGATTGCCCGTCGAGTAAAAGCAGCGGGTGCAACCATGTTGCGCGGTGGTGCGTACAAGCCACGTACCAGCCCTTACGCATATCAAGGCATGGGTGAGGCAGGGCTTAAGCTCTTGCGTGAGGCAGCCGATGAGCTTGATATGCCTATCGTTACCGAAATTATGGATGTTCGCGATATTGAGCTCTTTGCAAACTATAAAATTGACGTGCTGCAGGTAGGAGCACGCAATGCGCAAAACTTTTCACTTCTAAAAGAGCTTGGCAAAACCAAAACACCTGTGCTGCTTAAACGAGGCTTGGCGGGACAAATTGATGAGCTGTTAATGGCTGCCGAATACATTATGAGTGAAGGAAATCCTCATGTTATCTTGTGTGAACGTGGTATTCGCACCTACGAAACACGTACTCGCAATACCTTTGATGTAAATGCCATACCGGTTGTGCATCACCTATCTCATCTACCGATTGTCGCTGACCCAAGTCATGCAACGGGTTACACGCGCTATGTTGGACCGATTGCCCTTGCAGCCGTAGCAGCAGGCGCAGATGGTCTTGAAATTGAAGTTCATGATTGCCCCAGCAAAGCTTGGTCTGATGGTGCTCAGGCGCTCACACCTGATGCTTTTGACAAACTCATGGAGCAGATTCGTGCTATCCGAGCAATCACGCATGCTCAACCGGCGCAGATAAGCTAAGCGTATGCAAGACATTCCACATACAACACAGCTCATCATAGATTCTCCCAGCAATACTAACGCACAAGCGCAGCAGCACAAACGTGTTGATACACCGGTTATTGGTATTGTTGGTCTTGGTCTTATTGGGGGCAGTTTTGCAAGAGCTTATGCAGCTGCTGGCTGGACCGTGTATGCCGAAGACCCTCATCACGATACCTTTGCTGCTGCATCAATTGAAACGATTTCAGGAGAGCTGAGTACAAACTGCATTGCACAGTGCGATTTGATTATTCTTGCCACGTATCCGCAAGCCTGTATAGACTGGCTGAATACCCACGCTCACGACATAGGAACACACCCTGTTGTTATTGACGCTGCGGGCACTAAACGCGAGCTCTGTACCTATGCCTTTGAACTTGCCAGCCGCGTTGGGTTTAGCTTTTGTGGGGCGCATCCCATGGCAGGCAAAGAAAACTCTGGTTTTGCACACGCGCGCGCAGACTTATTTCAGGGTGCCCCTATGGTTTTAGTGCCTCCTGCTCTTCCTGATATTGAGCGGCTGAACCTGCTCGACCGTATTCATCAGCTACTCAAGCCGGCAGGCTTTGCACAGTTCTCAGTTACTACACCCGAGAAGCACGATCGCATAATTGCCTTTACCAGCCAACTTGCGCATGTAGTTTCAAATGCCTATGTAAAAAGTCCAACCGCAGCGCACCATCATGGCTTTTCAGCAGGTAGCTACAAAGACCTTACACGAGTAGCACATCTCAATCCTACTATGTGGTCTGAGCTTATGATGACAAACCGTGATGATCTTTTAGAAGAACTTGATGTTTTAATTGCCTCTTTACGTGCCTACCGAGATGCGCTCGACTCGCAAGATGTTTCTGCGCTTTATGCCCTGCTTGCTGAAGGTGACACGCGCAAACGCGCGCTAGATGGCTCTAAAACCAGCTGAACTTCATCGTAAAGGAATAGCTATGCAACATATTTCTATCTCAGCGAAAAGTCAAAGCTACGATGTCGTATTAGGTGCCCAAATTCTCTCAAAACTCGGAACAATAGCAGCGCCTGTTGTTTCAGGACGACGTGCCCTCATTGTCTCTGACAACCACGTCTGGCCGCTCTATGGTGAGACCTGTACCACATCACTTGAAGAGGCTGGGTTTTGCGTACATTCATTTGTGGTACATGCCGGAGAAGAGTCTAAGCGTTTTTCTGTTCTTACGGATTTACTTGAATATGCTGCCTCTATTCCCCTTACCCGCGATGATGTTATTTGTGCACTTGGCGGAGGTGTTGTTGGCGACCTTACCGGCTATGCAGCGGCAAGTTATATGCGAGGCTGCGCCTATATTCAAATTCCTACCTCACTGCTTGCCATGGTAGATTCATCAGTGGGCGGAAAAACCGCGGTAAACCTTGAACATGGTAAAAATCTTGCAGGGGCTTTTTGGCAACCACGTGCAGTACTTGCCAGTATTGATTGCTTGGACACCATCGATACAAGCCTTCTTATAGATAGTCTTGGTGAGGTCATAAAATACGGTGTTTTGGCCGACCCTGAGCTGTTTTGCCTACTAGAGAACATGCCTCCCATACAGACACCTCTTGACTACGCGCGGTTTGAAAACATTATCGCTACCTGTATTGCCATCAAGCGCGATATAGTTGAAGCTGATGAGCTTGAGCATGGTCTGCGACAAACACTCAACCTTGGTCACACTATTGGACACGCAGTTGAAGCTGCCACAGATTTTACACTCGGCCATGGAAGCTGTGTAGCACTGGGTATGTGCATTGTTGCTCGAGCCTCAGCAGCACAAGGTCTTTGCCCACATGCAGTGGCTCAACGTATTGAGGCCGTTTGTGCTCAGCATGGACTCCCAACCGCAACCACACTTGAGCCAGATATGCTTGCAAAACTTGCCGCTTCAGACAAAAAGCGACATGACGCTCACCTCAATATGATTGTGATTGAAGAGATTGGTAAGGTTCACATCAAAGCGATAGCCCTCAGCGAACTTACCAGCTTCATTGCATCAGGTTACACGCCCTATGAGTATGCAAACACGTACAGCATATAGGCATTTCCTGGCTCGAACACACCACCATATCTGTCTCATGAGCGGCGCGTATACTGATGAGAATTCTTACATAAGGGAGTAAATATATGATTGCTACCATCACACCTCAAAAGCTCCACGGAAGCATCGACGCTATTGCATCTAAATCAGTTGCACACCGCATGATTATTGCTGCAGCTCTCGCAAACGGTGATACGCATATTAGCTGTAATACCAGCTGTGAAGACATAGAGGCAACCATTGGCTGTCTAACATCTCTCGGCGCGCGCATTACCCCCTGTGCCGACGGTTATGATATACACCCGCTCCCTAAAAGCACCGCCTACGGCCTGCTTAAGGCTCTTGCAGGGGCAACGCTTGATTGTGGTGAATCAGGTTCAACCTTGAGATTTTTACTACCAGTTGTAGCAGCGCTTGGCGGCGATGCACACTTTGTAGGACGAGGACGTCTCGTCAAGCGTCCCTTACGCCCGCTCTCTGATGAGATGATTGCTAAGGGTTGTTCTCTCAGTCAAACCGACGGACTCCCACTCACCTTGAACGGACGCTTGCAACCCGGTGAATATAGTCTGCCAGGAAACATTAGCTCACAGTTTATATCGGGTTTGCTCATGGCATTTCCACTCATGGACGGAGAAAGCTCGATACTCGTGCGCGGCACCCTTGAAAGCGCTCCGTATGTAGCACTCACCGCGCAAGTACTTCAATGCTTTGGTGTCACGGTAGTCGCTGAACCGAGCGAAGAAACAGTGGCACCCGAGCTCAAGCTGAGCACACAAGGCAACTATCGAACCTGCAAGACCTGCACGGTTGAGGGAGACTGGTCTAATGCTGCCTTCTGGCTTTGCGCCGGTGCTCTTGGCTCTTCCACTATCACGGTTTCAGGCCTGTCACATAGCTCAGCTCAAGGTGATCGCGCTATTCTTGCTATTCTTTCACGTTTTGGGGCTAAAGTTGGTCGTGTGGGTACATCAGCCTCAGTGAGACCCGATAAGCTTATAGGCTTTGACTACGATGCGCATGATACCCCCGATTTAGTGCCTATTATTGCTGCAGTTGCTAGTTTGGCACAGGGAAGCTCCCGCATTACCAACTGCGCACGGCTGCGCATTAAAGAGTCTGATCGCTTAAAAACGGTATGTCAGACTCTTCAGCAACTTGGTGCACATATTGAGATTCGCGGCGATGACCTGCTCATTGAGGGAGTTGATGAGCTAACAGGTGGTGATGTTGATGCTGCCGGAGATCATCGCATTGCCATGATGGCAGCTATTGCCGCCTCACGCGCCAACAATCCTGTGCGTATCCACGGTGCAGAAGCGGTTGCAAAGTCATATCCAAACTTCTTTGACCACTATCGCGCCTTGCGTGGTGTGGTTGAGCTGAGCGAATAGAGGCTGATAGCATGTCGTCGTTTATTGGCTCTGCAATAAAACTCAGCATCTTTGGGCAATCACACTCCCCTGCCATTGGCTGTGTGCTTGATGGTGTGCCTGCAGGTTATGAGCTTGACATGGAGCAGCTTCAGACATTTTGCAGTCGCCGAGCACCTGGTCACACGGATATTTCAACCCCACGCACCGAGGCGGATACACTTACCGTTCTTGGTGGCATTGCTGATGGTCATAGTTGTGGCGCACCCATTGCCATACAGATTGCTAATACCAACACCCTCTCGCGTGACTACAGTGAGCTCCGGCGTCATCCTCGCCCAGGGCACGCCGATTGGGTCTCTTATGTCAAATATAAAAACTGGCATGACATAGCAGGAAGCGGTCACTTTTCTGGTCGTTTAACTGCTCCTTTGTGTGCAGCGGGAGGTATTGCTCTTCAAATACTACAGCGTAATGGCATACACATTCAAAGCCATGTTGCGCAGATTGGTCCGAAGGATTTACATATTATTGATGACCCGCTGACCAATATTTCAGACCCATCATGCTTTGCTAAGCCGCCTAGCACTCAAGCGCAACAGCTTTTGGCAAACGAGCTTAGCTATGGACTTGCTATGCTCTCTTCTTCTATTGCAGCAAAAGCACAGCAAACAATACGCGAGGTTGCTGATGAGCTCGATTCAATAGGCGGTATTATTGAGACCGTTGCTTGGGGAATCCCCGTTGGCATTGGTGAGCCCATGTTTTCTGGTATCGAAAACGTCATTGCTCAGTTTGCATTTGGAGTACCCGCTGTTAAAGGCGTAGAATTTGGTGCGGGTTTTGCAGCCGCAGAAATGCTGGGCAGCGAGCATAATGACCCCTATGACCTTGTTAATAATGCTGTTTCTCCTATTTCAAACCATGCAGGTGGCATACTGGGTGGCATAAGCACCGGTGCCCCCCTTATCTGGCGCGCTGCTATCAAACCAACATCTTCGATTGGCCTACGTCAGCACACGGTTGATTTGGCTACCCAAACGACATCCTCACTCGTGGTGCATGGTCGCCATGACCCTTGTATCGTACCGAGAGCCGTACCAGTTATGGAAGCGGTTACTGCACTTTCCTTGCTTGACCTTATGCTCCAGGCAGGAGCGCTTACTCCACCCACCGCTCGTTCGTTATAATTTGTAACCCCTAAAGGATAACTATGGCAAATCTTGTACAAGCTCGTCAGCGCATAAATGAGATAGACGATGAAATATTGGCACTTATGCATGAGCGCCTCGATGTCGCAAGCCAAGTTGCAGCGGCAAAGCTCGAACAACATAAGGCTATCTTTGACCCCGCGCGTGAACGTGAAGAACTCCTGCGCTTAGCGCGCGCGAGTGACCCCAACCGCACTGCCTATACCGTCTCGCTCTTTCGCTTGCTCATGAGCATGAATAAAGCAGAGCAAGCACAACTGATGGCTCAGCATAAACCCCAACAAACACCGCGAAGCGAACAAGTTGCACAAGCGCTTAAAACCTATGACACACCCTTTCCTTCAATGATTCGTGTTGTATGTCAAGGAACTGAAGGTTCTAATAGCCAGCGTGCTGCCGAACGTTTGGTGCATCTGCCGCAGCTCAGCTTTGAAAAAAGCTTTGAGGCAGTTTGTGAGGCGGTACACGAAGGCAAAGCTGAGCTTGGTATTTTGCCTATTGAAAACTCAACGGCTGGCTCGGTAACTGCAGTCTATGACCTCTTAACACGCTTTAACTTTTCTATTGTGCGAAGTCTCCGCATGCGCATTGACCATGCTCTACTTGCTCATCCCGGCACAAAACTTGAAGATATTCGTACTGTTTACAGTCATCCACAAGCACTTGCGCAGTGTGCACGCTTTCTTGCTAAGCACTCCATTCAAGCACTTACTGCTGAGAATACCGCCATGGCCGCTGAGCGCGTAGCACACGATGCGCGACGAGACATTGCAGCGGTGGCCTCGGCAAGCTGTGCTGAGTTATACGGTTTAGAGGCAGTTGCAACTGAAATTCAAGATGCCCCTGGCAATTACACCCGCTTTGTTGCTATAAGCGATACTGCTCAAATTTATCCGGGCGCGCATCGTAGTTCTCTTATGGTGGTTTTACGTCATGAACCAGGGGCGCTCTATCGTGTGCTTGAGCGTTTGTATGCGCTTGACATTAATCTGGTCAAACTTGAGAGCCGTCCCATTCCTGGACATGATTTTGAGTTTGCATTTTACTTTGACCTCGAGTGTCCAGCTCCTTCCTCGGCGCTGAATCGTCTGCTTGACAGCCTTGATGATGTCTGTTCATATGTTCATTACCTCGGCAGCTATCGCGAGGTGGTTTAATGGCTGAACATGCAAATCGCTACGGGCTCCTAGGCCGAACCATCCCCCATAGCTTTTCTCCTCGCATTTACCCGCTCCTAGGACTTGAGTCGTATGAACTCTTTGAGCGTGAACCCGAAGAGCTACTACAGTTTTTGCACGAGCAAAACTGGTCTGGTATCAATGTAACCATTCCATATAAGCAAGCCGTTATGCCCTATCTTGATGAAATAGACCCTCTTGCTGCACGCTTGGGCAATGTCAACACGATTGTCCGCACGCCGGAGCGGCGCTTACATGGTTACAACACCGATTATCATGGCTTTTATGCACTATGCATGGAGCTGCCACATTCACTTGATAAAAAACCCTGCCTCATATTAGGTACCGGTGGCGCTGCAAAAACAGCAGCTTGCGTGTTAGAGGACAGGGGTCATACCGTCTATTTTGCAAGTAGAAACCCTCGTGCAGGCTCCTCTTCGCACCTAAGCTATGATGAGCTAGCAAGCTCTTCAATTCCTTTTGCGCTCCTTGTTAATGCAACACCGGTGGGAACCTATCCTCACTGTCCAAAAGCTCCCTTAACGCTTGATGCACTTCCTCATCTTGAAACAGTCATTGACCTTATCTATAACCCTTCCCGGACCGCACTTCTCATGGACGCTGAACGCCGTGGTATAGCTGCACTCAATGGTCTTCGTATGTTGGTGGTTCAGGCAGCAAAGGCATATGAACTGTATACGGGCAAGACCGTATCATCAGGCTGTATTGACCGGATAATACAGCAGCTAGATTTTGAGACAAAAAATATTGTGCTCATAGGTATGCCTGGCTCTGGTAAGACAACGGTTGGAAAAGAACTAGCACGCCTGCTTGGTCGCACGCACATTGATATGGATGATGCGTATACCAAGGCATATAAACTCAGTCCGCAAGATGCTATCAAACAGCTTGGCGAGCAAGTTTTTCGAACACAAGAGTCTCAGCTCCTTCAACAAATTGCTGCACGCTCAGAACAAGTTATTTCTTGCGGGGGCGGGGTTGTTGAACTTGACATAAACTACCAGTATCTTCATCAACATAGCACGATTGTTATGCTTGATCGCCCATTGGAAGAGCTTGAAACCTGCAACCGTCCCCTCAGCGCTCGCTATGGCGTAGAAGCACTTGCACAAAAACGCATGCATCGCTATCGCATGTGGTCTGATGTTTGTATTTCCTCGCAAGAAAGCGTTGTAGCAACAGCAAAAGCAATCAACGATGCACTTATTCATACACACAACACGTGCTCACATACGAAGGAGTAACCCATGAAGGTACTCATACTCAACGGCCCCAATATCAATATGCTCGGCACCCGCGAGCCAAACATGTATGGACATAACAGCTACGAGGATTTGGTAAAGCTATGCCAAAACGCGGCCGAAGAGCTGGGCTTTACTGAGCTTAGCTGTATACAAACAAACCATGAGGGCGCTCTCGTTGATGCCATTCAAGAGGCATACGGAAGCGTTGATGGCATTATTATCAACCCTGCTGCCTATACACACACAAGCATTGCCATCCTCGATGCGCTCAAGGCCGTTGATATTCCCGCAGTTGAGGTTCATATTAGCGATGTTTCTTCTCGCGAAGCATTTCGGCAGGTATCCTACGCAGGCATGGCATGTTTTGCACATGTAATTGGCGAGGGAATACAAGGGTATGTTCATGCGCTCAAGCTTTTGAAAGAGCGGCTCGCACAAAACTCATAAGCACTGTCTATAGCTATTCTTGTACGCTACAACAACTATACACCCGCAGCCTCATCAAGTAACTTACGTGCATGAGCACAGGAGAGCTCTGAAACCTCACCTGAGAGCATGCGGGCAATCTCTTGAACCCGCTCCTCATAGTCAAGCTCAGTGAGTGTGGTAACAGGGAGGTCTCCTTCGTGTTTTTGCACGAGGAGATGTTTTTCAGCCATGACAGCAATTTGTGCAAGATGCGTGACAACCAGCACCTGATGTGTGCATGCGAGGTTTTTTATAACGCGGGCTAGTGAGCGTGCAACAGCTCCGCCAACACCGGCATCAACCTCATCAAACACCAGCGTATCAACCTTATCAGCAGCACCTAAAACCAGTTTGGCGGCCAAAAGAACACGAGAAAGCTCACCGCCCGATGCAATGCGGCGCAAGGGGCGCGGGGTTAAACCGGCACCTGACCGATATAAAAACTCACCTGTCGCAGCACCCATACGAGTCCACGACGAGCGCGGCAATTCACGACTCTCCCATACCAGCTCCGCCGAAGCCATCTCAAGGCTTTGCATATGAGTCTGGACTGCGCGGCAAAAGCGCGGGGCAAGTTTGTTACGCAACAAGGTGAGCTTACGGGCTGCTGTTGCAAGTTCAGCCTCTGCTTCATCAACGGCCAATTGTGCGCGACTGAGCTCTTGATCGCGATTCTCACAAAGCCGTAGCAATTCAGCTGCCTGAGCTCGCTTTTGAAATACATCATCCATGGTAGGGCCAAAGCTGCGCATAAGGCCTTTCAGCTCCGACGCACGCTCCTGTGCACGTGCTAGGGCAGCTGGGTCAAAATCTATGGCATCGCGGTATCTGCTCAAATCGCTAACAACATCTTCTACCGAGATTGCAGCCTCGGTAAGGGTATCAACAAAAGCCTGCAGGCTGCTATCCACACGCGCCATACGCGTGAGTTCAGCAAGCGCACTCTGAAGTGCATCAAGCGCACCATTCTCTTCTTGAAGCGCTGCACGTGCATCTTCAGCGCACATAATCAGGCTTTCAGCATGTTCTACACGAGGTAATAGCTCTTCAAGCTCTTCAAGTTCTCCCGGTTGAGGTTGTACCTCATCAATGCGCTCCACGCTAAACCGTGCATCTTCAAGATGGGCACCCTCGGTTTGTACACGTTCTTGAAGCTCTTGATAGGCAGCAGCTGCATCCTCGGCCTTTTTTAGGGCTTCCTGATAGGCTGCAAGCACACCAGCAATCTGCTCGTGTCCCCATGCATCAACCATAGCCACGTGCTGGCGCATATCAAGCAAGCCATGTTGGTCATGCTGTCCGCACAAATCAAGCATGCCATGCATGCGATCAGACAACTCACCAACACTAGACGCTGCTCCATCGATACGAATACGGCTTCGCCCATCTGCGCCAATGCGGCGCTCAACCACCATGCCCTCAGTATCGTGCTCATTCACAAAAAAGCGACCACGTACCTGCGCTGAGCTAGCACCCTCACGCACCCAACTTGCGTCGGCACGCTCACCCATCATGAGCTTTAAGGCAGATAACAGCGCTGTTTTACCTGCACCTGTCTCACCCGTAAGCACCGTTAAACCAGCTCCGGGAGTTAGAGTTGCCTGAACAATGAGAGCAAGGTTTTCAACGTACATCTCATCAATCATTCGATAGACCTCCCGTTCTTACAAAGCATCATCTGAGCATATACCATGTGCAATTTGTTATTTAGCCTCTTCGAGCACCGTAAAATACCCTAGAAATGCTGGCATAAAAACTCTCTGGACCATACCATAATAGGCATACATCATAGTCACCGCGCTTTACCACCACGCGCTCAAGCTGACCAGGCACTTCAAGAAACTGACCATCGATTGCAACCTCAGGAATTGAAGGCCGGTCTTTTGAAATCTCAATTTCAATCACATCAGAGGCTGAGGTTATAAAGGCACGAGCTTGAATAGTATGAGGTGCAATGGGCACACAAATCATACCGGTATAGTCTGGGCTTACAATGGGGCCTCCTGCCGAGAGTGCATACCCAGTTGAACCAGTTGCTGTTGAAACAACAACCCCATCACCACGCAAGCGGTCAATATAGTTTCCCGAAACCTCCATCTTAAATGCTACCATCTCAGCATGAGAGCCCCGGGTAAGTGCCATGTCGTTAAGGGCATGCGCACGCGTAACGTGTGTGGTACCGGTATCATCAATAGAGTATGCAGCGCAAGCAAGCGTTGAGCGGCGGCTGAGCTGCATCTCACCAGACAGCGCATCGCTTACTACACTTCTCACGTCTTGCACAAGAGGACTTGCAGCGGTTAAAAATCCAAGGTGCCCGTATGCAAGCCCCAAAATGGGAATCTCACGATTTCCTACAAGATGCACCGCACGCAAAAGCGTGCCATCGCCTCCCAAGCTCACAACCAAATCAGCCCCATCGATATGAGGAGGGAGCTGCGTAGACAGGCGGTTATCAGGAGCCCACACAACATTGTAGCCTTGATCGGTCAGCCAGCTATCAAGGGCGCGTGTATCATCAATCGCCTCTTGCTTGTAACAGTTTGGTACGAGAAACACCTTCTTCATAGCTGCTTCCCCTTTTCTATTAATTGACTTACACGCGCACAGACGGCATCGGCACTTAGATGAGCCTGACAGCTCCCCCATAAGAAATACTCGCGATTACCCTTTGCACCTAAAATGGGCGAAACACAGATGTCCATAGGAATCAGTCCTGCATCAACAAAGCTATTGATAACACGGGCAAGTACCGTATGCCAAACATGCGGGTCGCGAATAACGCCACCTATGCCAACCTCGTGCACTTCTGCCTCAAATTGAGGTTTAACCAGCGTAACAAATATTCCCGCATCTGAAAGAAGTTCACATACCGCTGGCAAAATAGTGCTTATACGTGTAAACGAAACGTCACATACGGCAAAGTCAATATCGTGATAGCCAAGCGTAGGCACCGTGCGAATATTGGTTTTCTCAAGCAGGATAACCCGCTCATCATTGCGCAAATTCCAGTCAAACTGAGCCTTGCCCACATCAACCGCAATAACTGAGCGCGCTCCCCGCTTAAGAAGGCAATCGGTAAAACCACCAGTTGAGCAACCTATATCAAGGCAGTTCATACCGGCAGGACTCAAGCCAAAGCCATCGAGTGCACCTTCCAGTTTAAGACCACCGCGGCCTACATATGGAAGCTTGGTTTTAACATGAAGTGACAAACCCGGACGCACAAGCATGCCAGCCGAGCTTAAACGCTCGCCCTCAGCAGAAACAGAGCCTGCAAGAATAAGCCGAAGTGCCTGCGCTCGGTCTCGACAGATGCCTTGCGCTACCAGCTCATCATCCAAGCGAACCCGCGCCATTATGCAGGTAAATCCGTTGCCTGTGACGCTACATGAGACGTCTTTTGGGCTTCTTCTGCAGCATCAGAGCTTGATAAGGTGTCTGTTTCTGTCAACTGTGAATCAGTTTCTGAGAGCTGCTCATTGCCTGTAGATGCATCTTCTTTAGCAATAAGCAAATCAGCCTCACGCGGCGATAGCTCAAACTGATCAACCAACTCGACAGCTTCAGAACCCAAACTGATAGCCTCATCAAACAAATCAAGGGAGCGCTCAAGTGAAGTATCTTTTGAGCGCACACTTGAAACAATCTCATCAAGGCGCTCAGTAATGTCATCAAAGCTACGTGAAGCACGGTTACTCATGTATGTCATCCTTATTGAGCGGTGTTGCCTCATCTACAGCATCAGCATGCCACAAATCCTCAAGCTGAATAGCTCCAGCTACCTTGCCAAGAATGCCATTAACAAAGCGTGAAGACTCATCGGTACCATATGCCTTTGCAAGCTCTACCGCTTCGTTGATAACCACCGCATCATCAAGACGGTCTGCATTCTCAAGAAAGCGAAGCTCATATACCGCCAATCGCAAAAGATTGCGGTCGGCACCTGGCATCCTCTCAAGCGTCCAATTTTCTGACACCGCACGCAGAGCAGCATCAATACGCACGCGCGCTTCCCAGCAACCACGTGCAAGTGTCTCGGCATACGCTTCAAGCGGACCTGTTGAGAGCAGATAATCGCCATCAAGCACCTTCTCAACGCTTAATTGTTGAGCTTCTGCCTGAAACATCAGTTGCAATGCCTGACTTCGCGCCTTACTACGCCCACGCTCTACTCTATGAGATGCCACCGATTACTCCTTGGGAAAGACAAGGCCATCGATGCAGACATGCACCGCCGCCACCCGAACGCCAACCTGTGCATCAATAGCACGCACAACCGTATCGCGCACTTCTTGCGCCAAATCCTTAAAGGAGTAGCCAAAAAAGACAACCAAATGAGTGGTAATCTCAAGGGCATCATCAACAACTTGCGTCTCAACAGCAGGACCCACACTCAGCGACTTTGCCGAAAACATTGACACCAAATTAGACGCTAGGTCTTTTTGACCAACCGAGGCAACACCTTGCACTTCTTCAACTGCGCGAATAACCAGTGCTGCTAGCACCTCGGGGGCAATACCCATTCCCTCAATTGTAATCTCTTGCGACATAGCTACTCCTGAATTCGATACGTATACCTGCGCACACAACTCTTAAGCACGCGATACAAACTCTCCCGTGCGCGTATCTACCTTGATTTGCTCGCCCTCATTGAGATACATTGGCACCTGAACCTCGGCACCGGTATCAATCGTTGCTGGCTTATAGGCGCCCTGAACTGTATCGCCTTTTGCACCAGGAACTGTCTCGGTTACGGTTGCAATAATAAACATAGGCGGATTAACACCCATAAGCTCGGTGTCGGCATACAACAGCTGGCAGGTGTCGTTCTCGCGTAACCACTTTGAATTAGCGCCAACCATATCCTCCGGCACAGGAATCTGCTCATAGCTCTCATTGTCCATGAAAATATAATCATTGCCGTCGTTATAAAGATACTGCATTTCTTTAGTAATAAGCTGCACGCTTTCAAACTTCGTGCCAGCGTTGCAGGTATTTTCAACCACACGCCCCGTTTTGATGTCGCGGGTCTTATAGCGCACAAATGCGCCACCCTTACCAGGTTTTACATGCTGAAACTCAACGATGGTATAAATCTTATCTTTAATTTTGAGACCCATACCATTCTTGAAGTCTGCTGTGGAGATAGATGCCATGGCATACCTTTCTATGTAACACGATATTGCGTGTGTGTCGCTAACCGATATATTATAACGAATTTTGATACGCTTAGCAGTCTATGACGCATAGCTCATGCGTGCTTTGCGTGAAGGGTTCATAGCCCTTCTCGGTAACAACACCAAAATCCTCAAGACGAACGCCCCCAATGCCCGGCAGATAAATGCCTGGTTCGACGGTTATCACTGAGCCCGCCTCAATGATGTTTTTCACGCGCCCAAACACGGGCAACTCATGAATATCAATACCCACACCATGTCCAAGACCATGTCCATAATGCTCACCATAGCCTGCCTGAGCGATTAACGAACGCGAAAGCTCGTGAATATCGTTGCCCTCAACGCCTGCTTTGATGGCACGCGCGCACTCCTCATGCGTATGGCGCACAATGTCATAGATTTCTCTCTGCTGGTCGCTGGGTTTGCCAAGCACAACAACGCGGGTCATATCAGAGCGATAATCTTTATAGCTCGCGCCGTAATCCATAAGAACAAAGTCGCCTTTTTGAGCAATATACTCGCTTGGAATAGCGTGAGGATTTGCTGAGTTAGGACCTGCCGCCACAATTGATGCAAAGGCCAAACCGTCTGCTCCCGCCTCAAACATAAAGCGCTCAAGCTCGGTACGAATATGCTTTTCAGACATGCCGGGTTGAATGTAGGTGCACATATGCTCAAAAGCAGCATCGGTGATTGACTGAGCATGACGCATAAGCGCAAGCTCTTCTTCATCTTTAATCGCGCGCATGCGACGCAAATCAGCATGCATGAGCGGCAAAGAAACTGCCAACGAGCGGTCCTCAAGTGCGCGCACTAAACCCTGATGAAAACTCAGTTGCATATCATCTTCAATGCCCAGAGTTGTGGTATGTGTCTCACAAACGCGCTTTGCAACCCACTCAGGAATCGCTTGAGCATCCATGTCTAGTACCCAAGGATGCTCTGGTGCAAGCCTTTCTTCAAAGCTATTAATGTAGCGCGAATCGGTGTGAAGCCAAGAGCCATCTGCGGTAATAAAAGCAGCATGCGGATACTCACCCGTAAAGTCAAACACACCCGTGGCTCCGGTAAGCCATCGAAGATTTGCCTCATCACGGATAAGCACCGCATCATAGGAGCGCTGCTCCATAAGCTGGCGCACGTTAGCCAAGCGCTGAGCTATGCCCGAGCGGGGTGCCGCATTAGTTTTGGTATCCATATATGTTCCTCTCACATAGTTTATAAAACAACTGAGCTGTGTTCATACTACCCGACCAAGGTCAGAATTATTGTGCAGGCTCCAAAGACTCAGCTCGGCTCTTAAGATATGCACGAGCATGCCGCTCAAGCAGCTCCTCATCAACCACGCTCAAACGAATTGACCCAATCATTTGAGGTAAGGCAAATAGCAACCGATTTGACCGCTGAAAACGCGTGCGTTTAATTGCAGATAAGAAGGCATCTACCTCAACAGTAAAGGAAGGCTCTTCAATGCCCACGGCCCAAATCCTATCATCAACGGCAAACATGTCATCCGCTTCAAAGCGACCAGCTTCCACTGCAAGACGAGCTTCAAAGCGCATACCCTCAGCAAGACACTGTGTGTAAGAAAACTCAGACCCTACTAATGATTGTAGGGCGCGCGCAGTTGTCACGCCAAATAAAGGTGCAGATTGCGCCGAGGGACTAGGCGATTTAACCGCCGCCAAACGTGCTCCTTGAGCTGCACACAAAGCGTCTACGAGAGCAATTTCTTCGCCTTGCATAATCTGCTCAAGCTGTGCTTCGAGACGATTCCACGCGTGCTTGCTATCCATCAACGCCGAGCTTATTAGCTCAAGGTAGCCAAGTTGCAAACTCTCAGGCGTGGCCTCTTGTATAAAGTCAAGATTTGCTACAACTAAATCTGGGTGGGCATGCAGCCAAAGCATCTCAGCGTGTTTACTTGTTGCTAAACCACGCATTTGTGTGGCAGAGCACACCATAGCATCCAAAGTAGTGGGAACAAGTGCGAGCGCCACGCCACCGCACCAGTGAGGAGCACAATAGCTAGCAAGGCTGCATATATCCATGTTGCCCAAAGCCACAACAACATCATCTGCTGTAATGTTGTACTCATCAAGGTGCTCAAACAGTGCGTGGGCAACACTCAGATTGAATGGTGCTTCGCCTTCAGAAAGCACAACATCAAATACCTGAAAACCAGCGTCGATAAGAGCGCGTTGAGCTAGTACGCCCGCCTCAGCTTGGTGGGATTGTCCCATTAAAAGAAGTGCGCGCTTTGGCGTACCCACAATACTTTGCACAAGAGACCCAAGCTCAACAAGAGCATCTGGACCTACCCGATAATCACAGCTCATCTCAGCAAAATTTATGAGCTTACGACGAATCACAATAAATCACGCTCCAATAACAGCTCGGCAACCTCATAAGCAACGCGCGTAAATGACTTCCTACGAATATCTATTGTCATATCTGCCACTGCCTGATAGCGCGGCAAACGATGCCAAAAGAGCTCACGTGCATGATTGACCGATTGAAAATCGGGACGTGTATCAGCACGACGAATTTGGCGCAAAGAATCTTCCAAGTCACCGTCGAGATGAACCACATAGCCCATATCACGCATAAGCTCTATATTCTGCTCTGTCTCGATAATACCGCCACCACACGACACCAACAGTGACTGCTCAAGCGCTAAGTCTTGCAAAATAGCCGTTTCATAGCGACGAAACGCTGACTCCCCTTCGGATGCAAAAATCTGCGTAACGCTCATACCCTGTTGACGTTCAACCAAGCGGTCAGTGTCAACATAGCGCCGATGAAACATGCGTCCAAGATTTTTGGCAAGTGTAGACTTGCCCGCTCCCAAAAAGCCAACAAAAAAGATATGGTCACAGGTCTTACGTGGCAGACTTTGTTTAGAATCGAGCTCAGGCATACCCACTTATTCCTCACACGGAATATGCGCAAGTGCTGCCCGCTCAAAGATGCGCAACACGTGCGTATACCACATATCAGTCTGCGCTTGCGGCTTAACTAAAATGGTATATGCACCCGCCAAATTGCCTGACCATACATCGGTATACAGCTGATCACCAATCATAACAGCCTCTGCAGGTAAAACGTCCAAGTGCTTACAAGCGCGTTTCAGGGCAAACGGTAAGGGCTTGAGCGCATTGCATATATAACCCATGTCAAGCTCATGGGCAGAGCGTGCTACCTCACGTCGATGTATATTATTTGACACCATATAGAGCTTGATTCCAAGTGCACGCGCCTCATGAAGCCACGCAACTACACTTTGAGGCGCACATCGGCAATCAAGAGGCACGAGGGTATTATCGCGGTCAAGCAAAATTGCACGAATCCCGCGTGCTTTGAGCTCATGCAGGTTAATCTTCTCAACAGATGCAACATAGCGATGTGGCGCAAAGATACTCATGATTTGCTCTCCCGAATAGCTGCCTCATGCTCTTCATGCGTACGCGAAAAGCGTGTCAAATCTTTTGTAATAAAGAAGTATATATAATCGGTCGATGCGGGATTAAGTGCTGCTTTCATAGATGCGAGCGATGGAGCACAAATAGGTGTGGGCACCAGACCCTTATTGAGATAGGTATTATACGGACTTTCTTGTCTCAAGTCTGCCGCGCTAACAGGCCCTCCGGTAACGTAGCCCATTGTTGCATCAGACTGTAACAACATGCCAATCTTTAAGCGATTGTAAAAAACCGACGCAACATTGTAGCGCTGCTCATCATCGAGCGCTTCGCGTTCAATCATTGAGGCCATAATCAAGAAGTCGTAGTCACTCATCTCGATGCCGTACTGTTCTTTGATTGTATTGCGCGCGGCATTCATATCAAAGCTAGCATACTCATCTACATGCTGATTAAGTAGCGTACGAATAAGCTCATCTGCTGAAGGTTGCGCAGAAAAACTGTAAGTTTTGGGAAATAAAAAGCCCTCAAGCGAATCGTTTACCGCAGCCTCAAGGAAGGGATACTCTCCCACATAGTTTGAAGCCTTTGCTTGGTTGATAAACTCATCAGCAGATATACCAAGCGCCTCTTGAACTTTTGCGGCAGTTTGTTTAACCGTAAGACCTTCCGGAATGGTGAGCTTAAGACCTTGTATGTTAGAGCCTGCCATGAGTTGTTTGACCACCGACTCAGGGTCTTGTCCAACCTCAAACTCATACGTTCCCGGCTGCAGTGAAAGCTCAGCATTTAAGGCGCTCACCGCTGCATAATATGCCTTTGGGTCGTCTATAACGTGAGCCTTTGCAAGAATGGAGGCAATTTGGTCTCCCCCAGCACCTTGCGGAATAACAACTTCTACTTTTGTGCCCAATACTGGACTCTTTTCTGTTTGTCCAAAACGTGGCAGCACAAAAACAACAACGAGCACGCCAATAAGCACCAGCACTCCTAGCACACCAAAAACAAGGGCAAGCTTTGATGCGAATGATTTTGCCGGACGGCGATAGGGGTTTTGCTGTGCAAGGTTTATATGCGAGCTAGGAACAGCCCTCTTTGCGTGCACCGGCGCAGGCGTACTCTCACGAAAATGCGCGCCGGCACGTGGACGCTGTACCGAATTTGAACTATACCTTGGCTCCGTGCTCATGAGTGTCCTCTCGGTTTTGGGCATCAAGCCACACCTGCAAAAATAAGGACGCGGCAATCATATCTATCTTGCCCCGCATCTGCTTCTCGCTACAGCCTTGAGAAGATAATAGGCGTTTTGCCTCACGTGATGATAGGCGCTCGTCTACAAACACAAGCGGAAGCTGGGTTAGCTGTTGAATGTGGCTCGCCAGCTCACGCACATGAGCAGCTTGAGGACCTTCATCGCCTGAAAGCGTTTTAGGAAGACCACAAACCAATATATCTGGCTCGTAGTCTTCTAAAATACGGCGAAATGAGCGCGCGCCCTGCAACACCTCTTGAGTTGCTACAACAGCTACCGGATTTGCCAAGCGGGCTGAGCGATCAGATGCTGCAATACCGATACGTGTATCTCCTATGTCGAGTGCAAGCGCTACCAAATTACTAACCTTATCGACCTAAAAGCTCCCGCGCAAGCTCAAGAGCAGCATCAATACCTGCTACATCTTTGCCACCGGCTTGAGCCATCGTAGGCTTACCACCACCACGACCGCCTACCTTCTCGGCAATCGAGGCAATCATCTTGCCTGCCATAAACCCTGCTGCAACCGCATCATCAGTAGCAGCAGCAAGCAACCCTACCTTGCCCTCAGGTGTTGCCGTGGCAAGCACGCAAGCAAGTGCTGTAACCTGGCTGCGACTGCGCAGTGCATCCCATACATCGCGCAGCTCTTTTGCCTCAAGACCATCCATGCGCGCTATAACCGCGTGATAGCCATCCACCTCAACAGCTGATGCCAAAGCATCTTGCACACGGCTTGATGCGCCACCCATAAGGCTAGCTTTGAGCTTTTGCTCAGACTCACGAAGCTGGCGCTTTGTATCTGCTATGCGCAAAGATACCTCTTCAGGACGGCATTTAAGCTCTGCTGCAGCTTGGTCTAAAAGCTGCTCTTTTTCATTGAGATAAGCCAAGGCACCAAGGCTTGTCATTGCCTCAATACGACGAACATTTGAGCCGGTAGAACTCTCAGAGATAATCTTAAATATGCCAATCTCAGCACTATTTGCAACATGCGTGCCACCACAAAGCTCACGGCTAAACGGACGGTTCTCGCTACCAACGCTCACTACACGCACCACATCGCCGTATTTCTCACCAAAAAGTGCTACAGCACCTGCCGCCTTTGCGTCGTCGATATTCATCATCTGAGTAAGAACGGGCTTCGCCGCTAGGATTTCATCATTAACCATCGACTCAATGCGCTGAATCTGCTCAGTTGTTAGTGCCTCAAAGTGCGTAAAGTCAAAACGGAGACGCTCGTCATCCAAAAGAGAGCCTGCCTGATGTACGTGCTCACCCAACACAAGCTTAAGTGCTGCGTCAAGCAGATGGGTTGCGGTATGATTGCGCCGAATGAGTGCACGGCGGCGCTCATCTATAGCACCTGTCACACAATCGCCCACCGACACCGAGCCATACAAGACCTCAGCATGGTGAACATATAAGCCTGATTTAAGCTTGGTGTCACACACCTTAAGCTCAGCATCTGCACCTTGTAAGGTACCGCTATCTCCTACCTGACCGCCCATCTCGGCATAAAAGGGCGTGCGGTCAAGAACAATCTCAACAGTCTCACCAACAGCCGCAGAAGATACACGCACGCCATCTTTAACCAGAGCCAAAACCTCTACATCATCAACAGACCCGTGGTCATAGCCCACAAATTCAGTTGGACGTAGCTCATCGGCAAGCTCTGTCCATACATCGTTAAAGCTTCCCCAAGCGTCCCCTTCAACAGCAGCACGCGCACGAGAGCGCTGCTCAGTCATTGCAGCATCAAAGCCGTCCATATCAACATGTACGCCTTGTGCCTCAGCAATCTCAACGGTAAGATCAATGGGGAAACCAAAGGTGTCATGCAGCATAAAGGCAGTTGAACCAGCCAAAGCCTCACCTGCTGATACGTGAGAAAGTGCCTCGTCTAAATAAACACGACCGCTCTCGAGCGTTGTGCTAAAACGCTCTTCTTCAGCCTTAATAATACCTGTAATAAGGTCTTTGTTTTCAAGTAACTCAGGGTATGCGTCTCCCATAAGCGAGGTCACTTCTTGTGAGAACAAATTGAGGAAGGCTGTTTGAATGCCCAGCATACGACCATGAAAAACAGCACGGCGTAGCAAGCGGCGCAACACATATCCGCGCCCTTCGTTGCCCGGCAAAACCCCATCAGCAATCAGGAAGGTCACCGCGCGTGCAGCATCGGCAATAATGCGCAACGAGCGACTAGGTCCACTGTATACATCTGCCTCATATACCTGTCCCGAAATTTGAGCACCCAGCGCAATGAGGGACTGCATAAGGTCACCGTCATAGTTTGAGCTTTTGTGCTGCATGATAGCCGCCATGCGCTCAAGCCCCATGCCGGTATCAAGGTTGCGATGCGGCAATTCTGGCATTGAGCCATCTTCTTGGCGATCAAACTGAGTAAAAACGAGATTCCAAAACTCTAAATAGCGGTCACAATCACAGCCCGGCGCACAATCAGGACTTCCGCAACCGCTTGCCTCACCTTGGTCAAAATAAATTTCTGAACAAGGACCACAGGGGCCTGTAGGACCTGCTGCCCAGAAATTATCATCTTCCCCTAGGCGCGAAATATGATTCTCAGGCACCCCAAGGGAGCGCCAAATAGCGTGTGTTTCATCATCTTCGGTAAACACCGTAAAGTAGAGCCTATCGGCGGGAAGCTTAAAGACCTCAGTAATAAGCTCATAAGCCCACGAACATGCTTGCTCTTTAGAAACACCACCAAACGAAAAATTGCCTAGCATCTCAAAAAACGAGAGATGCCTACCATCTGAGCCAATGACATCAATATCGTTAGTGCGCACACACTTCTGACAGGAGCAGGCACCAATTTCTTTCATGGTACGCTTCCCCTGATAGTATTCCTTAAATTGATTCATACCAGCATTTGCAAGCAAAAGTGAGGGGTCATCAGGAACTAATGAAGAGCTTGGATATGCCTTACAGCCGCGCTCCTCAAAAAAACGAAGATATGCCGCTCGAATCTCTGCGGTTGTCATCGTAGGAAAATCAGTGCTCATAGGGTCGTTCTCCTCAACTAGCCTTACGTACACAAACATGCGGCACCAAACGGTATACCACCTGCAGCTCAAGTACTCGTTATAACGGGAGTTATTATACAGGTATGCATGACTTCCCTCAGAGTAATTTCTTATTCTTGCAGGTCTTTTGAGGGAGCTATGGCTACCCTGTGTAATGTGTCAATTATCTGATACCGAAGCTCAATTGTTAAAGCACATACTCATTTCACCTGTGAGCCTAGACCGAGCTATCCTCATCATCTTTTAGCTCATCGCTGCTGTGCATACGCTTCATGATACGGTCCCACGGATTGGTGTCTAAATCACTACCCTCTGGTTTGGGAGCAGCAGTTGCAAGCGGTATATCTTTTGCATCGATAAGCTCAGAATCTATCGCAAAGCGGTCATTGCCAAGCGCATCATAAGCAGGAACCGGAGCCCCGTGTACATCTTGGTAGGGCGTACCCTTGAACAAGACACCGTTATACGAAACCACCTGCCGACCAGTACGGCTTTCATAGTAGAATACAAAAATATTTTTTGCCACAGCAGCTGCAGGAATAGCAATTACCATGCCCATAGCACCGCCCAAAGCAGACCCAATCATTAACGCAAGGAGCGAAACAACCGGGTGTATGGACATGGTACTTTCGGTAATTTTTGGACCTATCACGTTATCCGTAATATTTTGCGCCACCATAGCAGCCACCAAGGACCAAAAGGCAACGATTGGTCCTGCAAAAAGACCAGTTAGCGTTACAATCACCGCACTAAACAAAGGACCAATAACCGGAATAAAGCTCAAAATGCCAGTAATTACAGCCATCGCTGCAGCGTATGGGTGTGCTACCAAACTAAAACCAATAAAGGACAACACACCTCGAACAACCGCAGTAAAAATCATAGAGCGCAAGTAACCGCCAACTGACTGACCGATAACTGCCATAAGGAGTCGATACTCACCTGCTCGCTCGTCCCCAAGCACGCGACATATCTCTTGATTCATACCTGGATAATCGCAGGCAAGCCAATATGCCAAAACCAGACCTAAGAAGAAGGTAAACATCGTTGATGCAACATTATTAACCAAGGGAACAATGCCGTTTCTGATGGTGAGAAGCAAATCGCGAGCAATGGAGTTAAAGCTGTCTTGAAGTGTTGAAATCAACGATGCAATATCAATATATTCGCCAAGATTTTTGACAATATCAACTTCCCGTTCAAACTGGCTAAACCACGTGCTCATATGCGAAATTTGAGAAGGCAACTCGCGCAGAAGCTCCATAAGCTGGTCAATAAGCACCGGAATCAAAATTGAAAACAAGATAACTGCCGCAATAACAACTACAAGCAGGGCTAAAAATGCTGCAATACCGCGCGGTACATGGTGACGTTGTAGATAGTTGACCATAGGAGATGCCACAAACGCAACAACACAACCCACCCCCAAAAACATCACGGCACTTGAAAGCAGGTTGAGCACATGCAAAAGCCCCATCAAGATAATGGCTAGACCAATGAGTGCCCAAATATGTACGAGCGCCTGACGTGAGCGATTCCACATATCTTGTTGATGTAGTTGCGCCACAAATGCACCTTTCTTAACTCATAGAAGCCGATAGCTCGCCGGTTGGGTCAATCTTTTCCTGTACCTTTTTAAGCGTGCGGCGCAAAAGGCGCGAAACCTGAACCTGAGATATACCGAGTTGTTCTGCTATCTCAATCTGCGTCATGCCTTTTACAAAACGTAGCTCAATAACCTCACGCTCGCGGGGCGAAAAGCCTGCAAGAGCCTCTTCTATGACCAAGCGATCATCGGTAAACGCAAGCTCAGTATCTTCGGTAGCATAGCGCTCAATAACAGAAGGTGTATCCTCAGGGTCGGTCGATGAAGGACCCTCGAGAGGCACCGAACTATATGCTGAGGAAGACTCAATTGCTTCTAAAACCTCATCGACGGTTGCCTCTAAATACGCGGCAATTTCTTCAACCTTAGGCGAGCGCTGGAGTTCAGTGGTTAAAAGGTCAGTGGCCTGATTAACTTTAGCCGAGAGCTCCTGCAAACGACGCGGAACACGCACGCTCCATCCCTTATCGCGAAAGTGCCGCTTAATTTCTCCCATAATGGTGGGCGTGGCAAAGGTAGTAAATTCGAGGCCGCGCGACGGGTCGAAGCGATCAATTGCTTTTAACAAACCCAAATATCCAACCTGAATGAGGTCATCAAGGGGCTCGCCACGATTTTTGAATTTGTTTGCCAAAAACCGAACTAAGTTCATGTGGGACATAACGATTTTTTCACGAGCGTCCATGTCGTCTTGCTCTTTAAGACGGCGAAAGAGCTCGCGTGTTTTTTCTTTATCCCAAGCAGACTTAGCCGACCGTATGGTTTTGGTCTTCTCAGTCTCGGCCATTACACATCAGCCTTCAAAACAAACTCAAGTTGAGCTGGGTCAGACATCTTTTTATAACTATCGCACACCGATGCCAGAATAAGATCTGAATACTCAGCTGTGGGGTCGTCTGAATCTGACTCAGGAAATGCGCTCAACGGAAACTCAACACGCACACGAATCTGTTGCTCATCAACATAAAAGTGAAAGCTCACACAGTCAGTATGAACAATTGAACAGGCGTAGATGAAGGCCTCCTCAGCCGCCATGCGCACATCTTCAATGCGATCAACTGACATTGATGAAAGCAAGCCAATATTTGCTGCAGTCATGCGAACAAGACGTGCAAGACAAGGCTTGGGCTCAAGCACTAAACTAATAGGACTACGGTTATCCATGGGCTTACTCCTTTGAAGCGGGTGTTGTGTCATAGGTATAATACTGCTGAGAAGCGGGTGTTTCCGCTGCTTGCGCTAAAGGTTTTTCCGCGTCTTCGAGCGCTGGTGCATCTGGCTCAGACTGAGGAAGCGACTCAACACGTTGACTCTCCTGCTTTTTTCCAAATAGCTGGCCAACCTTGGCTACAGCTGCATCAGCAACACCTGCCACTGAATTTGAAGCATGAGAAACCGAACCAGTAATTGCAGAAACATCACGGATAACGCCGTTTACCTCAAGCAAATCTGCAGAAAGCGCCTCTATAGCAATGTTTGCCTGCTTAAGCATGGGCTCAATTTGCACAAGGGCAGGTTGTAAGTCATCGAGTGCACCGTCGAGCTTAGCAATCATGGGACGTGCCTCGTTCAGGCTAGATTCAAGCTCCTCAACCGTATTGCTCAAATCTGACACCACCTGGCGGCTGCGCTTCAAGGTAAGCGCCAGCTCAATCAGAGCCCAGATACCAGCCACCACTAGAACGAGTAAAGCAATTTCTATAGGGCTCATAAGGCCTCCTTGACTCCACCGATATATCGCATACTATCCTACCCTCAAACACTACATAGCTTTCGGTACAGTTATATTTCTCACGAAGCGGGCGGAGTTTCTTGTGGTTTTGTTGAGCGATGCCCTCCAAGCTGCTCCATGCGCCAACTCTCCCATCCTCGACCCGATGGCTGATAAAACGATCCAGGCTCTAAACCATCGGGAAGATATTGCTGCTCAACCCAACCTTCTGGGTAATTATGTGGATACAGATAGTTGCCATATAACTCAGAACCCGGACGATGCCGATCGCGTAAATGAGCAGGAACTTCACGTGTTGAACTTGAACGAACATCCGCCAAAGCTGCATCTATAGCAGCCTCCGCCGCATTGCTCTTAGGAGCAAGTGCGTTGTATAGCGCTGCCTGCGCAAGGTTAATCCGACACTCAGGATAACCAATAACCTCAGCAGCCTTAAATGCAGCCTCAGCAACACAAATTGCCTGTGGATCAGCATTGCCAATATCTTCTGAAGCTTGGATAAGAATACGTCGTGCAATAAACTTGGGGTCTTCACCTGCGTCTATCATGCGTGCTAGCCAATAGATAGTAGCGTCAGGGTCAGAACCGCGCATCGACTTAATAAAAGCTGAGATAATGTCATAGTGCATATCGCCCGATTTATCATATATAAGACCTCGGCGCGGATTAGCAAGCTGTACATCTTCTAAGGTAACTGGTGCAGGACGTTTAGATGTGTGCTGCAAAGCTATCTCTGCCGCAAGCTCAAGACTAGTAAGTGCCGCGCGCGCATCTCCTGCGGCAAGTACAACCAGTGCATGTATAACCTCACTATCAAGTGATACCGCACCCGCTAAACCTGCTGGCGCATCTATTGCACGGCACACCAAACGCTCTATATCAGCATCAAAAAGGTGCACAAGCTCAACTACCCTTGAGCGCGATAACAATGCACCATTAACCTCAAAATATGGGTTTTCAGTTGTTGCACCTATAAGCACCAGCGTTCGATTTTCAACTGCATGTAGAAGTGCATCTTGCTGAGAACGAGAAAAACGATGTATCTCATCAACAAACAAAATGGTTCTTCTATCAAACTGAAGAAGGCGTTGTTTTGCTGCGTCAATCTCGCGGCGAAGGTCTTTTACGGTACCTGTAATAGCAGACACTTCAACAAATTCACTACGTGTGCGATGCGCGATGATGTGAGCCAAGGTAGTTTTGCCGGTACCTGCCGGTCCATATAAGATAACGCTCGTTAGCACATCATGCTCAATTGCCAAGCGCAACCATGAGCCCTCGCCCACCGCAGCCGTTTGCCCAACAAACTCCTCAAGGGATTGAGGACGCATACGTACTGCAAGAGGAGCGTGCTTAAACTCAGTATCACGCTCATGTTGTGAGAACAAGTCTTCCATAGCTTCTATACTACCCGCTCAGAGCCATAACGCATATTACTTATGACTCATTAATATATGTACGCTGAGGAAAATGCAGCTCAGGGAAGAGCTTGCTTGCAAGTTCCGTAAAATAGCCATCAGTCATGCTAGCAATGTAATCTACAACTGTCTGATTGAAGTCATGCTCCCAATCATAGCTTCTACCATAGTTTTTGAGCTGAGCAGAGATTCGATTGATATGATGCCTAAAAATGTAGCTTGAACTATCGCCTGCTCGCAAATCACCTAAAAAGTGTTCATACATAAGGTTAAAGGCATGATTCAAAACATCGGCGCGCTCACCTTCAACCCCGCCTGAACGATAAATCTTGGCATAGTTTTCTGCCTTTGCCCGAGATAGCTCAGCAAATAAAGCCTCACTCATTTCAATGTGATTCTTACCATAGCTATGTTCAATAATGTCAATTGAGGCACGAGTCAAAATCCACGAGTTATAAGCGCCACCCATACCGTCTTCAAAGTCGTCTCCGCTCAGCAATCCCGCCTCAATGGCATCCTGCCTATCACGACCAACATAGGCAATAATGTCTGAAATGCGCACCACACAGGCCTCAAGGGTCGATGGACGTAAATGCCCAATTGCCATATCAGCTTTGGTATAACACTCAGATACAAGCTCATCAAACTCATCAAAGCTTGAAAGCCCTGAAAGCTCAAATACACGCTGTTCATATTCGCCGTTATGCGTGAGTGCCCCATCAAGTGTTTGAAGTGAAATATTGCGCCCATAGAGCACGTCCATCACCCGAACAGAATGGACATTGTGATAAAAATGACGACCAGTACGGGCAAATAAAATACTATCTAAGCAGCGCTCGCCGGCATGCCCAAACGGTGTATGCCCTAAATCATGACCAAGACCAATAGCCTCAATGAGGTCTTGATTAAGCCCTAAGGCAAAACCAATATCGCGTGCAATACGCGCTACCAGCTGCACATGAAGACCTCGACGCGACAGGTCATCGTTGCTGCGAAAGCTAAATACCTGCGTTTTGCCGTTATAGCGGTTATATGCTGGCAGGTGCAAAATCTTTTCGGTATCACGAACAAAAGCCGGACGCCAAAGACTACTAACATCTTGTGGGCGATTAAAGCGCCGGATAACGTCTTCATTATTAGTTCTATGCGGATTTTGCCAAGCAGCCGCACGGTCTGCTTGCATGCGTTCGATAAGTTCAGCACTTAGACTATCGGGTAGTGCTTCGAGTATTGTAAGGTGATTCATGCTGCTTCCTCTCTCATGTTCTTTTGAGAAGAGTGTCGCACAGTGTGAGGACACAACTCATATCATCTCAACAAAAGCATCATAGATAAATTTGAAAGCAGCCAGCCTATGCTGATGCCCGGAATAGCTGGAAAGCTCTTGCGCCTCATAACCAAGCAGACTAAGGCAGAAAGCATAAGACCACCTGCAAGAGAAATGAGTGCGAGATACGGATTGATGATGCTCAAAATTCCAATTAGTTTGATGTCGCCCATGCCCATACCCATTTGGCCCAGCACGTGCCGCCACAAAAGCTCAATACCTATCAGGGCTAGTGTAATCAGCAAGCTCATGGGTAGGGTTGCTGAGAGGCTCGCTACTACCATATGAAAAGCCTGAGACCCAATAATTTGTCCTAGCAGCAAAAAATATAGTGGACCTATAAGATGAGTACTGAGCGCAAGAAGGCACATAATGCCGGCAAGCCCATGAGGGAAGCGGCGCTCGATACTATCGCGATAGCTTGCATAGCCAAGAAAAACATATATCAATATATGGGGAACATATAGCAGATAATCAAATGCCACCATAAACCTCTCCCCTTCTTGGACATGGCGCATAGTGTCAAAGGCGCGGTATAGTTGGTTCTAAACTTGCGTATACTTATGCCCAAATTCGAGCGATAAAGGAGTAGAGATATGGACCAGCACGATACCCCTACGTCTGAAGCACACACAGTTGAGGTTGAGGGTGCCATGGCAGGAAGCGCCAATCAAAGTACCGGCTCGCCTGTTGCCTATATTGTAACCATCTGTGTATTAGGCGGTCTTATGCTACTCGCTGCTACCGGTATATTCGCTGGATATAACGCACTGACACTCACTGGTGCAGGCGAGCGATTTATGAACTTCTTAGAATCGCAAGAAAAGCGCGACTGGCTCAATAACGACTTTGACCGCTATGATGAATCCGATGAATATGACGACTTTGATTATGATGAGTATCTTGATGATGATAATTCAACTCATCTTGATGACTGGTTCTTTGGAGATGCCCCAGCTCAAGCACCTCATACATATAAACAGGTCTAAGATTTTTTACCGCATCAATTCAAATCAAAACGACCTAGCCTATATGGTGCGCAGGGCTGTATATGCCCTATGGTGGCGCCTTAGGTACCTACTATTTATTGAGCACCTCCTCAAGGGTAACCGACACGTCATGAGGCGTGGGAATCCAGTCAACTTTTAAGAATAGAGCCGTTACTGTTAGCGGAATGTAGGTAAACATAAACAGCGGAAATGCAAATAGATTGCTCAGGATGCGTAACTTTGAGCGGCAGTGAATGTGCTTGTATTCCAATATTGTGGTAGTGAGCGCCATACTAAAATAGGTGACATACATGCCTAAAAAGCTCAGCACAATAGACCCAAGAATTTGAGTCATCTCGGCATCAGTTACTAAAAAGCCCTGAGTTAAGGTGCCAACGAGCAGCATGGAACCATTTGCTATCAATGACGTTAGACTCAAAAGAGTAGCTGGAGCAATAACCATCAGCAAATCAAACGCTGCAAAAGAGTGATGTTTAACAACACTTTGCACAAGCTGTTTGCCGTAGGTAAAAAACACCTGATAAAAGCCTTTAACCCAGCGTCTGCGCTGCTTGATTGAGGCGCTCAGCGTCAAAGGTTGCTCATCATAGAACTCAGCAGGGGTATACCCAATGCGAATACCATGAATGGCACAAAAACTTGAAAGTTGAATATCTTCGGTAAGCGTATGAAAGTCCCAGCCGCGCATTGCCTCAACAATGCGCGCAGAGATGAGATAGCCCGAACCAGACACAGCGCATGAAGTATTAAGTAGCATACGCGCATTATTGAGAAAGCGTGCCTCGCGAATAAACCAAATCGAGTAGGCTGCTGAAATCCATGAATGACCAAAGTTTTTTGAGTTTCGATAGCTTGTAAGCACCTGAAAACCCTGGTCAAAGCCATCGTTCATAATGCGCACGTAGTCTTTTGAGAGCAGATTATCAGCATCAAAAATAAAGTAGGCTTCATAGCGCCCTGGATAGTCTTCTAGGATTTTTTTGAAACCAAAATCCATCACCCAGCTTTTTCCCTTACGCGCCAAATCATGGCGCTCATACACAATGGCTCCTGCATCGCGCGCCACTTGAGCAGTATTATCGGTACATGCGTCAGCCACCACAAAGACATCAATTAAATCTGTTGGATAGTCTTGGTCTTTAATAGAGCTTACCAAGTTTGCAATCACTGCCTCTTCATTGTGAGCAGCAATAAAAAAGGCATAGCGATGAAGTCTTGATGCGGCTGGTAGTTGCACCTGTCCTTGTATAGCTCCAATGATAAAAAACACCACTTGGTACACATAGCTTACCGTAAAGAGTATGGCGATAAGCACGTTGAAGTATTCAATAGGTGCCACGTATATAACTCCTCAACCGATAAACAGGGCGCACAAAGTGTAGCGAATTATCACCTCAAAATGGTGAATGTGCTGTGTGAGCTAGCAAAAGAATTTCTTAATCTAAAAGTCCTAGCATAGGAATTATGTCATCCCCCACCGCACTTGTTCCCTCTGAGCGCAAACGTATATCATCGAGTGCTTGTGCTAAATCCCATGGCAACATATCGGTAAAACAGAGCGGCTCACCACTCATGGGGTGATTAAATGCTACGTACCACGAATGGAGGAACTGACGAGTTAGCCCAAGATTCATCGACGCTGAACCCTTACCATAGAGCGGGTCGCCCACGAGCGGATGTCCAATGTGGTGCATATGTACCCGTATTTGATGTGTTCGACCGGTAAACAAATGACATTCAACCAGTGTGTAGCCCTCATCACCTCGCTGCGAGGCAAAATGCTCAAGCACACGAAAGCTCGTAATAGCCTGACGAGCTGCCGGGTCGTCACTTACCGCCATGCGCAGCCGGTCTTTTGACGAGCGGGCAATTCCGGTGTTTATGGTCCCCTCAGCTAAGCTCAAGCCACCATGCACCAACGTAATATACCGTCTATCGAGGGTTCTGGTACGAATGAGATTTTGAAGTGCTACTTGAGCTTCATCAGACTTAGCAGCCAACATAAGCCCTGAAGTATCACGATCAAGACGATGTACAATGCCTGGTCTATCCTCACCTTGGAGCGTACCCAAATGGTCAAGACCACAATGGTGTACAAGTGCGTTTGCAAGCGTGCCCGATACATGCCCTTGCGCGGGATGACATACAAGGCCGCGTGGCTTTGAAAGCACAATCAGGTGCTCATCTTCAAAGCGAATATCAAGCGGAATTGCCTCAGCTTGTACCTGATTAAACACAAGAGGCTCAGGCACGCATACAGCAATACGATCGCCCGTACAAACCGACGTCTTTTTTGAGCTGCAGGTAAGGCCATTAAGCGTCACTGCACCCTCTTCAATAAGGCGCGCCGCTTGAGAGCGCGAATGAACACCCTCAAGCGTTGCTAAAAAACTATCGAGTCGCATACCATCATGCTCTGGATATACCAAGCCCTCAAGTACTGGCATTAGCGCATATCCTTTTTGGCTGCACGTTTTGCCTGAGCTATGCGGTCACGACGATTAAGCTCTTCCGTCGCATCAACGCGATTTGCAGGTGACAAAAACATATAGCCTATACAGGCCAATACAACCCCAACATCAATGGCAATATCAGCTACGTTAAACACCGGAAAATCAATAAAGGTGGTTGCAAAAAAGTCAACAACAAAACCACGCAGCACTCGGTCAAGCGCATTGCCTAATGCACCTCCCACCACCAGCGCCAAGCCTATAAGCTCAAGCTTTGAGACCTGAGGAGCTCGTGAAAGATAGGCAATTGTAGCGATAGTTATTGCAAGCGCCAAAAAAACAAACACGCCAGAAAAACCCTCGCCAATGCTAAACGCAGCTCCTCTGTTTTCAACATAGCGCAACTCCAAGAGTCCCGGCAAAAAAGGAACTGCCTTAGGTGCCGTGTCTGCATGAGGTGCAAGGTAGCTCACTACCAGAAGTTTTGTAAGCTGATCGAGTACTATAACGGCTAAGGCACAGCCCAGCGCACGTGAAGCGCGCCAGGCACGTGCCGGAATAAAGGACGCCACGATTCTACGCTCCCAGCGCTTCTGCGCAGCGATCGCAAATCTGCTCGTGCTCTCCATGAACGCCCGTTGACACACGATAGTTCCAACAGCGCTCGCAGCATGCTCCTGCCGCCGGATATACCTCAGCCATAAGCTCATCGCCAACACGCAGCTCAAGCTCGCTCACAATATAAAACTCGGCTAGGTCGCACGCCTTATCACCTGAGAGCAGGTCATATAGCTCAGCAGGCACCGTTGCACACACCTTAACCTGCTGACTCTTGGTAAAGCTACCTGCCGCACGTGCATCTTCCAATGCCTTGGTAACTACGCTTCTTAGCGTCAAAGCCGCATCAAGCGTGGGTTTATAAGCAAGCGCTTGCTCGTGCGTTATTGGCGCTTGATACCATGAAAGCAACGCAGCGTATTCTTGATAATCTCTGCAGCTTGCAGGTGCATATTCCATAACCTCATCAGTGGTATATGCAAGAATAGGTTGCAAATCGCGCAGGAGCATTGAGAGCAGCTCAGCAACAACGGTCTGGGCACTACGGCGGCTCTTGGCCTGAGGTGCATCACAATAGAGACGGTCTTTTAAGGCGTCCAAATAAACATTTGACAGCTCAGTGACAACAAAATCATACAGAGCGCGATAAGCGCGGTTAAACTCGTAGTTGGCGTACGCCTCATCAACCTCTGCCTGAACAAGAGTTAAGCGTGCCATCATAAGCTTATCAAGCGGTTCAAGCTCTTCAAAAGGCAAAGCATCATGCTCAGGTTCAAAATCGCCCTCGATAACTGAAAGTAGGTAGCGCAAGGTATTTCTAAAGCGACGATATGCGTCAGAGGTACGCGCTAGGATTTCATGGTCTATGGCAACGTCGTTAGACGTATCAACACTTGCAACCCACAAGCGAATAATATCTGCACCCATCTCGGCACATACCTGATTAGGGTCAATAACATTGCCCAAACTCTTGGACATTTTTCGACCTTCTCCATCCAGGGTAAAGCCCTGAGAAACAACTGCTTTATAAGGCGCATGACCGTTAGCACCTACACTGGTAAGCAGTGAACTCTGGAACCAGCCACGATGCTGATCAGAGCCCTCCAAATACACATCAGCTGGGTAGCTCAGATTATCGCGACCTTCACATACTGCACGCCACGACACGCCCGAATCCCACCAGACATCTAAAATATCTCTATCAGCCTTAAGCTCATGGCTGCCGCATGCTGAGCACACGCAGGCCTCTCCCAAATAGCTTGCAGGCTCATCGATAAACCACGCGTCTGAGCCCTTTTCTTGAAAGAGCTCAATCACCGCATCAAGCGTTGCGTCATTCATGACCTTTTCGCCGCACGACGCGCACGTAAAGCTTGGAATAGGCACACCCCAATTGCGCTGACGCGAGATACACCAGTCGGGCCGCTGAGCTACCATAGCACCAATGCGGTTAGCAGCGCGCGGCGGATACCAACGAACCTCCTGCTCAATGGCATGGCTTGCCTGTTCACGCAAGCCAGTTTTATCCATTGACACAAACCACTGATCGGTTGCACGGAATAACACCGGATGCTTACAGCGCCAGCAATGCGGATAGCTATGCGTAATTTTTTTCTCGGCAACAAGCGTATTGCGCTCACGCAAAAATGCGATGATGTGAGGGTTTGCCTCATCAGTATCCATACCTGAGAAGGGGCCGCCAGTGCCAAAAACATCACCGGTATAAAACTTTCCATCATCATCAACCGGCATACAAATTTCCATGCCCTCATGTAGGCAAACATAATAGTCATCAACACCATGACCAGGTGAGTTGTGAACAATACCAGTACCGTCTTCGGTGCCAACGTAGTCAGCCAACAGTGCGACACCCTCAATATCGTCAAAGACAGGCTGGCGATAATGCATGTGATCAAAGGTTTCGGCGGGTACCACGTAGGGTTTACCATCCACCATAACAGGCGTGTAATCCCAGCCAGCTATCTCGCAGACCTGAGGCGCAAGGGATTCAAGCATAATCTCAGCGCGTCCATCATGCTCAACAGCAACATAAGCAGCGCCCGGCTTTAAAGAAACCGCCTGGTCTGATGGAATGGTCCAAGGGGTTGTTGTCCAGATTACAAAGTCAACAGGACCTGCAAAAGACTCAAGACCTGCAGGTTTTTGCAGAAGCTCAAAGCGTACATAAATTGAGGGGCTTGTCTCATCGCCATATTCAATTTCTGCCTCAGCAAGCGCGGTATGACAATGCTTGCACCAATGAACCGGCTTGTGACCCCGGTAAATCATGCCCTTATCGAACATGGCCTTAAAGACTTCAATATCAGCTGCATCATGAATATGGTGCAAGGTGAGATAGGGCTTATCCCACTCACCTAACACTCCAAGGCGACGAAACCCAGCTTTTTGCAGCTCAATGTTTTCAACAGCAAAGGTATTGCACATTTCACGAATGGTAGCAGTAGACATCTGGTTAAACTTACTTGTGCCCACCGCCTCTTCAACCTTGTGCTCAATAGGCTGACCATGGCAGTCCCAGCCAGGCACATAAGGTGTTTCAAAGCCCTGCATTGCTTGATAGCGGTTAATAATATCCTTAGAGATTTTATTCATAGCATGGCCAATATGAATAGGGCCATTTGCATAGGGTGGACCATCGTGCAACACAAAGCGCGGATGACCTGCGTTCTTTTTGAGCAGCTGCTCATATACCCGATTGGTCTGCCAACGAGCTAAGCGCTCAGGCTCACGTTGTGCTAAAGCAGCACGCATGGGAAATGCCGTCTTTGGCAGATTCATAGTTTGCTTGTACTCATGTGCCATGAGATACAACCTTTCTTGTTTGTGGACGCACAAAAAAATGCGCCCGTCCCACATATCAGCTGGGACGAAGCGCATATAACTCACATGAGCCTGCTCTTCGCTTGTGCACCCAGCTCAGGTTTGACAGCATGTGTATCAAACCGCTACTCGGCTGACCTATAACGACGGTCATCTCGGCGACGTCTACTAGCGCGTGAATGTTATACACGCCCGTTGGGGCCGCAGCTCAGGGGTGATATTCCATATACGATGCGCGCAGGTTTTTCAGCCAAAGAACCTGCTCTCTTTATGCGCAGAGCACATATGTACTCGTCCCCGTCATAGCCTCTGAGCGCACAGTGTAGCACGCTCAAGACCTACTTTCTAGCGCAAACTACAGAAGGCTTTGTCCATACGCATCTGCTGCACGAATTGCATCAATGAACAAAGACGGCTCAAATGGCTGCGGGTGTCCCTGGCGCCATTCGTTGGTATCCTGGGCAAACGTGGCAAGTGCATCAAGATGGCTCTCATCTAAACCAAGCTCTGCCAGCGTTACCGGCAGACCAAGTTCACGGTTAAAGTGTGCATACCGCTCAAACTCTTCTTGGTTGTGGGCATATGCAAACAGAACCAATACGCCAAAGCTAACAACCTCTCCGTGCAGGTAATGACCCTCACGCTCAATACGAGTAGTTGCATTATAGAAAGCATGCGCTAAAGAGGAGTTGTAATAAAAGTCTGGCTGGTTGGTAAGATTGCTTACATAGCCGGTATTTACAACAATATCGAGAGCGATTCGCTTAACTGCCTCGGTTGAACGATTTGCCCGCACATCAAGAAGCGCTTGAGGACCATAACTAAACAGCGGCTCGGAGCAAGTGAGCGCAAGCGCGAGTCCCAGCTCGGCTGTATGAGAAAGCTCATCTTCGCTGGTGGCATACACAACCTCAGGCTGCTTTGAAAGTGCGTCACCAATACCCGCCCAGAAATACTCAGCCGGTGCCTCGGCAATTACCTTGGGGTTAATAAAGATATGCGCAGGTGCCTGCGGATACGAATAACGATTAAGCGAGCCATCGTCGTTATAGACCACGGCAATTGCTGTAGCAGCTGAACAATTTGAGCAAATTGTTGGCACCGAAAAGACTGTTTTATTAAGCTCCAACGCCGCTGTTTTTACCGTATCGATAGCCTTGCCGCCACCGATAGCAAAGGCAACATCAGCATCTCGAAAGTTAGGATTAGCCGCGAGTTTATCAACATTTGTTTGAGAAGAGTCGGTACCATACACAATGGTATCCAGTACCTGTATGTTTGTCTTTGCAAGCACAGCCTGAATACCGGGTGCCGCCGCTGCTAGTGCGCGTGCTCCGCCCACTAACACCACCGATGTAGCGCCATAGGGCGCGAGCGCCTCAGGAATTGCGTCAAAGCAATCCTCACCAACGGTATAGTTGCTCATTTGAACACTGCGCATATTTTCCCTCCCCATGTCGGTTTTACATGCGGGCAAGTATACGTCTCAAAAGCGAGCATCAAAAAGTTATTTGCAGCTTTGTAACAATGCGCGGGCAAGCTAATGGGATACTGACGCTCCTACGAGCGGGTCATCTCAAAATAAAGCGACTTTCGTACAGGATAATGTGAGAATGAGAGGTGTGCGCAACCTTCGGAAATTGCCTTTCTCACCTCGATGCCAACCGGCCCTCCAAAAGGAGCGTCACCAATATAGCTAAAGGGGATATGAGTTGCATATTCTTTGCTCGGCGCAACTGCAAACATTCCGCTCGTTATCGATGGCTCAGCAAAACTAAATAACTTCTCATCAAAGCGATATTCAGCATTCATCGCTTTAGGAATAATTCTCCACATAAAGCCATCAACGCCACCTATGTCAGTGCCGGTATTCTTAACGGTCATCGTGAGCACTACCACACTTTGTATATCACCATCATCACCTGTGTAGTGACGGCTTTGGTCTTTACTATAGCTTGCAATATATTCGTTAGCTGACATAAGCTCTGCTTTATCAACCTTAAAGCTATAAGCACCTGACTTATCGGGCTCGTTGATGAGATTGGCGTTATTGAGTGCTATCCACTCCCCTAATTTATAGGTTTCAATCTTTGGCTGGGGAGCTGTTGAGGTGACATATACTGCACGTACAGCAATTAAAGCTATAAGGGCTATCATACATATAAGTGATACTAGAACTGGATGCTTTACCTTATGCATGTTGTGTCCAATCAATAACCTGACCATTTCTCAGATGATATATTTGATGGGTAAAGGCTTGAAGAATCTCTGTATCGTGACACGACACAATAACCGTAGCACCCCATGCACAGGCTTCATGCAAAATATCTTCTAACAAAGCTATACCTGCTTCATCAAGAGCATTGGTAGGCTCATCTAAGATGAGTAAGTTAGGTCTTTCCATAATTGCTGCTGCAATACCTACACGCTGGCGCATACCTTGGGAGTATTTCTTAAAAGGTTTTCTCAAATCTGGGTCAAGGCCTACTTTTTTGAGAGCATCTCGCACTTCATCTTCGCCAATCAAGCCTTTAATGCGGGCAAGTTGGTAGAGATTCCAAAAAGCTGTTTTATCTCCAAGAAATGATGCCTGCTCAAGTAACACGCCCACATGAGGTGGAAACTCCATGTCGGTTCCAAGCAAAGTATCATCTATCCAGATTTCACCCTCATCAATATGGATAAGACCACAGATAGCACGCATAAGCATGGTTTTACCAGAACCATTGATGCCTTGTAGACCGGTAACCTGAGATGTGGGAGCCACAATTGAAACCTTATCAAGCACGGTATCCGGACCAAAGTGCTTGGTGACATATTTTACCTCTACTGCCATATCCGGATTCCTTTCTGAAAAATATCAGCACGGTCAACTACCCAAAAGCCTACCAAAAAGGCAATAAAGCCTAGGCTTAGTGCTATGAGCAAACTGGGAATAAATGGTAAACCTGACCGAATAAAATCACCCCAGCGAAGCACCATGAATACATTAGCGCTTAGGAGAAAGTTGTTAAAATAAGCAGCCGCAAGCAGCTCTACTATTGTTGTCATATATGCAATAGATGACTCCCAAACCAGACCTATCAGCAACTGAATCTGCGAAAGGGCAAGAAGGGTAAGCCATACACCAAAAAGAAACGGCACGACGTTTATAGAAGTATGTATGTCACTACTTCTTGATATAGTCGCAACCGCGAATAATGCTTGGCTTATATCTGCTTGGATAGCCTGACCATGGATAAGTGTCCAACCAAACACAACAATGCCTACCAGTGCAAAACTTACTGTGATTATAAGAGCATTAAGAACTGACTGTATCAACCAAAACAGCTGCCGCGAACCCAATAAATGAACGATGCGATGAAGATATTCATTCATTCCTGAAGAAACTATCAGCACTGGCCCATAAAACAAAACCATAAGAAAGAAGAGCCATTCCAATGGTGGAATAAACAGCAAGCCCTCGCGGAACTCAAACGGCTTAACACCCAAAAACACAAGTGCCAAGTTATCGCCCAAACTCAAGCCATTGGTTGGGACATCAGAAAAATAAGCAGATATATAGCGAATGCCAAGCAGCACTATCACTAACACAGCTTGAAGCATGAGCAGGGCTATAAGTCTATACCGAGCACCTGAAAGCTCAATTGAAATGAGGCGCTTTATACGTGTATGAACACTCATGAGATAAGCTCTCTGCGACGCATTATGACAAAACAAGCCATGGCTACAGCAAGTAGAATCAGCACCTGTAAGCCCATAAATAGAGGGTCTGTTTTTGTCCAGTAAAAGGTGCCTTGCATGTCATCAATAAAATTAAGACTTGGACCTTGAATCAGAAGCGTAGTGAATATCTGACCTGAAAAATATTTCCAACCTAATAAACCTACATAGGGCAGCGTTAAAAGCATGACTCGATTTTTTATAAAAACCGACAGCGAGAACACCGTAAGAGCCCAAACGCCCATTAAAGCACCATCTACTAGAGTCATAGCAGCAACATATAGTAAAGGAGCGCTATAAAACAATTGACTTAAAAATGAGTCGTCAAATATACCCAGCACATTCCAATCCTCATAGATTGCAGGAATTGAAGGCATGAGCAGAACGAGTACTGCAAAATTAACCAATAAAGGAATAGCAGTACATGCAAACCCAGAACAAAAAGCTGTAATAGACCGTGAAAGTAAAACATACCTCTTTGAACTGCGTGAAAAAACCTGAATATCAAAACCATTACTTCGCTCAGTGATGGCAGACCATGCATAGGGTATCAAAACAAGTAAAGGTACTACGTAGAAAAATATAGTTGGACTTAAACGTGCGTTACAGTTAGCAACCATCCAATTAGAATAGCTATACATATTTGACCAGTAGTCCATATGCGTAGCCAATAGACCGTATACATACTGGGTTGCTTCGATGGCTGAGCTAAGTGCAAGCAAAATCCCTATTGATAACGCAACAAACATCCACTTTGAGTTAAAACACTTTATCAACTCAAATCGCAAAACTGGCCACAATCTCGTTTTAGCGACGCTCATGATAGCCCCAAGTCAAAGTGAAACTTATGACGTAAATCCCAGTCACCGTAATACATATAAATGTCTTTTGGGTCTGCATGCTTATCTACAGGAATTGCAAGGGTAACGTCTTTTGTCTCACCCTTTTCAAGAGTAGTATAATAAAGCTCTTGATATACATCTCTTAACTCTGCGTCAAGTCCGTCAAAATATGGAAGACCAGATGATTTTGTAAAACCAAAATTCATAAAAAACCATTTAAACCCATGCTCGTTTTCTTTGAGCTGCTCCGCATTAACGTTATGCAAGCGTCCATATACTACAACAACGTTATGTTCACGAGAATCGTAGTACCATTCCCTATCTGGGAGATAGCCTGAATTGAGTTTTTGAGATACAACATCAGGGTCGTTAACAAGCTCTGCACTCAATACCGTGAACTCGAGTGCCCCACTCCAACCATACCGCTCTCGATACATACCTGTTGAAGTGGCAGTTTTTTCTTCAATATCGTTATCTAATACAGCAGTTTCACCAATCATGTACGTATGGTTTACCGCTTCTTGTTCTTGCTTAATGCGCTCTTTTTCGCGTAAATCATTTATGTGATTAACGGCAAATACCCCGCCAAGAGACAAGGCAATTATAACCAATGCACCAATAAAACCTTTTTCTTTTCTACTGAGCATACTGCTACCCATCTCGAAAGAAAGACGCTCATGCGAGCGGCCTCTTCTAACCAAACCTAACTCAAAGCAACCGACGTTATCAAATGCTTTTTGATGTTCATAAGAATCTCCTCTCTATCGAACATCAACTACGTTGCCAAATACTTTTGGCACTTCCCACTATGCCAAATGAATACGCTCAAGTCGCTAAACATACGGTATACCGTTTGTATATAAAATGTTTAGATACAATTTATCTGCTTATATAAGCTAAGAAGTTCTTCCAGCGAATGAACGCCCAACTCGCGATATGCTTTTGATTTATATTGTTTGATTGTATTAGGTGCATAATGAAGCTCTGTAGCAATCTCCTTAGCTGTTTGCCCCATAATGACACGTAAAAGTATTTGGGATTTTAATTCATCAAGCTTCTGACCTTGGCAATACTGTAAAAAACGACACTGTTGCTCTTTTGTAAACCCAAACTGCGTCTGTTGAACAAGTTCCTCGCTATCTAGCTTTCTCAGTGTATATACAAATAAAATACCAGCAAACGTACTGAGTGTATAAATAGCAGCTATGATGAGATACTGAGTCATCTGGATAACACTATGAACCGGATACGGAATCATTGATTGAAGCTCTGGCACATCGGATAACAATGCACCAAATAGTACATATATCATCAAGGTACATACTAAGAAGAACATACAAACATTTTGTGAAGGTAGGGTCCAGTTTTTATACGTTCTTATAAGCAATATACTTGCACACCAAATACAAACAACTGAACCAAATTGTACCGAAATGATTTGAGCCAATATAACAACAAGGAATACACCAAGGGCTATGTCTAACAGGAAAGTTTTATGTGATACACGTTTATATCCATATCGTACTATCCCTAAAAAACTTACAAAAATCCAGGGCACAAAGGCATATGAAACCTGTGAACCTGAATATAAAGTTCCAAATGCCATTAATCCATGAAACAGCCCCATGCAGCAACACAATATATACGTCCATGCCCGCTTATCCGATGCTGCCACACGCTCGATAAGTTGGCGAACTTCATGAGGCTTGCTTTGCCAATGTTCTAAACGATTAAAACCTATCAGTCTCGGATATACGCAACTAAAAACTAAAGAAACCACGCGTAAAAATGAGAGTCCCCATATAACTGAAGCAAAGTCCTTACTAATTACCGCAAGACCCACTAACCCTGCAACAGCGATAAGCACCGCAATAAACGACAGCTCACCGTGATTAGCAACAGATATATCACTAAACTGCACCTGATTGAATATAAGCAATACTTGAAATGAAAGTATAAAGCCAACAATAAAGTTGAAGAGTATATTTGCATGAAACAAGTATTCCATATAAAAAAGCTTTACTGTAGCTACAAGAGTAATCGTCGATAGAATATGAATGAGACAATCAACACGATGCATATACCTAGATATTTTAGATTTTGATAGTCTATGTGCAAGCATGTTATAGCCAAATGCAAGCAACATCCCCGCTATTAAGCCGAGCATCAGAAATAATGGTTGCTGATAAGAAAATCTTATCTCTAAAAGTGATATAGGAATAAGTGTAAGGCTACTAATCCAATACAAACAATTAAGCACATACGCAAAGACTGATGGTTCACTCTCAGCTATAGCTTCGCTCTGAGCTGAGCGAGTGCCTTGATTATGTGCTGAGGGGATATGCTGTATGGGAGTATCTGGTGCAGAGTGGATGTGTGGTGTAAAGCCTTCACTATGAGCAAGTTGTTCTACCAAGCTTGTATGTTCAAGAAGGATTGCTTTGAGGGCAGCGCGGCGCTTCACTTCAAATTTTTGGTAGATGCTCGATAAGTGCACGCGTACACTTGACTCAGATACGCTCAGTATCTGAGCTATCTCTTTTGCATCTTCAACCCATACCAATAGATTACAAATCTCACGTTCTCGTTTTGTCAGCTTTTTCCATATTGTTTGAAAGCGCTGCGCATCTATATGTAGGACTGCTGTGCTATCACTAGCTTGAAAATTGTTGCTCATACGTGTCAATGCACATATCTCCCGCGCGTACTTACTGTTCTATAGATACGTGGTATAGCTTTATACCCGCTATACCTTATACATACTATAGGCGTAAAAGACATGAAACACTAACGCTATTCATCACGCTCGCGCATATAAATCTGTTGTAGACCATATTCGCCTTCGGGGTCATAAAACTCATATACGCCAAGTGACCCTAAAAACGGACGAAGTCGCTTAAAGCCATAATTGCGCACATCAAAGTCTGACAAACGACGAGAGAGCTGATCGCCTAGCTGCCCCAGCGTAATCCAACCATCCTCATCACCATAGGCATCAATAATTGCTGAGATTGCAGAGCGAACTGCCTTGAGATGTCTGCGCCTATCTGCACGCGTCATCTCACCAAAGGCTGCCTGAGCGCTTCCCGAATCATCATCAGCCCCACTATCCGCAGCATCTCCCCCATCACGTGTACCTGTCTGTTTTTGCTGCTTTTCAGCTGCTTCTTCGGCTGCCTTTGCTTTTTCTGCCTCGCTAAATAGCAAGTCAAGGTACTTAAACTGATTACAGGCAGAAATAAAGGGCTTGGGCGTTTTTTGCTCGCCCATGCCAACAACTTGCATACCGCTCTCACGCAAACGAGCAACCAGCCGCGTAAAATCAGAATCAGACGATACAATAGCGAAGCCGTCAACGTTGCCTGAGTAGAGTATATCCATGGCGTCAATAATCATGGCTGAATCGGTTGCATTCTTTCCATAGGTATAGCTGTACTGCTGAATGGGGGTAATTGAATGGTTAAGAAGGCAGGTTTTCCAGCTGGTCATGCGTGTGCTAGTCCAGTCACCATAAATGCGCTTGTACGTGGCAATGCCCACATTGTTAACCTCGTCAAGAATAATGCTGACATACTTTTCTGAAATGTTATCGGCATCGATAAGAATAGCGTAGCGCGGCTCGGTTTCTGAATACATAGCATGCAGCCTTTCGTGCGTGCAATAAATGAGACTTCCATAATAGCGTGATATAAATCGTGCATACGCCCTCAACACCAAAGCAAATCAAGTAAATAATCTATACATGACGAGTGTGCTGCAATCGTATACAACAAATAGCAATCGACCTTGCGCAATACCCAACTCACTTATAAGGCATGCACAAGGTCGATGTAGATGTAACTATCAAACAAACCAGAGGGTTTAATCCTGCTTCATAAGAGGGTTTTCTCGCTTGAGTAGGGTCATAAACTCCTCGCCGGTAATCGTCTCTTTCTTATACAAATAATGAGCCAGCTCATGAAGCTTAAACTTATTCTCGCGCAAAACCTGTAGTGCGCGTGCGTGAGCAGCGGCTATCATCTGCTTAACATCAGCATCCACGCGCTCAGCAGTGCCCGGAGCACAGGTCAGTGAAGTATCTTGATTAAGATAGGCATTTTGAACGGTTCCAAGCGCCATCATGCCAAACTCATCAGACATGCCAAAACGCGTAACCATATTGCGCGCTAATCGCGTAGCCTGCTCAATATCATTTGCAGCACCAGTTGTCATTTCGTTAAAGATGAGCTCCTCAGCAGCGCGACCACCACAATACACCGCTAACTTGTCGAGGGCTTCTTGGCGCGTAGTCAAAAACTTCTCATCCTGCTCAACTTGCATGGTATAGCCCAGCGCACCGTTGGTACGCGGCACAATCGTAATCTTAGTAACAGGAGCACTATGTGTTTGTGAAGCCGCAACTAAGGCATGACCAATCTCGTGATACGCCACAACCCGCTTTTCATGGTCTGACAACACGGTAGACTTGCGCTGCTGACCAGCAATAACAACCTCTACCGACTCTTCAAAATCCTCCTGCGTGGCACGCGTGCGCCCCATACGAACAGCACGAAGTGCGCCCTCATTTATAATGTTCGCTAAGTCTGCACCCGAAGCGCCTGGTGTTGAACGAGCAATCACCGTTAAGTCAAGGGGTGGCTGCGTTTTAACCTCTTTAGCATGTAGCTCAAGAATTGCCTGACGACCTCGCATATCAGGCAGCTCAACCGGAATACGACGGTCAAAGCGGCCAGGGCGCGTAAGCGCTGGGTCTAACGAATCAGGACGATTGGTAGCAGCAAGCACCACAATACCTTTATGGTTATCAAAACCATCCATCTCAGTTAGTAGCTGGTTAAGCGTCTGTTCGCGCTCATCATTACCCGAGAAGCCGCCGCCGTCACGCCGCTTACCAATGGTATCAACCTCATCAATAAAAACGATACAGGGCGCTTTCTCATTTGCCTGCTTAAACAAATCACGCACCTTTGCAGCACCGCGTCCTACAAACATCTCAACAAACTCAGAGCCTGAGATGCTAAAAAACGGAACTCCTGCCTCACCAGCAACTGCCTTAGCCATCAGGGTTTTACCGGTACCCGGAGGGCCCACCAAAAGCGCTCCACGTGGCAACTTGGCACCAATTGCCTCATAGCGCTTAGGATTCTCAAGAAAATCAACTACTTCTTTGAGCGATTCTTTTGCCTCTTCTTGACCGGCAACATCCTTAAAGGTCACGCCTACATCTTTGCTCGCAACAATACGCGCACCCGATTTGCCGAGCCCGCCGCCCATATTAAAGCCGCCGCCAAAGTTCATGGAAGGACCATCGTCTCCCATTGCTTTTTTCATACGACGGTTAAGCCACCAGCCAATACCCATAAAAAGAAGAATTGGACCAAATATGGTTAGAAGGTAATAGAGCCACATATTTGATGACTCATTAGGAATATCAACACTTGTATTAGCACCACTCTCACGAATGAGCTTCCAAATCTCGGTATCATTGATAGGAACCGAGGTGGTATATACCGTATCTTTATTACCTTTAAGAAGATACTTTGCTTCCGATTGACTGTCGTAGGTGTACTTTAGCGAGTCAACGCGCTTATCTTGAAGAGCCGTTGTAAAATCGCTATAGCTCACCTTTTCAACTTGAGTACCTGTCTTTAATTGTGGAAACACAAAGGTATTCAATACAACATATACGGCAAACGCAGCAAGCACATACAAAACCATGTTACGTCGGCGCTTGTTTTCATCCATTCCCATGAGCACTACTCCACTCAAATCGTATTAACTGAGCAAAGTATTCCCCGCAACTCATACGGTATACAAAAATGATGTAACGCCAATAAGTTTCCTCAAACTGGAGCAAAGACTTGGAATCGATGGATTGTAGTTAGTTAAAGCGTTCTTTGTTGAGAAGGTCATAAAGCCACTGAAGATTAAGAAGAAGTGGTTTAGACTGAGCGTCAATGACTGGTTGGACGACTTTGTATATGTCGCGTTTGATTGCATTGACATCAATACTTTGTAAATCAATAAGTCTCATTTCTTCATCTCTAACTCTAATTAAATGAAATTTTTCATCAAAAACAAAAAAATAAGAATTTGAAGCATAATATCTGTACTCTAAGCTATAGTGACTTTCAAACAGAGGTACATTTTCTTCTTTAAAATTGTAATTGTATATAGCATTGCCGCCATCATAATCATATGAAAAACCCTCGATATCAGGGGTTGCTGCCCAATACAGACTATCTACAAGCTCCATCAGTACTGGCTCTACTCCCTCTTTATGAGGGGTATAGTGTGCGTAGTAGACTGCGCTTAATTTGAGATTAAAATACACATAGCCACATACTATGACTATAAGGATAAAAACTCTAATAAGTTTTTTGCGCATAATCTGTCCCCTATACCTCTCAAGCTTAGTTAAAGCGGTCTTTGTTAAGAAGGTCATAAAGCCACTGGAGATTGAGAAGGAGTGGTTTATGTTGAGCGTCAATGACTGGTTGGACAACTTTGTAGATGCCGCGTTTGATTGCATTGACATCTACGTCAGTGGATTCAAGTGAGTTTGTCTTGTCGTTATATACTCTTACTAACTGAAACCTATCATTGAAAACAAAAGTTAAAGAATTGGGAGTATAGTACGCATACTCTAACCCATTACGACTCTCAAACAGAGGAATATCTTCTTCTTTAAAATTACAATTGTATATAGCATTGCCGCCATCATAATCATACGAAATACCCTCGATATCAGGGGTTGCTGCCCAATACAGACTATCTACAAGCTCCATCAGCACCGGCTCTACCCTCTCTTTATGGGGAGTGTGTTGAGCATAGTAAACTGCGCTTAATTTGAGATTAAAATACACATAGCCACATACTATGACTATAAGGATAAGAACTCTGATAAGTTTTTTGCGCATGGCAAGTCTCCTATACCTCTCAACCTTAGTTAAACCGGTCTTTGTTGAGAAGGTCATAAAGCCACTGGAGATTAAAAAGGAGTGGTTTAGACTGAGCGTCAATGACTGGTTGGACGACTTTGTAGATGTCGCGTTTGATTGCATTGACATCTACGTCAGTAGACTCAAGCGAGTTTGTCTTGCCGTTATATACTCTTGATATTTGAAATTTACTATCGAACGTAAATGCTAAATCACTATTATCACAGTATCTGTATTTTAACCCTTCAAAACTTGTAAAAGACGGTATCGACTCTCCCTTATAGTTGCTATTCAAAATAGCTCGTGGACCATCATAATCATATGAAATACCCTCGATATCAGGGGTTGCTGCCCAATACAGACTATCTACAAGCTCCATCAGTACTGGCTCTACCCCCTCTTTATGAGGGGTGTAGTGAGCGTAGTAGACTGCGTGTAATTTGAGATTTAAATACATATAGCCACATACCAAAATTAAAAGGATAAGAACTCTAATAAGTTTTTTGCGCATGGCAAGTCTCCTATACCTCTCAAGCTTAGTTAAACCGGTCTTTGTTGAGAAGGTCATAAAGCCACTGGAGATTAAGAAGGAGCGGTTTAGACTGAGCGTCAATGACTGGTTGGACGACTTTGTAGATGTCGCGTTTGATTGCATTGACATCTACGTCAGTAGACTCAGACGAAAGAGAATCTCTATTCCATACCGACTCTAATTGGAATTTATAGTCGAAAGTATAAAGTTTAGACCCTGAATCAAAATAATAATACTCTAGACCATAATGGCTATCAAAAATCGGTACATTTTCTTCTTTAAAATTGTAATTGTATATAGCATTGCCGCCATCATAATCATACGAAATACCCTCAATATCAGGGGTTGCTGCCCAATACAGACTATCTACAAGCTCCATCAGTACTGGCTCTACCCCCTCCTTATGAGGAGTGTGTTGAGCATAGTAAACTGCGCTTAATTTGAGATTAAAATATACATAGCCACATACCAAGATTATAAAGATAATGAGTCTCATGGGTTTTTTGCGCATAATCTGTCTCCTTAACGACGTAGCTGTTTGGAATACTTCCGAGCTGATTGTGTAGCTTTTTTCTTTGTAGTGCGCGAAGTTGTTTTACTTGTCTTTTTCTTTGCATGTAAACTTGCGCTGCGTACTGGTTTTGCTTGTTTGTGCGCAGGCTTGACAATCTTCTTCTTGGCTGGCTTTTGCATAAATGACTTGGTGATGCTATGTATGAAGCCAGCGGCAGGCTTTAGAATATTGTTGTTCACAAAGTTGGAAACCGGCTTTATCACGTTTTTAACTATTGGCTGCACCACATGCTTGTTAACAAACCTAACTACCGGCTTTATAACCTTGTTCACCACCGGCTTGACCACGTGGGTATGTGCTGCTTTGATTATCGGCTTAACCACATTATGATATAGAGAAGCTCTTGCCTTCTTAACGACATTGACGCTGCGGGAAACAGTATCTGAGACAGCTTGGGTCACTGATTTTGTTAAACGGGTAATTGATTTAGCAGAATCTTTTAGGAAAGAACCAACAGGCTTTACGATATGCTTATCTACAAATTGTGCTACCGGCTTAATACCATATTCATAAACGTTTCCCCCAAGCTTTCTTACTAAAGCGCCACCCAGAGTAACGGCACCTAATCCAGCACTTAAAACTGGGCTAATAATATGGGACTTAATAAAACCTAACGGATTATTAACAAACGATGTTACACCTGCCTGCATGCTTGTAACAGCACCATTTATAGCTTGCATAGCATAGGTATGTGGATTTTCCCTAAAGGATTCAAACTCTTTTCTTGCTTTGCTAAAAAGCCCAGACAGTGCAACTCCCACACCCCCGAGCGTTGCAGCTGCAAAGAAAACATTAAGCATTTCTTGCTCTTGCGCGCTTACGGCAGGTCCTGCTTGCAATTTAAGAACTTCTTGGTAGAGGCGCTCACGTTCTGTATCGAGATTTTTTATATGATAGTGTTTTAGAATCTTTTGATAATCACTTAGGTTTTTATAGTCAGGGTGATATTGAAAGATAAAAGCATCGATATCGGTATTACGGTCTTTTGTATCAATGGTGGTCAGCAAATCTCCAGTAAATGAATTAAGTTGAAAGAAATTATCATCAGGAGCTATTCCCCAAAAAACACTTGGAGAACGCCCAACTACAAGTTTTAGCGCCTCTTTGAAGTAGGAGCTTTTCTTCATAGAGGCTAATGTTGTAAAAAGATGTGGGAAATCAATCTTATATTTTTGGTCTCGATGAACCTCCCATAAATTTTTATATACATCCCCATAATTCCCCACGCGCGGCGTATCACCAAAGTCATTCACTAGTGATTGCAGCATATTAGTTGCATAGACCGGATAGGCAATCCAATTATCCACAGTATGGTTGACCTGAGCCTGATTGTTACTATATTTTTCTCGTCCCTGGCGTTCAGCTTCAGCAATATAAGCAAGAAAGCGTTCTTTCTGCTCTTTCGTCATACCGGTATTCACTAAAAACGGGTCAACGGGTTCTGTTTGCGCAGAGCTTGCAACATCGGACTTGAGTTGCAAGATATGAGAGACACTGCCTTCACGTATACCATGAGGCTTGGGATGAGTACTTTTAGGGTATGTGTGCCTAGCAGAAGGTATGTGAGATGCGCTTGCGTTCCCCTCATTCTGTGCCTGAGCAGAATGAGCAGGCTGAGCAGCATCGGGTTTATCCAGCGTGATAATCTTTTTATACACAAAGCTATGTTCTGTATCTTGTGTGATTGTGCCAACAAATGTATCAGGCAGCTCATAACCAGCAAGCAATGGAGGTACATAGGAGATATTTCTCTGACTAAGCACACGCACGTGCTTATCCTCGATAAGCTTGTTGTTATCTTCATCTACAAAGTGAAAACAAACGTTATGCAATGGTGTGTATACAAAGGTGAGTACCGGGCAGGTGGGGTCGCTTTCATCTTTTTGGATGTCGAGAAGTTGATAGTTATCAATCGATGCAGCGCGAAAACTATAACGCTCATCACTCAAGCCAAGATAGTGTTCTTCAGCTTTAAGCTCAACACCAGAGCTATCAACATAGCGCACCACAATGTGTTGCCGCATGCGAATAAGAAGCTTTGCTTGTAGGCTTGTACCAAACAAGTCATAACGCACTGCCCGAGGATAAGCGTATGAGTCTGCCACGCGTTGAGGTGCAGGTGAATAAAACACATAGGTAAAGCTTGAAAGAAAACCCGCACCTAAATATCCTCCTCGCGGAAGATCTACCGAGCCATTGAGGTTTTCTGCATCTGGTGTTGTGTCATAGATAATGCCATCTTGTTTGGTGAGATGACTTTCTTCAGGGATAATCTCTACTAAGTTTGCCAAATCAGTTACTACACCTTGAGCCGAATCAATATCGGTTGAGATAAAACTTGCAACCACCGGCTGCTCATGTGTGGTGTTATGTCTCACAATCTGGTAGTGAAGCCCAAGATTACTTGCACGGTTATACAGCACGGAGATTGCGTTTCCGCGCGCTCCATGAAAGTATTGCTCACCAGTAAAACCTAAGCCCTTATACGGGTTAACTTCGTATCCAGAGTTTGCCTCCCAATCCTCTTGGTCTGACCCTATAACGGTCCAGATAAGGTCAAGTTCAATACCTGATTTGGTTGTGCCTACATAGGTAATTCTTCCTGAGTCTCCTTCATTCATACGAAAGGCACGCACTGAAGCTTGGGGCGCTCCTGCTGAAAAGGTGGAAAAATCAAAGTCACCAAGTTCTTCTCCGTGTATAAGCTCAACACGTGTCTTATCAGACCAGTGAAGACCTTCGGGGGTTAAAAAGTTATCATCGGTAAGGTTATCAGCGATAAGTGAGATAGAAATATTATTAAAGTAATCAACACCCGCAGCAGCTCTATTGAACTCGCCATGAACAAGCACGTCTGAGATTGATGGAATACGCTCTTCAGAGGTACTACTCTCATCTAGTACCGGCGTGGCTAAGGTATCTGAGTTTCCGAGTTCTGCGCTCGTATCCCCAGAAGAAAGAGTAGCTCCATCACGACGAGCTGCCGCTGTCTCAAGATAGTTCGATGGTGAGCCAGCCACATAATCGCCCGTATTATCTGCAAATACAGTAGTTAAATGGAAGCCAGCAAAAATAAACACAAGCGCAGCGATTGCCCGAGCAACAGAGCGATTCCCCATATCAATCCTCCAAGAAATCTACTGGAGAACAAACAGCTTAATGAAGTATTTTACTTAAATTAATTTAATCAACAGGTACTAAAAAATATCTAACTCATCTGAAACAATGTGCAGACCGCTCATAATAATTAACCAATATACAGGCTGTAAGATGCACGGGTACCTTCATACAGCCCTACAAATTCCTATGTTTATAAATACTTGTATACTTAGCTCAACACCCACACGGTTCACGTTGAATGCAAGCAATTAGGTCCTCAAATTCTATTTTGCGGGAATAATTTCGAGCCAAAAGCCATCGGGGTCCTCAATAAAGTTGTACCAGTTTGAACTGCATAATACACCTCTCATAACGCTTGTGCGCTCAAACTATACCCGCGCTCAAGCATAGTTTAGATGTCAATCACGAAAACAATCCCGCCCGATAAGAATACTCATTTGATACGTGCGGGCAGAGCTGCCAAAACGCAACAGCAGAAGCAGCAGCAACATTGAGTGAATCAACCCCATGAGCCATAGGAATACGCACACACATATCAGCTTGAGCAATAGTTTTAGGCGAAAGACCGTACCCCTCACTACCCATAAACAGCGCCAAGCGCTCTATATCTTGCAGTTGCGGCATATCCAACGAATATGATGTATCGCTCAAGGCAAGTGCAGCACAGAGAAAGCCTTCTGCTTTAAGCGTCCTCATGCCATCGCCAGGCCAAGTGTTTATGGTATTACCTATGCGTGTCCAGGGAATCTGAAAGACCGTACCCATGCTTACGCGCACCGCGCGTCGATACAGCGGGTCGCAGCAATTTGGACTTACGAGTATGCCATCAACATTGAGCGCCGCCGCCGAGCGAAAAATAGCACCTACATTGGTATGGTCAACAATACCTTCAAGTACGCAAACCCGAAGCGGCGGATGAGCTTTTGCACGAGCTAGACTTGCAAGAAAGTCTGCTGCGGGCAGTAAGGGCGGACGACGAAAAGCTGCAAGTGCTCCGCGCGTTACGCTAAATCCCGTAAGTTGCTCCATGAGCTCCATGTCTGCAACAAAAATAGGAATGTCGGGATTGAGCGTTTTAAGTAAAGGGCTCAAACTATCAAGCCAGCGCTCGCCCATCAAAAAACTCATCGCACTCATGCCAGCTGCCAGCGCCCGCTCTATGACCTTAGCGCTCTCTGCAATAAAGATACCTTGCTCAGGTTCAAGCACCGAGCGCAGCTCACGCTCGGTCAAGCGGGTATAAGCCCTCAGACGTTCATCCTCAAGCGTGTTAATCCGAATGATATTCACAGTTATGCGTCGCGCGAAGACGATTTGCCTAAACCACGCACAGTTCGCTTAACCATGCTCAATAAGCCGCCCTTGGGTGCTTGAGCGTCAATCGCGCGCTGGTGTTCACGCTTATTCCATTCGTCTTCAAGGATTTGTCCGTATTCTTCTTCAAGGCGTGCATAAAAAGCAATAGCAGCATCAAGGTCGTCTTGATTTGGATGCCCCTTACCAATACCGCCAACAAGCTTGAACGGTCCCCAACTATCGTAACCTTGGCAGCCAAACATCGTTAAAACCGTAGCCATTTTGACCTGACAAACACCTGCAAGGTCTCGACCATGCCATTTTTCGTTACCGCCATATGTCATGAGCCCAAAGACTTTATCACCATAGCTTAGACATTGCTCAAGCACACGCTTAAGTCCTGCGTCAAAGCCGCCATAATAAATCCCTGATGCAGCACCAATTAAATGATAAGACGAAACGTCAGGAACCTCATGTTTGCCAAGTGTTGCAATATCTAAGGTATCAATATCAGGAAAGGCAGCAGCCAGCGCATCAACAACTTTTTTTGTATTTCCATGATGACGACTACGATACAAAATGATGGTTTTCATATGCTCCAAGCCTTTTCATGTAATCCGGATAACCTGTGTGTTTATCAACTATAGCGCACTACACCTCAGCGCAGAAGCCCACACCCGCCAAATACTAAACGCGCTGATAGGTACAGAACTGATACTTTACGCCCGCATCACCCTCACCCGCCTGAATTGTGTGAGTGTCAGACTCACTAACTAAGCGCCAGTCAGGATGCTCATCTAAATTAGGAAACCGTGTATCCACCGGATGAACAACATGGTTCTTGGTGATGATAGCCTCACTACAGCGCCCTAAAAGCGCTTGGTATATTTGACCGCCACCAATAACCCATGCAAGTTCATCAACACCTAAAAGCTCATCGAGCTCGTCAATACTATGAATCACTTCAACCTCTGCCGGCGCAAACTGACTATCGCGCGTAATAACAATATTGCGCCGCCCAGGTAAAGGCTTTGCTCCTGGTAAGCTTTCAAGCGTCTTTCTACCCATGACAAGTGTTGCCCCGCGAGTTGCATCAACAAAATGGCGCATATCGGCTTTATTATTAACCACCATGTCACCCGAGCAACCAATACCCCAGTCGTCACACACTGCAACAATTGCCTTAAGCACTGCCATATATGCTCCTTTATCAATTGAGCCTAAAAAGACCCGTCAACCCTATCTACACAGCAATTGGAATACCCTTGATTTGCGGACCTGTCTCATAGCCCTCAACTATCAAATCATCCGTTGTAAAGTCGTAAAAATTACGTACCTCTGGATTTAAGGATACGCACGGCGCACTAAGCTGCGGGCGGCTAATAAGCTCACGCACGAGTGGCACATGGCGGTCATAGATATGCGCGTCAACAATAACATGAAGCAGCTCTCCGGCCTCCATATTAACGTGGCGCGCAACCATCATAAGCAACAGAGCGTACTGGCACACATTCCAATTATTTGCCGCCAAAATATCTTGACTGCGCTGCATGAGCACCATATTAAGTACTGGCCGCGCATCTTGAGCCCCCTGAGTAACGTTATAGGTTACGCTGTATGCACACGGATACAGATGCATTGCATGTAAATCTGAAAACGTATACATGTTGGTCATAATACGACGCGAAAACGGCGTGTGCTCAAGGTCATACAGCACGCGATCCATCTGGTCAAAGTCGCCCTCAGGATAGTGTGAGGTCTGGGCAATCTGATAACCATACGCCTTACCAATAGAACCTGTTTCATCAGCCCATTGGTCCCAGATATGGCTCTTGAGGTCGTGGATATTATTCGACTTCTTCTGATAAATCCATAAAATTTCATCCATGGCAGACTTCAAGGCAGTGCGTCGCAAGGTGAGCGCCGGAAACTCTTCACGCAAGTCATAGCGATTGGTTACACCAAAATTTTTGATTGTATAAGCTGGTGTTCCATCTTCCCAGTGCGGACGTACCTTCTCGCCCTCGGTAGTTGTACCGTTATCTAAAATATCCTGACACATTTTAACAAAGAGCTGGTCTGCCTTGCTCATAGTTCCTCCTGCCAGCGTGTTTTATAACTGAGTCACTCTATACCGATACCAACAAGCTCATACCTTACTGCGTGGGGCGAGCGCTTATTTGCCATAGGTGAAACTGTACCCATTTCACACTATCTATCGACGCTTAAACTGCTCTTCCATCTGGCGCAACATATCAAGGTCAGAACGCGGAGCAGTACCGCCACCTAAACCGCCCATCAGCTGGCTCATATCCATGCCGGCTAAATTGCCAAGACCTGGCATACGCATTTTTTTGCTCTTACCCTTTTTGCCCTTTGCCTTTTGAGCACCGCGTTGTTGCGCCATATTGCGCATACGGCCCATCATCTTGTTCATCTCTCCCCACTGCTTCATGAGGATATTTACATCGGCTGGTGTGGTGCCTGAGCCGCGTGCAATACGAGCGCGGCGCTGCCCGTTAATCATGCTTGGGCGCAAACGCTCCTCAGAGGTCATCGACAAAATCATGGCTTCAAAGCGCGTAAAGTTTGATTCGTCTAAATTGCCCCCCATCTTGGCAAGGGCACGCTGACCACCCGGTAACATGCCTAAAATCTTAGTCATGCCACCCATTTTTTGAATTGTGCGCATTTGCTCAAGCAAGTCGTTCATGGTCAGACCATCGCGAAGCATGCGCTCAGCTGCAGCCATCTGCTGAGCGTCTGCCATCTCCTGAGCCTTTTCGATAATGCCCACTACGTCGCCCATACCAAGAATACGCTTGGCCATGCGCTCAGGGTTAAATACCTCAAGCGCATCAGGTTTTTCACCAACGGAGGCAAACTTAATGGGTTTTCCGGTAACAGCACGCACCGATAAGGCACCGCCGCCACGAGCATCGCCATCAAGCTTAGATACGATAACGCCGTCAAATTCAGTGCGCTCAGCAAAAGTAGCAACAACATTGACAATATCTTGACCAGTCATGGCATCGACAACCATAAGCACCTGATCAGGCTTAACGGCGCGCTTAATATCAACAGCCTCTTGCATCATGACTTCATCAATTTGCAAGCGACCTGCTGTATCGACAATCACCACATCACGCATGCTATTGACTGCCTCGCGAACAGCATCTTCTGCAATTTGAATGGGGTGGGCTCCATCACCTCGAAACACTGGTACGCCAATTTCTCCACCAAGGGTAGCTAACTGATCGGCTGCAGCAGGACGATATACGTCGCATGCTGCAAGCAGAGGGCTTCTACCTTGCTTTTTTAAGAGATAGGCAAGCTTTGCCGCAGCGGTGGTTTTACCAGAACCCTGGAGGCCCACAAGCATAATAACGTTAGGAATACGACTTGATAGCACCAATTTGCTCTCGGTAGCACCTAAGAGCACAATAAGCTCGTCAAGAACAATTTTTACAACGTTTTGCGCAGGGGTCAGTGATTCAAGCACCTCAGCTGTCAAACAGCGCTCACGCGTGCGCTCAACAAAATCGCGCACCACCTTAAAGTTAACGTCTGCCTCAAGCAAAGCCATGCGAATATCGCGCATAGCACTTGTAATATCAGCCTCGGTTAGTTTTCCTTTGCCACGCAGGCGGTCAAAGGTATCGGCAAGGCGATCGGATAAGCTATTAAACATAGGCTCGCTCCTTTTTGACAGCGTAAAAACTCGTACTTGCAAAAACGCTTAAGATAAGATGGTTGCTCTTAATCTTCTCCTACCAGCGCTCGGCTAAAACTCAGAGCATCAAAAACTTGCAAATCTTCTAAATGCTCACCTACGCCAATACGATAGATTGGCAAACCAAGACGTGCCGCAACCGCAAGTGCAATGCCGCCCTTTGCGGTACCATCGAGTTTGGTAAGAATGATGCCGTCAAGACCTAGGGCATCGTTAAACTCACGTGCCTGATTGAGCCCGTTTTGACCGGTGGCCGCATCGATTACCAACACCACGTAAACCGGCATGGGACCGGCTTTGAGTTTTTCGGCACGTTTGCGCGTAACGCTAACCACCTTACTTAACTCACGCATAAGCTCCGCCGACGTATGCAGACGACCAGCCGTATCAATCAAAACCAAATCGGCACCACTGGCATCAGCTTCGTCTAAGACATCAAAGCACACACTTGCCGGGTCAGAGCCGCGGTCGCGTTTTACCACAGGTACACCAGCGCGGTTTCCCCACACATCGAGCTGCTCAATTGCTGCTGCCCGAAAGGTATCGGCGCTTCCTATTACCACGCGACGACCCTGTTCTGCTGCTGCAGCTGCAAGTTTTCCCACAGTAGTTGTTTTGCCGGCACCATTGATACCGACAAACAGCACACAAGCAGGACCCGTAGCAAAAATATCTTTACGAGGTGCGACAAAAATATCTGCGAGACGCGCAGTAAGAGCGCGGCGCAGTTGAGGAGCAGTGGTGAGATTTTGTCGCGCAGCCTCTTCACGCAGTTTATCGGTGATAGAAAGGGCAAGCTCAGCGCCCATGTCACCCATAACTAGGGTATCCTCAAGCTCTTCCCAAAAACGCTCATCAACATCGCCGCCAAAATAAAAAACCTCGTTTAAGGCCTCACGGCTGCGCTCAAGACCACGCTTCAATGAATCAAATAAACCCATTAGACATTCACGACCTTTCCGGAGCTGCGATCAAGGCGCTGACTTACCACACGGCTCACGCCGTCTGCTTGCATAGAAACGCCGTAGAGGACATCGGCATCTTCCATAGTGCGCCTCTGGTGACTAATTACCAGCAGCTGCGTTGAGCTGCGCAAGGTATCTAGCGCACCAATAAGCTTGCTCAAATTTGCATCATCAAGAGCCGCCTCAACCTCATCTAATACATAAAACGGTACCGTTCGCGTGCGATATACCGCAAAAAGAAGGGCAAGCGCGGTGAGAGACTTTTCACCGCCGCTCATGAGCATCATCTTGGCAATGCGCTTACCACGAGGTTGAGCCACCACCTCAATGCCTGTTGTTGCCGGGTGCTCAGGGTCAGTCATTTCAAGGCGCGCCTGACCACCCGGAAATAACATGCTAAAAACTTCGCAGAAATTCTTATTAACCTCAGCAAAGGTTAGCAAGAATTGATTTTTCATTTTGCGGTCAATGGCATGAATAATCTTGGTAAGCGAGTTACGCGCGCGCTCCAAATCTTGAAGCTGCGCCTCAACATATGTTGAGCGCTCTTTAAGCTCCTCATATTCCTGAAAAGCCACCTGATTAACTGGGCCTAAATTGTTGATTTGGCGGGCAATATCTTCTAGTTCACGCCGACAAGCCGCGGGGTCATCAGGAGCAGGCAGCATAAGCGCTTCTTCAAGAACACCGCCCTCTGCCGTTACTGATGCAAGCGCATTTTCAACCTGAACCTCAAGCTTACCACGCGCAACCTGAAGCTCATTGAGTGATGCACGCGCATCATCAACAGCAGTCTTTGCTGTTGCTACCTCGGCCTTAGCATGCTCAATGGTCTCTCGTAAACTACTCGTACCTGCCTCTGCCATAGATGCCTGATCGCGCAAACGCGCTGCCCAGTCATGCGCTCTCTCAAGGAGTGCGTCATAGCGGCTGTGCAGAGGGTCTATACGCAGGCGCAGTACCTCAAGCGAACGCGCCGATTGCTGTGTTGCATGAATCTTGTGGTTCAGACGCTCTAAGCGATGTTCAAGTTCTGGGACTTGCTTTGCTAAATTGCGCTCACGTTCAGTTGCTGACGCAAGTCTTATTTTTGCTTCTGCAAGCTGTTCTGTTGCTTCACTATCTTGTATTCGCAATTGTTCAAGTTCATCAGCGGCGTTTTGCGAGGCTGCACGAAGCTCTGCTACGTGCTCACGCGCTGCTTCTCGCTTGGTACTCAATTCATCGAGCTTAGGCTGCGCTGCTTGAACTTTTTCTGCCGCTTGATGACGACGTTCACGCAAGGTATGCATCTCAGCTTGAGCACGAGAAAGCTCATGTTCCATGCGTCCAATTTCTGAGCGGGCAGACGCAAGCTCACCATCGAGCTGAGCAATGCTTTGGCGAGCATCATCTTTTGCTTGTGACGCATCTTCAAGGGCGCGCTCGGCATCAAGTACCTGTTTTTGCGCCTGTTCATGTAACACGGATACATCAGGGTGTACATCTGCCAACTCACGAATACGACGCTTGCGCTCAAGGGTGCCTTCATGAACAGAGGCCTGAGCTCCCAAACGAAGTACCTGTGTATGAGAAATACAAGTTCCCGCGCGTGTGACATACATGACACCTGCTGGAGACGAACTGCCTAAAACCTGATTGACACTATCAACCACATAATAATGACCCAACATATTACGCAGGGCACCCTCATAACCAGGGGTAATGCTCAACATATCAATCAGGCGGGTGCCAAATGGTGCCGAAGCATCATCATGATTTGTTTGCGCTGTAACAAGGGTTGCTGCACCAGAGAGCTCCTGCGCTTCAAGTTCAGGAACCAGTACCGAGAAGGTGTTAGCATCTGACACCACACGGGCGTTCATATCTGAACCCAATATCTTTTCAACAAGCTTTTCAATATCGGCAGGTGCCTCAAACACATCAGCAAAACGTGCACTCACATAATCGGGGTGCTGCGAGCTGATGGTATCCAGCATTTCAGACCCTTGAAGATGCTGGTCATCAAGACGACGCAAATTATTAAGCTCTAGCTCAAGTTCAGATAATTTATCTGCTGCAGCACGCTCGGCAGCTCGCCTAGCTACAAGTGCAGCTTGAGCAGTTTGATAGGCGGCCTTTGCTTCAACATCCGCCGTCTTTGCATCAGTCAGCTTTGCCTCAAGCTCTACCACGTAGTCTCGTCGAGCTGAAAGCGCTGCATGCACCTGTTCAGACTGTTCCTCAATTTGTTCTATACGCGAGGCAAACATGGAGTCTTCAAGTTCTGCATTTGAAAGCGTTTCGCGCAGGCGTGCAAGCTGAAGCGAAGCATCGTCGATTTCGCGCTCAAGACCTCGAACCTCACGTTGCATATCAGCGATACCTTGTTCAAGTGAGGTTCGTTTGTTATGCAGCTCACGGGCAGCAGGGCCTGCATCTTGTACGGCAGCCTCTGCTGCCTGCCGGGCGCCACGTACCTCATCAAGCTCTTTCTGCGCGGCTTGCAGCTCTTCCTGTACGCGACGATACTGATGCTCTGACCCTGAAAGGGTACTTCTCATCTCAGAAAGCTGGCGCACCATGTTGCGCCCTTTTTCTTCAAGTAAGCGCATGTCTGAGCCAATGCGTCCCACCACATCTTGCATGTGCCGGCGCTGTTCGCCTAAATCTCCAACAAAGAGACCCTTTTCCTCAAGCATAACCTGAAGTTTTTCAAGCTCGCGCTCTTTTTCGGCATGACGGTATGTCGCCAACTCAAGCGCTGCATCAGCCTCAGTGCCTTGCTGCTCAAGTTTTTTCCAGTGACTCTGCAAGCGCCGTAGCTCATCAACTGCCAAGATTTGAGTGAGCTCATGAGCTCGTTTGGTTAAGTCTTGATACTTGCGCGCACGGTCAACTTGACGCTCAAGCGGGCGAAGCTGACGTGTGAGCTCACGGTTAATATCACGTGCCCGCGTGAGGTGGGCATCCATAGACGAAATCTTTTTTTGCGCACGCTCCTTGCGGCGTTTATGTTTAGAAATACCAGCCGCTTCTTCTATAAGAGCGCGACGTTCTTCAGGGCGACTTTGCAAAATTGCATCGAGCTTGCCCTGAGAAATGATGGAGTGTGTATCTTTACCAAGACCGGAGTCGTGCAAAATATCCTGAATGTCCATCAGGCGGCAAGGGCTTGCGTTAATAAGATACTCGCTCTCACCTGAGCGATACATGCGCCGCGTTATAGCCACCTCATGAAAGTCAACCGGAAGCGTTCTATCCGCGTTATCAAGCACCAGAGTTACCTCAGCAACTCCCACCGGCTTACGTGCAGAAGAGCCTGAAAAAATCACGTCTTCCATAGCCTGACCACGCAGTTGCTTGGCGCTCTGCTCGCCCAACACCCATAAAATTGCATCAGATATATTTGATTTGCCAGACCCATTTGGTCCAACAATAACCGTTAAACCCTCTTCAAAACTCATATGAGCACGGTCAGCAAATGACTTAAAACCTTTAAGCGTCAGCGATTTAAGAAACATAGAGCCTACCCAAGCTTTCGTTTGAGGATGACGCCTTGAGTGGTATAGCCCAAACGCTCAAGCGCATCTAAGGCCGCCGCAGCCTCCGCCTCTTTCTTTGAAGAGCCCGTCCCCTTGCCCTGCCGTGCGCCATCAAGCAGTGCCACTGCTGTAAAGCGAGGTTGATGCGGTGGACCTGATACATCAACCATCTTATATGTAAGGAGCCCTAAGCGATCTGCCTGTACACGCTCAAGCAAATAAGACTTGGGGTTTTCAGGTCGCTCAGCTCTATCAGCCGCAAGATGCGGGCGCAGCGTTCGCATAATAAAACTCTCTGCTGCCTCTATTCCACCGTCTAAGTATAGCGCCCCTACCAGCGCTTCATATACATTTTCAAGGGCAGAATGCATACCGCGCGACCCGGTACCAAGCTCTGATGCTCCCAAAAAAATGCACTCAGTAATACCCTGCTCCTCGCCCACCTCAGACAAGGTCATCCCAGAGACAAGCGACACCTTAAGCCGGGTAAGCTTTCCTTCGTCAAAACTGGGATATGCTTCATACAATGCCGCTGCAACCACAGAGCCCAAAATTGAATCGCCTAAAAACTCAAGGCGTTCATAGGATTGCCCCGTTGCTTGATCCCCAACCGCTGAAGGGTGAGTAAGAGCTTGGCGCAATAGACTTTTTTGCTTAAAGCTATATGCACAGATTGTTTCAGCGCGGGCGAGTTTTTCGGCAGGAGACAAAATAGCCTACGCCTCCAGTGCAGATTCAATAGCGGCAAGCGCATCGCCCACCGATACTAAATCTTCAAGTGCTTCATCAGGAAATTCAATATCAAATTCATCTTCTATGGCAGTAACGAGCTGAATACGGTCGAGTGAATTTGCATCGAGGTCATCAAAGGTGGTTTCTTCTGTGATTTCTGCGCTCTCTATGCCCAAAACATCAGCTGCAACATCTGCCACACGGGACAGCAAATCCTGTTGATCCATGCGTGCCTACCTCTCATGAGCCTGTCCAGTGCCAAGCTCTATCGACAACAAATACTTAAAGCGCTATTCTACCCTACTCAACAATCTCATCGATAGAATGAGCCACCTTTTGGACAAGCCCCGCACGAATTGCAGACGCACAGGCAAGGGTTCCGTTTTTAACGGCGGTTGCTGAGGTTGCCCCATGACCTATAAGCATGACACCCTTAAGACCCACAAGCATAGCTCCACCACGTACATCGCCAGAGAGCATATCTTTAACAGCGCGAAGTTTGCGCCGCATTAAAAGACCAGCTAATTTAGTGAGTAAGGATGAGTTAAAGGCTGCTTTTAGCTCGTGCAGCAAAAGTTTTGCTGCACCCTCAGTTGCTTTAAGTGCAATATTGCCCACAAAGCCATCAGCTACCACCACATCAACCCGACCATTGGTTAAATCGGTAGCCTCAGCGTTTCCAACAAAATTAGGAACTTCATATTTACATACCTCAAAGCATGCCAAGCTAGACTGACTGCCCTTATGGTCTTCAGTACCATTTGAAAGCAGTGCCACACGCGGCTGCTCAATACCAAGCACCACCTTTGCATAGGCGCAACCCATCTTGGCAAAACGAACCACGTCAACCGGCTCAGCATCAGGATTTGCACCGAGGTCACAAAAAACAGTTAAACCTCCGGCTTGCGTAGGTATAGCCGATATAATGCAAGGACGAATAGGCTGTTTACGATTGTTTTCTAACACCTTAAACGGAGTGATGTAGGCCGTTCCAGCAGCCACACAAGCCCCCGTTGAACCCGCAGAAAAAATACCAGCAGCTCTGCCTTGCTTAATAGCGCGGCAGCCTACAACAATAGAGCTTTTTCGCTTAGTGAGCACCGCTTGAATGGGGTCATCTTCCATATCAATGGTATCAGGCGCCACCAAGGCTTCTGCGCGCTCATGCGCCTCACAAAATGGAAGGATTACTGACTCTGGCCCTGCTACCAACACAGTAAGCTGTGAATCTGCTTCTAAGGCCGCGGCAATTCCCGCTAAAACAACTTGCGGTTCTTCGTCGCCGCCCATAGCATCAACAACAAGTCGTACGGGAGCTTGAGTATTCATATTAATCCTCTAACGCAAAAGAGACCGGCCCGTATGAGCCGGTCTTCTATGGTGTCACTATTCAGTAAAATCGAAATGTACTCAATTGAGACAAATCGAATATATACCGCTACTCAGTAACGATGACCTCACGGTCTTTATAGAAACCGCAGTTAGGGCATACGTGATGCGGCAACTTAACCTCACCACAGCGAGGGCACGTGGACTGTGCTGGGGCGGAAATCTTCATGTTTGCGGAACGACGGGAATGCGTCTTCGCGCGGCCCTTTTTTTGCTTAGGTACTGGCATGTTGACCTCTCTTTATCACTCAGTTCTGGCACGATTACGCGCAGAGATTGATAATAGCAAGAAAAAATATCTTGTCTAGTAGCTATTTTCCTTATCACAAAGCCTTAAAACCTTACGACTCCTTTTCAAAATGCAAATCTTTGAGCGCCGCAAAGGGATTATCACGGCTCTCGGCGCGCCTATCCAGCTCGCACGAGCAGCTTTCTTTATTGAGATTTATACCGCAGTGGGGGCATAGACCTGCGCAATCGTTACTACACAAGACAACGAAGGGAGTTTCCATAATCAACGCATCGAGCAAAGGAAGCGAGACATCCAAGATGCGGTCTTGCGGAAAGAGCTCAAAACCATCTTCATCATCATCGCGCACATCTTGTTCTTCAAAGAGATAGAACTCTTCAATCTCTGCGGCAATATCTAGGAAGGCCTCATCTAAACAGCGGTCACATGAGGTTTGAGCTTGAGCGCGCACTAAACCGCTCAGGAGGATACCGTTACCGGCATTGGTGAGTACGAGGTCATAGCTAAGTCCTTGCGCAAGCACCAGTGTTCGCTCACCTATGGTGTAGGAATCAAGCGAGACATCCCCCGTAAACGACTGTGCCTCACCAGGGTTTTCTAGCTGAGCGGTTAAATCAATAATGACAGAGGGCATGGCCATGACTACCAAGCGCCATTCTGTTGCCGATTTGCACCTTCGTTAAGCTGCTGACGGCAACGTGCAACGGTGCCAGTCAGTGACTTAAGGTTTTCTTCTAGGTGCGTAAAGACCTGCTCAGCATAGTCCTCTGCTGCATAGCGCGTCTCACGCTCATACTGTTGAGCACGATCGCGAATATCGTCTGCCTGCTGCTGGGCCAAGCGTACAATCTCCTGCTCACCGGCAATGGTAAGCGCCTGCTGCTGGGCATCTGCAATAATAGAATCTGCCTGAGCTGCTGCAGAAGCCAAAAGCTCGTCACGCTCTTTCAAGATACGGCGGGACTTTTGCCACTCCTCAGGATACTTCATGCGTATCTCATCTAAAATGTTATAGAAGACATCGGTCTCGATGACTTTGAACTGTGCACCTTTACCGAACGGTGGCTTGGCCTCAGCGATGATACCCTCGAGCTCATCGACCAAACTCTCAATCCGCTCGCCCGGAAGATTCTCGCTTGGCATCCGGTCTCCTTTCATCGAAATTCTATCTTCTGTGCTGATAGTACCACAGCTTACACCCTATGAAGCAAACCGACGTGCGAGGGCTTCAGCTACAACGGGAGGAACAAATTCTGTCACATCCCCTCCAAATGAAGCAATCTGGCGCACAACCGAGGAAGATAAATACCCGTAATTTGGACTACTCATGACAAAAATTGACTCAAGACCCTCATCAAGACGAAAGTTAAGATCTGCCTGTTGAAGTTCATATTCAAAGTCTGTCATAGCTCTAAGACCCTTAACAACAGCTCCTGCCTGCTCCTCATGCGCAAAATCAACCAGCAAGCCACAAAACGGCTTTACCTTAACACCATCTAAATCTTTGAGTGCTCGCTGTGCCATTTCAACACGCTCAGAAAGACTGAAAGTTGTGCCACCATTTTTGCCCAGCGACTCAGCAACCGCAACAGTAACCTTTGAGAAGATGCGCCGTGCGCGGCGAACAACATCAATATGCCCGTAGGTGATGGGGTCAAAGGTGCCCGGAACAAGCGCATGTTCAATAACTGTTTTCACACAACATCCTCTCAGTTTTGCAGTGCAGACATGGTATCGAAGCGATATATATTAACAGCGCTTGAACCATAGCGCTTTTCTTTGTAAAGACTGCACTCAGAAAGCTTAGGTGCTGGTGATTGTTGCGCACGTTCAACCAGAATAAGTGCGCCCGGCGCTAACATCTTTGCAGATATGAGCTGTGCTATGAGGCGCTCAGCGGGCTCAGGTCCAAGCGCATAGGGCGGGTCAATGAGCACCATATCAAAGGGCTGCATCTGCTGCACATGCCAACGCTGAGCCAATACGTCACCAAGCTGTACCCGTGAGTGCACAGCTGCTCCAGGTAGGCTATCAAGATTTTTTTGAATCAGAGCTATTGAGTGCTTATTGCAATCAAAAAACTGTACAAAGCTCGCCCCGCGCGAAAGCATTTCTATCCCTAGGGCCCCTGAACCCGCAAAGGCATCTAGCACCCGAGAACCTTCTATACCGGCATCACGTGCAGCCTCAAGCATAGACGCAATGGCTTCACGCACTCTGTCAGTAGTAGGGCGCACTGTATCTCGCCCCTTGGGCTCAAACAACTTGCGTCCACGCCATTCTCCTGCAATAACCCTCATGCTCCACTCGCTTCAACAAAAACAGAGCCAAACCTATCAACAAGCTCATGACGTAAGGGCAAGGTCTCCCTACATTCAAGGGTAGGTGATACAGCCAATAAGTCCTGAGCATCTTGATGCGCGGCTTCAATAATATCCGCGTCTGAACCTAAATCTATAAAACGCAAAGTAACACCCCCGCTTTGCCGGAGCCCTAAAATCTCACCCTCATGACGAAGCCGTAAGTCGCGCTCAGCAAGCTCAAAGCCATCAGCGCTTGCCTCAAGCGCCTTTAAGCGGTCGAGTGCCGGTGAGCGCCGTGCGCGTTGCTTGCCTGCGCTTGAAATAACATAACAAGTACCAGATATAGACCCACGCCCCACGCGTCCTCGAAGCTGGTGCAGCGTTGCCAAACCAAAACGCTCACCGTGCTCAATAATCATGAGCGTAGCGTTTGGTATATCAACACCCACTTCAACAACGGTTGTTGAGACCAAAATATCAAACTTATGCGCCTGCATATCAAAGAGTACCTGTTGCTTTTCAGCCTCATTCATGCGTCCATGCAGCATGGCTACGCGCGCATGAGGAAACACCTGCCGAATATGGTCAACTTCGGTAGTTACCGCCTTAAGATATGTAGCGCGGGTAGGAGCTCCTCTGTCATCGCGCTCCACAAATGGCACGTCATCAAGGTCGTCTTGCGTGTCTTTAGGACTCACCAAAGGGCAGATAACATATGCTTGCTGCCCAGCTTCAATGGTATCGCGCAGAGCACCGTAGGCAATATCACGGTTTTCATCAGTCAATACTTGTGTTTTCACTCCTGCTCCGGGCATCGGGCGGTGCTTGATGATACTCGTATCAAGATCGCCGTACACCGATAGCGCAAGTGTTCTCGGAATTGGGGTAGCTGTCATAACCAGCAGGTCAGCACCTATTCCTTTTTGACGTAGCTGTGCGCGCTGATTAACCCCAAAACGATGCTGTTCATCAATTACCACAAGACTTAAACGTGCAAATTGAACATCATCTTGAAGAATAGCATGAGTGCCCATAAGCACCGTAATCTTGCCTTGTTGTGCGCGCTCAATAATATCGCGGCGCTCAGGCAAAGGCGTAGCTCCCGTGAGCAGCGCCCAAGTAATACCCACCTTATCAAGGAGTGTGCCAATACTTGTTGCATATTGCTGTGCCAATACCCCCGTTGGCGCCATTACAGCAGCTTGAGTGCCGGTGTCTGCAACCAGCGCCAGCGCCATACAGGCAACAGCAGTTTTTCCGGTGCCCACATCACCCAATAACAGACGATTCATTACGTGGGCGGGGTTTTGCATATCAGCACATATCTCCGCAACAGCTATCTGTTGTTCTTCAGAAAAGCTAAATGGCAGTGCTGCTTTTAGGTTTTGAACGTGCGTGCCCATCACATGCCCAGTTGCTCTTACTTGCAACAGGTTGACATCGTTGCGCAAACGAAGCGCAAGTTGCAAAAAAAGCACTTCATCGTAGGCAAGACGACGCCGAGCTCGATGGGCATCTCCTTGATGCACCGGAAAATGAATAGCGCGCAAAGCTCGTGAGCGTGAGGGTATATGCAGGCGCGCGCGAAGTTTAGCTGGTATTGGGTCTGGACACCCTGATAGACATTCAAGGGCACCTGCCATAATGCGCCGCATCCATGCTGGTGAAATGCCCTCGGTTGCTGGATGAACCGGCAAGATTGAGCCAGTTTGAGCCTCAGCATCAAGTCGTTCCATATGAGGGGCGCTCATCTGCTTAAAACCAAAAGCAAATTCAAGCTTCCCCATCACAGCAAGGCGATCGCCTACCTTAAGCTGCTTTGCCAACCATGGTTGCTTAAAAAAGGCGCACTGCAAAACACCTGTTTCATCAACCAAAAACACCTCAGTAATATGCATCTTGGGGCGCGGCCGCTTTTCTTGTATGCGATCAATTGTTGCCACGATGCTACACAGCTGCCCTAAAGGCGCGTCCTCAATGCAATAGGCGTGCGTAAAGTCTAGGTAGCGCCGTGGAATATGAAGGAGCAAGTCCATGACCGTGTGAATTCCCAGTCGCGAAAAGGCTAAGCTGCGACTTTCATTCACAAAGCGTAAACGCTCGATAGCCTGTCCTGGCACCCGAGCGCTTTGGATGCGCTCAGAAGCAGGGGTTAGGCTACAAGCGGTTTGCACGTCAATCTCCTATTCGAGCGAGAAAATAACCGGATACAGTGGCTGCTCTCCTCGGTGAGCGTCAATTTCTAAATCAGGCTGTATCTCAGCAATTTGTTCTTGAAGACGCGCAAAGTCCTCATCACTCAAATCACTGCCTGCCAACAAAGTGAGCGTGTCGCCCTCTTCTTGTTCTTGTAAGCGATTGATGCAAGCTAGGGTAACCTCAATCACGTCGTGACCAACCACATCGATTGAGCCCTCGATAATACCCATGACATCGCCTGCTTGTATGGGCGTTCCATCACTTGCCTGACTATCGCGTACCGCACACGTAATCTCACCGTCGCGCACCTCGCTCAGAGCCTCTTGCATGGCGTCAATTGTATCTTCAAGCTCAGCACCGGGCGTGATAGCCAAAAGCGCCGCAAAAGCCTGAGGCACGGTCTTTGCAGGAATCACATGAACATCACGCGTTTTACACGCAGCAGCAGCTGCTTCTGCTGCCATACGGATATTACTGTTGTTAGGAAGCACAAGAACGGTCTCGGCTTGAACTTTATCAATGGCTTCTAACAAGTCGGCTGTACTGGGATTCATTGTTTGACCCCCGGCAACAACAACATCTACACCCAAATCATAGAGCAAATCGGCCTCGCCAGTACCTGCCGCAACAGCAACAAAACCAAGCGGTTTCAAAGGAGCACTCGCCTGGTCTTGGTCGGCATGAATCTTGGCTGTGCGCTCGTGCGACTCCATATCCATGTTGTGAATAAACACCTCATAGACCTGACCAAGCTCAAGCATATGCGCCAATACCTTGTGTGGCGTATTTGAGTGTACATGAATTTTATAATCGGGATAGGCGCCTACCAACAGCTCGCAGTCGCCCATAGAGGCTAAAAAGTCTATAGTTGCCTCTTCATCAAAGGGTGCATCAGCCTTAAACAAGAACTCATTGCAATACCGAAATTCTGAGCCCTCCCAGTCGTCATTGGCTTCAATTTCTACTCGACCAAGTGCAATCTTTTGTGCAGTGTCTGGTGTGGCCGCTACATCAAAACTTGTTTGAATATGCTCACTCGTTGCAATACGTCCAAGTGCAGCAGCAACAAAATGCTCCAAAAAGACCGCAAAACCAAAGGCGCCTGAGTCAACAACACCATTTTCTTTGAGTACAGGCAACAAATCAGGAGTGCGTGCTACCGACTGATATGCCTCAACTACCAGTGCATCAAGTGTTTCTGCGGGCGTAAACTTGCGCTTCTCACACTCATCAGCCTTGGTTGAAACGTCACGCAGCACAGTTAAAATAGTTCCTTCAACAGGCTTGCGAACCGCCTGAAACGCTACTTTTACCGCACGTCTAAAGGCAATTGCAATGTCTGTTGTGGTAATTGGCTCATGGGCTTCAATTAAGCCTTCCGCTGCACCACGCAAAATCTGTGAGGTAATAACACCTGAGTTACCGCGCGCCCCCATGAGTGACCCATGGGTAATGGCTGCAGCAATCTCTTCAACGCTTGCGTCTGGCGCAAGAGCATTCATCTCCTTAACCACCGACTGTAAAGTTAGTGACATATTGGTGCCTGTATCGCCATCAGGTACCGGAAATACGTTGAGCTTGTTAATCTCTTCTGCTTTTTCAAGCACAGCTTGAGCAGCAAGGGGAAAACACGTGCGAAGCGTAAGTGCAATCATAGGAAATAAACTCCAGGTCAAATAATTTTGTTGTTAGTTGCGCGATTTCATAGCATCAATATGAATGGAAATCTTGAGATGTGCCGGGTCAATCTGGGCAATCTCAGACAGCGTAAATGCAACTGAGCTGGCCAAGTTTTCGCTAACAGATTTCATGTTGACGCCAGATTCTATAATAACGTGCAAATCAACCGTCAACTGATCGGCATGAGCGCATACCAGCACGCCCTTGCGCAGGCGCTGACCAGCAGAAATACGCACCGACTCGGCACCTTGTAGTTGCTCGGACATACCCACAACGCCATAACAAGACAGCGCGGCATATCCTGCAAGATCGGCAATAACATCATTTGAGACCGATAAGGTCCCACCACATTGCTCTGACACAGAAGTCTCCTTCCTCGGCACCTATGTGCCTATTTGTGGGAGCAGCTAAATGTCTATTTTACAACTGATACCCCGAAGTACTTCTTACATGCATACATTGAATTACATCATTCCATGCAAACAGCAAAACGAGGACTCCCATAGGGAAGTCCTCGTGCACATCGACCATGAGGTCTTGCGCCCGGAGAGTCTCTAGGCGAAGCAAATAGACCTTACTTTAGGAACGGGCGACCTTTTGTGCCTTTAAGCAGCTGGTGCAAACATTCATCTTGCGACGAGTACCATTAACAACGGCGTAGACGCGCTGAATGTTGGGGCTGAAGGTACGGTTGGTAACACGATGTGAGTGACTAATTGAACGGCCAGCAACTGGGTGCTTACCGCAAACTTCGCAAACTTTAGACATGGCTAGACCCTCCTTGGGCGGCAGTTAACGTAGAGCCGCATGAACAAACGACAGTGAACTATATCATACAGAAAAGCTTCTCTGCGCAATCTCCACAGCGATTATGCTTCTAAATCCTACTGATAATCAAAAACATCAATCCAGCCCATAAGGAAATCGGCATCTTGATCGGCGCGCGCACGAGCAAGCTCTGAGGCGGCAACGATTGAGGTCCAGCGGCGGACAACCTGCATGGGAACGTCTGCCTTTTCGCAGAACAGCTCGAGATACGCGGTAGCTTGGCTGCGATCATTTAGCGCGAGCAACAAATACGTCATAGCTGCATCTGCCGCAGGAGCACCCTGAGTGGCGTGTGCCCAGTCGCAAACCCACAGCTCATCGTTTGCATCCACAATAACGTTGGTAGGATTAAAGTCACCGTGGCATACATGCTCATATGAGCCCATGCCATCGAGGCGCTGAAGCAGGTCATAGCGCTGTGTTGCATTGAGCGCATCAAGACCCTCAATCATGCGGCGATATTTGTCACGAGCACGGGGAAGCAACGAGCTCTGCTGCGCATGCACAGAAATCTGCAGGTCTACAAAACGCTCAAGATACTCGTAATAACGTACGGGGTCTTCTTCCATCAGCGCCGCTAAGGTTGTGCCTTCAATGCGCTTCGTGGCTATAGCCCAGCCGTTATCCTCTATATAGGCAACCTCAATTACCTCGGGACTCTTGATACCCACTTCATTGATACGAGCGAGATTGAGTGCCTCGTTAAACACATCAGAGACAGGCTTGGTGCTATTAAAGACCTTAATAACGCGCTCCCCATCTTCATAGACACGTTTATTGGGTCGCTCAACAATAAGCTTGTGATTGGCCGATAGTTCCATCTCACATATCCTTCCGCTTGTAGGAAGTTTTCACTCCCCTACATCGTTTTTATATAGCTGTATGCAGTACAGCTAACCCTTCCTAAACTTCGTACGACTGAGGCTCGCGCCCGTAATATGCATCTAAGAAGAGCTCGCGAATCTCGCTGATGAGCGGGTAGCGCGGATTTGCACCCGTGCACTGGTCATTGAACGCCTGCTCACACATCTCATCAAGAGTCTCTAAGAAGTAGGCCTCATCAACCCCGTATTCTTGAATGGTCTTTTTTACACCAATGGTATCTTTTAATGTTTCAAGCGCGGAGATAAAGTTCTCAAATACCTCAGCGTCATCTACGCCCTGAATGCCACAGAAACGCGCCATCTCGGCATAGGCAGCGCGTGCGTTGGGATAGGGATACTGCGAGAAGGTTCCCATCTTCACCGGTGCCTCAGCAGCGTTATAGCGCATCACGCGCGTCAAGAGTACGGCGTTGGCAATACCGTGCGGTAGATGATGGAATGCGCCCAGCTTGTGCGCCATTGAGTGATTTACACCCAAGAAGGCATTTGCAAAGGCCATACCCGCCATGCAGGATGCATTGTGCATGTTTTCACGGGCGATGGGGTCTTGCGCACCACGCTCATAGCTTGCAGGCAGATACTCAAATACCAGTTTTGCAGCCTTCATGGACAGACCACGCGTATAGTCGCTCGCCATAATAGAAACATAGGACTCAATAGCGTGTGTCATAACGTCAATGCCTGAGGCAGCAGTAAGACCGCGAGGAGCTGTCATAGCATTATCAACGTCAACAATTGCCATATTAGGCAGCAATGCATAGTCGGCAAGAGGCCACTTAATACCTGTCTCTTTATCGGTAATGATGGCAAATGGTGTTACCTCTGAGCCCGTACCTGAGCTTGTGGGAACCGCAATAAAGTATGCCTTTTCACCCATCTTTGGGAAGGTATAGACGCGCTTGCGAATATCCATGAAGTCCATAGCCATGTCTTCAAAGTCAGCATCGGGATGCTCATACATCATCCACATGACCTTAGCTGCGTCCATGGCTGAGCCACCACCGATGGCAATAATGACATCAGGCTCAAACAGGCGCATCTGAGCAGCACCAGCACGTGCAGAGGTAAGTGACGGGTCAGGCTCAACATCATAGAAGCAATCGTGCTGGATACCCATTTCATCAAGCTTTGCCTCAATGGCGCGGGTATTACCGTTTTTGAAGAGAAATTGGTCGGTCACAATAAAGGCGCGCTTTTTGCCCATAACATCTTTGAGCTCAGCTAAAGCAACAGGCGTAGAACCCTTCTTGAAGTACACCTTCTCAGGGGCACGGAACCAAAGCATGTTCTCGCGGCGCTCAGCCACGGTCTTGATATTCAACAAGTGCTTCACCCCTACATTTTCTGAAACTGAGTTGTTACCCCATGAACCGCAGCCTAGTGTTAACGAAGGCAGCATGCCAAAATTGTATAAATCGCCAATGCCACCTTGTGAGGATGGTGTATTGATAACAATACGGCAGGCCTTCATACAATCATGGAAAAGCGCGATTTTTTGACGCTCTGACGGGTGTACATACAGCGATGCAGTATGACCAGGACCGCCCGCAAGAACCAGATGTTCAGCCTTCTGAACTGCTTCCTCATACGTTGCTGCATGATACATTGCAAGCACCGGAGAAAGCTTCTCGTGGCTAAACTCTTCTTTTTCAGGGTCGGTTGATGTTGTCTCAACAATCAAAATCTTGGTTTTAGCCGGAACCTCAATACCCGCGAGTTCTGCAATCTTTGCTGCAGCCATACCAGGAATACGGTGATCAAGCGCGCCGTTTTTAAACATAGCCTCACGCAGAGCCTCAAGCTCCTGACCAGGCTTGACTACATAGCAACCGCGACGCACAAATTCGTCCTTCACCGCGTCATAGATAGAATCAAGCACGGTTACCGACTGCTCAGATGCGCAAATCATGCCGTTATCAAAGGTTTTAGAATGAATGATAGAGCTCACAGCCAATTTAATATCAGCGGTCTCATCAATAACGACAGGCGTATTTCCAGCACCAACGCCTAACGCCGGCTTACCACTGGAATATGCTGCCTTTACCATGCCCGGACCACCCGTTGCTAAAATAATATCAACATCGCGCATAACCACATTCGTAAGCTCAATGGAGGGGGTATCAACCCAGCCAATAATCTCCTCAGGTGCTCCAGCAGCAATTGCAGCATCTAAAACAATTTGTGCCGCAGCAATAGTGCACTTAGCAGCTGCGGGATGTGGAGAGATGAGAATAGCATTTCGCGTTTTCAGGCTAATTAAGCACTTAAAAATAGCTGTTGAGGTTGGATTGGTGGTAGGAATAACCGCGCCAACGATACCAATCGGCTCTGCAACCTTAGTAATACCGAGAGCTTCATCGTGCTCTACCACACCGCAGGTCTTAGTGTGCTTATAGGCGTTGTAAATGTATTCTGCAGCATAGTGGTTCTTGATGACCTTATCCTCAAGAATACCGCGTCCTGTTTCTTCAACAGCCATACGTGCCAAAGGAATACGTGCCTTGTTAGCAGCGGTAGCAGCAGCATGAAAAATACGGTCTACTTGCTCTTGCGAGAAATGTGAAAAAGCCTCTTGAGCAACGCGCATACGCGCAATCTTTGCCTCAAGCGCCTCAACCGTATCAATTAGCTGAACCGTAGATGCCGATGGTCTTTTAGCCATACCTTGCTCCTTTACCTGGGTGGCGGACAAAACCAACGCATTTACTGTAGTTGACAGGACTATTCTCTGCATACAACCGGTAAACGGTATATGTTTTTTGAAACGATTCAATTAGTTAGATATGGTGTTTTTCCTTATTACTGCAGGTAATTAACCTATTTGAGCCACAAGGCATACATCTATTTCTGTATATATTGTGAAAATAATTCTATAACCCCTTGGGTGTTTAAACAATCTCTTTTATTGAAACGTTTCATTATTCGTCACCACATGACGATGGAAAGAGCCAGCAAGCAATACGCCCCTCATGGCACATAAGCTCTGCAGAACCGTTACGCACACGATTTGAAAGCCCAACATCTTCCAAAAGATAACACCGACGATGGTTCAGCTCCCACTGCATGCCCGAAAGACTCACACAAGCCTCAGGTGATAGAGCAATGAAGGAAAATGTATCGCCAGAAGCAACACCTGTTTCCCTGCCCATATTCCAAGCTTCGCCGGGATGCAGAATACGTCCACACATATGGTCTTCTTGCAATTCAACCGATGCTGGCCAGCGCAGCAGCTGACCAAGTACATCAAGATAGTGGTCGGGCCGTCCACCGCTCATGGCACTTGCAACAAGCTCTACACTACCCCAGCGCTGCGCTACAGCATCAAGAGCTAAGTGCAAATCAGAATAATCTTTATCAACGTGATAGCGCTCCACCTCAAGCTGATGAGCAGCATTTTGCTGCTCAAGTAACCGTGCACCTGTCTCACTTACTGAATCCGCGTCCCCGCAAAAAAGCGCACAGGTAAGACCCGCCGCACACACGTAATCAAAACCCCTATCAACGGCAACAATCTTATCAGCCGTGCGCGCAATTTCTCTTAGGCGTGACGGAGTAATGCCAACCGGTGAGCCGCCTACCACCAAAACCCGCATGAAACCGTCTCCTTACAATTGGATACCACTCAACGTTCATATCCCTTAATATGCACGTCATATGCTATCAAAGAAGCTAAATCTCTTAGAACCTCATAACTAAACTTTGTCAAGCTTTTTTCGCTCAGTAACGTTCAGGGAATTTTTTCTACCGCCCCTCGGCTTGTGGACACTTTTATCCCTTGAGCGTGCTACATTCAATACATGGCACACTGCGCTTGCGTTATGTGTCATAACAGGTACAGCGCACCTACCAGATATGCAGAGTGAGGTTGATTGAGATGAGTTCTGCATCTCGCTTGTACACATCATTGGACTTTTTGATTACCGATGATGATATTCACCTGCTGAAGGAAGGTTCTTGGTTTCATGCATGGAAAAAGATGGGCGCGCACCCCGTTATCTATGAAGGAGAGTCTGCGTGGTGCTTTCGTGTCTTAGCACCACGGGTCAGCGCTGTTGAAGTTGTAGGGTCCTGGAACACTTGGCAGCGTGGAGCATATCCTATGCAAGAGCTTGGTGAGAGCGGTATCTGGGAGTGCATCATTCCTAATCTTTCTCAAGGAGAGCTCTACAAGTATGTCATTACCACTCGGGCTGGTGACACACTCTATAAGGCAGACCCCTTTGCATTTTATGCAGAAAAAACGCCAGGAACTGCTTCTCGCTTATTTGACCTTGCCGGCTATAACTGGCACGACCAGCCCTGGCAAGAAGCGCTGACACACAAACATCTCCTTGAACAACCGCTTAACATATATGAGGTGCATCTTGGCAGCTGGAAGCGTCACGGTTCTGAGCCGCAAGGAGAGCCTCGAGCAGATGGGACATACCCAGGGCCTGGAGACCCGTTTCCGGCACAGCGGGGACGCATGTATAGCTATACCGAGCTTGCAGACGACCTTATTGCATATGCAAAAGACATGGGCTATACCCATTTAGAGCTTATGCCGCTCAATGAGCATCCTTTTGACGGGTCATGGGGCTATCAGGCAACTGGGTATTACGCGGCAACGGCGCGCTATGGAAACCCGCACGAACTGATGGCACTGATAGATGCTGCTCATGCGGCAGGCATTGGCATTATCATTGACTGGGTGCCCGGACACTTCTGCGCCGATGAGCAAGGTCTTGCGCGCTTTACCGGCAACTTCTTTTATGAGCGCGAAATTCACCCCAACTGGGGAACTCACAAAGTTGACTTTGGGCGCGGCGAAGTTGTGAGCTTTTTTGGGTCAAATGCGCTGTATTGGGCTGAGGTCTTTCACGTTGACGGCATTCGGGTAGACGGCGTCTCAAGCATGCTGTATCTCAACTTTGGCATTGATAACCCCGCCGATAAAAAATGGAATCACCTTGGAACCGAAGAAGATTTAGATGCCTCACGCTTCCTGCGCAAGGTAAACACCATCATGGGGCGAGAACACCCACAGGTACTCATGATTGCAGAAGAGTCCACCGCCTGGCCACTTGTAACCTATCCGCCTGAGGATGGTGGGCTAGGGTTTCATCTCAAATGGGACATGGGCTGGATGAATGACACGCTGCACTACATGCAAACAGACTTTCCATGGCGACCCGGCAATCATGGGCTTCTCACCTTTTCGCTCATGTATGCCTTTAACGAGAACTTTGTGTTGCCCTTATCGCATGACGAGGTAGTTAATGGAAAATGCTCGCTCATTCAACGCATGCCCGGCGACCAGTGGCGCCAGTTTGCAGGACTTCGCAGTCTTTATCTCTACCAAATGACACACCCCGGTGCCAAGCTCAACTTTATGGGCAACGAGATTGGGCAATATATTGAGTGGCGCTATTATGAATCAATTGAGTGGTTCTTGAGCGAAAACTTCCCGCTTCACGCCGGCATTCAATGCGCGACCAAAGAACTTAACCACCTCTATCGGCAAGAGCGAGCTCTCTGGGAGCAAGCATATTCAAGTGCTGGATATGAGTGGATTGAACCTGATGATGGTGCGCGCTCTATTATTAGCTTTATTCGACGGGCTAAGCACAGGCGTGATGACCTTGTTGTCATCATTAACTTTACGCCGAGCTACTACGAGAGCTTTGAGCTTGTCGTACCTGAGGGCGGTACCTGGAAAGAGATATATAACTCTGATGATGAGCGCTACGGTGGCTCGGGAAAGCTAAATTCCGAGCATCTTCATGCCACGATTGCCGCTCGCACAAAACCAAATGCATGCAATACGTCTCATGAAGTCGACGAGACTTTGGCTGAGGATAAGCAAGGCACAGAACAACGAAGCTGCAAGCCCGCATTAAAAACTGAGGATATGCAAGCACTTCTTACGCTCAAGCTTCCGCCTTTAGGTGGTGTCATACTCAAGCGTATTGCTGAAAAATCTCACATCAACAAGTCCAAACAAACTAAGAAAGGATAGTATGGAAACCCTATTTAATAACAAAGAGCAGTTTATTACTGAGTATCGCCAAGCGGTACGAGCACGCTCAGGTAAAACCTTTGAAGAGGCTGGGCTCGATGACCGCTATCAGGCGCTTGTAGAACTGATAGCCGATCATGCACGCGAGCGAGCTGCCGTATCTGAAGCACGTGTTCGCGAACAAAAAAAGAAGCGCGTTTATTATTTCTCAATTGAGTTTTTAATGGGTCGCTTGCTTGATAATTATCTTGGAAATCTAGGTTGCCACGAGCTGGTAGAAGAAGCTCTGCGCGACTTAGAACAAGACCTTGACGAGCTGTGCGCTCAAGAGCCTGACCCAGCGCTTGGCAATGGTGGTCTTGGCCGTCTGGCTGCCTGCTTTTTAGACTCGATGGCTGCTGAGGGAATTGCAGGCTATGGCAACGGAATGCGCTATCGCTACGGTCTGTTTAAGCAAGAAATCAAAGATGGTCGCCAAGTTGAGGTTGCTGATGAATGGCTAAGCCACGGGTATCCTTGGGAGGTGCGTCGTCAAGACAAGGCGGTACGCATAGGCTTTGGCGGTAAGGTGGTAAGTCGCCAAGAGGGCGATCGTTTGCGCTTCTCAGTTGAGGGAGCAGACGAGGTGCTAGCCGTGCCCTATGACATTCCTATTGTTGGTTATGGCGGAAGCGTCATCAATAAGCTCCGTGTATGGAGCGCAGAGCCTGTTGATGAGCATTTTGATCTTGAAGCCTTTAACCGGGGCGACTATGCCATGGCAGACAAGGCGCGTGCCGATGCAGAGGCTATCAGTGCAATTCTGTACCCCAACGACCAGGGCGAGCATGGGCGACTGCTGCGCCTCAAGCAAGAATACCTCTTTGTTGCAGCAGGTATTCAAAGCCTTCTTGACACCTTCCGCGCTGAGCATGGGAGCGCTTGGACAGAACTTCCCCGCTACGTTGCCATTCATACCAACGATACGCACCCTGCAATGTGTGGCCCCGAGCTGATGCGTGTGCTCATGGACGAAGAAGGGCTCAGCTGGGACGAGGCATGGAACATCACACAGCAGGTGGTTTCTTATACCAACCATACCGTGCTGCCTGAGGCTCTTGAACGCTGGCCTATTACCACTTTTAGCACGCTTTTGCCGCGCATCTATCAGATTATTGAAGAAATGAGCCATCGCTGGCGTGCGTCTTTTGACACCTCGGTTCCCAATTGGCAAGAAGCCTTGCGCCAAACTGCCATACTCTGGGACGGTGAAGTACGCATGGCCAACCTGTCGGTTATTTGTAGTCACTCGGTTAACGGCGTTGCAAAACTTCATACCGATATTTTGCAGCGCACGGTGCTTCATGAATTTAACCGCATTCAACCGCATAAGTTTAATAATAAAACCAATGGTATTTCGCCGCGTCGTTTCTTTGCAGACTCAAACCCTGCCTACGCACAGCTCATCAATAATGCCATTGGAACCGATTGGTTACATGATGCTCAGCAGCTCGAAGGGCTCATGAACTATAAGGATGATGTGGCATTTCTTGAGGCTATTGGCAAGATTAAACATGCCAACAAAGAACGCCTTGCTGCGTATGTTCGCGCAGAAACTGGTCAGGTTATTAACCCTCATACCGTGTTTGATGTGCAAGTTAAACGCTTCCACGCCTATAAACGCCAACTTTTGAATATCTTTAAGGTTATGGACCTGTATAACCGCTTACTTGATAATCCAAGTCTTGCCGTTCAGCCTACAACCTTTATTTTCTCAGGAAAGGCAGCTTCAAGCTATACCTTTGCAAAAGAGGTCATTCGCCTTATAAACGCTGTGGGGCACGTTGTTAACAACGATGCACGCACAAACGAATACTTGAATGTTTGCTTTATCCCTAACTTTAGAGTTTCAAATGCTCAGCTCATCTATCCTGCTGCAGAAATATCTGAACAAATTTCAACTGCTGGCAAAGAAGCAAGCGGCACCTCCAACATGAAGCTTATGATGAATGGTGCGCTTACGCTTGGAACCATGGATGGCGCCAATATAGAAATTGTTGAGCTTGCAGGAGCTGAAAACGAAAAAATCTTTGGTCTAACCACGCCTGAGGTTGAAGCACTTTGGCGCGATAAGACTTATTTTGCATGGGATTTGGTTGGGGCAGACCCCGCGCGCTTAGGACGCATTATTGAGCAACTCAACGATAACACCTACGCTGCGCTTTCTGGCTCATTTGAGGGTATTCGCCATGAGCTCATGCTCAACAATGACCCTGACCTTGTGCTGCGTGACTTCCATTCCTACGTAGCTGCTTGGGAAGAACTCACCCACAGCTATTCACATACACAAGACTGGAACCGGCGCTCGCTCATCAATACTGCTCGTTCTGGTTGGTTCTCAAGTGACCGTACGATTCGCGAGTATCGCGATGAAATCTGGCATGCCTGATTGTAATTGCGCCTAAGTGAAGCTTGGGCTCACATGTAAGGAGAGGTGGTTTTTATGACGAAAAAACAATGTATCGCCATGCTCTTGGCGGGTGGACAGGGCAGTCGTTTGGGTGCGCTCACGCAGAAAATCGCTAAGCCGGCAGTCTCCTTTGGTGGTAAGTTTAGGATTATCGATTTTGCGCTCTCAAACTGCACCTATTCAGGTATTGATACTGTTGGAGTACTCACGCAATATCGACCCTATCTTCTTCACTCCTATATTGGCTCGGGCGAAGCTTGGGACATGGACTCCCGCGAAGGTGGTATTTCAATTTTGCCACCCTATGCTACACAGGACGGCGGGGCGTGGTACGCCGGCACCGCTGATGCCATAACGCAAAACCTTGAGTTTATTCGCATCAACGACCCTGACTACGTTCTCATTTTGTCGGGAGACCATCTCTATCGCATGGACTATCGCAAGATGCTCACGTCTCATATTGAGCATAATGCTGAACTTACTGTTTCGGTTATGCCAGTGCCATGGGAGGAGGCAAGTCGTTTTGGTATTTTGACCACCGACGACGATGATCGCATTATCAAGTTTGATGAGAAGCCCGATCAGCCAGACTCCAATCTCGCCTCAATGGGCATTTATATCTTTAATACTGACACCCTGATTGCTGCACTAGAAGCTGACGCTGCCGATACGCGCTCCAGCCACGACTTTGGTAATGACATTATTCCAAAGATGCTTGCTGAACAAAAACGGCTATACACCTATGAATTCCACGGTTTTTGGAAAGATGTAGGTACTATTGCAAGCTTCCACGAAACATCAATGGATTTATTGGGCGATAACCCTGAGTTTGATTTGTTTGATAAAAGCTTCCCTGTACTTTCTAATATCACCACACGTCCACCGCACTACATTGGACCTGATGCCATTGTGCGAGATTGTTTGATTTCAAACGGTGCGCGGGTCTTTGGCACGGCAACTCACTCGATTTTATCAACTGACGCTGTTGTAGGTGAGCGTGCCATCGTTGAAGACTCGGTACTGTTACCCGGTGCCGTTGTTAAAGCTGGCGCGCGGGTTTGCCGCGCAATTTTAGGCGAGCATGCAGTCGTAGAAGAGGGTGTGCGCCTGGGTTCTGTGGATACCACGCGCGATACCGCAGTCGTGGGAAATGATGTTGTCATTGGCAAGGGGGAATAAATCATGATTAACCAAAAAGCTATTGGATACATCACCGCAAACTATATTTCTCGCAGGCACAGTGCTCTCACAGAAAACCGTCCGCTTGCTTCGATTCCCTTTATGGGACGGTATCGTTTGATTGACTTCCCACTTTCAAACATGATGAACGCCGGCATTAAGACGGTTGGTCTTGTTATGCCTGGTGATTGCCGTTCTTTAATTGACCACGTTGGGTCAGGTAAAGACTGGACACTCGACCGGAAAAAGGGTGGTCTATTTTTAGTACCTGGCAACGCATATGGCACAAGTAAACGCGGCATGCGTTTCTTACTGCGTGACATTATTGCAAATGCAGAGCTCTTTAGACGCTCCAATAAACCCTATGTTGTCATGATGGGGTCTAATATTGTGGCAAATCTCAACCTCGATGAAATGATAGATGCGCACGAAAGCTCAGGTGCTGGTCTGACTATGGTATACGGCATGGCAGAGCGCAACCAAGAAGATGCACAATCACTTATCATTGGCGATAGAGGTCGTGTTGCTGAGGTAAGAAGCGGCTGCCACTACGGCGATTGCAAGTTCATTGATTGCTTCATTATTGGGCGCGAGCTTTTGCTCTCCATCATCGAAGACTATGCCATGGCAGATTATCTTGACCTCTTTGAAGCCATTCGCGGCGACTTTGAGCGCATTGATGTATGCAGCTATGAGTTTAAGGGTCTCATGGTAGGAATTTTTAATGAGCGCACCTATTTTGAGCGCAGCATGGACCTTTTGAACCCCGATACCTACGACCGCCTCTTCCAACCAGATCGACCCATTATTACCAAGGCGCATGATAGTGCACCTGCGCGGTATGCCGAACAGTGCAATGTTCATCACTCGCTTATTTCTGCTGGTTGCGTTATTAAAGGAACCGTTCGCGGGTCTATTTTGTCGCGCGGTGTTATTGTTGAAAGCGGGGCAAAGGTGCTCAACAGCATCATCATGCAAGACTGCATCATTCGTACTGGCGCTGCCGTTGAAAACGCCATTTTGGATAAAAACAATGTGGTGCCAGAAAATACTGAGCTCCGTGGCACCTTTGATAACACACTTGTCATTGGTAAAGCGCCGCTTCGAGCGTAAATGTTGCTATTGCATTGCATAGCTGCTCTATAACTTGCCCTTAGCTCATCTGCATGCGCAGTTGAGCTAAGCTATATCATGTAAACGCCTTGTGCCTGGTGCCAAAAGCACCGGGCACACTACGAAAGGGAGACCATGACTCAAATGGAAACTATGGGTGTTGTTTTTGCCTCTGCCGAAGCTGCTCCGTTTATTAAAACGGGAGGTCTGGGCGATGTTGCAGGGTCACTCCCCCAGGCACTTGTTGCGGCTGGTATCCAAGTTGTGGTTATGGTACCCAAGTATGCAAGCATTGCTGATAGCTATAAAGAGCGCATGGAGCATATAGCGCATTTTGAGGTTCCCCTTGGTTGGCGCACTCTCTACTGTGGACTAGAGCGCCTTGACCTAGATGGCGTAACGTTTCTTTTCCTCGATAATGAGCACTATTTTGGGCGCGGTTATCCTTATGGCTTCTTCGATGACGGTGAGCGTTTTGCATTTTTTGCAAAAGCAATCTGCGAATCATTGCAGCATCTCCCCCAAGACTTGCGCTGTGACATCTTGCATTGCAACGACTGGCATACGGCTCTCGCACCGGTGTTTTTACGCGAGTTTTATCAAGAACTCGAAGGCTATACCAACATTAAAACTATTTTTTCAGTTCACAATATCGCATTTCAGGGTCAATTCTCAGACGTGGTGCTATCCGATGTGCTAGGCCTTGCACATATCCCCGCTGCCGCAGCACAGCTGCGCTCCGACGATGTTTCAATAAACTATATGCTCGGTGCACTCAACTATAGTGATGCCATTACCACTGTTTCTCCCAGTTATGCCGCAGAAATTCAAAGCCCCGCCTTTGGTGAAGGACTTGACGGCGTACTCCGCCGGCGCTCTTCTATTTTGCAAGGCATTGTCAATGGTATCAACACTACACATTTTGACCCCAGTACATGCCCTGGTCTTGCAGCCAACTTCTCTGCGCGTGATATGAATGGCAAAGCAGCTTGTAAAGCGGCACTGCAAACAGAACTTGGCCTTGAAGTGCGCGATGATGTACCACTTATGAGTATGGTCACACGACTCACTCGTCAAAAAGGTATGGACTTAGTTAATTATGCACTTGACCGTATTCTATCAGGCGGCATACAAGTAGCTGTTTTAGGCACCGGTGACCCGTGGTATGAAGAAAGTCTACGCAGCTTTGAAGCGCGCTATCCCGGACAGATGGTTGCGCGCATTCAATTTGACCCTACCCTCTCTGAGCGTATGTACGCAGGGTCGGATTTATTCTTAATGCCCTCACTGTTTGAGCCCTGTGGTTTATCTCAGATGATTGCCATGCGCTTTGGCACCTTGCCTATTGTGCGTGAAACTGGTGGCTTAAAAGATACCGTTATTCCCTACAATTATGTAACCGATGAAGGCACTGGTTTTAGCTTTGCAAACTTTAACGGCGAAGAAATGGGAGACGCGGTATTCCGTGCGGCGCGGCTTTTCTGGGATAACCGTGCGGCATTTGAGCGCATGGTCAAGCGTGCTATGCAGACCGACTTTAGCTGGCAGCAAAGTGCTGAGCGCTATCTTGATTTGTATTTCTGGCTGCGCCCCGACCGTGAACGACCGGGTGGCACGGCAGCTGGTGTAGCAGCAGCTCCCGTTAAGGCTTCTACCAAAAAGACGCGGGCGCGCAAAACCTCAACAACGAGCATCAAGAGCGAAGCAGAAAGCAAAACAAATAGCAAAACAAGCTCTACAAAAAAGACGACAAAACGCACAGCAACACCCAAAACCTCAGCGCAAAAAGAACCCGTGGTTGAGACTGCACCTACCGCGGCTGATACCAAGAAAAAGCCAGCTCGTAGTACGGTAAAAGGAAAAGCTGATACCAAAATAAGCACTTCAAAAAAGAGCACGGCGACACGGAGTAAGAAAGCATAGCTCTTACTTCAAATCAGATAATCATTAAAGAACACACTCAAAACTCCTCCTTGAGTTTTGAGTGTGTGTCTGTGTTTGCTATAATACCGATTTGCCTCTTATGATACAGCCCTAATTCGTTGTGCATATATGGTGCTCGTGAATCTTGGGTTGTTATATGGGTTATTAAATATAGAGATTCTTTGAATCTAAACCTGACCAAAGGCTTATCTCAGCAAAATATGGTGCAAAAGCCCTCTATTGCTGCACTGTTTTTAGCTATGTTCACAAGCTTTCAAGCCAACACGTTGGAGCTATGACATATGTAGAAAATTGCAGCTTATACATATAATTAATAATTTCATCCTTTTGTCTGACAAGACAAAACTCCAAATATCTGACATGCTGCAGCTGTTGCAGCTCAGATACCCTTATGTAAGGAGGAGTTATGTTCTTGAAAGCAAAGAGCCAGTCCATTTCAATACTAGCAGTGGTGTTAATAAATCGACTTCACGTGATGAGCTAGCACGACGAATTGTATCGGAGCTCTCTCGACGAAAAGGACTTTTTTAATTGTCAAACAAAATATGTATTCGTTACTCCTCAGCAGTAATATACGTTAGGGTGTCAGAGGTTTTAATCAATTCTATATATTGAGTTATAGGCTCATCGTTCTTATGAATACGCAGATAGAACGTTTTTTGTGACTGATTAAAGGATAGATAAACGATTCCAAGTGATTTTGTTGACCTATCTTGTAAATCATATGTATTTGGGTCTGCTGTGCGAGCTAAAAAGCCTTTTGAAAGACCTTTGATTTCAGAATTATCAGAATTGTTTGCCGTATTTGAGATTTCCCAGCTTATACGGCTATCGTCTTTATCATTCTGGCTATGGTCGTCAACGGTAAATAAATATCCAGAACTACGTTGCGCAGAATATGTACCATGTATGTTAAATCCCTCAGACAATCCAGTTGAATAACTGGTTAATCTCTTTTCAACTCCAAGCGATAAGAACAGCGAATAAAGACACAGGAGAAAAACGAGTAATAAGCCTAAACAAATTGACCATTTATAATTGAGTTGTAGCTATTTTACCGACATTTTAACCCCCCCCCATATCTTTAATTCTCACTTATGTATAATAAGCTAGACGTCAATAATTCTAATGCTCCTTGTGCGGACAGTTTTTGCAACTTGAAGAGTTGTCTGAGCTTGACGATGAAGTACTCTTTGGACGCTGGTCAGTGTTGTAATAACCATTTCCCTTAAACTCAATACCACTTGCGTAAAAGACCTTCTCCGCAGCAGACCCACAAACCGGGCAAAAGAGTGCCGGACGCTCGGTCATACCATGCTCAACCTCAAATACGTGTGAGCACGATGTACAACGATAATCGTAATGAGCCATGACCAAAACCTTCCTGCAAGCCACCATGTATCAACAAACGTGACTAATCTACCCCAAGTTCAGCCTTCCTACACCCCTAAGTTGTAGGAAGGCTGCAAATATTACAAGGCTCGAGCAGCACCCATCAAATCAGCGCTCAGCCTACAACAACAAAAGCCACCTCTACATGAGTGTTTAATGAGAGCGTACACCATATAAAACCATCGCGGAAAGCGGCTCTAAGTTGAGGCTTACCCGTGCGTCTTGACCGAGAGAATATATGCGGCCGCTCAGCAAATCTTCAACCTGTGGACCTACAAACTGGCAGCTCAGCGCTCGTGTTTCACTTCTATGTCGGTTAATCAGCACGGTCATATGTTCCTTGGCGCTTGTACGCTCAAACGCAAGGACATCCTGCGCCGCAGCCCAACTATACCAGCCTCCCGTGCGACAAACCTCATAACCTTGGCGAAGGCGCAAGGCTTGGGTATGTGCCGCATGTGCTCGCATATCAGTTATAGATGCTGCATCAGGGAGCGTGCGCCGATTACCTGGGTCGGTAAGCCCTTCAAGCCCAAATTCATCTCCATAATAAATGGACGGAACACCCGGCAATAACATTTGCATAAGACAGGCAAGGCGCAGCCGGGCCAACCCAAGCTCCATACCATCTGTATCCAAGCGGAAACGTCCACGCTCATATTCAGGCAACTGCGCCTCATCGGGCGCCTCACCTAAAACCGATAAAATACGTGGACGGTCATGGCTGCTCAAGAGATTAAGCGCACAGCAAAGCGCTTCAGGTGGATAGTTTTCACGCAGGCTCTCAAGGGTTTCTGCGGCCAGCTCAGCACTCATCCAACCACGTAAAAAGCCAATAATGACATCACGCACCGGATAGTTCATGGCTGAGTCAAGCTCGGTGCCCAAAAGATAGCGTTTCAACATGCCATAACTTACTTTATTTGACGCATCTTCCCAAACCTCACCAAGCACGAGCGCATCAGGTTTCTCGGTACACGCGGCGCGGCGTATTCCTGCTAAAAACTCATCGCTCAACTCATCTGCCACATCAAGGCGCCAGCCAGATGCTCCTGCACGCAGCCAGTAACGCACTACGCCATCATCACCCAAAATGAGCTCTTGCACCTCTGGCGATGCCTCGTTGAGGGCAGGCATATTACCAATCCCCCACCATGCGTCATAGCTGCCATCATCATGAAAATGAAAGGCTCGACGCCACGGAGAATGAACATCGTGCCAGGCGCCCGCATCGGGATAGTTTCCAAAGCGATTAAAATAGCGTGAATCATCACCGGTATGATTAAACACCCCATCAAGAATAATGGAAATACCTAAATTTTGCGCTGTAGCACATAGGCTAGAAAAATCTTCTTTTGTACCCAGCATAGGGTCGATAGCCAAATAATCTGCCGTATCGTAGCGATGATTACTTGCTGCCTCAAAAATAGGATTGAGATAGATTGCTGTAATGCCCAGCTTTGCTAAGCGCGATAAATCCTCCTCAATGCCTTTAAGCGACCCTCCGTAAAAATCCCAGTGCTTAATTGAACCATTTGGATTTCGCTCATAGACAGGAGGCTCATCCCAAGCTTCAACAAGCTGGCGGGGAATACCGGCATGCGGCTGTGCAAGTACTTCTTGGCAACGCTCGCGCCACGCAGCATCACGGCGATACCGGTCAGGGAAAATTTGATATACCACACCACCCTCATACCAGCTTGGACGAATTGTGCGCGGCTCATACACCGTAATTTGAAATGAAGGTGCCTCAGGATTGTTGCTCATCACACCGGTACCGCCCACGCATCCCTGAGCTGCACCAAGCGTAAAACAGCCCTCGGGGCTATCAATCACAAAGCGATACCATAAAAGAGCTGGTGTATCAGGCGTAAGCGTAACAGAAAACCGATGCGCATGCTCCGAATCTTGCTCACAGCGATAACGCTTTTCACCTACCCCATCTATCCATGTTCTCAGATACACTGCAATCTCGAAAGGGTTGCACTCAAATGCGTCCATCGAGAGAGTCACCGATGTACCAAGCGGCAGCGCACCAAAGGGCGCACGATATTCTAACCAGCGACTTTGATGTACACATCTCATAGTAATCCTTATTTCAAACGATACAACAACGCGGGCAACAAACGCGTGACAGTATAGGGGCAAATACTGCGTTTACCAAGATGTTTTATACAGGTATACACGCTGACCGTGAAATATCTACGAGGAAATATCTACTCCCCAATGCGCTGCATACGCGCACAGTAATGACCATCACCCAAACCCAGTAATGGCAAGGTTTGCACCTCATCAATAAGCGTAAACGAAGCGCCCGCTTGAGATGCTAAAAATGCGGCAACAAGCTCACTGTTTTCTTGCGGCATTATGGAGCACGTGGCATATATAAGCTCACCAGACACCTCAACGCGCGCACTCGCCTCTTGGAGCATCGTTAATTGCACATACGGAAAACTCTCATCAAGTGCCTCTGGTGTTACGCGCCATACAATCTCAGGATGGCGACGCATAGTACCGGTGCCCGAGCAAGGGGCGTCTACGAGCACCGTATCAAAGCGCTGAGGACACGAGCCAGCCTTATCTTGGCTCGCAAGCGCCTTATCAAGCTGCAAAGCATCTCCAACAACAATCTCTACACCTGCGCCTAATCCAGCCTGCCGGAGCCGTTCCTGATTAAGCTGGGCTTTTTGCGCTGAGATTTCAAGTGCCACATGTTTTCGTTCTAAGCCAGTAGCTGCTGCGTAGGCTGTAAGCACAAAACTTTTAGTTCCTCGTCCGGCACCAATCTCAAGCAAACTACCAGCACGAAGTGCCCTCAGCGCAACAGCCTGGGCATGCACATCAGACACAACCGCATCAGATTGTGCAAATACACCTGCACGAATAAGAGGAGCAATCTCATCTACGTAATAACTCAGCTGAGGTAGTGCCTTTGTTGCCTCGCACGCACTATGCTCAATAGCCTCATCAACTTCATTGTGCACGTGTAAAGCTACTGGGCTTGCATGTACTTCCTGCAAAAGCTGCTGAAAATGAGAGGATTGCAGTGCCCGTGGATTACAACAGATACTTACAGGAGCCGCCTCAAGTGCTGCTGCCAATATAGCCTGCAATTGTTCATCACCATATGCGGTGGCGAAGCGCTTTACCAGCCAATGGGGCATACCCGCCTGACGAGCAAAAGCTACATATGAACGCTCACGCTCATCTGATATATCTGTTGGAGCAAGATAATCACTGCGCGCATCAGCCACACAATGCAAGACGGCATTCGCAAGACCAGCCGCCGCACGCGCCTGTGTGTGCACCAACTCAACACCCTGACTAACAGCCACCCTCGGTGAAGCATCTAAATACAATAACTCAAACGCGGCTATACGAAGTGCCATACGCACGCGCATTGATAGTTTCTGGGGATGCATAAGGTGAGCATTAAGAGCCTCATCAAGACAGCCCCTTGTTGCTGTGACCCCCAAAGCAAGGCGCAGAGCAAACGCAGCATCACGCACATCATCAAGCCTATAATCTTTTGTGCCTAAAAGCTCGCGAACATATACAGCATCGTGCTCAGCCTGACAAAGAGCGCGAAGTGCTACCCGCCGCGCGGGACTTACGCGTGTCACGAGAGTGCGTCCCAGTTAAGCTCTAAAACACGCTGACCTGCCGCCCAAGCCGCAGCGTCCATTGCACGCTTACCGTCGGGCTTAAGCTCAAACACCTCAAGTGCTGCGTCTGTAAATCCCATATACACATGCTTGCCAACAATGTGCACCGCACCCGGTGCAAGAGCAGCGTCAGACAGGCCTACCTTGAGCAAACGTAGGGCTTTTCCAGCAAAAAGACAACGCGCGGGCGCGGTATCACCTGATGCGCGTACATGACGATATGCCTCATCAGCCGTCATGTGAGGAGTAAGCATCATCTCAGCTTTAGAAAGCTTTGCAGCATGGGTTACAAGTGTCTCGTCTTGCTTTGTCCAAACAAGCGTACCCACTTCAAGCTGAGCTAGGGCTTTAATCAGTATATCCGCACCTAAAACCGCAAGCTCAGAGCTAAGCTCAGCACTTGTCTTATCTTGAACCTGCACTGAGGCTTGCAAAGAATAATCTCCCGTATCAACACCTTGTCCAATTTTCATAATGGACACACCCGCACATTCGTCGCCTGACAAGATTGCGCGCTGAATAGGAGCAGCACCGCGCCAACGCGGCAGAAGTGAGGCGTGTACATTAATGCAGCCAAAGCGCGCTGCATCCAAAACAGCATCAGGCAAAATACAGCCATAGGCTGCTACGCAAATGCAATCAAGTTCAAGTGCTTTGAGCGCCGCAATATGCTCATCACTCAAACGAGCAGTCTCAACCAGCGTTAAGCCCAGTGCCTGCGCCTCAAGTTTTACCGGAGAGGGTTGTAGCTGTTTACCTCGCGAGCGAACGGCATCAGGACGGGTATATACAACACATATTTCATGGTCAGCGCCGTGCAATGCCTTTAATGTTGGAACTGCAAATTCAGGTGTTCCCATAAACGCAATGCGCATATATACCAGCTCCTTTGCTCAAAACAAACGTATTACATGCCACGACACTTATTCTGTGTCGCCCGGCTTAGCGCCACGCGCGAGAGCCTCCTGATACTCACGCAATGCGCGCGCCCGCGCAGCTGGGGCTAAATGGTCAAACATCGTAATGCCGTGAAGATGGTCTATCTCATGCTGCAGGCATACACAGAACAAGTCATTGCTGGCCTCGTACACCATAAGCTCACCATCAAGGTTATATGCCTCAACCACAACATGGTCGGGACGTGCAATCTCAACCGTAATCCCAGGAATTGAAAGACAACCCTCGCAGCTTGTCTGCATAGTGTCGCTCTTTTCAACAATCACTGGGTTGATGAGCACATAGGGGTCATAGTCCTCAGCAGAGCTATATTCGGTATCCACCAACACCATCTGTACAAGTGCACCCACCTGCGGCGCCGCTAAACCAACTCCGCCATCTTCAAACATGGTTTGCTTCATAGATTCAGCGAGTTCACGAATTTCAGGCGTAATCTCTTCAATAGGTGCACACTCCGTTTTAAGGCGTGGGTCAGGAGATAACACAATACCGTTGAGCTCCATTGATGAGCTCCTTTCTAGCTTACATCGTAAGCATCAACATCGACGCTCACGTGAATATCGGGAACAGTTCCAAATGTAGTAAGCGCATGACGCACCACACGTGATACATCATACCCAAGCGGGGTCTTAAGCATAAAGTGAAAGCGAAAACGATCTTTTACGCGTGCAAGAGCGCAAGGCACAGGCCCCAAAAGTTGAGGCAAATTCTGAGAGTGCTCACTCTTTGTCTCGCTCAACACCGCTCTCACAAGTCCCGCCAAGCGCTCAGCTGCCGCACGCACTCGCGCTTCTTGCGCTCCCCAAAGCACAACATTTGTTAGGCGAACATAGGGAGGATACAGGGCGCTCCGCCGCATATCAGCATCATGTTTGGTAAAGATAGTTCTATCATGCCTAAATACAGCGCGCATTACTGCTTCTTCAGGAAGATAGGTCTGAATGATAACTTGACCAGGCATCTCTCCGCGTCCCGCACGACCCGCAACCTGCTCAAGTAGACTATATGCACGCTCTTGCGCACGAAAATCTGGCATTTTGAGCGCATAGTCGGCCATAACAACGCCAACAAGAGTTACCTCAGGAAAATCCAAGCCTTTGGCAATCATCTGTGTACCTAAAAGTACCGCCGTAGGTGCCGCGTCAAAAGCCTCAAGTAGCTCCTTATGCGCATCTTTGGTCTTAGTGGTATCTGCGTCCATACGAATAATTGCAACATCTGCTGGCAAAAGCTGGCGCAACTCATCTTCAACCTGCTGTGTTCCGATACCCATTTTTGCAAGATAGCGGCTATGGCATTGAGGACAGGCCGAACCCATTGCTGGATAGGGTCGCACTCGATAGCTTGTGCCGCAGGTATGACACATGAGTGCATGGGTACGCTCGTGATAGGTAAGCGAGGTAGAACAGTGTGGGCAGCTGGGAACACAGCCGCACTCACGGCACATTAAAAACGGTGCAAAGCCACGTCGATTATGAAGCAGCACCGCCTTCTCACCCCGTGACACAACCTCAAGCAACGCTTCTGCCAGCTGCTTAGAAAAAATAGAGCGCGCGCCCAGCCTAAACTCTTTGCGCAAATCTACCATATGTATCTGAGGCAACGCTGAGCGTCCCGGGCGCTCAGGCATTGCAACCCGCAGCCAGGTTTGCCCACCAAATTGCCCTTGCAAACAGCGTTCCTGCGCCTCAGCAGAGGGTGTAGCAGACCCTAACACAAGGGGAATCTTATGAGTTTTTGCAAGCTCAGCGGCAACTTCACGCGCATGATAGCGCGGTGCTGAGCCCTGCTTATAGGATTGCTCGTGCTCCTCATCAATGATGATAAGGCCTAGGTTTTGCAGCGGACAAAAAAGTGCCGAACGAGCACCCACTACCACACGCGCAGCTCCAGAGTGCACCATATCCCACTGGTCAAGTCGCTCACCAGCTGATAACCGCGAGTGAAATACCGCCACCATCGAGCCAAAACGCGAACGAAACCGACCAACGGTCTGCGCCGTAAGAGAAATCTCCGGCACAAGCACACACGCCGATTTACCCTCTGCGATAACTGCTGCGATTGCCGATAAATAAACCTCGGTCTTTCCTGACCCTGTGACACCATCAATGACAATTACATCATCGCGCTGATGCTGCCTGACATCTTCAATTGCTGCAAGCGCATTAAGCTGTCCTTCTGTGAGCTGCCCAGGAACGTGTGCCTGAGCAGATGAGAGGCTCGTATCATACTCTCCCCCACGCCACGAGCGCCGCTTCTCTATGTGCACGATACCTTTTTTCTCGAGCGCACGGATAGCCGAGCTCATATCGGTGTAGAGCACCCGAAGCTCACGTGTGGTAAGCGGACCTGAGCGCAGTGCATCCACGAGCTGGCGCTGCCGTGTTGCCGAATTTCGCGGCTCAAAGGCAAATCCCCTTGCTGTGAGCGATACCCAGCGCTCTTCAAGAGCTTTCGTCTGAGCCTGTATAAGCTCATAATTTCCTTCGGCGTTTTTCTTAAGTTTTGGCGTTGTTCCTGGTGGCAAAAAAAGACGCAAACACTCAAGCAAGGTAGCAACATATTCATGGCTCATCCATACTGCAAGATGCGCAGAGGTCTCAGAAAAGCGTGGGGGGCTAAGCACGCTTATAAGCGGTTGAATCTTTGTATGTTGAAGATGTTCAGCGCCCGATAAGGCTTTTAGCTCAGCATTGACGGCAATAACATAGCCCACAGCAAGTCGTCCACCAAAACGAACCAGTACCGTACAGCCAATATGCACTGATTTGGCTATAGCATCAGGTACCCCATAGGCAAACGAATCAGCAAGGGCTCGTGTGGGAATATCGAGTACAACCGAAGCAAACAAGCTGTAGCGCTGGTGCGTGCAAGAAGGCTGAGCGTGCTCAGGCGAATCAGAGCCTTGTGCATCAATGTCTGTCTTTGCCAAAGCTGCCTCATCAAATAGGTTTGTCTGTGTCGGTGCAATATGTGTCATACACACTAGTCTAGCTCATCGATGCACCAAACAAACCCATACATACACTCACTAAAGCAATGAGCACGCCAACAATAGATTCACCACCAAGCACGCCAGAGGCAACAATAATCCCACGCTCATCACGCAAACGCTGGTCTATGCCGCGTGCACGCGATATGCGCTCGTAGATATATTTGATAAGTGCACCTACTGACATAGAGATAGTCATATAAGCCGGAAGATATACGCCCAAGCCAAACATCATAGCGGGCAGTCCAACAACATAAAGCACAATACCTGTGACAAGACCTAACACAAAGCCAAACATGCTCGGAATGCCTGATACCATAGTTGCCACTACACTGGCCTGCGCTGCAACAAAAAACTTTCCCGGACCAAACGATTCAGGGCCATATGCTGCAACAAGCACACCTAAAATCAACACCGCCACAACACAACCCAACAGCGCGCCAAGAGCTTGGGCATACCACAGCGCCTTGGGATTATTGCCCAAGATTGCACCAGTCTTAAAGTCGCTCATAACATCGCCCGCAAGCCCACAGGTTACTGCAACCACCGCCGCCACAAAGAAAAGCGTTACTGGTGAGCTTACCCCTGTTGCTGCAACAAGGAGCAATACAATGAGGCCAAAGATTTCCATAGGGTCAATGCCTGTTTTTCCAACCGACTGAGCACTCATAATGGTAGTTACAAAACTCAGACCAACTACCAGAACTGTTGCCACAGGCGGCACATGCAAGGCACTCACCAGTATCAGTGTTGCACTTGCCACCATAAGCGCTAAACCACCTTGCTCAAAGCGAGAAAAAGACGACACACCCTGCTTATGCCTTGGTTGATGCTGCAGCTCGCAGTCCTTACCACTGCCTGTAGCTGCATCTTTTTCTGATGATAGTGCGCCCATATTTGATGTATCAACCTCATCACGCTGAGTGCAGAGATGCTTGAAAAACTTAGGCGCAATATCTTTGAGCACAACACCAATACCTGAGCCCATCATGATTCCCATGCCAAGCGAAGCAACAAACCCTGTTGCTGCGGGAACGCTCAAAAACCCAAGCTGTGTACCACCAACAATGATGCCTCCATGCGCAATTACTACGCCGAGCAGCTGAAATACAACCGATTCAGCTCCAATTAAGAAACCCACAGACACCAGCATAGGAGAATTATAAAAACCAAATGCCACGCCTTCTATAGGAAGGCTTCCCCACATAGCAGGAATAAGCTTCACTACATCACGAAGACATGCCCATATTCCTGCAAGCCCCATCGACACCAATAAACGCTTGCCCGTTTCACCTTTAGCCTCACTTGCCTTAAGTGTTTCTGCAGCAGCCCGACCAATGGGATACTCAAGCTTGGATTCTTCAACAAAACGCTTACGAATAAGTGCGGTATATACCAAACCCAGCAGGGTTCCCGCAAGCGCCACAAAAGCAATTTCTGGCAGTGACACCGCATTGTTAAGACCCAAAATCCAAAGGCCCGGTATGGTAAAGGCGATGCCGCCTGCCACCATAGAGCCCGCAGACATAATAATTTGAGTAAGGTTTGCCTCCTGAATACTATTGCGTCCAAAAACACGCAATACCACCAGTGAGGTGATAGAGGTAAATATTGTTGGCCAAGGTAAAGACCCCATCTTGAGTGCTGTATACACTGACGACGCAGTGATAATCACACAGCCAATCGTGCCAATAAGTATTGCTGGCACACTAAAATAGGCACCACGTTTGGTGCTACGCGCTGTTGAGCTCATATATGCTCCTTCGTATATCCGCTCGCAATGAGTCGGGTTACGGTTTATCCATCAGGTAGTATAGAGCAATAAGCACCAGTGCAGGGTAAAGGAGTTTGCTATGAAAAAGATAGTTTGGTCAAAGCAACTACTATCCATCATGATAAGCAATGCTGAGACACGTATTTGCTACATTCAGGGTGAAACAATCCGCGCAGCTCAAAGCTTCTCAACTCCTCAGCATATAACCGCAGATGAAGCACGCGCACAACTTGATACCTGCATGCAAGACCATGACATACAGACGCTCGACGGAATTGTATGGGCATCGGTGGTACCTGAGCTTACGTATTCATGGCAAACAGCGCTCAAGCAAATTAAGGCTGCCAAGCTTCTCTATATAAAGCCTGGCATCAAAACAGGCATCAAGATTGGCTACGATGACCCAGCTGCCTTTGGCTCCGATAGGCTTGCCCACGCAGTTGCCGCGCTAAGCCAGCTCACAGGTCCGCTTGTTATCATCGATGCTAATCCTATTACCACCACCCTTGATGTTATTGATGCACATAACACCATATGTGGCGGTATCATATCTTGCGCACCTGCTCTAGCGGCCGCTACCCTTGCACGCCATGCCAGTAAACTACCAAACTTTGAATTTCACGCTTCTGCTCATAGCTATGGACACAACACCACCGAAGCACTCCAACTTGGTCTTTTGGTAGGTGAAGCTCGCAAACTCGATAGCTTTATCGCTGATATTCAAACCGACTTTGGACGGGAGCTCTTGGTAATTGGCACGGGCAGCGCATGTCCTCTGCTTACAGAACACATGCGCACGGCTCTTACTACCTATGAGCTCCAGTTAGTCCATCTAGGACTTGCCCAGCTCTGGTATCTCAATTGTTTATAAGCACCTCAACAATAAGCACCTTACCGCTCAACGCCCAGTCTATATGCCGTAAACCCGTTTGCAGATGACCGCTAAGCTGATACCAGCCTCCTAGCTCAACCCACACGCTGAGCGCAGCTCATCAACCCGGTTAGTAAGCTCCCAAGTAAAATCAGGGTCATTGCGTCCAAAGTGACCGTATGCAGCAGTTTTTTGATAGATGGGGCGACGCAAATCAAGCTCTTGAATGATGGCACCTGGTCGCAGGTCAAAAACAAATGCGATAGCCGCCTCAATAAGCGCCTCATCAACATGCGCCGTCCCAAAGGTATCTACCATGATAGAAAGAGGACGAGCAACGCCAATTGCATAGGAGAGCTGTACCTCACAGCGCTCTGCCAAAGCAGCAGCTACCACGTTTTTAGCAACCCAGCGCGCTGCATAGGCAGCCGAACGGTCAACCTTAGTGCAGTCTTTACCCGAGAAGGCTCCGCCACCATGGCGACCCGCACCACCATAGGTATCAACGATAATTTTGCGGCCGGTAAGACCGGTGTCGCCCATAGGGCCTCCCACTACAAAGCGACCGGTTGGGTTGACCAAAACCTCAGCGCCCTCCCACGCCACATCTGCTGCTGACATAACAGGAGCTATAACCTGCTCAACTAAGTCATGGCGAATACGGCTCATATCCTCAATTTCAGCGGCGTGCTGGGTTGAAATAACAATAGTCTCCACCGCAACCGGAACACCATCTTCATAGCGCACACTCACCTGCGTTTTGCCGTCGGGACGCAAATATGGAAGGGTATTGTTATGGCGCACCTCTGCCAAGCGCTCAGCAAGCCTTGAAGCCAGATAGTGCGGCATGGGCATAAGCGTTGGCGTTTCGCGTGTAGCATAGCCAAACATCATGCCTTGGTCGCCTGCACCAATCACATCAAGCGGGTCGGCTGAGTCTCCCGATTGCACGTCATAGCTCTCATCAACGCCCTGTGCAATATCAGGGCTTTGTCCGTGAATCATGTTGATAACACCGCAGGTTTCGCAGTCAAATCCATACTTGGCACGGTCATATCCAATACGCGCCAGCACCGCACGTGCAATTGCCTGCACATCAACGTAGGACTCCGTACGAATCTCGCCCGAGACTATAACAGTTCCCGTTGTGAGAAGAGTCTCACAGGCGCAGCGTACATTATCTACCCGTGCGGGCACCCCATCAGGCGCAATATACCCACGCGCCTCAAGTTCAATTTCTTTTGTAAGAATTGCATCAAGCACCGCATCAGAAATCTGATCGGCAATCTTGTCGGGATGACCCTCGGTAACCGACTCAGATGTAAACACATATGAGCGACTAGATGACTCCGCAACCCTTAACATAGATGTGGAACGAGACAATGTTGGCATAAGCTGCCCCTTTCATACATAACGCCCGGCGGCCGTTACCATTCCGCCGGGCTTAGCTTTAGTGCACGTAACTTGTACCCCGTCTAGTATTGTACTTACTTGCGCGTACACACAAATAGTAAAGACGGGATTTATGCAACTGCCTCCAAAAGAGCACTCAGTGTCTTTTTACCAAACAATACACGCTCCTGACCATTACGTTCAATAATGGTGCAGGGAACACTCATAGCGCGATATTGGTCTTTGAGATGACTAAAGTGCGCAATATCAAAAACCTCAGCGCTAACCTGCGCATTATCGGCAGCTATACGCTGAGCCGAAACGACCGTCTCAGGACACATCGTACACGAAAGCGAAACAAGCACTTTAATAGAAACCGGCTCTGTAATAGCAGCAATGGCAGCTCTATCAGCATCATCAATAGGCTGTCCTGGACCTGCGGCATTATAAAGGCCCAGCACAAAGCTCGTAAACTCATGCCCGCCAGGTACCCCATGAAATGCAAGACCCGTTGGCTCTCCTGTGGCGCGTACGACCTCAACATAGGGCAACAGCTCTGATGGCTCATGCGCTGCGTCAACCATCTCAACACGCAAAAGCTCTGTTTGTGCCGCAAGCTCACGCATATATGCCTCAAGCTCGTTGCTCAAAGCGCGCTTATCGGGGTGAACGCGCAACACAAGAGGTGCAGACATGCGTGCAAAGACTGCTTCAAGCTGGGCTTTCATAGCGGCATCAAAAAGCTCACCATCAGATACATCTGCGCCACGTGATGCTTCTTGTTTGGGCATGTGGTCGGGGCGCGACACAGGCGGGCGAGGGACTATGCCTACGCGCTCTTGTGCCGCCTTAATATAGCGCTCCATATCAGTTGCTGCCTGAGCCGCCTCACCTACCGCGGTTGCAACCTGACGAAGTCCCTTAATGCATACATCTCCCGCAGCAAACAAACCAGAAACACGTGTCATTTGCTGCTCATCGGTGATGACATAACCCTGCTCGTTGGTAACTCCCATGTGTGTTACTAGCTCGGTTGAGGGCTTATAACCCGCAAAGACAAAAATACCAAAGCTATCGCCCTCATCAGCGACATAGCGCGTTTCTTCACCCGTTTTGTTATTGCGATATATGAGGGAGCGCAAGGCATCGTCGCCTGCTGCTCTCACCACTTCAGTATTGGTAAGAACCGTAATCTTTTCGTGTGTACGCGCCGCCTCTGCTGCTGCGGGAGCGCACGTAAAATCGTCCTCACGAACCAAAATGGTAACATGGCGCGCATATTTGGTTAAAAATACACTTTCCTCAGCCGCGACAAAGCCACCGCCTACCACAAAGACATCTTTGCCGGTAAAAAACTCTCCATCGCAGGTAGCGCAATAGGCAACACCATGGCCCTTAAAGACATCCTCGCCTTCAAAACCAATGCTTCGCGGCGAGGCTCCAGTTGCAAGAAGCACTGACAAAGATGCAATGTCTCCCTTGCTTGTTGTAACTATCTTTATATCTTGGTTAAGGTCAAGTGAGGTGACCTCAGCAAATAAAAACTCTGCCCCAAACGCCTCAGCCTGTTGGCGCATGGTTTCGGTAAGCTCTTTACCACTTGTCACCAACACCCCAGGATAATTAACCACCTCATTGGTAATAGTAATTTGTCCGCCAAAGTTTTCGCGTTCAATAACTAATACGCGATAGCGCGCACGCGCCAGATAAAGCGCTGCGGTAAGCCCTGCTGGACCGCCGCCCACAATAACTGCGTCATAGAGTTCCTCAGGTGTTGGCTGATGTTTGTCTGCCATAACATCTTCCCTTCATACAAAAAGCTGTGCCCAAAAAGACACAGCTTCTTATTGCGTAAAAATAGTTCATACGTTTACATCAAAGCAGCTACACGGTAGCGCAAGCTCAACGTATTAACTTATAGCTGACCAACCAAATCAAGCGAAGGCTTGAGCGTCTCGCCACCAGGCTGCCACTTAGCAGGGCACACCTCATCGCCGTGCTCAGCAACAAACTTAGCGGCCTGTACCAAACGCAGCAGCTCGCGGGCATTGCGACCAATGCCGCCAGCAGTTACCTCATAAACCTGAATTTTGCCCTCGGGGTCAACAATAAAGGCACCACGCTCTGCCAAGCCATCAGCCTCAATTAAAACCTCAAAATCACGCGCTAACACCTGAGCTGGGTCAGCAAGCATAGGATAGCCTACCTTGCTAATACGCTCAGACTCCTCATGCCATGCCTTGTGTACAAAGTGCGTATCGCAAGACACGGAATACACCTCACAACCCTCGGCCTTAAAGTCATCATAAATCTCAGCAAGCTCTTCAAGCTCAGTTGGGCACACAAAGGTAAAGTCAGCCGGATAGAAGAAGAACAGGCTCCAAGAACCCAAAACGTCTGCCTTGCTCACCGTCTTAAACTCATTATTGTGAAATGCCTGAACCGAAAAATCGCCGATTTCTTTTCCAATCAATGACATAGTCGTCCTCCTTATTCGGACACAGTCTTAATATGACATGATTAGTTTACTCGCTCTAACCGCTTACATAAACGAGAACCTTGATAATTGCCAGAAAATTACCGTGAACGGTCGAAAGCAGCTTATGGGCGGTTTTTGCGTGCGCATAACTTCACGTATAATGCAAATTTGTACACATTCAATTACCGATTGGACCTTCGCATGACAAGACCTGTGCGCGTTCGTTTCGCACCTTCACCGACCGGAAAACTACATATTGGCGGTGCCCGCACTGCAATCTATAACTGGGCATTTGCACGTGCACATGGCGGCAGTTTTATTTTGCGCATCGATGATACCGACCCGACGCGTTCCACTGATGAAAATACGCAGATTATTCTGCGAGCACTTCGCTGGCTTGGACTTGATTGGGATGAAGGACCAGAAATTGGTGGCGCATATGGTCCGTATGCCCAAACCGACCGCGTTGAGCTCTATCGTGAGGCTGCTGAGCGCCTTATGGCAGAAGGTAAGGCCTACCCTTGTTTTTGCACCCCTGAGATGCTTGAAGCAGACCGCGCAGCAGCGCGCGCACGCAAAGACCCCTATCAGGGCTATCAGCGTCGATGCCGTTGCCTTGATGCCGCCGAGGCAAAAGCACGCATTGCCGCTGGAGAGCCTTACGTCATTCGTATTAAGGTGCCAGAAAACAGAGGCGATGTTGTTATTCCTGATGCGGTACATGGAGAAGTGCGCTTTGATGCCAAGGAGCTTGACGACTTTGTTATTTTTCGCTCTGATGGCACCCCAACCTACAACTTTGCAACAGTGTGTGATGATGCGCTCATGAACATCAGTCATGTTATCCGTGGCGACGATCACCTTTCCAATACACCGCGCCAAGTTATTGTGTATGAAGCGCTTGGGGCTGAGGTGCCCGTCTTTGCCCATATTTCAATGATTTTGGGCGCTGATGGCAAGAAGCTCTCCAAGCGGCACGGCGCTACCTCGGTAGAAGAGTATCGTGACCAAGGCTATCTGGCCGATGCCTTCGTCAATTATCTGGCACTCCTTGGCTGGTCACTTGATGGTGATACAACACTCATTCCCCGCGAGGTTTTAGCACGAGAATTCTCACTGAGCCGCATCTCTAAAAACCCAGCAACCTTTGACCCCAAAAAACTTGACTGGATGAACGCTGAATACATCAAGAGCATGGACACGCAAGCGTTTATTCAAAGCATTTTGTTACCCCAGCTTCAAGCATCAGCACTCATAAGCTCAGATGCGCAATTTGATAGTTCTTGGCTCGCGCGCGTAGCTGCATTGGTTCAGCCGCGCACCAAAATGCCGGCTGATGCTGCCGTTGTTGCAGCACCGCTGTTTCAAGATGCCGAGCATCTCAGCATGGATGAAGCATCTGTTGCAAAAGGGCTTACTGGCGATACTGTGGGGTTGGTGCTACACCGTGCGCAGGAAATACTTAGCTCACTTGATAACGATAACTGGCACGCTCAAGCACTCGATACAGCGCTTGAGGTGTTGCCTGAAGAGCTTGAACTCAAGAAACGACTTGTTTTTCAGACCATTCGCGTGGCGCTTTGTGGCAATCTGGTGAGCCCTCCTCTTGGAGAGAGCATAGAGCTCGTAGGAAAAGATGATGCGCTCGCGCGTATAACGCGTGCTATCGCACTTGCAGAACAGCTCAACTAAAAGCTGGGTAAATCTAGTTATGCAGGCCTATCTGGGCAAGCCTTGCTCTGAGCACGTCTCAAATCTTGCCCAATTTCTATCTCGTATCACTCGCTTAAAGGAGCGTTACCACCTATGACGTTTGAGGCACAAACGCTAGCAACTACCTCTGCGTTTGAGGTCTTGGGTCCCATTATGGTTGGTCCCTCATCTTCGCATACCGCAGGTGCGCTGCGCGTGGCCCATGTAGCAGCGCATCTTGTTGATGACTCAATACACCGTGTTCGCTTTATACTCTGGAATTCTTTTTCACACACCTATCAAGGACACGGAACTGACCGCGCGCTCGTAGCAGGTATTCTTGGCTTTACCACCGATGACGAGCGGATACGTGATGCCTTTACGTTTGCCGATGAGGCAGGTCTTGCGTATAGCTTTCTTCAAGCAGGCGATGATGACTCTATCCATCCCAATACGGTTGATATTGAACTAGACACCGTGCGCGGCAAAACAATTTCTGTGCGTGGTGAAAGTTTAGGTGGGGCTAAAATACGCATTAGCCGGATTAACGGTGTTGGTGTTGAAATATCGGGGATATACGCCACGTTATTTATTACTCACCAAGATGCACCAGGAGCGCTGGCAAGTATCACGCATGCACTCGCTACAGCTGAGGTAAACATTGCGTTTTGCCGCACCTATCGAGCTGAGGCGAGCGGGTACGCCTATACGGTTGTTGAAACCGATGGCACCATCTCAGATGATATGCTGAAAAGCATTCAGGCGCTTCCTTTAGTTGAGACTGCAAGCTTTATCAAACTTCCAGGAAGTGCTCAAAGTTTAGTGCCTGGATTAAGCACACGTGACCTCTTTGACGACGGTGCACAGATGCTTGCCGTCTGTAAAGAACGCGGCATCAATGTGGGTCAACTCATGCAGCTTCGTGAAGAAATGCTCACAAGCGCTGATGTTGCGCGTACATCTATGAAGCGCGTCATTGATGTCATGCGCCGTGAAACGGAAGACCCGCGCAAAGACCCTCGCCCTTCTTTGGGCGGCTACCTCGGCGGTGAGGCTCAGCTCATCATGCAACACGCAGAAGCTTTAGCTTCGCCGCTTATGGGTACTGTGCAAAGCGATGCTATCTCTCGTGCTATGGCGGTACTTGAGCGTAGCGCCTCAATGGGCGTCATTGTAGCCGCGCCCACCGCAGGCTCCGCAGGCGTGGTACCAGGCGCGGTACTCGCACTTGCCGAGCATCTACACATTGATGAAGAACAGCTTGCAGAAGCGCTCTACTGCGCTGCCGGTGTTGGACTTATCCTATCAGCAAATGCCTGTGTTGCCGGAGCCGAAGGGGGATGTCAGGCAGAGGTTGGAAGTGCTGCAGCCATGGCAGCAGCGGCTCTCGTGCAACTCATGGGCGGCAGCCCTGAGCAAGCACTCGATGCGGCATCTATTAGCATTCAAAACCTGCTTGGTCTTATATGCGACCCGGTGCACGGCTTGGTAGAAGTTCCCTGCCAAAACCGCAATGCCATCGGAGTTGCAGCGGCGTTTTCATCGGCACAACTCGTGCTTTCTGGCATAAAAAGTGTTGCCCCCTTTGATGAAACCGCACATGTAATGCTCCAAGTTGGTCATGCGCTGCCAAGCAGCCTGCGCGAAACTGCTCAAGGTGGCCTAGCTCTTGCACCAAGTGCACAACGCGCCTGTACAAGCTGTATGGGTTGTAGATAGGAATAGGTATCGTTAATAAATTGTCATAGTTTAGATACTTCCTTCGTATGTCCAAACAGATAGGTATACTTTGAGCTAATCAAACTCAAAATCTGTAAGGGTTTTCGGAGCAGTAGATGGCTGAAATGAACAACAAACATACTGGTCAGCACTTTAAGGCAGACAATTTACCCAGCAGCTCTAAGGTAGTGTCACCACTGCCTATGTCTGCCCAAAACTCCGATGTTGCCCAAGTACACAAAAAGGGTCATACGCTACGCATAGTACTCGCTATTTTTGTAAGCCTTTTCATCGTTGCCTATGCTGGCGGAGCTATCGCATTTACCCAGATTATGTATCCAAATACCGTTATTGCGGGAGTAAACGTTTCGTGGTTGCCCAAACAACAAGCCATAGCTCGAGTTGATGCAGCGGTGCGCAGCTACCGTCTCACCATTAAAGGCGGCGATTTTTCTTGGGTCTATACGCCCAGCTATGGCACAGACATTGTGAGCGCAAATCATCGTGTCAATGATGTTATACACGCTACGTCCCCCTTTGCTTGGCCGGTAAAACTTGCCTCAGAGCTCTTAAAACCTGCACAAGCGCACGCAGATAGCGGTTCAAATAGCCAAACAGCTTTCAGCTCCCCAACAGCACAATTACCCGCCAGCTTTGACCATAAAAGCTTTGAAGATGCTCTCACAGGTGCGGTGAGCAGCTATAACGAAGGACGCACTGGTGTCTTTGATGCTGCAAGCGCCTTTGATGTTGAGCAAAACGCTTTCTCTCTTGAACGCGCGCTTTCAGCAGCAAAGATTGATGTTAAAAAAGTTTCTGTGCAAGCTAAAGAAGCCATAGCAACGCTCACCCCTGAGTTAGAACTTGACTTTTCTTCGTATGAAGCATTTGCTCAAGGAGCAAGCAAGACTCAGATAAGCTCTGCAATTGACGCGGCTAATAAACTTGTTGCTCACAGCATCAAACTCACGCTTGCCGACCAAGAAATAATGGTGCTTGACGCCGCAAAGCTGTATCAATGGGTGAGTTTTGATGACAAGCTCATACCCAGCCTTGATATTAACGCAGCTACCGAATGGATGCGCCAATACAGCATTGACAACCTCGATACCGTTGCCACTGAACGCAGTTTTACGCGCGCCGACGGCAAGCAAATTACCGTTAAAGGTGGCACCTACGGCTGGAATATTGACTCTGCTGCGCTTGCCGAACAGATTAATCAAGCCTTAGTTGCTGGCAAAGACGCTACCCTTGCCATTCCCACCAAAAGCACCGCCGCTGTATATGTGGCTCGCGGACAGCGTGATTGGCAGTCTTATATAGACGTTGATTTGTCTGAGCAGCATGCTCGCTACTACGATAACAATGGCACCATTATTTGGGAATCAGGCATCATTACCGGCAACCCCAATCGCGGGGACGCAACACCAACCGGCATCTATAGCATGAATCGACCGCTCAGAGGCGTAACACTTATTGGAAAAAAAGACCCAGCAACCGGTGAACCCATATACCGCACGCCGGTTGCTTATTGGATGCCGTTTGTAGGAGGCTCCGTTGGCTTTCACGATGCTACATGGCAGGCTGCATCAAGCTTTTCAAACCCTGCCGCATATCGCTCGGTAGGAAGTCATGGCTGCGTTAATCTCCCGTATACCAAGGCACAAGAACTCTATGAGCTTGTTTCATCAGGCATTTGCGTAGTTGTGCACTGGTAGAGGTGAGCACTAGCCCAGAGCTATCAAGAAAACCCGTGCACTACAAGACGCAATTGCTATACAACAACCCGAAAGAAAATGATGTCAAAGCGAGCCCCGCACACATTGCCCGCCTCATCATACACATTGCGCGCTTCGATAGTGCCGCCTTGCGCGGTCACCAAGCTTCGGGCCAGCGATAAACCAATACCCACACCTTGTAAATCACGGAGAGTAGATGCTTCGTCTCCCCGCTCTTCACCACGATAAAAGCGCTCAAAGATATGCGGCAAATCTGCCTCATCAATGCCGGGCCCGGTATCTTCAACGTGGATACGACATGAAATCGCGTCTTCGCTCACCCAAACCCGAACCGTTCCGCCTGCAGGGGTATGTTCCATACAATTTTTTAGAACGTTTTCAAGCGCTTCAATACTCCAAGACGGGTCGCCGGTAAAACTTGCGTGAGCTACATCGGTGCTCACGAGCGTAACATCAGCAAGGTCATAAGGCACTGCCAGCATATCGCAGGCAGTTTGAACCACCTCAGCCGCATCAACCGGTATTGATGCAAGCTTTACTACACCAGCGTCAATACGCGCAAGCTTTAGCAATGCTGATACCAGCCACTGAATACGTTCTTGCATAAGCTGCATACTCCGCAGACGCGCAACCACAGCATCAATTTGAGAACGATTAAGGCTTTCCCCTGCCTCTAGCAGCTGTTTGCGCATAAGCTCACACATGAGCGCAAGCGAGGTTAAAGGGGTTTTTAACTGATGTGATATATCAGCAAGTGCATCAGAGAGTTGAGTGCGCTCAGCCTCTAGGTAATCGGCTGTGGTATACAAGCGCGTCACCATTTTATCCAGCTCATTAGCAAGAATAGAGAGTTCGCCCTCAGCGAGGCGGTCAAACGCAAGTTGTCGCTCACCGTGCAATACCGCTTCAACGTGTGCCGTAAGCTCAGCGATGCGACGATACCGTATAAAGGTAAAGGCAAGGCTTACCGCTGCGAGCAGCAATGCCGCCATCAATACCATCAGTGCCGCGTCTTGCCCAGCAACAAGCTGTGTCATAACCGTCAAGATAAGCGTTATGCCAACATAGGCTAGAGAAAAAACAATAAACTCTCGATTGCGCAGCATCATCTTTAAGCCATCACCTTATAACCCAGACCGCGCACCGTCACAATGATACGTGGTTCTACCGGGTCATCTTCAATCTTGCCGCGTAAACGCTTGATATAAACCGAAAGGGTGTTGTCCTCAATATAAGCGCCCGCATCGTCCCACAGCTCTTCGCGAATCATTTCGCGCGTTACCAACTTGCCTGCATTATTGGCAAAGAGCAGCAGCATCTTATATTCAAGTGCCGAAAGCGGAATCTCTACTCCATTGCGCTCAACACGCGCTCTATCGACATCAATTGAAAGTGGTCCCAAACTTAGCAGTGCATTCTCAGCATACGAGCGGCGCAGCACCGCCGCCACACGTGCCAAAAGCTCACGCGGTCTAAATGGCTTAGCAATATAGTCATCCGCCCCCATTTGAATGCCAGCCACGGTATTAAACTCATTATCAGATGCCGTTAAAAAGATAACAGGCAGCTGTGGGCGCACCTGCTTTATGGCAGCGCAAACAGCAAAACCACTCCCCTTTGCAAGGGTAACGTCAAGAAGCACCAAAGAAACCGCTGGTTCTTGAGAGGTTAATGCCCGCCGAATTGCTGTCATTTGCGTATCAGCCGTGACCACCTCATAGCCCACGCCCTCAAGAAGCTCGGTCAGCGTTGATACAATAAGTGCATCATCCTCTACTAAGAGCACCCGATGAGTCATACCATGCCTCCATCTCTAGGCTGCAGCGACTCGTTTAAGCTATTAAATATCTTAAATCCTACCACGGTATGAAAGGTCATACCTCGCAAAGAAATAATTAACGCGACCAACAATTTAGTTTGTTGATACATATGCGCTATTCAGCAGTTCAGCCCCCAAATTGCCTATACTTCAAGCACAACAATGACACCACCTTTTGCGCACCATTGGAATCAACAATGACGCAACTGTCATGAAAGATGCCAAAAAACTATGGCAGAGTTAGCCTACACTACTAGGTAGGCAAACAAAGGAAAGCAATGAGCGTCATTCAAGTTGAACATTTAAGCCGTATATATGGCACCGGTGCCACAGCGGTGTGTGCCCTCGATGATGTGAGTTTTACCATTACCTCGGGTGAGTTTGTAGTTATTGTTGGGTCTTCGGGCTCTGGCAAATCAACGCTTTTGCACCTTATGGGCGGTGTTGACCGCCCTGATTATGGCAGGGTCTTAGTTGATGGCCAGGATATTTATCAACGCAGTGACGAAGAGCTTGCAATTTTTAGACGGCGCGACGTTGGACTTGTGTATCAGTTTTACAACTTAATTCCTGTACTCAACGTCATAGAAAATATAGGCTTACCCGTGCGCATGGATGGCCGCGAACCTCACGCACAGTTTCTTAATGAGCTGATTGAAACGCTGGGACTCACAGGCAAAGAGCACATGTTGCCACACCAGCTCTCAGGTGGACAACAACAGCGCGTAGCGATTGCCCGCGCTCTCTTAAACACGCCGTCAATTATTTTAGCTGACGAGCCAACCGGTAATCTCGATTCAAAAAACTCAGCCGAGATTATGATGCTTCTTCGGGAGTGCAATCGCCGCTATAAACAAACACTTGTAGTTATTACCCATGACGAAGACATTGCTCTTATGGCCGACCGCGTTTTGTCACTTGCCGACGGACAACTTGTCAGCGATACCTTAAGAGCTTAGATAACTATGAGTATCCTTGCGCGTTTTACCTGGGCAAATCTTATCGCAAATCGCGTGCGTACTGCAGTGTCGCTCATAGGCATTGCTCTATCTTGCGCTCTTATTACCGCAATTTTGGCATCGGTTTTTTCTCTCCAACATGGGGTTATGCTTGGTATTCAGACATCAGAAGGAATATGGCAAGCCTCTGTTGCCTCGCTTTCGCGCGCTGGTATTGATTGGCTGAGAACCCAATACAACATTGATGCCTTCACGCACACTGCCTATCTTGGTGCAGTTGATGTAAGCCCCGCAAATATCTATTCGGGCTATCAGTTTATGACGCTACTCAGCGCACCCGATACCTCAGAGGGCTTATTGCCGCCCGTTTCTCTAACCGAAGGCGAGCTGCCTCAAGCTGCAAACGAAATTGCACTCCCCTCAGATTATCGTGGACGCAAACTTATGGGTTCTGGCATTGAAAGCTCAGAGGAGCTCGCAGTTGGAACTCAGATAAACCTCCAAATTGGACAGCGTGAAAACAAAGATGGCGCCATACTTTCTCGCAGTGCACCGGTGGAATATACCGATACCAGCAAGGCTGGTCATGCTGAGACAAGCGAGGTGAATGAAGCTGTTACGCAAACGCATGAACAAAGCTTTGTGGTAAGCGGCTTTTATGATATTGCGCGCACGTGGGTTTGGGAAACTAGAGGTTCGGTTGCCTTTGTTAGCCCTCACACTACCCTATCCGCATATTCATATGACGCTTACTTTAGCTTTAGAGCTGATGGTAACTCGGTTGCCGACAATCTAGCAAGCCTTGTTGCAAGCGCACCAGGCTATGCACACGCACCAGGCACAGAGCTTGACCATACCCTTCATACCAACTTACAGTCTGCGAGCAACCCATATGGTATTGGCACTGAGCTGCTCAGTATCTGGCTCTTTGCAGCCTTTCTTATTATCGTTGTTATGATTACGTCAATCACCCTTATGTATAACGCCTTTGCCATTTCTGTAGCAGAGCAAACACGACAATTTGGCCTTCTAGCCTCACTGGGTGCTACTAAACGGCAACTGAGATTATGTATCTATCGCGAGGCATTCATCTTGGCTGCGCTGGGCATTCCTATTGGTATGGGTATTGGACTTCTTGGTACCGCCTTTGTATTCTCACTTACCCGCTCAGGCCTTGCCCTTCTATTTAATATTCAGGCCGAACAGTTTTCTCTCGTTATCTCTTGGGAGCTCCTTGCGCTTTCTGCCAGCATATCGACGCTCGCCATGGTCTTTTCTTCGCTTAGCTCAGCCATACGCGCAGGAAACCTGCGCCCCATACAAGCAATACGCCAAATTGCAACGCCACATGTTTCAAAGCAGCAGAAAAAGCAAGCAACGCATACGGTACGCAATCTCGCTGCATGGCTGGCTCATAAAAATATACGCCGCGCACGTGCGCGAGGACACATTACCGTTATCTCATTAGCCGCAGCCGTTACCTTTATCATGGTATCCATTACCCTTAGTGGTTATCTTGATGGCTATGTAGACCAGCAGGAGCCACAAACACACAATACCTTACAGGTCAATCTATTCAGAAATAACAGTACAAGCAGCGCAATAACCGGAGCAGCAAGTGTAGAAAATATTTTTCATGCGCTGAACAAAATACCCGAGATTGAAGGAATCGGCTGGTATACGAGCTATTCTCTAACTGCGCATCTCTCTAGTTCTATTGTCGATGATGCGTCTCAGGAAAGCGGGCTTACTACCTACGGAAACCTCCTTGAGGATAACAGCTATATTGGTCACGTAATCTTAAGTGTCATTGACAATGAGCAATGGAAGCGCGGCATTGAACAGGTGGGTCTAAATCCTGAACTCTACGCAAATCCTTCTATCCCGCGCGGCATCCTTATAAAACCATCTGTCAATCCTAGCTCAACTAAAGATGACGCGGCTCACATACAAACAGAACAAATAAGCACAGAAGCCGAGCAAGGCACAGCCGAGCTCTATACGTCAATTCGCTCAATTGAAAATCAGGTTTTTACCAACCTTTCTCTTGTTGATGGCAAGGTTTTGGCCAGCTATGCGCCTATAGAAAATAACAAACGACAAACGCATCAAGCACTCGATGACGTGTTAGAGCAGAGCTATCATTTACCAGTTGCTACACTTAGCGGGCCAAACCCATTTAACCTAGATACACACGAACAGGCAAGTGCCATGCCAAACATCATAGTGCCTGCTCAAGCACTGAGCCAGATTATACGTGCTCAAAAAAACCCTTCAGCAGAGCAACTGACGCGCTGGAATCAATCGGCTGCATACGGCGAAAGCGAAGCTCATCCCTTTATGTCTTTTTCAAGTTCAGGCATAGACCAGTCATATACCTTAAGCTTTGCGGGCGCTAAACCTGTAGTTGCAAAACCGCGCATGCAGCAAGTACTCAACGACCAAACTCGCAACGCACCCTGGACCTATCAGGAGGTTATCGACCTTACCCAAAGCTATCGCGAGAATACCTTTGTCATGAGTGCTATCAGAATATTTACCATGTGTTTTACCGTTATTTCCTCACTCATTGCTATAGCAAATGTATTTAACACGCTCACCACCTCGATTTTTTTGCGCCGTCGTGAGTTTGCAATTTTGAAATCCATTGGCATGGATCAGCGTCTCTTTCGTCGTATGATTGCCCGTGAATGTGCAAGCTATGCTGTACGAGGGCTCAGCCTTGGTCTTTTCTCTGCAACAGGTCTCATTTTGGGCTTTTGGCATCTCATGAAATTTGAATACCACAGCTCAATTATATGGCTGATGCCACTTTCTCTTCTCGCAGCTATAGGTCTTGTTTTGATTGTTCTGCTCATCTCAGTTTCCTACGCACTCAGGCGTAGTCAAACAACTAATATCATCCGGTCACTGCGCGATGAGCTTATATAGATTCGATACACTAAAGTACTGATAAATGCAGGTGCCAGAGAGCGGCAGATTGATAGCCCAAACGCTGAGCAGCTCCTAAACGGCAGGCTATACCAGCAAACGGGCGCAAGATTACACATACGTCACCCTTGCACGTTATACTAAAAAACAATTAGCCACCCGCTACACTAACACTATGTACTTTTTTGATAGGAGCCTGTATGGATCACGATGTAACACCCACCGGCCCCGCTCCAGCACCCCAACATGCTGGACAAACGGCACAGCTTGAAAGCGTTTCTACACTCTTGCAAGCAAGTCCAAATCAGCCAAGCCTCGATGCTGAAGATGCCGCTATTTATGAAAAACTCAAAGCACGTCGGCGGCAGCGTCGTCGCAAGAAAATTCAACGGCGCTTGATTATTGGCGGTATTGCAGCAGCACTCCTTGTTATTGCCGTGGTTTCAGTTTGGGTTGCTACACGACAACCCGAGACCGACTTAGGCAACGAGGTAGTTACCGAAACCGTCATGCGTGGCACCTATACCACAAGCGTTGATGCCACCGGCACCTTAGAACCACTGAGCGCAAGTGTTGTTACCCCAGAAATTACGGGTACTATCGCTGAGCTCCGTGTTACAGCTGGTCAGCAGGTTAACAAGGGCGATGTCCTCTTTACCATTAAAAACGACGACATTGACCGTGAAATTGCTGATGCAAAGCGTGCACTCGACCAAGCAAAAAGCGACCTTGCAAGCGCACAGCGCGCCGCTGCTGCGCTTGAAGCTGCCTCAGAAGAAGGTACGCCAAGCAACGGCGAAGACGGTATTGTAGCTGCAAAGCGTGCCGTTGAAACTGCACAGTCAAGCTACGATAAAGCGGTAACCGCAGGCGAGAAGCGTACCGTAACTGCCCCCAGTTCAGGTAGTATCGTGGCTCTCAACGCTCAGGTAGGCGCTGCAGTTGGCGACCCCAATCAGTCATCGTATGATGCGTCAAAACCTTTGGTACAGATTGCCGACCTTTCACAAATGAAGGTCAATATTCAAGTTGATGAAGCCAATATCTCAAAGGTACAACAAGGCCAACAAGCACAAGTCTCTTTTAGCGCATTTGAAGACCTGACGCTTAACGGCACGGTTAATAGCATCGCTTCCATTGCCACCGGCACCAACCAAGGTGAAGCCATGGGCTATGGCGGCGAGGCGCCAGCTGTTAACTTTACGGTCAATGTTTTGATTCCACAGCCCGATGCACGCCTTAAGCCCGGTATGTCAGCACGTGTCAATCTGATTACCGAGCATATTGAAGATGTCATTATGGTACCTATCGCAGCGCTTATGACCGATGATGGCACCAACTACTACGTCAATGTTGAAACCAATCCCGAGACGCACAGCTATGTTCGCAAGAATGTAAAGGTATTTGCTAAAAACGAAGATACAGCGGTAGTAGGCAAACCTGCTGATAGCTCAGCCGATATGGAAACCGCTCCTTTATCTGAGGGTGACGTGCTTGTTGTCTCTGGCGGCATGCCGTCTGAAGAGGGTGCGGAAACAGGGGCTGACATGGGTTCAGCTGAGGCAACGCCGTATACCGGCGAGGGCGGCAGCTCAAGCACGGAAGGTGAGGCTAGTGGTGCCGATTCAGCCGCTGAGGCTCCCAAGGGTGAAGAGGCGGCCGACGCGTCTAAGGGCGATACAGGGAGTGCAGCGTAATGCGCCCCATTATTGATATTCGCCACATTCACCGCGTCTTTGAGACTGAGGCAGGTTATGCACACATTCTGCACGATGTTTCATTGTCCGTCAGCCCTGGTGAGTTTGTTGCCATTACCGGTCCCTCGGGCTCAGGCAAGTCAACGCTCATGAACATCTTGGGTTGTCTTGATACGCCTACTGCCGGAACCTACTTGCTTGAGGGTCTTGACGTGGCGCAACTTGATGACGACGAGCTCGCTGAGGTACGCGCCGAGCGCATTGGTTTTGTCTTTCAGAGCTTTAATCTCTTGCCGCGTATGTCGGTGCTTGATAACGTGATGTTGCCACTTTCTTATAGCGGGCAAGCACGAGGCGAGCGCGAGCGCATGGCTGTTCACGCGCTGCATACCGCAGGACTTCCGGTTGACCACTTCGACCACCGCATTGGTGAGCTTTCAGGCGGTCAGATGCAGCGTGTGGCAATCGCACGCGCGCTGGTCAACGAGCCTGCCATCATCTTGGCAGACGAGCCAACTGGTAACCTTGACAGTGCTACCGGCAAGATGGTACTTGAAAGCTTTCACAAGCTACGCGACGCCGGTAAAACTATTGTGCTTATTACGCACGACCCTACCATTGCAGAGACTGCAGACCGCATTATTACTATTCGTGACGGTCGTATCGCTGCCACAGGCGATGCATACGGGCGTCCCAGCTCCGCGATTCCGCAGATATAGGAGGTCACTATGCATATTCGCGACCTCATTCGAGAGGCGTTTCGAGCACTTGAGGCAAACCGCGTACGCAGCTTTTTAACCATTCTCGGTATTGTTATCGGCATTGCCGCTGTTATCTCAATGACGTCTCTTATTGGCGGTATTCAAGATAACCTCATTGGCTCGCTTGGCCTCAACGCCGCGCGAACCATTGAGATAAGTAGCTGGGGGTTTACCACTAAGCAGCTTGAGCGTCTACAAAAAGTTTTACCTGGTTATGAGCTGCTTGAAGGTACAAGCAGTGGTTGGACTGAGACCAAAATTGATAATAAGCAAGCAAATGCAAATATTACTGGTTTGAGCCCCAAGATGCTTGAGCTATCAGGCAAAACAAAGCTCATTGCCGGACGTTATTTTAATGATGCAGAAAACAACTCTTCCGCGCGTGTTGTTATTCTTGACCCTCATGCTGTTCAGTTACTCTTTAAGACTGAAAACCTAAACGTCATTGGCAAGACTGCTCGAATAGGCACGCGCAATTATACGGTAGTAGGCATTGAAGAAGGGCGTCCTATGGGTAGAGGTGGTGGCGACCGGGAGTTTTTCTGGGCAACCATGCCATTCAATACCGTTGTACAGGACTTTAATGGTGGAGATAAGCGCCTTGATGGAATAACCGGCATTGCACGTGAAGGTGTCGATGTTGACGAGCTTTCGGCAAAAACAAAAGAAGAGATGGCTAAGATTCTCAAGATAACCGACAAAGAACAAATTGATGACCGCATATATATTCATACTATGAAGTCAGTCATTGATTCAATGAATAAGTTTATGGGTTCGTTCTCGCTGATTATGAGTTCGGTAGCAGGTATTTCGTTGCTGGTAGGCGGTATTGGCATTATGAACATGATGCTTACCAATGTGACCGAGCGTATTCGTGAAATTGGCGTTCGTCGCGCTTTGGGTGCAACGCGCCGTGACGTAACGCTGCAATTCTTAACTGAGTCTGCAGTGCTTTGTGTAACCGGCGGTATATTGGGCATTGTCATTGGCTACCTTATTAGCTGGGGACTTGCAGCAGGCGCAAGTGTTCTTGGTCTTGCTTCGTCAACCGGGGTCGAAGAAGGGTCGGCAATTATCCCGTCAATGTCAATTATGACCATTTGCATAGCTGTGGGTATTTCCATAGCAATTGGCGTCATCTTTGGCTACTACCCCGCTCGCCGTGCGGCAAAGCTGGATCCTGTTGAGTGCTTGCGCTATCAGTAAGGTATACGCGTCTGCTTGTTTCCTGTAGGCGAGGTGTGGGGCGAGCTGTGGTTGCTGCACTGGTTTCGCTTTAGCTTGTTTTACTTTGCTAACTGGGCGAGTGAATTGAAGCCTTGTGGGGCGGCATTGCCTTTCGCTTCATCTGAGTTGAACGAATGCTTCGTAAGCATACGAGGTGGCATAGCCTTTTCACGGGAACTGCGCTTCGCGAAAGTTCCCTTAGAAAAGCTATGCCACCCTTATATTGCAACTCCATCTCAATTGAACGAATGATTGCGCTCTACGAATGTTCTACTCAGAATTCTCCGAACGCAATCATTCGTTCTCTCCTTAGAGTAAATGCTAAATTCATGCACAGCGTCCAACTCACCCCACACCCCGCCATGCACAAGCAGCACGTATGGGAGAAAAAGGGTTAGGGTTGAAGTTTTTATGTGACAAAGGAATACACTCCTCAGATAGACTGCACCCCTCGAATGTCTGCCTAAAAACGTAAGCATCGCAAAATTGTTCGTTTCTCAAGTCAAAATCGACCAAGGTATTGCATTCTACGAATGTGCTCCGCAGAATTCTCCGAACGCAATACCTTGGTCTTTCACTTGGTTACCATTCCTGAAGAAAAATTTCATTCAAATAAAGTCCTGTCACGCGGACTCTTCCTTAAAACGGCAGTTTATTCTCTCCTGCACAGATAGATTCCAAAACATCGCCAACTTGGATAAGCAGTTTTGACAGAAATGGGCAATCTGGCACTAAATTCTGACAAAAACAGGCAATCTGGCAATAAACCCCCTGTAGTTCGAAAAACTGCAACTCATCTACCTGCAGGTTTACGAAACAACGAATAACCCACGGGGGTTCTACACTACCAAATTGCCCATTTCTGTCAAAAGAGGTTGGACTAGAATCGCACGTGCACTACTGCTGACCTGCGCGATGGCAAAAATGACTAATTTGACGCAAAAATCTGTCATTTTTGACTAATTTGGCGTAAAGCGACAACTGTAGCTTTACTCGCAGCTCATCTACCTGCAGTTTTGCAAATCAAATACTAACCCGCTGGGTTATAGAGAGTACTTTTTCGATATTTTTGCCAAAGCGACAGGTGTAACTTATCGATGCGACAATAGTGCCAGTATCTGATGCAGTGTAATAGTTGTACTGCTATATGGAGCAGCCTAAATGTGCTGTTGTCGCATATGCTCATACTATGTCGGTATACTGCTCCAACGCATAACGATACAATATTGATACACTGCAGTAATGACCTGACGTAATCGGAAGCCGTAGATATTCTCGGAGCTAACAACGTTCCAGCGAAGTTACGAAAATGCAGGGTTTCTAGTAAGTTAATCAATCTAGTGTACGAAATTTTGCCAGTAGTCTGTGTATAGGGGGGCTGTACAAGCAAAATTTTCAGCATTTTTGCAGGAAAGACGCTTTACTGTAGCGGAGTGTACTTAACCTCTTGCAAAAAATCGTACACTGGGTTCGTTTCCTCTGAGAGCGTTGATGTAATGCAGCACATATTACTTATTAGTTAAAAATAAACACTACAACAGAGGTAGTTTGAGTGGAGAGACCAAGGTATTGCGTTTGGAGAATTCTGCGCAGCACATTCGTAGAATGCAATGCCTTGGTCTTTGCGCTGCCTTAGTGAGAGTGAAGTTCGCGGGCAAGTAAGTGTTTAACGGTAGGAAAGAGCTTCAACCCAAATCCTTTTTATCCCATACGTACTGCTTGTACATGGCGGGGTGTGGGAGTGAGCTGAGTGCCATATGTGTATTTGACATTTACTCTAAGGAAAAGGACGAATGATTGTGCTTGGAGAATTCTGCGTAGTACATTTGTAAAGCACAATCATTCGTTCAGTTGAGGTGGAGCTGCAATGCAAGGCGGGTGAGATAAAGTCGCAATACAAGGGTGGCATAGCTTTTCTAAGGGAACTTTCGCGAAGCGCAGTTCCCGTGAAAAGGCTATGCCACCCCATAGGTTTATGAATTACTCGTCCAATCGGCAAAGTGAAAACTATGCCACCCCGTAAGCTTACGAACCATTCGTTCAACTTAGAGAAGTGAAAAGTCTGTGCCATCCCACAAGGCTTCAATTCACTCGCCCAGTTGGCAAAGTAAAACGAGCTGAAGTCAAACAAAGACAGCAACCACAGCTCACCCTACACCCCGCCTTCTGGGAAACAAGCGAGCACGTATGCCCACCTATGCTCGAAATCGCTCCCAACGCTCACGGATACTCACCTTGTGAGCGCTCTTCAAACCCAAGAGCGGCGCCGCAACAATAGTTGGCACAATAAAAGTAATCAATCGCCACAACAAATACCCTGCCGTTGCCGCCGAGCCATAAAAGTGCCCCAAAAACAGCGCAAAGCCGCCCTCTGCCCCACCGGTTCCACCCGGCAAGGGCACCGCAGAAGACAATAAATGAATAAACGCTGATGCCGCCATCACCGATAAAAAGTCTACGTCATGATGTCCAAATGCAAGCATTAAGTAATACGGAACCAGATAGAAAAAGCCAAGCTGTAACATGGTAATAACAACCGTTAAAGCCATCGATGACGCATGTTTTGCTGCATACTTAAAATTCTCGGAAAACGAATATACCTCATTGTCTACAAAGCCGCGCCAATGCTCGATTTTTTGCTGCGCCAACCCAAGACGCGCCAAGCAGCTAATCCCCCAGTGCGACACACGCGTCACCGTCTTAGGCATAAGCGCAATCGCAAAGATAAGCAGCAAAATCAGTACATGACCACCAAAACTAAATATGCAAAGAATAGTTAGAGCACCCACATCGGGATAGCGCTCCAGAAAAAACGGCATACGAAGCGCCAGCAGCAAACCACCCCACACCACAAGTCCAAACTGATACACGATAAAGCGTGTAAACTGCGTGGCGCCAGCCTCTCCAACATTTTGACCCGCCTTGGTCAAGCGATAAATCTGTGCGGGCGTTGACCCCACCATCATTGGTGTTAGATTGCCAAAGAAAATGCCACTCGCCTCAACAGAAATAAGGTCGCGAATACCAACAGGCGAGTTTGGGTCTAACCATACGGCAATGGCATACGCTGCAATACCAAAAATGAGATACATCAACATGCACAGACAAGCCACGGTAAGCCACAGCACCTGAACGTTTGACAAGGCATCTACAAACTGTGCTACCTGCCCTGTTGCTACCAAATACACAACAAAGATAAGCAGCGTCGCCCCAATAAAAATAGCCCCGCGGCGCGCCCCTTTGTGATCATCTCCACCAGAAGGCGCGCTAGCTGTTGTAGATGCGTCCAGAGAACTGTCCGTACACGTGCTCGATACCGTATTGGCGTGAGCTTCTGAACTATCTTGAGACGTGTGCTGTGAACCCTGAGATTCATGCTCACGAGATGACCGATGGGTTTGCGACATAAGGCTCCTTGAGTGCCATGAAGTCTCAAAGCACCTGCCTTGAGACTTCAATCAACCTGACTGATTGTAACTCAGACGCACACAATCTCACGATTTCCCACGAATACCGCGCAGATTATGAACATATACCATGCTCTGTTAGATAAGCATCTCAGAAAACGTACTGCCAAATCTGACCAATCTGACCAATCAAAATACGTGCTCTAAAAGGATTGCGCCGCATAATTGGTCAGATTTGCTCAACATAGCAAACACTACCCAAGCCTCAAACCTGCGCATCAGAAGCAAGCGCCGACCTAGCCTAGTGCTTGCCTGTCTCCTGCTCAAGACGCTCCATCTCTGCTAGTTGCGCGGGCGTAAGTTTGCGATAATGCATGCATCCAAACACAATCACAGCAATACAAATAACAATACCAATAATAAACTTACTCTCGATGCTACTGCCAAAAGGCGTGCTCACCGCCTCAAAAAACAAAGGAGACAAAGCCATACCCGCATTAATGCCCGCCATGCCAATAGCAAGGTTGAAGGCGCGTCCTTCCTTGGCACTATTACCGGCCGCAAAGTTTCCTTCAAGCGGCAGGAAAGTTTCCTTGCCAAGCGACAGCAAAAAGCCCGCCACACATACCAACGCAAAGCCCGGAGCTAGAAGTGTGAGCACCAATCCAAGCAAGCTCACCGTCCAGGTGAGCGGCATGGCAAGATTCTTAAACCTGCTAAAAAGGCTACCAACTACAAGCCCTGCGGGTATGCCAGCTAAACTCACCACCTGTGTTGCTGCAGCTGCCTCAGCTACACCGCCCAATCCACGCGAGGCAATAATGAGCGATACGTTGCTGCTAAAGAGCTGAAATACCAGGATAAAAACAAAGCTTACCAGCGTAATGATACGCACCTCGCGGGGCATGTTTGCAAACACATTCACCTGGCGCTGAGGCTCAAGCTCTCCTTTTGGCAAACAGATAATCTCAATAATAATGAAGGGAATCATGGCATAAAAAGCCATATAAGACTGAGTCCAGCTCTCGGCTCCCAAAAAGCCTGATAAGCCGACCCAAAGCACACCGCCTAAAGCTACAAAGGTGGAGTAGATGCCCATAACAAAACCGCGCTGCTTACCCTCAAAATAATCAGCAATCAAAGCATCTGAAGAATTTTGTAGCGCTCCAATACCTACGCCAATAAGCGCTGAGCCCACCAGCAACTCAACCAAGCTTGAGTGCAAAAAATAATAGACTGACAATCCTGCTACTGTTAGCAAACAATGTCCGGCAATAGTCGTAATTTTTTTGGAGATGTGTTGCGCCAACAATGATGACACCAACATGGCAGATAGAGCCATAAACAGTGGAATCACGCCAATAACCATCTGAACGAGCGCGATGTTTTCATCAGGAAACGAGGCAGCGATTTGTGCCAAGATAGGTACCGGCACCAACATGCCCATAATCGTCATGGCAGCAGCATAAATGCCCACCAAATACCGTTTCTTTTCTGTACTCATATTATTTGTTCCTTTTCTGCTTCAACATAAATAAGCCCTATATATATGCATAGGCGCTCAAAACGCACTAAACAATAACGGCCAGCAACTCAAGTACCCCTGAGTCTGCTGACCGTAGAGCTCTACGCGCTTATGTACGCGCCCACCTTATGCATTATCAAAACCTTGAAACGCCGGAATACCCGAATATGTGCGCAGCGGCTCAACGCCCTCTAACACACGAATAGCACCTGCAGCCATAGCTTCAAGCTCAAATTCACCGGGGTAGGCAGTGATAGGTGCAATCCAGGCACAACGCCGCTCAAGCCCCTCAAGCAGCTCGGTGCTATGCACCATACCGCCACCTAGCAAAATGCCATCTACCTGACCCTCAAGCACACAGGCCATAGCGCCTATCCATTTTGCAATCTGATACAACATGGCTTCCCACGCACGACGAGCCGCACGGTCGCCGGCATGCATGCGCGCACGCACTTCGCGCGCGTCGCTGGTATCAAGCAAATCAACAAAGCCGCCATTTTTCATGCAACGAGCACGCAGCTCAGCAGCAGAGATGCCCGCATCAACAAGCGAGGCAATCTCGGTTACCGGAATGCTTCCGCAACGCGTTGGTGTCATAGGGCCTTCGCCGCCCACAATATCGTTGCCATCTATCATGCGTCCGTGTTTGTGAGCAGAAATACTAATGCCACCGCCAATGTGGCAAACCACAAAGTTGCAGTCTTCGTATCGCTTGCCCAGCTGAGCAGCATGCCTAATTGCCGTCTCTTTGAGATTAAGCGCGTGAAGATGCACATGCCGGTATACGCCAGCGAGCCCCGTCATACGAGCTAGCTCACAAAGCTCATCGGTGTCGGGTGGGTTTACCACAAAAGCCGGACGACCGCCCGCCTCTTCTGCAAAGGCATAGGCCAGCTGGCTTCCCAGCTGCGCTGGATGCTGAATACCATTTGCCCCCACCTTTGCATGGCTGAGCAACAGCTCATCAACCTTATAGGTACCACCCTCAACAGGCACTAATCCACCGCCGCGCCCCACAAAAGCATCAATGCTTTCAAGCTCAACACCGTGTTCGCGCAAAAGTTCAAGCACCATATCACGCCGGTAACCAAGCTGATCGTTCATGGTCTCAAAGTCCGCAAGCACCTGTGCATCATGGTCGATGGTTTGCGCAAAGAGCTCATGTGTGCCTTCAAAAAGCCCAATTTTTGTGGAGGTAGAGCCCGGATTGATAGCCAAAACTCTCACAAGCTTCTCAGTGCTCATACGCTACTCCTCCTTGAGCGCAGCAGCACGCACGCAGCTCATAGCAACATTGCCAACAATTTCTTCTACACCGGCTGAGCGCGAACAATCACACACAATTTTATTGAAGCCCTGCAGCATAGGACCATAGGCTTCTGCCTGCGCAAACTGTTGTACCAATTTGACCGCAATGTTACCAACGTTTAAATCTGGCCAGATGAGCAAATTTGCCTGCCCAGCCACATCGCTTTCGCGCAACACCTTGCGCGCGGCAGTGCGTGGGTTAATAGCGCTATCAAGCTGGAACTCGCCATCAATCTTTAGGTCAGGGCGGGCACTTCGAGCAATTTCGAGCGCTTCAACAACTTTTTCAACCAAAGGACCGGCACCGCTGCCGCATGTGCTATAAGAAAGCATGGCACAACGCGGCTCCCAGCCGGTAAGCGCATGCAAGGTATCGCAGGCAGAAATAGCAATAGAAGCTAGCTGGGTGGCGGTAGGGTTTTGACACACCGCACTATCACCAAAGCCTAAATAAGCGCCTTCGCTTCCCTCAAAGCCAGGAATATCAAAGATGCCCATGCTTGAGATGGTCTCGATACCAGGAGCTAAGCCAACGATGCTTTGACCAGCAACAATAACATCTTCGGTGCTGGCGGTAATACCTGCAAAGCTCACGTCAACCTCATCGACTGCCTGCATAATGAGTGAGCGCTCAAGCGGCTTTGCAAGACGACGGCGCACGCCCTTTTCTTTATAGCGACAGCTCGGCAGCTCCAAAAAACGCTGGAGCAGCTCTTCGGTGGCAGTTTCGTCGGCAATATCAGCAAGCTCAACCATTGAGAGGTCAACGTCGCAGTCCTTGGCAACACGTTGCAACTCGTCAGTGTTTCCCACCAGCACACAATGCGCCAAATCGCGCTTAACAATCTCGCCCACAGCACGCATCATGGTTGGGTCAGTAGCCTCCGAAAATGCCACGCGCTGAGGCGCTGCTTTTGCGCGCTCAAACATGCTATCCATTAAGCTCATAGCAAAATCCTTTATCTCAAAACACGTCCTAGAGCTCGTCTTCAACCCGCTCAATAAGCTCTTGCAGGCTCTTCATCTTCATAATTTCATGAATGGTAATTTCAACATCAAGCTCATTCTCAAGGGTTGAGGTAAGTGCAATCATTTTCATGCTGCCGCCGCCCAGCTCATCAAAGCTGGTTTCTGGCGAAAGCTCTGCCACGTCAACACCATAGGCAGCTGCGGTAACCTCTAATACCTGCTCAGTAAGTTCTTGTGAAGCCATAACTACATTCCTTTCAAAACGTTTGTAAAAATCTGCGGGCGCAGAAAAAATCTGTCTGAACACGCGCCCATCTGTTCCTAAATGAGTTCTCTAATCAAGCTCAAAACAGAGCTGATGCCAACCTTCACGCTCGACCACACGCGGATGCACCCCAATTATCTCCCCTGCCTGAATGCGTGCGTTAATCTCTGCGCGCTGCTTTTTGCCAGCTCCAAACACCACAAAGGTATAGATTGGCCCCTCATCAAGCTGAACAGCACCATAGCCATATTTGCCCTCAGCCTTGAGATAGGGTTTGTCATTTTGCACACCAGGCGTAATAAACGACAACAAGTGCCCATGACCTGTCAGCTCAACCCATTCGGTCTTTAAGCCACCGCACGAATTGCACATAAGATGCGGGGGAAACTCAATAGCGCCGCACTCAGGACACTTGCGTCCATAATAGTGACCCTCTGCTACGCCGTCATAAAACTTTTTAACAATTGGCTCAATACGCTCTTTTTCCATGGCTTTTCCTCCTAGTCAACAGTCCGCAGAATCTGGCAACGAATATTTTGACCGCCGCCAAAACCACGCAAGAAGGTTGTCTTGGGGAGTCTCTTCACCTGCGTTGCGCCTGCCTGACCACGCATCTGCTTTACTGCGTCATAAATATCCGCCAAGCCTGATGCACCATGCGCATGACCAAAATTACAACGACCGCCATGTGGATTTACTGGCTTATCACCCTCAAACGACATACGACCGTCGCGGGCATACTGCCAAGCCTCGCCACGCGGAATGTAGCCCGCTTCCTCAGGAGCACAAATATCGCCACCCATAAAGAAGTCGTTCACATACATCAAATCAATCTCGTCAGGCGATACCTGTGTAAGCTCATATACCTGCGCTGTACCATCACGGGTGCCCTGATACTCGTTAAGCAGAGTTGCCCCCTCATAAGCCGCAGCTCCGGTACCCAAAACCTCAATTGCAGGCAGTCCGAGTGCCTTAGCTTTTTCGGTTGGCATAAGAATCGCTGCAGCCGCGCCGTCGCACTTTGTTTCAAAACCAGAGACGCGCAGGTATTGCGTGACCTTAGGGTTCATCATTGAATGCAGATATTCATCGGCGTTTGTCATGCCGTTTTCGCGGGCAATCTCATCAAAGCTTTTGTTATAAAAACCAAGCGGATTAAGTACTGCTGCACGGCGCAAATCTTGTGCCAGCTTGATGAGCGCACCATCAATATCCTCATCTGATACGCCATAGTCGAGAACATATTTGTTAATCCAGTTATCAAATGAGATGCCAAAAGCGCTATCAAGCGGACGACCATAAGCGCGATCATACACAAAGCCAATTGAGGGCAGCATGACCTCAAGGGGGAAATCCTTGCGCATATGCGCGGGAGCGTTATCAACAGGCAAAGTAGCCGCCAAATCAACCGCGCCCGTTAAAACGGTCTCGTAGGTTCCCGATGCAATAGCCATAACAGCCTGCTCAATAGAAACATAGCCGGTACAGCATGCCTCAGAATGATGAACCGATGCTTTTCCGCGCATGCCAATCCAATCTGCCACCTGCATGTTGGGAGTTAGCGATGCGCTAATCATAAATGGGTTGGCAGACCCATGAAAAAAGTAATCAATATCGCGCGGTGCAAGCCCGCAGTCTTCCATAGCCTCAAGCGCTGCGTAAGCAAAGGCCTCGCCCTCGCCGAGCCCCTGCGTCTGAGGATCATCTTCAAAATTGGTAAAGGGCGTACAACCAACGCCAACAATCGACACGCTGCGCGCGTCCTTGCCCAACTTCACCACAGCAAACCACTCCTTTCTTATGCGATGCCAAAGTGACATCTACACATAGCTCTACATGGGCATCTTTGCACCCATATAGAAAGCTCAGCGTTCACTGCAGTGTTTGAACTTTATGATGTAATCATAATAAGAAGCAAGCATTAAGAACAGAACAGGAGGCGTGCGGCTATCTATCAAACTGATTTAGATAGCGCGTAATTGTCTATGATAGCGAGACAGTTTTGGACAAAATGTCTCAGTGTGAGGTGTTATATATTAAAAACATGTTAACCAAGGCAACTGTGCGATTAGCCACGATATTAGGCGCGATGAGTGCTGGTTGCTAGTTACAATTCCTTGCGTGAGCTGCCCTATTCCAGCTCAAACTCAGGTGCGCATGGCAGCTTATTTCCGCCTTCGGTATTCACAAAAAAGTAGGCATAATACATACGACACAACATGGCCGCCGCGGTTTTGGGGGATATGTCTGAGCGCTCAGAGAGCCAATACTTTACAAAACTATGGTGTCCACCAACCATAAATACCAAATACAGGTCCTGATACTCCTGAATACCTGGTATGGTTTTCACTCGCTCGCGCAAATAGTCATACATAAACAAGGTGGCTTTATGCAAAAACTGAGGGTCGCCGTGCGGGCCAGTAAGCAATAGCACCTCATCCCGATATTCAAAGAGGGTTTCCATGCGCTGTATCATCGAAAACGTAGGCTCAAGCTGCGCTTGTGTAAAGCGCACCTTAAGGGCAACTTCATTTATATCTGCTAACAACTCAAGCAGCTGGTCTTCAAATACCTTAACCGCCGCATCAACAGAATTAAAATGGCGATAAAAGGTAGAACGCGCAATACCCGCATAATGAGCAACATCATCAACCGTGATATGTGGAATATCCTTTGTCTGCATGACATGAAAGATGCCTTTCATGATGCTTGTTTTTGTATCATCTTCGCGCGATATTTCTAAAGACATAGCGTTCCTTCACCCAGCAACTCAGCATGCTCATTATATCAAGTTATGTTTTTGGTGCTTGTTGTATAAGGTTCCATGAATTGCGAACAACGTGCATAGCCAGTATTTCAACACCGGTAGCAGCAATTATATGTTTCATTGGCAAAACATACAGATAAACAATTAACCAATAATATAAAAAGTCATCCAATGTGCATCAAATGACTTGAGTAGGTGGTAGCCCGTACCGGATTCGAACCGGTGATCTCCGCCTTGAGAGGGCGGCGTCCTGAACCGCTAGACGAACGGGCCATATGTTGAGGGCACAGCGCACCCTGAGAAAGCAGTGGTAGCCCGTACCGGATTCGAACCGGTGATCTCCGCCTTGAGAGGGCGGCGTCCTGAACCGCTAGACGAACGGGCCACATACTAAGGAGAGGCAGACATTGGCTGGGATGGAGGGAGTCGAACCCCCATTGACGGAACCAGAATCCGCTGTCCTGCCATTAGACGACATCCCAATTGATGTGTCCGCGCTCCTCAGCGCAAGCATGTATATTACGGGACAGTTTGTTTTGGCGCAAGTCCTAATTTATGCGAATTGCCATGAATCTCACAGTTTTACCTTCATATTCGGCTAGCTGCTGTAGAAGTACCTGCGCTTGATGTGGTTGCGCGTGTAGACTCGTGCATCGTCAACGTGGTACGCATGGAAAGCTCATACCCCATCACAGCGGCAAAGCCCTATATCAAAGCCTCTTGACGCAGTGCCCCAAGCAAACTCGCGCGCTCATTGGGCACAGCATCTACCATATGCAGCTCAAGTGCACGATTGAGCGCATGCCCAAGCTGTGGACCTGGCTCCATATCTGCCTCCAGCAAATCCCTACCCGATAGCTCAAGCGTTGCTAAGCTATACGCCTCCCCTGCCTCCAGCAGCTCATGGGTATATATGCGCATATGCTCTATCTCCTGCACGTAGTTATGATATGCCGGAGCTTTTCCCAGCGCGTCGGCACATTTAATATCAAAGAGCTCGTCCATAAGCTGTGGTGCGTCCAGATGCATGTCAGCAAAGCGCTTAAGCATGCCCAACAAGCTAGCACGCGCACATTGCAAAGGAATATCGTGATAGCGCACAAGCGCCTGAGTGTTGCGAATAAGCTGCTCAGGCAGACACAAGCGGCGCATAATCCTTGTGGCGGTAATTGCCCCTGCCTCAGGGTGACCATAAAAATGTCCTTGACCCTGCTCATCAAGACTAAAGCATGTTGGCTTTTCAATATCATGAAGAAGAGCTGCCCAGAGCAGAGACAATGAGGCACGAGGCATCTCAGACGTGACTGCAAGCACTCGGGCAGTATGCTCATAGACATCGGCATCATGATAGCGGCTCTGCTGGTCAAAGCCCATAAGTGGTGCAAGTTCCGGAATTGCGGCACACCAAACCTCAGGGTAGCTCAAAAGCGTAACAGATGCACGGCGCGTATCTAAAATGCCAGTCAGTTCATGCCCCACCCGCTCGCGCGCAATACGGTCAAGCAGAGGTGCCGTAACTTTAAGCGCATCTGCAGTTTGAGTCTCTATGGCAAAGTTTAAGCGTGCCGCAAACCGAAGCGCTCTCAAGATTCGCAGCGCATCTTCCTCAAAGCGCTTTTGTGGCTTGCCAACCGCACGTATAAGCCCTGTATTCAAATCGTGCATGCCGCCATATACATCGAGTATCCCGCGCTGTGGATGCCACGCCATAGCATTTACCGTAAAGTCACGTCGCGCAAGGTCGTCCTGTATAGTGCGTGCAAAGCTTACCGTCTCGGGGTGACGACCATCAGTATAAAAACCATCAAGGCGATACGTTGTAATCTCAAAGCGCTCTCCTGCCGCACAAGCAGTAATACCGCCAAAGGCAATACCAGTCTCAAGAACCGTCATACCGGCTTCAACAAGTGCCGCCTTATTTTCTTGCCAGGTTCCTGACGAGCATATATCAATATCGTGTGAAGGGACTCCGCGCAAAGCATCGCGCACCCAGCCACCCACCAACCAAGCCTCAAGGCCAGTTGCCTCAAGCGCTACGAGTACGGCGAGTGCCGCAGGAGAGGGTTTTGTATTGTTGAGATGCGCACTATCGTAATTCATAAGCTCCAGTATACGCGCCTGAGCGCAAAAGGTAATCGAAAAGCCCTTGCCTTACGTGACAAGGGCTTAGCACTTCTAATATTTACTGTACGCATGGCAGACTATACGCCGCACACGCAGGTAGTACACCCGTTGTAAACAAAAACCCTTACGCCAGCGCACCCATGGGATCCCAAGGAGCAAGCTCGATTGGCTCAGACTCATAGGCTTTAAGCTCGTCGGCGGTGAGGTACTTTTTATCAACAACTACCTGATAAACATACTCATCAAACCAGAGCTCAGAGCCAATGTCATAGCCTTTCTTGCCATGGTCATCACCCCAGCTGTTCTCAATGCGCCAGAGCACCGGCGCTCCTTCCGCATCAAGATTTACGCCCTGGATTGTCATAGCGTGTGTCATCAGCGACTCGCCATAATCAAGGCGTGCCGCCTTATCAAGACCTGCCTCAATAGGAAGCTTAAACAGGGTATCCACATCAACACCTGCCGGGTCCAATACGCCATCGTCGCGCAAGAAGCCCTGGTCAACATCAGAGCCAAACCAAACCGGCAGACCATCTTTGAGCTGTGCCACTGCAACGCGCTTTAAGGCTTCGATAGGCAAATTAACGTAGCGCACGCCACCATCTTCAACAAGATTGCCCAAATACTTAACTGTGTAGGAGCGCATGTAGGGCTTATCCTGTGTGGGTGCATTGATGATTGAAATATAGTCGTCGAGGTTCATGTCAACAAACTCAGAAAAGAACTGCTGCGGCGTATAGGTACCACTCACCTTAAGTTCGTTCTTATCATCGCGAATACGCACGTCAAAGCTTTGCGGAGGCTCTCCTAAAGAAATAGACAAAAAGCGATACACGCCCTGCAAGAGCTCTGCTTTAAGCTGGCGAAGCTCATCGACGGACTCACCAGCAGCGGCTGCATCGCGCAACTGCTTAGCGCCTGAGCGCAGGTAGCGCGTGAGATATTTATTGAGGTCTGCGGTATTACAGGAGTTGGCGGTTTCCGGCATAGCCTCTTTGGGCACCACACCATACTTTTTTACTAGCGAGCGAAACATATCCCACTGACCACCATCGCACAAGGGGTCAAAGAGCAAAAACGCAAGCTCTCGACCGTTAAGCGGCTCATTGGCGCTCGAAATAATGTTCTCAAAGAACCAATTAGCGCGCTCGTATTTATCCCAGAAAAGAGGATAGGCCTGAGAAAGCTCAAAGGTCTTAAGACCAAGCTTTTTCATAATACGAAACCGCATGGTATTAAGACTTGCAAACATCCAGCACCGACCCGAGCGCTGCTGATTGGTTGGCTCGCCTTGTTCGAGCTGAATGTCAAAGCTCGTGGTTGCGTGTGCAACTGATGACATAGTGCGTGCCGCCTTGCGAATGCCTGTTGATGTTGTGGCATTTTGCGCAAGCTGAAAGGCGTGTTCGTCTGCGCAAGCAAGACGGGCAGCTTCGGTTTGTTCAGCAGAAATTGCTGCAGAAACACTCATGTGTACTCCTTTTGGTTGGAGATGATTACCTGAGAACCACCATACCCCAGCAGGAGTTAGTCAACACAAACCTATACAGCAGTCGCATAAAAAACAGGCTCCATCAGGCTTAAGAGCACATGAGTTGCATCACCAGAAGCACGACAAAAAGAACACTCCCGATGACAGAAAGAATAAGTTGCCACCGTCGTACACTTTGTGACATTGGCGTGCCTTTTGCGGTATAACCGTAAAAGCCCAGAACAATGCCCAGCAAACATAAAAGCAAAAAACAAAGGTCACGCGCCAACTCACCATATTTCCAACCCAGCAGTTGCGACACAAATGAAAGCAACAAAAGCGCCCCTGAGATTCTATACATAATCCACCAGCGCTGAGCAGCCACTTGCGTATGAGTGCGTGATGCTAAAGACATGATAAACCTAGCCTATCATCTAAATAATTGTTGCAGAAAAGGCGGCAAAGCAATTAACAACACAATGAGTAGTACTGGGTAACTTAAAAGAAAAATCTTGTAAGTCTGCGTCATTGTGTTGCCATTTCTTGTATATCCAATTCGACACAATACAATGCCTGATACTTCTAACAAAATAGCACAGACTATAGATAATGTACGTCCAAATTCCCCTTCTAAAAAAATGGGGAGCGGGTATAAACATAGTACAATACTTACGAACCTTCTTGCTAACCATATGCGATTAGTTGCTCTCCTCGTTTTATCTGGAATTGATTGAAAAGTATCCACACTCATTAGTATGTTCCAATCCCTGCAACTTCTGTATTTGTTCGATATGGAATATGATTTTTACGGCGGAAATACTTTGTAATTTTCTTTTTGACCCATACGCCATGGTTTTTCTGATACGGCAAAGCTTTTGAGAAGGCATCTTTCATTTGGCGCTCCCAGCTCTTTCGCGTAAGCTGATTCTTACTCATGCATATTCTACGCAAAAGAGTTAACCAACTTATACTATCTATTCAACACATCGGTAAGCGGTAGAAAAACGCCCGCAAACGGTAGTATTTTCAACCTGTTGCGAGCTTTCAAACTCTTTGCAGCTAATGAAGGTATCCTCACCAATACTAGTCTATATTTGTATACACCACTCACGGCATAAAACTAACCGTCCACCGAATTATGAAACTAAATAGTTAATTATGTCTAATACAATAGCTCTGAACGTTTCGAACACGGTTTCGTGGAACTTTAAGTCAACAATGACTCGGGGAACAGATTCGTACTATCATGGCTCAAAAGATTTCTATGTCTAAAATACAACACCCTGTTAATATTTGTTTTGACAGTACCGTATTTGCGGTTCTCAATCTTGCAAAGCTCGCACATGTATGCACTCATGAGCTCGATGAAATTATTGAGATGCCTGACAATATGACGCTTGGATCACTCGATGACCTGAGCCCTGAGGCACGTTATGCTGCATATTTACAATATGCAGACTTTCCAAAACCTGATTTTATCGAGCGCATGCATAACTTTCATCAACGTATTTCCCACATGGCACAAGTTCGCATCTGGACAAGTAACCGACTTCACGAACGCGTTGGTATGCTCTATCTAGCAAGTTTACTTGCGCCCAATACAACAGCCACCTATATAAACTATGAACAAAGTGGATTACGTTCGCCTGAAAACGCTATTGAACCTGAACGATATTTGACGTGTCTCACCCATGAGCAAGTCTTTGACATTACATACGCTTGTGCACAATGGCAACAGCTTGTTAGAGAGAATGCGTACGTGCGGGTTTTAAACAACAATTGTGTTCGTAGCCTACCAGAGGATGCATTTGACTCTATCATTTATAAAACCCTTTTAGATGCCGAGCCTCATCAGAGCTTGCCTGAGCTTGCCTATCGCGCAATGCACGCCTCTGCAAAACAGGCAGGAGGTCTTTTAAGTGACGATTTTTTCCGACATCGGATATTGACACTCAAAGCAGCAGGTAAAGTTGATTTCGATGCTTAAAAGAACTTATGTTGAGTACTCGTGCAGCTAGAAAAAACAACTACGCTACCCTTGCGAAAACTCAGCAAAAATTGCCGGCATACACTCAAGCTGAACCCGAGATGCAAACATTTCTCGCGCAGTATAAACAAACGCATCTTCTTTTCCAGCTTGAAATTGCGCCGTCAGAGTCACATTATCAGTAAAGCTGGTATCAGTAATCTGACCCCCTAGCTGCTTAATAATATGCAACACCCTATCATAATCTGCATAAGCAAGCTGTAGGCGCACCGGCACCAACTCTTTCATTTCAACCAATACATGAGCATCTCGCGCCGCATTAAGCGCCGCTGCTGCCGCTGCACTATAAGCACGAACAAGCCCGCCGGGGCCCAAGAGAATGCCTCCAAAATAGCGCACGGTTACACAACATACATCAGCTAAACCCGCACCGCGTAAAACCTCAAGCGTTGGCATACCGCTTGTACGCTGCGGCTCCCCATCATCGCTCGCACGCTCTGTTCCATCAGATAAAATCCAAGCTGACACATGATGGCGCGCATCATAATGCTCAGCACGAAGCGTTGCCAAAAACTCTTGAGCCTCAGATACAGACGAACAGCGTGTAAGGTGGGCACAAAACCGGCTGCGTCGGTCCTCAACAGTCGCGCGAATTATTTCTTTATCCCGCAGGGTAATATAGCTGTCCACATGTGCCCTTCATCGTAGCTGCTCCATGCTCAAAAAAGCGAAGTGAGCCGATAAGCCGGGTTCTGTCGTGGACGATCATTTATCTTGGGCACCTGTTACCAGGGGTCTCTTCGCACGCTACCCGAGTGCGGATTGGGCCAATCCATAGCACTCCTATTTGCGCTTGCTCCGGATGGGGCTTGCCAAGCCGCTGTGTTACCACAACGCTGGTGGTCTCTTACACCACCGTTTCAGCTTTTCCCTTAACGGTTGCCCGCCAGTGGGAGTCTTCTTTTCTGCGGCGCTTTCCGTCAGATCACTCCGCCCGGTTGTTAACCGGCATCCTGCCCTATGGAGCCCGGACTTTCCTCACCTGCATGAGCGATATACCACACAGGCGCGACCGTCTAGCTCACTTCGCGCTCGATATTGTACCATCTGTCCACCCCTTTTTAGTGCTGATATGTTAAAGTAGGCGCTACGTACATGCTTCAGCGAACAGGAGGGATATGGCCGTGCAACGTCGCAACACGCACCAGCGGCAGCTTGTGCTTAATGCGGTTCTTGCGCGCAATGACCACCCCAGCGCTGAAGATATATACCTTGACGTGCGAAACATTGAGGCCACCATAAGTCGCGGAACGGTCTATCGCAATCTTAATTTGCTTGAAGAGTCTGGTCTTATCTCGTCAGTTCATGTGCCAGGCGGTAATCGTTTTGATTGGCGGCTCGATAATCATGCTCATGCCGTATGCACATCGTGTGGCATGTTGGTTGACGCACCTATGAGCTATAGCACGCAGGACGATTGCGCTGCTGAGGCATCAACAGGCTTTCAGATTATGTCGCATACCACCGTATATACGGGGCTCTGTCCACGCTGCCAGACAGCGCAGACAGAACTTGACGGCGATTCATCTACTTGCTCAATTTAGAACGCTTTACACACCTCATACACACCCAGATAGTCTAGCCCAAGGTAAAACAAGCAAGTGCTATAGCTCCAGGCCCTGTATGAGTGCCAATGGTTGCACCAACCTGCACAATAGGCAGCTCTTCGCGGCGAAGCGCCTGCTCCCAGAGCATTGCAGAGTCGTCAATATATTTTTGCAGCAAATGGTCTGACTGACCGCTATAGCCCAAACAAAGCGGCATAGAAAAATCAACACCACCAGCCGTGGTAATCTCTCGATTGAGCAAGTTGCGACCATTTTTTGAGCCACGCGCCCGACCAAGCATCACTACTTCACCATCGCGCACGCCAATAACCGGCTTGATAGACAAAAGTTCGCCGAGCGCCGCTGCCGCTGCCGGAACGCGACCTCCCCGACGAAGAAATTCAAGCGTATCCAACAAGCCAAGGGTGCAGATACGCCCGCGTGCTGCTTCAAGCTCGCCCACTAGCTCCGGCGCTGTCATGCCCGCATCACGCAAGCGAAGCGCATATTCCACCAGAATACCCTCGCCTATTGTTGCCTGCTTACTATCAAGCACATAAATACCGGCTGATGTGCCGCCTGCCTCGTGTGCCGCAATACAAGCACTTTCATGGGTGCCTGACAACTTTGACGAAAGCGTGATAATAACAATCTCATCAGCTCCTGTTGCACGAGCTTGCTCAATAGCTTGTGAATAAGCAAATGGGTTAACTTGACCCGTTGTTGGTAGATGGTCGCCCTCAATCAATAGGTCATAGAAGCGCTCAACACTCAAATCAACACCGTCTTGATAAATTGCCGTGCCAAACGCAATGCTCAGGGGCAAAATTGTGAGCTTGTCATGAGTGCCGGCTGGTATATCAGATGCTGAGTCAGTAATAATATGCATAGTCATGTTCATCCCCTTCTCTCAAAGTTATTGAACACTATATAGTATTTTGTCCATTATCATATGAACCTCATAGTATAGAAGCCACATCGCTGTAATTGCCAAAGCATCGGTATAATAAAGACTTCACCTACGCAGAGAAAGCCTTGACGATACGGTATGAAGCTATATGACGTGCTTTGTGCGCTTCGCAAAAAACAACCTAGCAATCGCTCGTCAGTGAAGCGAGCAACCATGCTTCCTGCCACATCAATGCTCTCAGAGCTCATCAACGCTTGGTGGACACGGCTTTTGCAAGCAATCTATCAGGGTTCACTTTCTCAACAGGAAGCCGCGCTGCCTGAACACGAAACCCGACGCGACTATCTCTGGAATACCCTTGGAACATCGCTTTGGGGTTTCTCCTTTCCTCTGCTCACCATCATTGCCACCCAGCTTGTAGGCGTTGAGGCTGCCGGTATGTTTTCGATGGCTTTTGTTACCGGAACCATTTTGATGATTGGTGCAAGCTATGGCGTGCGCAATCATCAGGTTTCAGACATTGATGAAGCAAGTTCGTTTAGCTCATATCAGCTGCATCGCCTGCTCAGTGTTATCGTTGCCTTTATTCTGGGCTTGCTCTATATATCTGTGCGCGGCTATCAGCCTGCTATGGCGAGTATGTGTACAGGCGTTTATGTGTACAAAGTTATAGACGCGTTTGCCGATGTACATGAGGGACGCTTACAGCAAGCCGACAAACTCTACCTTGCCGGCATTAGCCAGACCATCCGCTCAGGCGCTGTCATATTTACGTTTATTATACTGCTTGTCCTAAGCCATAATCTCACGGTAGCCTCAATTGCCATGGCAATTGTTGCAACAGCAAGTCTTTTGTTTGTTACTGTTCCGCTTGCCTATTTTGAAACCACCCACTCGCGCGGTATTTCTGTACACGAAGTTAGTGACCTGTTCAAACAATGCCTACCGGTGGCGCTCGCACTTGTTCTTTTTAACCTCATTGAATCGAGCCCCAAATTTGTTATGGAAGGCATGCTTGCCTACGAGAACCAGCTGTATTTCAATGCATTGTTCTTTCCTGCACAAGGCATACTGCTAAGCGTTGGATTTTTATACAAACCCCAGCTCTTGCGCCTTGCAAGTATCTGGAGTAACCCGCGCCGGAGGCGGCGCTTTGACCTAATTGTCTTTGCCGTATTAGGCATGGTAGTACTACTTACAATTGGAATGATTGTCTTTATGGGAAGTGTGGGCATAGGTCTTTTGAGCTTTGTCTACGGTCTTGATTTTGAACGCTTCCGCACGCTTGCCATCCTCATGATTGTGGCAGGTGGCATAAGCGCGGCAATCGACTTTCTCTATGCCATTATTACAGTGCTTCGCCGCGGTCAGGATGTGCTCAAGCTCTATGCGCTTGCCTTTGTAGCATCAATTGTTCTACCGTTTGCACTTATTGCACTCATGGGGCTTGAAGGCGCTGTTATAAGCTACCTTGCAAGCATGACACTGTTGTTAATAGCATTGCTTATTGCGTATCTGCATATTCGCCGTGCCATCACCCGTGAGCGCAACCCCTTTCACGAACAAAAAGCCTCATAGCTTTATTCAGCTGCGCGTCTCACTCGTTACACACCCAGAGGTCACACCTAAGGCGTATGCAAGAGCCTATTTAATGACGCGCACGCGATACATTGCAGAAATACGCTTGAGTGCCTCAATGGTTGAATCGTTGAGATGCTCATCAGTATCAAACATGGTATAAGCGTTCTCTCCGGCACTCTCGTTTACCATACGCTGCACGTTTGCATTGTCACCAGCCAAAATAGCGGTAATCTGACCAATCATGTTGGGCACATTGGCATGCAAGCATGCAATACGGCTTGCTGCGCGCGCCTTACCCATAGAGCAAGCGGGATAGTTAACAGAATGAGCAATATTGCCATGCTCTAAATAATCTTTAAGCTCAGAGATGGCCATATCAGCACAGTTGGCCTCAGCTTCTACCGTACCTGCCCCCGAATGCGTTGTAATAAACGTATTTGGCATTACAACCGTTGCCGGAGTGGCAAAGTCAGTAGCAAACCACGAAAGCTTGCCTGTCTCAAGAGCTTTAGCAACCGCTGCCTCATCAACTACAGTTTCGCGGGCAAAGTTAATAAGCACAGCGTTTGGCGCTAAAAGCTCTAGCTGCTCAGTTGAAATCATCTGAATGGTGTCAGCTTTAGACGGAACATGCAGGCTTAGATAATCGCAGTCACGGCACAAATCCTCAAGCGTGCCGGTGCGCTGCACCTGCTGAGAGAGCGCCCAAGCATGTTCGATAGAGATAAAGGGGTCATAACCATATACATCCATACCCAAATCAACCGCTGCATTGGCCACTTTAGACCCAACGTTTCCAAGACCCACAACGCCCAAGCGCTTACCGCGAATCTCGTGTCCTACAAAGGCTTTCTTTGCTGCTTCGGCACGTGTAAAAATATCAGCCTCATGTGCATGCTCGCGAACCCAATTCATGGATTGAACAACACCTCTGCTTGAAAGCACCATCATAGCAATAACTATCTCTTTTACAGCATTAGCGTTAGCGCCTGGTGCATTAAAGACCACCACGCCTTGACGTGCGTAATCTGCAATGGGGATATTATTAACACCTGCTCCGCAGCGTGCAATAGCTCGAATAGACTCAGGCAACTCATAACCGTGCAAATCGGTTGAACGCATAAGAATGGCATCGGCCTCATGAGCATCATCTACAAAGTCATACCCATCGCCAAATTCAATTGCACCGTCTTTGGTAATGTCATCAATGGTTTTGATATAGCGCATAACTGCCTCCTTGAGCATGATGTAAGTTTCTTAAACGCCCCGCATGTCGCGGGACTTTGAGCAGCAAGAAACTGCTCTTATTAAAAATCAACGCCGAAATTACTCAAAACTTTTTAGATAGTTGATGAGCGCCTGAACACTCTCCATACTCACTGCATTATACAAACTCGCACGCATGCCTCCCACCAGCCGGTGTCCGCGAATGCCTACGATACCCGCAGCGTCAGCGCCTGCTAGCACCGCAGCTTCAAGCGCATCATCTTGTGCCCGAAACGTCACATTCATCCAAGACCGTGAGTTTTTCTCTGCAGTGCCATAAAAACACGGTGAGCTATCCAAAAAGTCATACAGTGCACGGGCCTTAGCGCGATTATGCGCCGCTATAGCTTCAAGCCCACCAAACTGTTCAATCCAGCGAAAGACAAGACCTGCCACATAGATACCAAAGGTATTGGGCGTATTGTATAGCGAGCCTTGCTGCGCCTGAATGTGATAGTTCATATAGCTCGGACAAATATCGGCACGTGCAGCGCCTTTTGCAATAAGCTCATCGCGCACAATAACAATGGTCACACCTGCCGGTCCAGCATTTTTTTGAGCGCCGGCATACAATAAGTCAAAGCGCTCAATATCAAACGGAGCGCTCAAAAAACAACTTGATACATCAGCTACCAGCGGAGTATTTCCCAGATAGGGTAGTTCATAAAAAGCCGTGCCAAATATGGTGTTATTGAGACACATATAAACGTAGTCAAGCGGTTGAAGAGCTGCAGCGCCTTCAATATCGGCAAGTGTGGGAAGCTGTGCAAAATTGAGTTGCTCGGTGCTTGCCAGAACATGTGCCTCGCCGTATTTCTGCGCTTCTTGCCAGGCTTTTTTTGCAAAATTACCTGAAATAACGTAGCCCGCCTGCCCTGTTTTCATTAAATTGAGCGGAATACCGGCAAATTGAAGCGTTGCCCCACCCTGTAAAAAGAGCACACGATAGCGCGCCGGAATCTTAAGTAGGCGTCGAAGGCTTGCCTCAGCATCGTCAATAATGGATTGAAAGCTTTGCGATCGGTGGCTCATCTCCAGGATTGACATACCAGAACCATCATAGTTGAGAAGATTGTCCTGAACCTCTCTCAATACTTCTTGTGGCAATGCTGCAGGTCCTGCATTAAAGATATGCTTGCGTTGCAAGGCGAACCTCCCGCTTAGATGCTCGTTAAGAAAGCCAAACTCTAGCACACGAGCCAGATGCTGTAGCGGCAAGTTTAGTGGTTCATCACTCTGTAATTATTTGGAGGGCGCCTAATGGGTGTCAAAGCCTTGAGCAAGTGCCATCGCTATAGCCATATCGGCTTCATGCGTTAGAGAGAGAAGCACTTCTGCAACACCCACGTCGTGCAGAAGTGCTTGTAGTTCTTTTGTTCCCTCAAATACCGGCTCACCACTTGCGCGGTCATAGCTTGTCACATCACGCAGGTCAAAACCGGCTGGTGTACGGGGAGCTACCGCCTTAAATACCGCCTCTTTAATCGCAAACCGACCGGCAAGATAGGTACTGCCCCGTCGCCCACGCGCACAGGCATCACTCAGCTCTCGAGCAGAAAAAGTCCGACTCAAAAATGGGTCAAGCTTAAGCGCATCAAGACCTCGCTCAAGGTCTTGTGCTTCAAAGCGCGACCAATATTTATCGATGTCGGATATACTCACCGAATCAATGCCAATGCCTAAAATCATGTCAGCAACACCCACATACTACTCAAGCTTCTAAGGGCGTACATGCCGCTATGCCGTATGCACACGCCGCCTTAAAGCATACACGCCTAATACCCAACATGCTGCCATAACCACAAGGCTGAGTACAAACATCCAAATATAGCCATGGGGAAGCTCACAAATCCATGCCCAAAATACTGCTGCTACCGCCCCCATAAGAGAGCCCACCATAGAAATACGCGCATACACATCGGTATAAGAAGCTCCTCCAAACACCGAGCGCGTCAGAAGAGGTGTTTGTACCGTTGTGCAGGAATACACAAGACCAAACAGCAAAGAGCCGCCCAAGAGTGCAAAGGGAAGCTCAGGAGCAAGCATCATAATCAGTACACCCACCATGCCAGCTCCAATGCCAAGCGAGAGGCTGCCCACAATACTGCGGTCGCTCAAGCCACCAAGCGCAACCTTACCAAAGGCCTGTCCAGCCATACAAGCAGCAGCAACAATACCGCTCACGCCCGCAGCAGCGCCCACGCCCCCATCGGCCAAAAAGCTCGTGTATGAGGGTAAGAACTGATACACCGTCTGGTTGAGCGTAATAAGACCACAAAAGCACGCCAAGGCAAGAAATGCAGGGCTTTTGTACAAGCTCGAATGACTGTCAGGCGCTGGCGCATCTTCTGAGCTTTGTGACGTGGAGCTACCAGCCGATGTTTGCTCAGACGCTCTAGCTGCTGCAGGTGCCTCACCTAAACGGTTGAGCCCAAGCTCTTCGGGGCGCGCACGTACCAAGCATGCAATAAGGGGCAAAGCACCAATACAAATAATAAGACCAAAGACCAGATATGCTAGGCGCCAGCCTTCGGGTCCGGTAGCGATAAGTGCTGAGCCTAGAGGATTAAAAACCACACCACCAATACCGGTAAACGCCATGCAAAGACCTACAAAAAAGCCTACACGCTCCGCGCACCACGCGTTAATAAGAGTGGGTACTGCAAGATATAACAGCGGAGCCACGCCTGCACCAATAAAGGCGCTTACCACGTAGAACTGCCACAATTCTTGGAGCTGCGAAAATACAATAAGCCCCACTCCACATAAGGCGCATGCCACACTTAACACCACGCGAATATTTCCATGGCTCATTAAACGCCCAGCAAAAGGCAACGACAGCATCATAGCAATGTTAGCGATGCTAAAGTACAGCGAAAATGCTGCTTTTGAAACGCCGAAGGCGGCGCTTACCGGTGTGAAGAAAATACCCGCACAAGAATATACCAGCGCACAAGGAACCCCGGTCATAATAATGCCAGTTAGCACAATAATATAGGCATAGTGAAAGCGTGGCTTACCAGCAGAAGATGCCTGCACCTGAGAACTCACTCGTTTCATCTCATTTCTAACTTTGACGTACGAACACACAGGATGAGCAGAGCGCGCCTAACAGCTATCGAAACAGCTACCACGCTCAACTCATCGCAGCCCTATTCAGCTAGCACGCTGCAAAAGCTCCCGGCATATCAAAACCGTCCCATGAAGGCTCACCGCTAAATTGCATGACGGCCTCTTCACCCTCAAGGGCGCGAATAGCGCCGCTTGCCAACGCATCCATCTCAAAGTCACCTGCATAGACCTCAAGAGGAGCAATCCAACCCACGCGCTCACGGACATAAGCAACAAAACCAGGGTCATGGCTCACGCCGCCGGTAAGCACAATTGCGTCAACCTGACCTTTAAGTACGGCCGCAAAGCCACCAATGGCTTTTGCCACCTGATAGGCCATAGCTTCATATACCAGCTTAGCCCAGCTATCCCCCGCTTCAATGCGCGCAATAAGCTCACGCGTATCATCGGTGCCCGTAAGACCAAGGAGTCCCCCGCGCTTGCCCACAACCGCACTCATATCTTGCTTAGACAGCTTGCCCGCAAATGCCATATCAATCAGCGGCTTAGCCGGAACATCGCCTGAACGATTAGGAGCAAAAGGACCCGAGCCTTCCAATACATCATTAGCATCTACCATACGACCCTGCTCATGCGCTGCAACCGATAAACCGCCGCCCACATGAGCAACAATGATATTTGCCTGCGCGTAGGACTTACCTTGTGCCTGAGCTGCGCGCAGGGCACACTCTTTTTGATTAAGGCAGTGCACGTGGCTCTTGCGATACACCCCCGGATAGCCGGTAATACGCGCCACATCGGCAAGCTCGTCGGTATCAGGCTGGTTCACTGCATAGGCAGGCTTGCCGTGCAGCTGAGCGAGAGCAAACAACAATGGAGCACCCAAAACTGCCGGGTGATTAACACCGGAATTCATCACGTGGTTGCATACCTTCTGGTCAATTGCAAAAATGCCGCCCACCGTGGGACCCATAGCGCCACAATAGCCTGAGAACGCATCGATGTCTTCTAAAGCAACACCTTGCGCCTCAAGCGTTGTAAGAATGGTTTGATAGCGATAATCAAACTGGTCAACAGCAAAGTCAAATGCTGCAAGCTCATCTGCTGGGTGCGTTATATTGCAACGAAAAACTGCCTCTGAATCTCGAAATACTGCCACCTTGGTTGAAGTTGAACCAGGAGATAGCGTCAAAATGGTATGCGTCACATCAATTCCTTTCACGTGCTAAACACAGCACACCGCACGAGCAATCGCACGGTGTGCTCATATCTTGGCTCTATACGTTTACCTCTATACGGCAAATGGGATATTTATTGCTGTTTTTGAGCCTGCGCGCGCATCAGCGCACCCATAACAACATCAATAACCACCACAGTAACATAGCTAACAGCCATCAAAATTGGGAAGGTTCCCAGCCATGCCTCAACAAAGTGATTGCCACCCGTTGCCAACGCCGTCATGCTTGCCGACATAATAATCATGTAGATTAAATCGGTAACCAACAGCTCAAATGCATGTGCCAGCATCGACTCACCCAAGGGCTGAGCTGCACGCTTTGCAAGATCTGGCACCGGAATTACCAGCTGAATGAGAACGTTGACACAAAAGGCGCTTGAAGTACCCATAAACCAAGGAATAAAGCTTATCGGTGTTCCGCTCACTAGCATAGCTGTGGTATTGATGATGCAAGCAATCACCAAATTGATTACCAACGTTACTGCACTCCACCTTACCATATACAACTCCCCTCTCGAGTCGATTAAACAAGACAAGCCCTACCTTATGGGCTTGTCTTACCTATCAATACGGATACCGCCCGTATTGCTTACTCCTCATGTTTGTGAGCTAGCCTTTGCGCCGCTGCGTCGCAGCCAAGAGTTGCAACATATCCAACCAGCAGCAAGGTGATATAGCTTTGCCACCAGAAATCAAAGATATTCACACCCCCTGTTGCTAGATATGCCATCGATAACGAAATACAACTCACATAACAGGCATTAACCACAAACAACTCAGCTAGATGCTGCACGACAGCTGATTTAAGCGGAGCGGTGATTCGCGCCGCAAAAGCCGGTACCGGCAGCACGAGCTGTAATAAAACATTGATACAAAAGGCACTTGCCGTACCAGGAACCCAAGATAAGACAGAGAGCGGAGCTGCGCTAACAAGCATCGCCGTTGTATTGATAATGCATGCAAGCACTAAATCAATTACTAGAGTTGATGTGTTCCACCTTGTCATATGCAACCCCTCTCTCGCGTCAACAATCTAGCGGGCTGCTAACACCAGCATGGCAATATCGCCGACGATTTCATCTACCGTGGCACCGCGCGACGAATCGGCAACGGGGCGCTTAAATCCAGAAAGCGTATGACCATAGGCCGAGCCACCTGCAAAGCGCTGAATCATTTTGACAGCAATATTTGCTGCATTAAGGTCTGGGAATACCAGCACGTTAGCCTTACCAGCAACCTCGCTTGCGCGGTTGAGCTTCTTTGCAGCAACAGCAGAATCTAATGCGGTATCCAGCTGAAATTCTCCGTCGGCAAAGATGTCAGGGCGACGCTCATGCACAAGCTGAACCGCCTCTTGCACGCGGTCAACCGATGCGCCAGCTCCTGACCCCACGCTAGAGAAAGACAAGAAAGCAACGCGCGGTGTCCAGCCCATCATGGCCTGCACACTATCTGCTGCTGCAATGGCAATTGAAGCAAGCTCAGCAGCAGTTGGCTCAGGATTAAGACCGCAGTCGGTAAACGCGATAAGGTTTCCCTCTGGCCCTTCGAGATGAGGGGTGGTAACCAATGCCACAATGCTTGGTACATCAACCCCCTCAGCTAATCCAAGCATGGTAGATGCTGCCATGAGCACATCACCGGTGGTATTGGTGTGTCCACAAAAACTTGCGTCAACCTTGCCCATCTCTTCAAGCATGAGCGCATAGTGCATAGGGTCTTTTATCTTGCGACGAGAACCCTTAGCCGAGAGCAGACGCGGCGCAGCCTCCATAAACGATGCGGCCAGCGCATCTGCTGCCGCCTCATCGGTGGTATCAATGAGTTCAAGGTCTGATACATCAACACCTGCAGAGGCAGCCGTCGCTCTAACGACATCGGCTGGACTCACCAGCACCGGAATAGCAATGCCCAAGTCTGCAATCTTTCGAGCTGCTAACAAGGTGTTCTCAGCTTCGCACTCTGGTAGCGCAACACGCTTTTTAGGTGCTTGTTGTGCCTCAGCAATCAACTGCTCAATTAGGGTATCCATACCCATAGCCCCTCTAATCAATGTCTATCAACGCGTCTTTTGACAACTACATAGACAGCTTGTCATCAATAAACTGAGCGGCATCGGCAAAGGTTGCCATCTTGTTGAGCTCCATATACGGAACCTCAACCTCATACTCGTCCTCAAGTGCCGAGGCAAACTGAACAATATTTACTGACTTGGCATGAAGGTCATCGACAAACGAGGTTTTCTCAGAAAGCGTTGCTGCGTCAACACCAAAAATTTCTGCTGCCTTGTTCTTAAGGATGTCTACAACTTCTTCTTGAAACTCATTCATGATAGTTCCTTTCGCATTAGTAAGAGTTCTCTACATATCCATCCATCGCACTTAGCCACGATAGATATAATCACCAACCTGATATTTTGGCGGCACAACCGGAATCTGAAGGTACGAATCGTAGTCACCACCGGTATGGATAACATGCATACCATCACCGTTGTCGGTTGCATGGTTCATATCGTTATCGTGGAACCACTCAGTCTTGATAAAACGACCAGCTACAACAACTGATAGCTGCTCGCCCTTATGCCAGATGCGTGAGTGTGGATACAGCTCAATATCAACCGGAACAATCTCTCCTGGCTTCATGCGCTCCTCGCCAGTGTGTGCATGTACCGGCTGAAAATCTGTTGCAAGTTTTGGATCAAGCTCGCGATGAGAGCAACGAAGGAAGCCCCATGCGCCACGGAAAGGAGCACCCATAACACGCAGAGGCACATAGTTGCCCTCAGCGTCGAGCTTGATAATCCACGGGAAGAGATCCATATTGTCGTGACCACGGCATTCAACATGAAGATGCAGCTTCATAAAGCCGGTAATCTCGGTATCCTCTTGGAACTGATAGGTAAAGCTTGTCGTATCTGTCTTGGGGTCATAAACCACCTCAGCAGGCGTAGCAACTGGCTCAGCTGAAGCGCCACCATTGCTTGCATCAAGATAAATCTTGCGATACTCCGTGCGCTTAATGGGGAAGGTTTCCTCAGCGCGCTTTGATGCAAAGTCATAGTCATAAGCATCCATAACATCAATGCGTACACGCGGCGTAAACTCCCAGCCGTTATTGATGTCCTTGAGATAGCGATCAAAGAATCGCTTCAAATCCTCAAGATTCTCTGGGTTATAGCTATCAGGCCACTCAAAATCGCGGTGAGCACGCATCCACTTTTTAGGTGAGCGAATACGGCGGAAGCCCTCAAAAGCACCGCGCAGGTGATGATGCACCCAGCCTGCTGTTACATAGGTTGGGATACGAATCTTATTCCAGTCAACAATCTTGTCTTTGTAATAGGCATTCATATAAGGATACTTAGCAATCATTGCGGTTGTATCCTCAATGTAGTTGTTAACCGCAAGCGCCTGAATAATGTGTGTCTCATAGTCAGGATTGGGAATGCCTCCGCAGAAATAGCTTTCGCGGTAGAGGTCGCCGGTGCCCTCCCAAGCAGCAAGGCAGGCAAGATGAGGTGGACGCTGAGCAGCAATGCGCCAGTGGCTCATGCATACACCTGAGTTACCCAGCATGGTGGCCTTACCGTTGCACCAGTCTTGTGCGGTAACCCACTCAATAAAGTCGTAACCGTCCTCAGCGTCTTGGTGACCCCACAAATACACATCACCCTCAGAGTTGCCCACGCCGCGCGGGTCAACATTAGCAACTGCATAGCCATGGCGGCACCAATATCCCGGGTCTGGTGACTCAAACTTGGCATAGGTAGATACCGTCTTAGGCGGAACACCCATCAACTGCCACGAATCCATACCTTCACTGGGATTTTTACCAAAAGGACCAAAGGCGCAAATAACAGGCACTTTTTCGGTGGTATTTGCCGGGCGATAAATATCGCAATAAATAGTTACTCCATCGCGGAGCACACATGCCTGGTCGCGCTCACAAATAACACCTGGAAGCTCTGTCATATAGGTATGCGGCTGATACGGAGCGCAATAGCCCATGGTCGCAACCATCTCTCCATCGCCACCGTCACCACTCTCACGCAAACGGCGCTTAATCTCGTCAAGCTCCTCACGCGATTTACCAGGGTTACCCTTAGCAAAGGGAACCTCAAACTCCTCATCACCAAAGCGTATTGTTTTGGTAATACCTTGGTTGGGCTCAGCCATACGTGGCTCCTTTCACAACCTGTGCCCCATATTCTGGGCAAAATCCTTTATTTAATGGTCGATGAAATGCAAACATATGTCTTTGTACAAAATTCTAATTATTTGTATTGAAGTGAGCTGCGAAGGTAGCTATGAGGCAAAGATGTTCAGCGGAGGCTCAGAATATATTGCACGATTTGCTATAATTTCCTGAGAAAATATTGCGATTGGAAACGATTATGAACCTTCAAGAGCTGTTAAACCAATTGGAATTTATTCCAAAAACCAATCTCTCTCAGCAGGCATTAGCGTACGAAATTGCAGGCGTATACCTCTACACTCCCCACATGCACATTCAAGTACATGGCGAGCGTTTTATCTACTTTATTGAAGAGCGCAACATGGCAAAAGTTGATAGCGCATGTAGCAAGCATCATATCTGGTTTGTATTAACCGAGCACGCCTCCGCTCACGCGCACGCCACTCAGCTGCAAAGCTGTAGTGTTGCAGACCGAACGCGCTGGATTGATGCCTATACATGCTTTGTTAGTGAGTTTCAGCGCATTGCCGCCAAACACGAAATGCTGCTCGCACTCACCGCAGCTATAAATAACGGCGCAAGCCTTGAGCGCATAGCAAACGATGCAGCTGAAATTTTGGAAGGCCCTGTATCAATTCTTGATACATCGCTTGCTTTTCGTGCGCGCTCAAAAAGCTTTCTTGCCATGTTTGCTGGTCAAAAAGATGCTGAAGAGCAAATGATTCCCGAAAATGCGCTTCCGCTCATGCGCGCACGGGGCTTTGTCAACCCATGGAAACCCACCGAACTTGCTATTTTTAGCTGGACGGGTGAGGACCAAAACCACTATACCAATCACTATGCCTCAGTGTTTAATCATGACGTGCTCGTGGGGTCGGTGAGTTACTTCACCAAAAATGAAGCTGCTCGACCGAGCCGCGTTGCACTTATTCCTGTTATCGCGCAGCTTGTAAGTATTGCCATGCAGCGCCAAAACAGCCACACGCTGAACAAAGGCTTGTACTACACGCATCTATTTCAGCAGCTTGAGGACAAAACCATCAGCATTGAGCCTGATGAAATAGCGCGGCGTTTAGTATTTTATGGCTACCAGCTTAAACGCCATCTTCATGTGGTTGGGGTTGATATGCGAGCAAACTGGCTTCCTGCCGAGCGACTGCGCCCGCTTGCTGAGCAACTTCAAAGCTATATTCCACACAGCCTCTATGTTATACGTGATGACGCAATTCTTTTTTTGACCAGCCATGACACCTGGTATGAAGAAAGTGCGGCAGACCAGCCTGGTCTTGCAGAGCTAGCACAGCGCATGGGGCTGAGGCTAGGCATTTCGGCAAGCTTTACCGACATTCGAGAGCTTCCGGTTAAAATACGCGAGCTGCGGCGTGCTATAGAAATTGGTTTGCAGCGTGAACCTCAGCTTTTGGTGTGGCCGTATAGCAGGTTTCGCGTTGCAGATTTTGTATCTCGCATGAGCACGAGCGTTGATGCAGAATTCTTTTTGTATCCCCCGCTCATGCGCTTAATTATCCATGATGAAACACATGGCACGCAGCTCACCCAAACGCTTGCCTGTTACCTAGATGCTCACCAGCAAGTTGATACCGCCGCCGACCAGCTTTTTATCCACAAAAACACCCTCTACTATCGCCTCGCTCAAATAAAAGAAATCATGCAGGTCAATCTGGGCGATGGCAAGGTAATTTGTCAGATTATTATTGGGCTTGAGCTCACGTGCCAGCAAGGACGTATCACGCTTACTTATCGTGAAAAAGCCTCTACCAGCCAAGCACCTGCTGCATCTGTTGCTGCTCAATCAAAGACTCAAAACTAAAGCGACCCTCATCTACATGATAGGTTGCAAGCGAGCAATTGCCCGGTACCTCATGCAGCTCTAAAGAGGTCTCAGGGGCAACACAATGAAGGATAATCCGGCTTACTGAGCCATGGCTCACCACCAATACACGCTGATGATTGGGGCGCGCCATAATGCGCGTAAGAGCTGCCATCACCCGCTCCTGAAACCTATCCTGCCGCTCGCCACCATATGGCTCAAAGAAATTACCCCACGGGTAGGCTGGCATCAGCTCCACGCGCTCAGCCTCAAAGCTTCCAAAGCCCCATTCACGCAAATCGGCAACGCGCTCAAAGGGCATATCGGTAATATGCTCAAGCGTTTGATGTGTGCGTGCAAGTGTTGAGGCGTACGCATAATCAAAGCTGATACCGCGCTGCTGGCAAAAGGCACCCACGCGTTTTGCCTGTTCATGACCTAGGTCAGTTAAAGGAGAATCAACCCAGCCCTGTATCAAGCGACGCTCGTTAAAGAGAGTTTTCCCATGACGAACAATGTATAAGGTTTGACTCATATGCGCTCTCCATACAACGATGTTTAGATGTTAGCTTAGGTAAGTTCGTGTAGTTGTGCAAGCGAAGCACTATGTTTGGGGGCAAGGTGCGCTAAGGTAGAAGCACATAACATGTTGGATACAGATACTCATATCTGCTTTTTAAATTGGAAGGACGCTTCATGAATCTCAATCAAGCGCTGGAATATGCAAACGCCTTTTATTTTCCTGAGCTTATTTTTGCATCAGGCTATGAATCAATCGAGGCTGAGCGACAGAAAGGCGAGGAGGCGCTGAGAGCGCTCCTCGATGAATGGGCTAGCGCTGAGCCAGCCAGCTTTAGTTTTGATGTGGTGCGTGAGCTCGCCGATCGCAATCGTGGCGTGTGTGATGCCATTGGTGAGGCGCGCTTGCGCAATACCCCAAGCATTGCGCTTGCGCGTGCACTTTCAGATAAAGATTTGTGCGCAGGAATTGCGGCTATGCAAGGTCGAAGCGCCGCAAGTGTTGAGCGAGAGGTAAGAGGTGCTCGCGACGCTTATGCAGTTGCTTATGTTCGCAAACCCATAAAGGGCACCGTGCTGGGCATTGACATTGAGACCACAGGAACAGCACCTGAGCGCGGATATATTGTTAATGTAGGCTGGGAGTTGATGCAGCTCACAAGCGATGCAACACCAAGCGACGGTGAAGCTGTCTTTTGCGGACTTCCTGAGGAGCCTTATAAAACAAGTGGCGTTCCCATGGAGAAAATTCACCATATCACCTGGGATATGATTGAAGGGTCAACTCCCTTCCGTGAAGACAGCGCACTACAGGCTCGCCTTCTTAAGCTCATGACCAAGTATCCCATCATGGCGCATAACGCCGCATTTGAAGACTCATGGTTTATGCTGCATCTTGCAGGCTACGCTGAGGCACGAAAAGCAGGAAAGATTACTGTCATTGACTCGCGTGACATCTGCCGTAAGCTTGATGGTGATGTTGCGGGTCTACCGCGTGAGTCTGCACCAGCTGCGCTTGAGAATTGGGCACGTCGCCGAGGTACCCTTGATGCTAACGACACCGAACGCCACCTCGGTCTTGATGACACCGACCTTATGCTGCGGACGGTTCAGGCAGAAATGAACCTCAAGAATATGTTTGCAAAGTAGATGTGCGCAAAGAGCATGTCTTAACGGGAAAACAAGACCTCTAGGTGGTGCGCGGAGCGCGCATGGCTCTCATGGCATTCAAAATAGCCAGAACCGCCACACCCACATCGCCAAATACCGCAAGCCACATGCTTGCCATGCCCGCCGCTGCAAGCGCTAAGATAAGCAGCTTAACGCCAAGGGCAAAGGCAATGTTTTCCCAAACAATTCGCATAGTGCGGCGCGCCAGGCGAATAGCAGCAGCAATATTGAGCGGGTTATCGTCCATCAAGACAACGTCGGCGGCTTCTATAGCTGCGTCACTCCCCATAGCCCCCATAGCAATACCTACATCGGCGCGGGTGAGCACAGGCGCATCGTTAATGCCATCCCCCACAAAGGCAAGTTTTGCACGGTCAGACTGTTCATCAAGAAGCTGCTCAACAATTCTCACTTTATCCGCAGGCAAAAGCTGAGCGTGCGTCTCATCAATTTTTAGCTCCGTAGCTACCGCTGCTGCAACTTCTTGCCGATCGCCTGAAAGCATAACAGTTCTTGCCACGCCAGCCTCGCGCAAGCCATCAAGTGCGGCGGCAGCATGTTCCTTAATGACATCAGCGATAACCATATGGCCAATGTAGCGCTCATCAAGACTTACATGGAGCACCGTGCCGGTAAGGGTGCATTGATGATAGTCTCGTCCTTGCTCGCTCATAAGTTTGTCGTTGCCCACGACAACCACATGCTCATCAATTTGCGCCATAACCCCATGACCGCTCAGCTCCTGAACCTCGCACAAACGCTCGGTATCAATCACACCGCTATAAGCCGCCAAAATAGAAAGCGCAATAGGGTGCTCAGAGTATGCCTCAGCATGCGCAGCAAGCGAGAGTAGATAATCTTGGTCAATACCCTCTTCCGGATGAATTGCCACTACATGAAAACTACCATTGGTCAGTGTTCCGGTTTTGTCAAAAACAACAGTATCAACATCGGCAAGGGTCTCTAGGTAGTTAGCACCTTTAATCAAAATGCCCAGCTTTGAAGCACCGCCAACGCCGCCAAAGAAGGACAGTGGCACGCTAATAACAAGTGCGCAAGGGCAGCTCACCACCAAGAAGGTAAGCCCGCGCAGCAACCACGTACTCCAAGCGCCCATGCCCAAAAGGGGCGGAAGTATTGCAAGCGCAAGTGCAGCGCAGCAAACTATCGGGGTGTATAGGCGTGCAAAGCGCGTAATAAAACGCTCGGTATGTGCCTTTTTTTCGCTCGCATGCTCAACCAACTCAAGAATCCTGCTCACCGTTGAGGCTTCATAGGGCTTTGTGGTGCTTACACGCAAGACGCCCGTCATGTTTATACAGCCCGAAATAATCTGGCTCCCCGGACCAACTACGCGTGGCACCGATTCACCTGTAAGCGCTGCGGTGTTAAGCTGTGACTCTCCATCTATAACAACACCATCAAGCGGAACGCGCTCGCCCGGCTTGATAAGAATGGTGCTGCCCACACTAACCTCATCAGGGTCTACCTCATGAATATCAGCACCCTGTATGAGGTTGGCATACTCAGGAGCAATATCCATCATAGCGGCAATTGATGTACGGCTCTTTCCAACGGCATAGGACTGAAAAATCTCCCCCACCTGATAAAACAGCATAACCGCCGCGCCTTCTGCCATGTGTGGGTCAGTATGCGGAAAACAAATCATTGCAAACGACCCAAGCGTTGCTATGGTCATGAGGAAGTTTTCATCAAAGACCTCACCGCGGGCAATATTGCGAACAGCACGCGTGAGTACATCATGGCCAGCAATGCCATACGGAATGAGATAGAGCGCAAAACGAACGTATAACTCGGCGGGAGTTGGCACGAGAGTCTTAAGATAGCCTGTTTCATCAAGTGCGAGAACAACAGCAAATATCACAAGCGCTATGCCAATACGACGAACGCGGTGCGCCAAGGTTTCGCGACGACGACGTTTTTTACGACGAGGTGTTGCCATGCTCATGTTCTCCGTTCTACTCTTTTCCACCTGATGGAGCTGCTCTAGCTACGAAATGTGTATATGAACATTTCTGCATGTATGAGGATGTGGCGTGTACGCCCTATATCAGCCTGCGCTGGACACCTATACCAGTACGGCGCAATCGGGCTCAAGGTCTTCAACACGCTCGATAACTCGGTCAAGCACCTCATCAAACTGAGCGTCCTCTGCCTCAAGCGTTAGCTTTTGCGTAAAAAAATTAACCTTAACCGACATAACACCAGACACCTCAGAAAGATTGTCTTCGAGTTTTTGTGCACAGTTTGCGCAATCAATTTCATCGAGTTTATAGGTCTTTCGCATAGTTCACTCCTTTGATAAAAATGACACCTTTAGCTCATAGCTTGGGCTACGACGCATGCATCAAGCTTTGTGTTGCCTGAGCTGATACATGTGCATACGGCAAAGCTTGCAATGTATCACGTGCTAGAAAATCGGCAGCAGACGCGCGATTAGCATGCGGTTCTAACACATGGCTCATGCCTTGGTCCAAAATAGTTGCAACGTGCCCGTCAGCGAGTGAATACAAAATATTGCGACCCTCGCGTCGGTAGCGCACCAAATGAGCCTGACGAAGCGTGCGCAGCTGATGGGACACCGCGCTCTGAGATGAACCTGTAACCTCTGCAAGGTCACTCACCGAACGCTCACACGACATAAGCGCATAGAGCAGTTTTATGCGTGTGGTATCTGAAAACATGCGGAACAAATCTGCCAAGTCATAGAGGATTTCCTCGGCAGGCAGCGCTTTGTTGCCCGCAGGCTGATGCATAAGCTTATCCGGTGAGTTGTTTGAGACTTGTACGTCTTTGGCATGCATCATGAGCACTCCCCTCATATGAACAATCACTCATATAATATATATTTGATTATATGAACGTCTATTCATATGTCAAGGGCACGCAAAACACCCGCATGCTTTGTGATGTTCCCAAAGCTTGAGTGGTTATGCTAGCACGCGAACAACGCTCCTACGAGCGCTGTTCGTCATGTAAACCTACCTACGGGGATTTCTGCAGTTAATCTGCGACGCCTTCGTTGTTAGTCCTCAATACTCACAAGCTCAATTTCAAAGATTAAATCTTTGCCTGCAAGTTCATGATTGGCATCGAGCGTTAAACTGTCGAGCGTTTTCTCAGTCACCGTAACCGGCATTGGCTGTCCGCCAGGACCGGTTAAATAGAGCTTATCTCCCACCGTAATGTCAGCAAAATTCGGGACGCGCTCCGCTGGAAATTGCAGCAATAAATCATCACGGTACTCACCATATGCCTGATTGGCAGGAATTTGAACGCGACGAGACTCGCCTAGACTCATGTTCTCTACCGCAGCATCAAAACCCTGAATCATCTGACCAGCACCACAGACAAACTCAAGTGGCTCGCCGCGATCATATGAACTATCAAATTGTGTACCGTCAACTAAGGTTCCCCGATAATGGGTACGAACTCGCTTGCCTTGATTTGACATAATTACTCACTTTCAACGCGATACATAGACAGGCGTCAACTATAGTTGATGGACATGACTATGCAGGCGTTACAAATCAAATGCATGAAAGGGACAGCCGCAGTATGAAAACCCCGTATGACTATAAACTCGTACTGCCTGACGGACAGTCCTGTACCATTGAGGTTCATCCGAAGCATGTAAAGAATTGCACCTTACGTCTCACCCGTGATGGTCGCTTCACCGCAAGTGTTCCTAGTCGCTTATCCTCAGCGCAAATAGCTGAGTTTTTGGAACGTCATCGCATGTGGGTTGCTACAAAAGCAGTTCTCTTTGCAGAACAACATAACAAACGACTAGCATATGCAAACATGTTTCCCCTGTGGGGAAGGCTTTTATCTGCAGCAGAGCTTTTGAAGCACTATGAACAGCTCAGTTCAATGAGGTGTAATGGGCATGAACACCTAAAGCTTGAGAAGCTTTGCATAGATGTCTATCACCTTGAAACAGAGCGGGCACTTCTCCCACTTGTCGAGGAACTTGAAGCTACAATGCATGTTCATGCCGCACACTGGAGCGTGCGCAGCATGAAAAGCCGCTGGGGCTCGTGCACACCGGCTTCTGCACGCATACGCATCAATGCTCGCTTGGCTGCCTATCCTCCTGAGTGCCTGCGCGTTGTTGTAGCCCATGAGTTGGTGCATCTGATTGAACGGGGGCATACAAAGCGCTTTCACATGCTGCTTGATTGCTACGCCCCTAACAACCGTGAGGTTATGGCCATATTAAAACGAGACCCTATACTCCTTGCTGCAGAAAACGTATCGTCAGAAGTTTGAACGTCAGACAGTGCTGGTGGTGAAAAGCACGTTGCAACACAACCAAGAAAGAATATGCGACCGCTGGAGACTGTCTCTCTTTTTGCACTGTTAAAAGGCGCTATGCATCAGGTATCCGAACGAGTTTTGAATGAATATCTATCACTTTGGCAAAAATGACTAATTTGACGCAAAAATCTGTCATTTTTGACTAGTTTGGTATAAAAAGACAATTGTTGTTTTTCTCGCAGCCCATTTACCTGCAGCTTTATAAAACAAATATTAACCCGCTGGGTCATACAGAGTACTTTTTCGTCATTTTTGCCAAAGCGACAGGTGTAACTTATTTATGCGACGGTAATAATAGACGTAGTTTAGTGTATGAGCTGCTCGATACATTACTCAAACATAGAATGGCACGCTTCCAAAAAGGACGGAATACGTGTTCCACAAGAACCTTCACATAGAAGAGCACTTATGAAAAACGTATTCCGCCCATGCAAGTACAAAAAGTAACCTGCAAAAGCAAACAGACACCAAGCTCCCCGTTTGTACAGGCATACTCACTTAGAGATTGATGTGGCTTTCTTTAATTGGGAATGCCTCAGCAAAGTGACATGCACAATGATGCCCTAGTTTTACCTCGTTGAACTCAGGGGTCTTCTCAGAGCAAACCGCCTGTGCAATGGGACAGCGCGTATGGAAGCGGCAGCCCGAAGGCGGATTGATGGGTGAAGGCGGGTCACCGGCCAAAATAATACGGCGGCGTTCACGCTGAATATCCGGGTCGGGAATAGGCACCGCACTCAACAGTGACTGAGTATAGGGGTGGTGAGGCTCAGCGTAGAGTGACTTCCAGTCGGAAACCTCAACCATCTTGCCTAGATACATTACGGCAACACGGTCGGAAATATGCTGAACAACCGAAAGGTCATGCGCAATAAAAAGATACGCGGTGCCAAAACGCTCTTGAAGCTCTTTTAACAGATTGAGAACCTGTGCCTGAATAGACACGTCTAAAGCCGAAACCGGTTCGTCACAGATGATGAGCTTGGGACGCAGCGCAAAGGCACGTGCAATACCAATACGCTGGCGTTGTCCACCCGAAAACTCATGCGGATAGCGATTGATATGCTCAGGGTTTAAGCCCACTACATCAAGCAGCTCGCGCACACGCTCCAGGCGTTCAGATTTCGTGCCAACCTTATGAATAACCATAGGCTCAGAAACAATCTCACCAATGGTCATGCGCGGGTTCAGACTTGCATAGGGGTCTTGGAAAATAAACTGCATGTCCCGGCGCATAGCTTTAAGCTCTTTGCTGTTCATGGCAGCAACATCGCGACCCTCAAAAAAGACATGGCCAGAGGTGGGCTTGTTGAGGCGCATAATCGTGCGACCGGTTGTTGACTTGCCGCAACCCGACTCGCCTACCAGACCAAAGGTCTCACCTGGATAAATCTCAAACGAGACGTCGTGTACTGCCGAAACAACACTCTTAGAAAAATAGCTGCTAAAGACACCAGAGCCAGCAACAAACTCTTTTGAGAGGTGCTCAACCTTCAGCAGGGGTTCTTTTGTAGTATCTGCCATAGGTCTTATGCCTCAACTTCCTGCGTATGAGACGGTGTGGACATCTGCGGTTCTCCTGTTGCAATCGTGCCGCGAGAACGTGATGTATCAGGAGCATTCCGCGCAAACTCAGCATCAGCTGCATAGTGACACGCTGCGTAGTGCCCACTCTCAAAGCTTACCTTTTGAGGACGCTCGCGGTGGCACAGCTCAGTTGCATAAGGACAGCGCGGGGCAAAGGCACAACCTGTGGGCAAATTGACAAGGGAAGGCGGATTGCCCTGAATGGGGGTTAAGGGCTTCTTTTCGTCCATTGCCTGCTCTGGAATTGAGCGAATCAAACCCCACGTATAGGGATGACGGCTCTGGTAGAAAATCTCATCTGCCGTGCCAAACTCAACCGGATGACCAGCATACATGACCATAATTTTGTCGGCCATATCGGCAACAACGCCCAAGTCATGCGTAATCATAACAATGGCGTTACCGTTTTTCTGCTGCATCTCCTGCATGAGCTCAATAATCTGAGCCTGAATGGTTACGTCAAGTGCCGTGGTAGGTTCGTCTGCAATCAAAATATCAGGATCGCAGGCAAGCGCCATAGCAATCATAACGCGCTGACGCATGCCGCCTGAGAACTGATGCGGATACTCGTTTGCACGCTTCTCGGGCTCAGGAATACCAACCAAATCAAGGAGTTCTACCGCGGCCTTATGCGCCTCTTCTTTTGAGTAACCGCGATGCAGGCGCAATCCCTCGCCAACCTGCTTGCCAACCTTATAGACAGGGTTCAGCGAAGTCATGGGGTCTTGGAAAATCATTGCAATATCGTTACCACGAACGTGCTGCATCTCTTCTTCACTCATATTGAGCAAATCATGTCCACGATAACTTACACGTCCGCCCTCAACCCGTCCGGGAGGCATTGGGATAAGACCCATGATGGTCATCGCGGTAACAGACTTACCAGAGCCAGACTCACCCACAACGCCCAGTGTCTCACCACGGTCAAGCGTATAGCTCACACCATCAACCGCATGCACAACACCGTCTTGCGTGTGAAAATACATCTTGAGGTCATCAACCTCTAAGAGATGCTGTCCCTCAGGTACGGGAAGAGTTTTCAAATCAACGTAGCTTGTCTTTTTCTTTGCCATGGCTATTACGCATCCTTCATTTTGACATCAAGAGCGTCGCGCAAGCCATCGCCCAGCAGCGTAAAGGCCAGCACGGTCGAAAGAATTGCCAGACCAGGCATAATCATGAGCCAAGGGGCATCCATAATATGCTGCTGACCATCTTGAATCATTATTCCCCACGAAGGAGTTGGCGGGACAACACCCATACCAAGGAAGGACAGAGCGCTCTCAGTAAGAATTGCACCACCGATGTTCATCGTGGCATAAACCACAATAGAAGCTACTGAGTTGGGGAAGATATGGCGCGTAACAATACGAGCGTCAGAGGCACCCATAGCACGGGCTGCATCTACGTAATCATTCTCTTTAACGGTAAGAATAGCCGACCTAAACACACGCGCAATTGATGGCCAGCCCAAAATACCAATCGCGATAAATACGTTTGTGAGCGAGCGGCCAATAACAGAAATGAGCGACACAACAAACAAAACGTAGGGAAACGCGAGGAAAATATCAGCAGAGCGCATGATAATGGTATCCCAAATGCCGCCATAAAAGCCCGCAAGCGCACCCAAAACCAAACCAATAGCGGTTGAGATGGCCGTAGCCATAATTCCAACCTGCAGCGACACACGCGCACCATAGATGACGCGCACCAAAATATCGCGACCTAGCAAGTCGGTACCAAACGGATGCTCAAGACTTGGCGCAACAAGTGAGGTTTGTGCAATGGTTTCTGAATCTGAAGCGATTGGCGAGCCGAGCCACTGTTGTGCCCAAAAATCTGCCGTTAAAGAAACCACAACAATAAACAATATCCAAGCAATAGAAATTATGGCAAGTTTATTGCGGCGAATACGCTTAAAAGCATCTCCCCACAGCGTACGGTTAGGCTTTGCCGACACGGGAGCCCCAGCCGCTTGTTGCTCAGCTGTTTTATCAGGGCTCGTACCCTGCATGTCATTCATGTTCTACCTCCGAGCCCTAATTTGAATTATTGGAGCCGTCATAGCGAATACGCGGATCCAAGAAGGCGTAACTTACATCAACCAAGAGATTTACTACCATAACCACCACAACAACGATGGTGACGCCGCCCATAACAACAGGCCAGTCGCGCATAGAGATAGCACGATAAATCTCATAGCCAACACCAGGCCAGTTAAAGACGGTCTCGGTGAGAATAGCACCCGATAACATAGCGCCAAAGTCAACACCAATATAGGTAACAACGGGAATCAAGGCATTTTTGAGCGCATGCTTGATAATAATGGCGCGATTAGAGAGGCCTTTTGCCTTGGCCGTGCGAATATAGTCTTGATTTAAGACATCCAGAAGTTGCGAGCGCATAATACGCGCTGCATAGGCGGTAGACACCGAGGCCAGTGTGATACTTGGCAAGATATAGTGCATCCAGTCTTGGTATTGCGAGGCAGCGCCACCTGCGCCTGATAGTGGCAAAACTTTGAGATATACACCAAAGCTAAGCTGCAAAATCATACCAAGCCAAAACGCTGGCACCGCAACCAAGGTAGACGTGGAGAGGGTAACGAGAATATCCCAGAACGAGTATCGTTTAACCGCAGAGATAATACCAGCACCAATACCCATAACTGCCTCAAGCACAATTGCACAAAGCGCCAGCATAACAGTATAGGGATATTTTGAAGCAAACAACTGAGTAACCGGAATCTTGCGCTGATACGAGTTTCCTAAATCGCCCTGAATCAGTTTCACCATGTATGAGCTGTAACGTTCCCACAATCCAGTTGGTATGGGTTTGCCCTGCTCATCCAAAATTGGCTTACCGGCATCATCAACCTGCACTAAGTGATGTGCAACGCGCAACTGCAACTCAATCTCAGGAGGAACCGATTTCTCTCCTGCTATGAGTTTAATTGGATCACCCGGTACGATATTTTGCAATGCAAAAAGTATGAGCGTTACGCCCAAAAATACCGGAATGAACTGGAGTATACGCTTGAGGATATACCTTCCCATGCCACTCCCCTGTCGTAGGAATACAACCCAAACGGGATGCCTGCTGAATGCAGACATCCCGTTTCTGCGAAAAACAGTATAACCGACTTTTACGGTATCTGCTAAATCTGCCGAAACTATGCGCTCAGCTCAATACTGCTCATGTCAATTTGCTTCTGCGGATTGCAGTACAGCTTCTTTACACGATCAGAGCCGGCATAGAGTGCACAGTAGTACATGATAGGAATAACTGGGCTATCCTCGCCAGCCATATCATCTGCTGCCTGCATCTTCTTAATACGCTCAGCAGCATCAATGGTAGTACGAGCCTCATTAACCATCTTATCAAACTCAGGGTTGCTATAACCAGAACGGTTGTCACCCTCAAGTGAGTCAGTGTGCAGCAGCGGATACAGGAAGTTATCCATAATTGGATAGTCTGCAGTCCAGCCAAGACGGCCAAACTCAAAGTTGCCCTCTTGGTACTGCGTTAGCAATGCTGTCCAGTCTGGAGTATCAGAGGTAACAGTAACGCCTACCTTGGCAAGGTCACCAATGATTGACTCCATAATCTCTTTATGACCACCATCTTGGTTGTATGAAAGAGTCAAGTTGATGCCACGTGAGTCACCATTCATAGGAGCAACCTTATCGAGGTACTCATTTGCCTTAGCAACGTCATATTTTGCATATGGCCATGCGCCCTCACGATAACCATCAATTCCTGGAGGAATCAATCCGCCAGCAGGGGTACGTGAACCCTTAAAGATGGTATCGGTAATAGCGGCGCGGTTAATTGCCAAAGAAACACCGCGACGCAAATCGGCATTATTAAACGGCGCCTTAGTTACATTGAGCAGGAGATAATAGGTTGCAGGCTGTGCACCCATCAGCATACGCTGACCATCAGACATGTTGTAACCATCTTTGGAAACACCACGGTCTTTCTTAGTGCTCTCAATCTGCGGAACAGGAACATCAACAAGATCAAGGTTTCCTGCCTGGAACTCCTTAAATGCTGTCTCAACATCCTTAAAGAGGTTAAAGTGAATGGCAGAAATCTTTGCCTTTGAGCCATAGTAATCGTCGTTGCGCATCAGGTGGATGTACTGGCCATCCTCCCACTTGCCGTCCATCTTGAAAGGACCGTTGCCCACAGGAGCATAGTAGTAGGTTTCAACCTCAGTATCTGCAACCTTAGGTACAGGAGACAGAGCGATATGGCTTACTACATAAGGGAAGTCGCCATAAGGCATGTTCAGCTTAACAACAAGCGTGTTGTCGTCTTTAGCTACAACACCAGTGAACTCCTTAGATTCACCCTTCTGCAGAGCGTCATAGCCATCAACCATCGAGAGGTGATAGCCAATTTCGCTGGGGCCAAACTTAAGAGCAATGGCAGATTTGGGGTCTACTATACGGGTCCAAGCACGCTTAAATGACTCAGCGTTAACAGGCTCACCGTTGTGGAACTTAGCACCCTCAACTAAGTGGAACGTAAACTCAGTAGCGGTTTCGTTAACATCCCAGCTCTTAGCAGCTAATCCCACGAGCTCATTCTTATTATAATCAAACTCGGTCAGTGGATCAAAAAGCTGATAGTCAACCTGAATTCCCTGATCTTCCTGCGCATTGTACGGGTCAATGCTCTTAGGGGTGTTGAGGTTCATGGTGAACGTTGCACCCGCTGCTGCAGCAGCGCTACCAGCAGCTCCCCCATCGGACTTCTTGCCACAAGCTGCGAGTGTTGCAAGTACGCCCGTTGCGAGCGAACCACCAACAAACGCGCGGCGCGTTACCTTGGTTTCAGCCATGCCATCCTCCTTTATGAGAAAACCGAACGAGCAAAGATGCTTAACTGAGCATCTAGGTGCCCGCAACGCACGTCAAAGACCCCGAGGCTGGATACGGTGACCCGACGTTTGCGTTCTGTCTACCATAGCCTACTTTAGGCAGGTAGAGCCCCAGTAATTTATTTGTACGCAATTTTTTCTATAAAACTTCTCAAATATGCAGGTCAACTATGACGTGAACGTATGTTGGGCAGGGGCTACAGGGTGCTTGTAATGGTCTTGAAACATAGCTAACAAGACTCTAACAACAAAAGCCGGAGTCTGACCCCGGCTTTTGGTAACCACATAGGTATGCAACGAGTGCGTATATGCAAGTTAGACGTGCTTAAATGCCCACAATTCCTTGCGGGAAGAAGAACATGCATAGCAACACGCATACGCCAAAGACCACCGACATGATAATAGTAATCTTGTCGAGGTTTTGCTCCATAACACCTGTTGCAGCGCTTGCGTTATACAGAGAGCTTGCAATCATATCTGAGACGCCGGTACCTTTACCGGAGTGCATGAGCACAAGCGCAATAAGCGAAAGCGTTGAAAATGCCCATACAACAAAGATGACATACTGGAAGGGACCCACAAAGACTCCTCTTAACTCATGAAACCGAACAGCATCCTAGTATAAAACAAGAGGATAGCTTCATGCTAGTTACACATAACACAAGCATCTACAAAAGGGGCGAGCACGGTGCTCGCCCCGCTTAGTTTTAGGCACCAGCCTTAAGCACCATGCTTGCAAAGTCACGAGCGTTGAGTGAAGCGCCACCTACCAGTGCACCGTCAACGTCTGGCTTAGCTACCAGCTCAGCAATGTTGCCGGGCTTTGCAGAGCCGCCATACAGCACTCGAATGCCATCAGCCATCTCTTGTCCAAAGAGCTCAGCCAACTGAACGCGAACAGCGGCGCAAACCTCTTGAGCATCGTCTGCAGTTGCAGTTTTACCAGTACCAATTGCCCAAATTGGCTCATAGGCAACAACTAGCTGGTTAGGTGAAGAAAGCTCAAGACCAAGAAGGCCAGCCTTAACCTGTGCACACACATAGTCGATATAGGTTCCTGCTTCGCGAACCTCCTCAGGCTCACCGCAGCAGAACACCGGAACAATGCCGCCTGCAACCAGAGCTTTAGCTTTCTTGTTTTGGTCCTCGTCAGTCTCATGGAAATATTCACGACGCTCAGAGTGTCCAATAATGCAATAGCTCACCTCAACCGATTGCAGCATAGCAACCGAGGTTTCACCGGTATATGCACCACTTGGCTCCCAGTGTACATTTTGAGCACCCAGCTTAATGGAGCTTGAAAGGATACCACCGTGGCAGCCAACAAATTTAAGCTCAACTGTGGGTGGGCACACCAATACTTCAACCCCTGATGGAATCTCAGGTAAAGCTTGTACCAGCTCAGAAGCCAGCTTGGCACCCTCAGGCAGGTCGTTGTTCATCTTCCAGTTGCCTGCAATGAGGACCGTCCGCTTACTCTGCGTCATTGAGCGCCTCCACTCCTGGCAATGGCTTGCCCTCGACGAGCTGCATAGAAGCACCGCCGCCGGTTGAAATAAAGGTCATCTTATCAGCAAGACCAAACTTGTTAACAGCCGCGACTGAATCGCCGCCACCAATAACCGAGTCACAGCTCTCATTAGCGGCAATTGCCTCAGCAATTGCTTTTGTACCATGCGCAAAAGCATCCATCTCAAAGACGCCACAAGGACCATTCCAAAAGACGGTCTTAGCGTCTGCTACTGCCTTAGCAAAAAGCTGCTCGGTCTCAGGACCAATGTCAAGACCCTCCCAGCCACTTTCAATCTCGCCGGTCTTGGCAAGCTTGGTATTGGCATCCTCAGCAAAGGCATCGGCAACTACGTTATCAATAGGCAGCAAGAACTGTACGCCATTTTTCTCAGCCTTGGCAAGCATCTCAAGTGCGCGATCACACCAGTCATCTTCACACAGAGAGTCACCAATCTGTCCGCCCTGAGCCTTTGCAAAGGTATAGGCCATGCCGCCACCAACAATTACCGTATCGGCAGAATCGAGCAAACGGTTGATTACACCAATCTTATCGGAGACTTTCGAGCCGCCCAAAATAGCAACAAAGGGACGCTTAGGATTGGAGAAAAGTCCACTCAATGTAGAAACTTCTTTTTCGAGCAACAAACCAGCCACTGCTGGGATAAACTCGGCAGGTCCCACTACCGAGCCCTGTGCGCGGTGAGCAGTGCCAAAGGCGTCAAGCACAAACACATCACCATATGATGCCAGTGTGCGAGCAATCTCTGGGTCGTTTTTCTTTTCACGCTTATCAAAGCGAACATTCTCAAGTACCAACACCTGACCAGGCGCAAGCTCAGCAACAGCAGCAGCAGCGCGCTCGCCATAGGTATCGTCAACAAAGTGAACATCTAAACCTGAAAGCTCAGCAAGCTTTTCTGCAACAGGTGCCAGCGAAAAAGCAGCCTCCGGACCATCGCCTTTAGGACGACCCAGATGACTCATCAAAATGACACGAGCCTTATGCTCAACCAAATATGAAATGGTTGGCAAAGCAGCCTGAATACGGGTGGTATCGCCCACCACACCATCAGCCACCGGAACGTTAAAGTCAACACGCACCAGCACGCGCTTACCATCAACGTCAATGTCGCGAATAGTCTTTTTTGTAAAAGCCATTATCGCTCCCTTCATACGTAAAAAGAGGGCCGCGACGCGCCACACCTGGCAGGCCGCGTCCCTCTAAGGCGCTTAATTGAGCAAGGGTATGCTCATCACTTAGGCAACAAACTTCTCAAAGTACTTAATGGTACGAACCATCTGAGAGGTGTAGGAGTTCTCGTTGTCATACCAAGAAGTGACCTGAACCAGGCTCTGACCATTACCAAGGTCTTGAACCATGGTCTGAGTAGCGTCAAAGATTGAACCGTGCGTATCGCCAATGATGTCGCGAGAAACAATCTCGTCCTCAACATAGCCAAAGGTCTCGGAGATGGTGTCAGCATATGCCTTCATAGCTGCGTTGACCTCCTCAACCGTAACCTTCTTGTCAACAACGGCATAAAGATTGGTGAGCGATCCGGTTGGGGTAGGAACGCGCTGAGCAGCACCAATGAGCTTGCCGTTAAGCTCAGGAAGCACCAGACCAATAGCCTTTGCAGCACCAGTGGAGTTAGGAACAATGTTCTCAGAAGCAGCACGGCTACGACGCTTATCGCCCTTGCGCTGCGGACCGTCGAGGGTCATCTGGTCGCCTGTGAAAGCATGAATGGTGGTCATGATGCCTGAAACAATGGGGGCAAAGTCGTTAAGACCCTTTGCCATAGGAGCCAGGCAGTTGGTGGTGCAGGAAGCTGCGGAGATGATGTTATCCTCAGCGGTGAGCTCCTCATGGTTTACGTTGTAAACAATGGTTGGAAGGTCCTTGCCAGCTGGGGCAGAAATAACAACCTTCTTAGCACCAGCGTTAAGATGAGCCTGTGCCTTCTCCTTAGAGGTGTAAAAACCAGTGCACTCAAGTACAACGTCTACATCCAGCTCACCCCAAGGCAGATTATTTGCATCAGCCTCGGCATAAATCTTGATGGTCTTGCCGTCAACAACGATTGCGTCATCGGTGGCGCTTACCTCGTGATCACGGGAATAATTACCCTGTGTAGAGTCATACTTCAAGAGATATGCGAGCATATCGGGAGAGGTGAGGTCGTTGATAGCAACAATCTCGGAACCCTCATGGCCAAACATCTGGCGGAATGCCAAGCGACCAATGCGACCAAAACCGTTAATCGCAACCTTTACTGCCATGTGCGTCTCCTTTCGCAAGGCCCCGGCAACCTCTTTTATTGCCGCTCAGGCCCACAAACTAACCACTCACCAAATATACCTTCTTTTTGAAAAGCTAATCATGACATTGATAGGTTTTCGCGAAAACACGACGTTGAAGCGTATTTATTTTTTCAATAAACTATGGTTGAAACGCTTCATTATCTCTCGTTTAAGAGTCGTTTTGTATAAAAATTACTTCAGAAGAGCGTATATGCATAAAATATGGTATGTTTAGAGTCAAAAATGAATACTTTAACTCAATTACTCGTATGTGCTGCAAGATGAGCTTCTAATAGGCGCGACAAACGCAGCACCCGATGATAGAGCGCTGATTTTGACAATGGAGGCGTGGCATATGCACCCAAATCGCGCAGCGACAAATCTGGGTGAGCTACCCGCAGCTGACAAAACTCCTCAAGTGCCTCGGGTAAAGTATCACGCAAACCAGCAGCTTCAAGCTGCGCAATAAGGTCAAGTTGTTGCTGTGCAGCTCCTGCCGAGCGCCCCTGATTTGCCATTTCCGCATTGACGCGGCGATTTACGTCGTTTTTAACCAGCTTAACCGCGCGAGCGTCTTCAATTTCTGCAACCGAGCGCTCAGCCCCCACAATCTCAAGCAGCTCTTTAATACCAGCTGCGCTTTTAATATAGACCGCATAGCTTGATCGGCGCGGATTCACGCGAGCAGCTATGCCTATCTTTGATATAAGACCCGCCAGCGCTTGAGCCAACTCAGCGCCATTGATAGCAATCTCAAGATGAAAATCACCGCGCGGATCAGCAACAAAACCACCAGCAATCAAAGCACCCCGAATGTAGGCCTTTGCGCAACACGGGCGTGCCACAATATGATGTGGTATTCCACCCACCAAAGCTCCTTGGCGGTCAAGAATACCCAGCAATACCAGCGCCTTTTTTAGGTCGGGCTGGTCGGGCAGCGTAATGAGGTAATTTCGGACCTTATGGAGCACCGACCGGCGCACCGTAAACTCCGTCTTGAGTTTTAAGATTTGATGCGTAAGACCAATCATCGTGCGTGCCACCGCACCAGTTTCTGTAGCAATTGCAAGACGATAATGCTCAGGACCTGTAATTGAGAGGGTGCCGCAGACGCGCGTAAGCGCTGCAAGCGTTGCCAGGTTGCAGTACTCACATGTTGGAGCGCAGCGTGCAAGCTCGTCTCTCACCTCTGCGCTAAACGACATGAGCCGCAAACCTCCTTTAGTGTTGAGGCAAGCTTTATAACATTATGACTTGTTTCTGAGATAGGGTCGCTAAAATCGGAAACAATGACCTGTGATACGCGCTCACGCAAAGCTCGCTCATCAGCAGCACCTAGTACTACTGGTGAATATAGATGCGATTTCTGCACCGTTTGAGACAAGTGTGCGGGTCTTGGCGCGTGAAAGACCGCCGTATCAATTACACCAACCATACCGTGGGCTTCAAGCGCGTCGATGTAGTCAATGGCAGACATGCCCTCAGTCTCACCCGGAACGTCTGCTATCGAACCAATAAAGATGCGTTTCGCCTGACTTTGACGCAGGCTTTGAGCAAGTTCTGGAACCAATACATTAGGCATAAGTGACGTAAAAAGCGAGCCTGGTCCCATGATGATGACATCTGCCGCTGCAAGTGCCTCGCGCGCGCCAGCATAAATCTTTGGGCTTTCTGGGTCGAGCCAAACACGACGCAGACGAGATGAGCCATACGAAAGGAGCGCCTGACCACGCACAAGCTCTCCTCTTGCAGTCTCCCCCACCAGCTGAATATCTTCAAGCGTTGAGGGATGTACATGACCTACGCAGCCAAGCATCTCCTCACAAATTGCAAGGGCCTCCGGAACACTTGCACCCTCAAGGTTTAGAGCAGCTAAGAACAGATTACCCACCGTGTGATGTTCAAGGTATGAAAAGCGATGCTCAAAGCTTTGAGCAAGAACACCCTGGGGGTCATATGATAGAGCTACGAGGCATTTTCTAAGGTCACCGGGAGGAAGAATATGTTCATGAGCACGCAGACTCCCACTTGAACGACCATCGTCTGCCATTGCTACAATCGCGTCAATGTGCACTGGTATATGCATAGCACGAAGAGCTGCAATGAGTGTTGGTTGGCCAGTCCCGCCGCCCAAAGACACCACCCGAAGCGGCCGTTGAGTCAGAGGCGGCTGGTGGTGTTGTGGCTGCAGCTGGTGGTGTGGCTGCAACGGCTGTTGTGGTTGTATCTGCTGCAACAGATGTGCTTGTTGGTCTGGAGTGTTCATACTCACGCGCAAACTTTAGTTTGAAGTATTCGCACGTGGTAGGTCGCGGTGCGAAATGCTTACGTGGTACTGTTGGCGCTCCAAATAACGAGCGGTAGCCTCGGCAATTGCAACTGAGCGGTGCTGCCCGCCTGTACAGCCAATTGCAATAGATAGCTGCGGTTTTCCTTCGGTGATATAGCCAGGCATTACCGAGTCGAGAAGCTGAAACCAAGCGTTTAAGAAGCCTTTAGTTACCTCATGTTCTAGCACAAAGCTTGATACGGCTTGGTCAAGACCTGTGAGAGTGCGCATAGCTGGGTCATAAAAGGGGTTAGGCAAAAACCGAACATCAATCATTAGGTCTGCCTCGACCGGCATGCCGTGCTTAAAGCCAAATGAGAAAACATGTACGTCCATAAGCTGCTGATCTGAAAGCTCAGAAAAGGCCGCACGCAGGCGTGTACGCAGGGCTGTTGTACGCAGGCGTGTGGTGTCAATAACCATATCGGCGCGGTCTTTAACGCTCGCAAGCTGTACTCGTTCGCGCTGAATGGCATCAGCAGTTGTTTCACCATGAGCAGCAAGTGGATGCCGACGACGATTCTCGCTATAGCGACGGATAAGCACCTCGTCTGAGGTTTCGAGAAAAACAATCTTGCAAGAAATCTCATGCTCTTCAAGAGCCTGAATAACATCAAGCAGCTCATCGAAAAGACCTTGGCTGCGCAGGTCGCAGGTCACAGCAAGATGGCGACCAATGCCCGCATTAATGCCAATAATATCGGCAAGGGTATGGATTAAACGCGGAGGCAGGTTGTCGATACAAAAATAGCCCATGTCCTCAAAGACATGCATAGCTTGCGTACGACCAGAGCCAGACATGCCAGTGATAATCACAATATCAGGCACTCGGTCAGCGCGCTCAGCTCGCGTAATTGACTCAGGCGACATTTCAGACATGAGACCTCCTTTTCCTGTTAAGGTATGCCCAGTATACAACAGGGTATACGCGTTTGCCTGTTTTCCGGAGGCGTGGTGTGGTGTAAGCTATGGTTGCTGCACTGGTTTCGTTTTTCACTCAGTTGTGGCTAGGATTTTTGCGTCGTCAGTTGGGTGGCATAGTCTTTTCACGGGAACTGCGCTTCGCGAAAGTTCCCTTAGAAAAGCTATGCCACCCTTATGTTGTAGCTCAGTTATTCCTAGTTCACGGGTCAGTTTGCTCCCACTTCGCAGACAGCTTTTCACTGCATCTCAACGAGACGAATGATTGCATTCTACGAATGTGCTTCGCAAAATTCTCCGAACACAATCATTCGTCCCTTTCTCACAGTAAATGTCAATCACACATACAGCGGTCAGTTTGCCCTCTACACCCTGCCATATGGCAAGCAGCGCGTATAGGATGAAAGGGATTGGGTTGTAACTCTTACGTAACTAAAGAGAAATCCCACTTCAAGGGCGTTTCTACTCGAAAGTCTGCCTAGAAACGTAAGCTCAGCATAATTGCTCGTTGCTCAACTTAAATAAGACCAAGGTATTGCATTTTACGAATGTGCTTCGCAGAATTCTCCGAACGCAATACCTTGGTCTTTCACCTATTTACCGTGCTTTCCAAAATCTCAAATCAAGAAAAGAGTAGTTCACAAGCACTTTTCCTGAAAAAGCAGCTCGGTTCTCTCTTGCGTGGGCAGATTTCAAAACACTGCCAACTTGAATGAGCAGTTTTGACAGAAACGGGCAATCTGGCAGTAAAAACTGACAAAAATGGGCAATCTGGCAATAAACCCCCTGTAGCAGGAAAACTGCACTTTATCTACCAGCAGGTTTATAAAACAATGAATAACCCACGGGGGTTCTACACTGCCACATTGCCCGTTTCTGTCAAAAAAGGTTGGCTGGCACTTGCTTCAAATAGTGAAATCAAGGCAGAATGCAAAACTGCACTACTGAGTATGTGTAGAGCGACCTTCAGCATACATCGCAGCTGCCGCTTCAACAAGGATGATGAAGTCGATGTTCTCGCACTACCCGCAGTCTATGCATTGGCAAAAACAAACAAATTTGGCATTCAAGCATTGCTTATGACCTGTACGAATTATCCACTCAAGCTACCTCTCTTACCTGCATCTCGGCAAAAATGATGCATCTGACTCATAAACAACCCGTCTGACCTGCCCTTTGGCAAAAATGACGAAAATGTACTCTGTATAACCCAGCGGGTTAATATTTGATTTACAGAAGCACAGGTAGATACGTTGAAAGTAAAACTACAGATGTCGCTTTACGCCAAATTAGTCAAAAATGACAGAATTTTGCGTCAAATTCGTCATTTTTGCCAAAGCACAGGTCAGAGGCATTGTTTGTACGCCAAATTGTGCAATTTTTCCACTTAAAAGGAAACGAGCCTAGCGCGTGGCACAGACTCGTTTCTCGTACACCGTTGATCGCACAGAGGGGAGGGATGCGATTCAAACTCAACGTTGAGGAATTATGTCGCCGTTTCCTCAACCGCTGTTAAGTTAACTATATGCAACTCAATATAAACTGTCCAGAGCTTAAGCATATTTCACAGAGCATACACAAGTTAGTATTCCGTAACTTTTCCTATTCTGAGAGCGTCAAAACAGTTATCTATACCCTACCAAGCACTGTTATACCCTATATACGCTGGTACATTACCTAGCTTCAAGCTCATTGTACACAGACTAACGCACGAACCCAAAAGCAGAGCCCGCTTGCGAACAAGTAAACATATGCAAAAAATTACGCTTAATATCCGTTTTTATCCGTTAATACCTACCCATATATACTCGATTTAGCCCTCAAGACGCTCCTCAAGTTCAAGCCACTCAGTTTCCATCTCATCAAGCTCAAGCTGAGCCGCATTGATTTCTTCTTGCGCCTGCGTCAACGCCTGATAATCAGTCTGGTCAAGCTCCAACAGAGCCTGAGTGAGCATATCCAGCTGCTCGTGCCTGCTCGTAATACGCCGCTCAAGCGACGATGCTTGGCGCCGAAGCTGCTGGCGCTCAGCATTGCTTAGTGCTATTGCCGCCGATTCGCCCTCATTAACCTGCGAACTCTGCGCCGCCATGCATGCTTGCTCGAACACGGCTGTTCTGTTTGCGCGCTCAAGCTCAGCTGCCAAACGCAAATACTCATCCACACCGCCCGGAACATGACGAAGCGTCCCTTCTAGCAGCGCAAACTGATGATCGGTCACCCGTTCCATTAAAAAGCGGTCATGGGTTACCAAAATAAGCGTACCCGGCCAACCATCAAGCAAATCCTCAACAAGACCAAGCATGTCCGTATCAAGGTCGTTACCAGGCTCGTCAAGAATCAAAACATTTGGCTCAGCAAGAATCGTTAACAAAAGCGCAAGACGCCGACGCTGTCCGCCCGAAAGGTCACAGATTCTATTCATAAGTTGTGCTGCACTAAACCCTAAACGCTCGCATAACTTCTCGGGGCTCGTCTCTTTACCATCAATCACATAGACACGTCTGCCTTTCGCAAGGACCTCGCGAATCGTCTGCGTCTCATAGGGTTCAAGCTCATATAATTGCTGGCTGAGCATGCCAAAGTGCACCGTACTACCAATGCGAACCTGACCTGATTGAGGAGTTAGCTGCTTGCAAATTGCCTCGATTAAGGTGGTTTTGCCAGCACCATTTGCACCGAGCAAACCAAAACGGTCACCCGCACCAATACGCCATGTCACACCTTTGAGAATCGGCTCTTGATGTGGATACTGAACCACCACATCAAACAAATCAATAACACGTTTTCCAAGGCGAGCAACAGCCAAGCGCTTGAGTTCCAGCTCATCGCGCAAAGGCGGTACATCGGCAATTAAAGCCCGCGCTGCGTCAACGCGAAACTTAGGCTTCGTACTTCGTGCTTGTGCACCACGGGAAAGCCATGCAAGCTCTTTACGTGCCATATTGCGGCGGCGCTCTTCACTTACGTGTGCTTGGCGATCGCGCTCAACACGTTGGAGAATATATGCCGAATATCCTCCTTCAAACGGATCAACCACGCCATCATGAACCTCCCACATGGAGGTGCATACCTCATCTAGGAACCAGCGATCGTGCGTAACCAGCACCAGCCCACCACTTCCCCGCTGCCAGCGATGCTTGAGATGCTGTGCCAGCCAATGAATAGTTCGCATATCAAGGTGATTGGTTGGCTCATCGAGCATAAGAACATCCCATGAGCCAATCAAAAGGCGAGCTAAATCGACACGTCGACGCTGTCCTCCTGAAAGTGATGAGATTGTTGCATGCAAATCCAGATTGCCTAAAAGCCCGTCCAAAATATCGCGTACCCGCGCATCTGATGCCCACTCGTAAGCAGGAAGATTTCCCACCACAGCTTCTTGCACACTAAGCTCAGGCTCAAACTGATCGCGCTGCGACAACAAACCAACCCGTGTATCCCGCTTATAGGTAACACGCCCCTCATCAGGCTCAATAGCAAGCGCAAGCACAGATAATAGACTTGATTTTCCCTCACCATTGGCACCAACAACACCAATTCTGTCGCCCTCATGAACGCTGAGCGTTACCTGCTGAAGAACCTGTTTTGTTGGAAACTCTAAACTTACCTGATCACAGCCAAGCAATACACCCATAACGTACCTCTCATGCGCTGGCAACATAAACTTTGCTACCTGCGTCAATTATGTCAGCTACCACCTGCATGGTAGTTTCATGTAGCTCATTACCGCTTGTAAGCAGGCGACGCAAGGAGCTATCCCCCGCTAAAACGTCTTACTGCTCAATGCCTGCTGGCCATTGTCCGCGGCTCAAATCAACCCGACCATCATCAGTAAACGGAACACCCTCGTCTTCAAGCAGCTGCCGCTGAGCTTCTTGTCCACCAAAGGCAAAGCCATCAGCCAGACGGCCATCAGCAAAAACCACACGATGGCAGGGAATCTCGTCCGGACGTGGATTTACATGCAGAGCAAAGCCCACAAAACGCGCTTTTCGTGGCTCACCTATCAAACGCGCAACCTGCCCATAACTAGCAACCATACCTGGCGGAATCTGCTCGACTATCTCATACACACGCTCGAAAAAGCCCGTGCGTTGAGACTCTTGAGAGTTACCACTCCTCATGGGAATCCTCAAAATCAAGAGCGTCTAGGCGCAATAATGCCAAAATGTAAATCTTTAACGCTTGGCGAAGTAAGGCCTCAGATGCACATTCGTTAGGGCCATGCATGGGACCGCCAAAGCTGGGAAGCTCAAGGTTATTTTCTTCTGGACCAAAGGATACTGCCTGTGCAAAGTTGCGCGCATACGTGCCGCCACCCATACTAAAGGGCTGAGCTGGCTTGCCGGTTACCTCACTATACGTTGCGAGCAATTCCTGAACCGCAGGACTCTCAGCAGAAACTGAAAACGGTGGCTTAACCAGATTAACTTGAAGTGTGGCACCCTCTGATGCAGCTAGAACGCTCAGGCGCTTTGTCAGCTCAGCCTCAGTGGTACTGTCGGGGAAACGAATATCAATACTTTGCTCAAAGCTCCCGTCGGCGCGCACTTCAATGGTGCCGGCATTTAAGGTAAGTGGACCAAAGGCATCATTTGAGCTTGCAATGCCTGCCTCTTGTCCATAGGCATCAGCCAACAGCGCATGTAATACGCGCATAAACGCACGCTCACCCGCACTAAAGAACTGAGGGTTGTGCGCATCTAGCTCTTCAAAATATCCCAAAACCACGCCGATGGCATTGAGCGTTCCTTCTGGAAGCGAGGCGTGACCGCCAATACCATGAGCAACAACGCGTGTTGTGCCCGAACCCGCATCAATCAGCTCAATTCTATCGGCATACGCTACCGGTTGAGGCAGCTCAGTGAGCGGCGCACGAAGCAGAGCCTCTGAGCGTCCCGGAATCGCATTAGAAGCCTCAGCACCGCTCCATGAACAGATGCGCGAAGCCGTTTGAGCTGGCGATATAATCGAGGCAAAGTAGCCGCCTTTTTCGGCATTGCCTACAGGAAACTCAGCATCAGGTGTAAACAAAAACGCTGGCTCGGGATAGCGCTCAAGATAGTGATGAACATCGGTCATACCCACTTCTTCATCACTACCCAACAAGGCTCGAAAGCTATGACGCGGGCGAATTCCACGTGACAGCATGTATGCGCCTGCATATAGCGAAAGTACCGCCGGCCCCTTATCGTCAATAACACCTCGACCTACAAGCCAGCCATCGCGGCGTTGCATACAAAACGGATCACCCGTCCAACCAGGACCTGCTGGCACAACATCAACATGAGCAATCGTTGCAATCTGCTGCTCAGATGTACCAGCAATGTCAGCCATGCCAACATAACCTTCATCATCAGAGACGGTATAGCCCAAGCGTTTGGCAATACCCAAGGCTTCATCAAGAGCTGCACGGGCAGGAGCGCCAAACGGTGCTCCTGGCTCAGCTGCGTGCGCGTTAGCAACAGAAGGATGTGCTACTAGCCGGGCAATGTCAGCAATCACATCTTCCCAAACCTCATCAATATAGGCATCAATATCGCTATGCAGTGCGGTATCCATATATATCCTTTCAAAACGCTGTATGTGTTTATGCAGATGCTACCCCAAGGAGCACCGATAACTCATGGACATTCTGAACCGTTGCATAAGCTCCAGCAGCTTCCAGCTCACCTGCGGCGGCAGCACCCGAATAGATTCCAATACAAGGCATGTTGCACGCACGCGCACCCACAACATCATGATAACGGTCACCAATCATCAGTGCTTCATCAGACGTACTATGAAGCGCCTCAAGCGCTGCCGCAATTGAGGCCGGCTTGGTGTTTCGTATGCCATCTACGCGCCCACACACTGCCTCAAACTGCGTTAAGGCATGGGCATTCAAAATATCTAGTGCGGTATATTCATACCGAGATGTCGCTATAGCAAGACGTCGCCCTTGTGAGCGCAAACTATCAAGTAAGGTCTGCATACCTGGGAACAATGAAATATCACGCGGGGCAATATCGCGTTCAAAGCGTTCGCGATACTCAACCGCTAACGTGTGAGCCTCAGCTTTACTCAAGCCCGATATTAACTCAAAGCCTTCCTCAAGCGGAGGACCAATCATTGGCAAAAAGTCAGCATCGCTCATATTTGTTATACCGTGTTCTTCAAGCACCAAGCGTGCTACATGAATAATCGCAGGCTGCGTATCAACCACTGTGCCGTCAAAATCAAACAGCACAACCGGACGTTGCGCAATATCGCTCGTTTGCATCTTGCTCCTCAGGTTTTTCTACATGAGAGACGCCTGTTTGTATCCACTGGACTCCACAGGCATCTAAACAAAACAAGCCCCATTCTCAGTGAGAACAGGGCTTGAAATAGCTACATCAAAAGATGCCTACTCAGCAGCAGGCTCCTCCTCAACTGCGACGTCAGCCTCAAGCTCAACCTCAGCCTGTGGCTCCTTCTCATCAGAAGGAAGCGGTGTAACGTCAATATCGATGCCCAAAGTCTCAGCAGCAGACTTCATGGACAAAGAGATACGACGACGGTCGAGGTCAATCTCCATGACCTTAACCTGTACCTTGTCGCCCACGTGAGCAACCTGACCAGGCTGGTCAACATGCTTAGATGCCATCTCAGAAATGTGGACAAGACCCTCAATGCCATCGCCCAAATCAACAAAGGCACCAAAGGGCACGAGCTTGGTTACGCTGCCCTCAACAATGGCACCAACAGGATACTTCTTAACGAGTGCACGCCAAGGATCCTCGGTGGTTTGCTTAAGACCAAGTGAAATGCGCTCGCGGGAAAGGTCAACGTCGAGTACCTCCACCTCAACCTCTTGCCCAACCTTGACAACCTCAGAAGGATGATTGACGTGGTTCCAAGAGAGCTCAGAAATATGAATGAGACCGTCGATACCACCAAGGTCAACAAATGCACCAAAGTCAACGATAGAAGAAACGCTGCCCTTAAGGCGCATGCCGCCCTTAAGCTTAGAAAGAATCTCGGAGCGCTCTGCTTTGCGGGACTCTTCAAGCACGACGCGACGGGAGAGAACCACGTTATTGCGATTGCGATCCATCTCGATAACACGAGCCTCAATAGAGGTGCCCATGTAGGAGGTGAGGTCCTTCACACGACGCAGGTCAACCAAGGAAGCAGGCAAGAAGCCACGGAGACCAATGTCAAGAATCAAGCCGCCCTTAACAACCTCGATAACCTCGCCCTCAACATTTTGGCCAGCGTTAAACATGTCCTCAATGCGGTTCCAAGCGCGCTCGTACTCGGCACGCTTCTTAGAAAGAACCAGACGGCCGTCCTTGTCCTCTTTCTGGAGAACGAGCGCCTCAATGGGGTCGCCCAAGTTCACCAAATCGGAAGGATCAGCATCCTTGCGGATGGAGAGCTCGCGAACGGGAATGACGCCTTCGGACTTAAAGCCGATGTCAACAAGAACCTCGTCGTGCTCAATCTTCACGACGGTGCCGTTGACCAGATCGCCCTCATCGAAGTCAGTAATAGTGCCATCGATAAGGCTGTTCATTTCCTCCTCATTGACGTCATCAAGGGAGAAAATGGACGAGTTCTGAATCTCACTCAAAGGTGGACCCCTTTCAAACTTTGGGGCCCCGATTGCGATACTCTCGGGGGCCAACAGATACATGTGTGACCTCGCATATAGTCACGCTTTCCTAGATTACGTTGAAATGCCATGAAATTCAAGCTATAAGTTTGATTTTTAGACGAATGGTCACAGCTAATCGGTGAGCGTATACTTTGCGTCCGCTGAAAGCGTGGTTTTGCGAACGGCATACTCGATACTATCCAAGCTGTAAATGGCATTTTGTGGAGGCTTTTGCAAGGTTACCTTGTACTCTGGGAGGTATAGCTCTGTAGGATTAGCTGTACCCCTAAGCGCACATATTTTGCTCGGAAAAACTTTACCGTTTCTGTAAATTTTAGGTACTTACAGCATTTAGGTGCTTACAGCACCGCTATTACGCCACCAAGCGCGAAATCTGAGGATTACCCAAAGCGAAATATTACCGAGGTGCGTCTCATCTCTAAACGGCGAGAGAGAACTGCGCACCGCGCGCGTTAACCTAAATTTGCCACATGATACCCGTAGGCTCTTAGTGCGCAAATTCTCAACAGCCTTTACTTCAAACGGAATGACGCTACCCAACTACTCAAACACAAAATCTATCTCCACGCTACCCTATGCAGACAACCAATACCACGTGCAGAAGCCCTGATACGGTAGCTCTTGAGCAACATACTGCTCAGTGAGCGCATCCTTGAACTCGGTCATGCACAAAGCCCCCTCGAAAAATGTGGGAGGTGAGGTGTTTTGCCACAGATTCAACAATTAGGTAATGCTGTTTTAAGACAATGACTGTCAGATGCCCGCCTGAGTTTGCGTTGTTGGCACATGCTCATGCTGAGGGCAAATCCGTTTAATGTTCGAATTTTTTACTAGTAGTAAAGTACACTCTACTAAGATAAAGCGTCTTTCCTGCGGAAATGTTGAAAAACTCGCTTGTACAGACCCCCTATACTTGGGTTGCCGGCAACAATTCGTACACTAGGCCAATTTACTTCCAGAAACTCTGAGTTTTCGCAATTTCGTAGGAACATTGCTTGCTTCAAGAACCTTGTAACTACCAATTAACTCAGGACATTATTCCAGTGTACTAGGGTTGTATCGCGCATGCTTAAGCAACGTAGCGACATTACATTGCAGAACGAAAAGCAGCACCATTTCGCCGTATCGAGTGCTAGCGCTCTTGCCACATTGATAAGTTACATCTGTCGCTTTGGCAAAAATGACGAAAAAAGTACTCTCAATAACCCAGCGGGTTAATATTTGTTTAACAAAGTCTCAGGTAGATAAGCCGCATGTAAAGCGACAGCTGTCGCTTTATGCCAAATTAGTCAAAAATGACAGATTTTTGCGTCAAATTCGTCATTTTTGCCAACGTGCAGGTTAGAACTGTTGTTTGAACATCAACTTCGTTAGTTTTGCCAATGTGCAGGTTAGAGCTATTGTTTGAACACCAATTTCGGTAGTTTTGCCAACGTGTTGGTTAAAGGCGTTATCTGTGCGTCGAATTAACCAGCTTTACCAAATCGCCGCTCAAGACAGTGCTTATGCACCAAGCTCATCACTTTTATCGTCGCGAACACTACCACGGTTCCCTAGTCAATAAACCAAAAGCCGAGGTGCATAAATTCACCCCGGCTTTATCTCATGGCTCACACTGAAATGTCGCTAGCAATACAACAACGTATGAGCAACAACTCAAGCTCTACCGCTTCTCAACCACAAGCAGTACGTCATGCGTAAAGGAATGCTGCAAAATGCGCAGAGTATCAGCCTTTCCATCATACACAGACCCAACATGTGCAAGCCGCTTAAGCTCTAAATCAAAGACCTTCGCCTGCCAACCATTGTTTGCTACTCCCAGCAGAGCTGCAACACCGGTAAGCCTAAGCTCAGTTGCATAGGGCACATATATAATAAGTTTATCACCCGCTCGCCCCACGCGAATCTGCTCACGCGTATCGTCTAACAAATCCTGTGCCGGCTCAACGGTATAGCCTCCGCTCACATGCTGCAACAACTCCGGAATAAGACCGAAATCCCAAATACCCGGAAACTGCAAACATTCCTGCCAACGAAAAGCGGCATCAAAGCCTTCGCCCAATGCGCTACTTGCGCTCTGCGAAGTATTCCAATTCCACACACCGTGCGTACCATAGGTCACACCACCACACGCGCCTGCTAAAATGCCAGACCAAGCGCTTGCACGACAATCTGCAGCGTCAAAGCGGCGGTATACCCCACGACTTGAACTAATCTGCTCATAGCAGGGCTCCGAGTTTATCAGCGGCTTTTTAGGATATGCCGCGCGTATATCCTCTGGTAGCTTCCACGCTTCAAATTGAGCAGCATAGTTATGACCAGGCTGATACATATAGAAATGCAAGCGCGACAAATATGATTGTGGAATCGTGCGATTGCCGCGGTTAACATGCATGCAACGTAGCGCCTGAGGTGCTGCAGCTATAAGCTCATCCAGTACCTGGTTGTAATACGCGACAGTCTCATCAGAGTTAAAGTCGGTGTCACCACTCACAATATAGATGGGGTCAAATTCACCCAACTCTGCAACAACACGGCGAACATGAGCACGCGCCTCATCAAGGGGCATCAACGCCGAACCCAAACCAACAGCATAATTCGCCGCCCAAGTACCTGGAACATAATTGCACCATACTAGTACAAGCGCCAATCGAATCCCGTGTTCCTTGGCCATTGTTGCCATCACCCGTGCGCGTTCCCAGAATGCCGGATTAGAACAAGTCCAATCAAAGCTGGTACCGTCATGGCTTGTATAAGGATACACACCTAAATCTGGGCGAGCACGATCCCACTGCGGAAGTGTGTTGACCTGCAACACATTTATGCCCTGCTCAGCGCGACGACACAAATAATAATCCCAGTCTTCAAGTGAAATACTCGTAAATGCACTCCAACAGGTGTCTGCTAGCCAAAACCAAGGTTTTCCATCAAGTAAAAACCCATCTTGTGCATCGTTTACCGTCAAATTTCCAAGTCCCATATCTTCACCTCATCAAAGCGCACATCACTTGTACAACTGCATACCTTAACGTACAACTCTATTCACGCACTGCCCTACACACTCACGCTCAACCTATACGTTTATGTGCAACCCTGTGCACACGTGTGCTCCCTAAGCCCTGTCCATGTCAGCAAGGTCTTCCTTTGAGTACCCCGTGAAATACACCACAATAGCCGCAATCACAAAAGACACTGCCATGCCAAGAATGGCATAGATGACATTCATCTGACCGCCCTGAATATAATTCAGAATGACCAAGAAATTGGACGAACCTCCTGCGAGATAATAGGTAACACCAAGCACTCCCGATACCACCGCACCAATAGCGCCGCCAATAAACATGCCAAGCATTGTTTTTCTAAAACGAAGCAAAATACCAAAGAGCGCAGGCTCAGTAACACCACCAGCAATAGCAGAAATGACATAACCGAGCGCCATAGACTTCTCCTCTTTGTTGCGCATACGCAAAAAAGACCCAAAGGCGCATCCCCATACGGCAGTCATAGCGCAGTTGGTAGCAACAAATACAAAGGGGTCATAACCCATAGCAACAATTTGGACTTGCGTAAGAATGATGACGGGCATATGCATACCAGCAACAACAAAAAGCTGCCAAAAGCCCCCAAGGATTGCCATAACAATCAAAATGCCAAAACCACCCAAATCTGCCAGACTAAAGAGCGCGTTTGCAATCAGCGTGCCCAGCTCTTGTCCAACAGGCGCAAGTACAATCAATGCAATAGGCACGGTGACAATCATGGTGCAAAACGGTGTAAATACCGTTGATAACACGTCGGGCATATGCTTTTTGAAAAACTTTTCAACCACATAAAGCACGGGAATGGTCAGTATGATGGGCAACACGCTCTGCGAATAATTTGCAGCATGAATGCTTAGACCGTAGACACTTATAATACCGCTGCCATCTTTTGCAGCCGCAGCAACAATACTTGGCGCAATAAGCAAACCGCCGCATAGCATGCCTAATACTGGGCTTGCTCCCAATTTCTTAGCAGCTGCATACCCTAAATAAATGGGTAGGAAATAAAAGGTTGCTTCATACAGTGTTGTAAAGAAGAAGGTATAGGTTGGGTCTGTTGCCTCTATGACATGAAGCATCTGGGGACCCAGTACGACAGCAAAGGTGCGAAACAAACCGCCCGCCATAACAAGCGGGAGAAGCTGCGTCATCGAACCGGAAAGATAATCAAGAATCCAATTGCCGATTGCGGCAGGTGTCAGCTTTACTTTAGGTGCATCGAGGTTTTCTTCAACCACCGCGCCGCGGCTAGCACCTGAAAGCGCAATAAACTCTTCGAGCACTTTGGGCACATTCTGTCCAATAATAACTTGCAGCTGTGAGCCCGACCACTGAGCCCCCAATACGCCTTTAATTGTTTTAATATCCTCAACATCTGCTTTTGCACTGTCTTTAAGCGTAAGGCGCAGACGTGTCATACAGTTAGTTGCCGAAATAACATTGTCTGCTCCACCTACCTTCTCCAAGACATCAATTGCAATTTGCTTGTTATCAGCCATGGATTCCTCCCTGTGTGCGTATGAAGGCGAGTTTTACCCGTCTTCATCTTACTTATCAGTAAACAAAATGTTTACTGAACGTTTATGTATTGTATAGTATGTAAGTGCTCAATCACGCGCCTAACTTATCGGTAAACGGTAGTAAATTAGCGGTGAACGTATCTTAGCATGAAGCGTCATACCCTATGCTTTTGAAATAAAAGATGCCTCATATATCTTGTAATATAGCTGGTAAATATATATTTTTTACCACCATTTTGCTCACGTATATACTATTTCTCCACCAACATTCTCTCTGTTTACATACATTCACTATTCACAAAACCTGTATACTAAACATGTTTATTTACATCAAGCGGCAAGGAGCAATGATGCGCGACTATGAACTCAGCTATACCACGATAAGCACACTCGGAGATTTCGGACCGTGGATTTCATCGATTGTTCTAAAACTTCCAACTCAAGTACGCGCAGCAGACCTTAACCCTCTACCCTTCAATGTGTATGTTGAACGCCATGAACAAGACGGTACCCTACTCATGCGCCAGGAAGCTCATGAGACACGTGCTATACCATCGCGCGGATACCTTGACGTTCTCACTGCATATCCCTGCGACGCCGAAGGGCGACGATGCGCTGAAAGCTCCTATGTTGCCCTAGAACTTCCTGAGTGCCGTCTTACCAAAACCATCGAGGGTTCTGTTCTGCACTCACGTTTTGTTGAACCCCAATTTCGCATCACGCAAACTGCCACGCTTGCAGGCTCTGAGCCCGTTTGCGGGCTTGTGTATACCACATGTGAGCGCTCGCTCACACCTCAGCTAAAGGGCTGGAATAAAGCTCGCATGCAAGAAGCTGTTGATGATATTCAGCTAGAATATGGCTATTTCACCCCTAATTTTTGTGATGAGAAGCCACCATTTAGCGGCTTTAGAAAGCAACAGCACAAACCCGAGCGAGCAGCCTTGATTATTTGGCTCCATGGTGCAGGAGAAGGCGGCCATGAGGTAGAGCGTGCTTATACCGGCAATCGCGTTACCGCACTCTCACAGGCGCCAATTCAAACATATTTTGACGGAGCCGCCTGGGTTTTAGTTCCTCAATGCCCAAGCTTTTGGATGGACGATGGAGATGAGCAGCTTGGTCGCTCTAATCAAAGCATCTATAGCCGCCCGCTTAAAGCGCTCATTGATGAGTTTATTTGTGCACATCAAGACCAAATTGACCCAACGCGCATTATTATTGGTGGACTTTCTAATGGCGGCTTTATGACCATTCGTATGTGTATTGATTATCCTGACTTTTTTGCAGGTGGCCTTGCGGTTTGCGCACCCTTTTTCAAAGAAAACCAAGGTGCTGAGGTATTACACGCACTGCACACAACACCTCTTTGGTTTGTTCATGCTAAGGGTGATGAGTTGGTAAATCCTGCAGACACCGCACTTCCGCTCTATCATGCGCTTATCGCACAAGGGTCAAGGGCGCATTTCACCTACTTTGACCGCGTTGAAGACCTCACCGGTGTCTACCGTGAGCCAGATGGGCGCCGAAAGCGCATCTTTAACCATGGAGTCTGGATACATGTCTACAACGATTTTTGCCGCACTGAACTTGACGGCACACAGGTAATGCTTAACTCAGAGCCGGTTGGTATATGGGAATGGGCGGCACGCCTCCGACGAACAACACAAGCCTAGAATCACTACGCAATAGATGCGCCGCCGGTAAAGCCTACCAGCGGCGCATTTTATACACGTCAACTCGCATGCAGTAAGACGACTTCCTGCGCCTTGCCAGTACCCGTTAAAAGCAACAACCTAGCCAAGGTCTTCGCCATTTGTTTCAATAACGCGCTGATACCAATAAAAGCTTTTCTTGCGTGAACGCTCAAGGCTTCCCTCTCCCGCATCATCGCGGTCAACATAAATAAAGCCGTAACGTTTTGACATCTCGCCTGTACCAGCTGACACCAAATCAATTGGTCCCCAGGTGGTATAGCCAAGCAATTCAACACCGTCCTCAGTTATGGCATCACGCATAGCCTGAATGTGTTGACGCAGGTATTCAATGCGATATTCGTCATCAATTGAGCCATCTTCTGCAACGCGGTCTATAGCTCCAAGCCCGTTCTCAACCACAAATAAGGGCTTTTGATAGCGGTCATACAGCTCATTCATGGTAATACGTAAACCCAAAGGGTCAATGGCCCAGCCCCACTGGCTCTCGCTCAAATAGGGATTTTTTACACCCGCAAACGCATTACCCTTCACCTGATCGGCATCGCTTCCCTCACCAGCCGCGCAACGCGATGAATAATAACTAAACGAAATAAAATCAACCGTATGGTCAGCGAGTATACGACGGTCCTCATCGCTTATATCAAGCTCAATTCCCTCACGTTCAAGCATCCGCAGGGCATAAGCGGGATAACTGCCACGGCTTTGCACATCAATAAAGAAATAATTCTCTTGGTTGCTAAGCTGTGCCGCACGAACATCCTCAGGACGTGGGCTATACGGATAATAGCTCCCTGCTGCAAGCATACAACCAACTTGTATATCTGGATCAATCTCATGTGCAATCTTGGTTGCCCAAGCACTTGCCACCAATTCGTGATGTGCAGCAGTATATTTAACTTGCTGCTTGTTTTCCCCTTCCTCAAATACCAAACCAGCACCCATAAAAGGAGCATGTAAAATCATATTTATTTCGTTGAAGGTAAGCCAATAGCGCACCAAACCGCGATAGCGCGTAAATAAGGTGCGCGCAAGTTTTTTATAGAAATCAATGAGCTTGCAATTGCGCCAACCACCGTATTGCGTAATTAAATGAATGGGACAATCAAAGTGCGTAATGGTAACCAGCGGCTCAATGCCATATTTTTGACACTCCCGAAATACGTCCTCATAGAAGGCAAGACCAGCCTCATTAGGTTCTTGCTCATCACCTTTTGGGAAAATACGGCTCCAGGCAATGGACATACGAAATACCTTAAATCCCATTTCGGCGAAAAGGGCAATGTCCTCACGATAGCGATGATAAAAATCAATGCCTGATTGAGCTGGATAATAATAGCCCTCTTCAAAATCAAGCATAGGACGCACACCGGTGCCTACCGGCCAACGCTCAGGACCATGTGGCATAACATCAACATTTGCAAGACCGCGTCCGTCGAGATTATATGCCCCCTCGCACTGGTTTGCCGCCGTGGCTCCACCCCATAAAAAGCCCTTTGGAAATCCCATTGCCTATCCTTTCTCACAGGACTGCATACAGTCTTTGCAGTCAGGTTTATAAACTATATTAAAAACACTCACGCTTTGCCGTCTTTATGCCATGCAAGACAAAGCTATCTAGGTTGTACCCATTTGTACTGAAACAAGGCAGCGTCTAATTACCCCTCATCAGAAAACGCCATAGCTGCTGCTACAGCGCGGTGCCAGCCCGCTAAGCGCTGCGCGCGTTCATCGGCTGTCATACTTGGCGTTAGACGCGCTCGAACACCAGATGTTGCTATAACATCGCGTTGAAATAAACCCTGCGCAATGCCACACGCCCATGCAACACCCAAAGCACTCATTTCATCATTTTTAGCCACATGCACAGGTGCCTCAATAAGATTACACACCAGCTGCATGAGATAGCCATCTCGTGTAGGACCACCATCCGCCCGCAACTCGGTAAGCGGCATTGCAGCATCAGCACACATAGCATCAATCACATCAAACACCTGATATGCAATGCTCTCATCCGCCGCACGCGCCAGCTCAGCGCGCCCAAACGAGCGCGTCATTCCAAGAATAGCTGCCCGTGTATCTGAGCGCCAATATGGAGCCCCCAGCCCGCTAAACGCGGGAACCACATAGGCATGCACCGAAGGATTTGCCTGGTAGCAAAGCTGCTCAACCTCTTCGGGAGAAGCTATAAGCTCGAGGTTATCCCGAAGCCACGTCTTAATGGCACCAGCATAGTTGATATTTCCTTCGAGCACATGACAGGTCTCACCAGCCATGCGCCAAGCTATAGAGCTGGAAAGCCCATGGGTGCTGAAAACCCGCGTGGCACCAACATTCATCATCACCGATGAACCAGTACCAAAAGTTGCCTTAGCCTGCCCGTGCTCAAAACATGCCTGTGCAAACAATGCGGCATGTGAGTCGCCCAAAACAGCGTGGATAGGCACCGCGTGAGGAAGCATGCCTCCAAGTCTTGTCTCACCAAAGCACGCATCAGAATCTAAAACCTCAGGCAGATAAGCGCACTTAATATCAAAGAGCGCACAAAGCTCAGACGAGAAGCTAAGCGTATCAAGGTCAAAAAGCTGCGTCCTACTTGCATTAGAATAATCACACGCAAAGCTCTTGCCCTCAGTAAGCGATGACACTAACCACGCGTCGATAGTGCCCAAGCAAAGCCGTTGATGCTTTGCCGCGCTTTGTACCTCGGGCTCGTGCTTAAGCATCCATGCCATTTTTGCAGCAGGATAATAGGGTGAGAGCGCCAGCCCCGTCTGATTATATATTCGCTCGGTTAGGCCTACATGTTCTGCTTCGAGCTGTCTGCATATATCCTCAGCGCGCGAACACTGCCAGACAATTGCCGGACAAAGCGCGTCGCCGCTCACACGATCCCAGGCAAGCGTTGTCTCACGTTGGTTTGAAATGCCCACGCCAATTATCTTTGCTACATCTATCTCCGCTGCTTGAATTGCCTTATGCGCTGCAGCATACACCTGCGTCAAGATTTCATGAGGGTCATGGCTTACCCAACCCAGCTCGTTTACCAGCTGAGTATGCGACTGGCTCGCACGCCCCACAATTGCACCATGCTCATCAACAACAAGCACCTTAGTTCCCTGAGTAGACTGGTCAATACCAAGGATATAGTGCGCCATGCAAAAACTCCTTCACCGCCATATACCTCCACCGCCATATAAAGACAAATACAAGCTTCTTCTATTAGGAGTAACGCGCAAGCATATCGAGTGATGAGGCCGCAATGCCGTCTTTGTCTAAACCGTAATAGGCAAACACCTCAAGCGATGTTCCCGTGATAACAGGGGTGTCTGGCAGCGCTAAACAACGCAGTGGGCGCGGATAGCGCTCACTCAAGACCTGTGCTACACGCGCGCCAAGCCCTCCAAACACACTGTGCTCCTCAACACTCAGCACAACACGAGCATGGCGTGCCGCCTCAAGGAGCACTTCCTCGTCAAGCGGCTTAACGCAATACATATCTACGACCGTTGCAGAAACACCTTGCGCCGCAAGCATATCTGCAGCGTCAAGTGCGTGGCGCACCATCTCACCGGTAGCAATAAGTGCAACATCGCTACCACGTCGTAAGCAGTTTGCGCGGTTCATCTCAAACGGACAAACCCTGGCGGTATACACATCTTCTACCGGATTTCTGCCTACACGCACATAAGCCGGTGCACTATCAGCCAACAAAGCACGCATAAGCCGCTCTGTTTGATGCTGATCTGAGGGCAGATACACCCGCATATTAGGAAGCGCACTCAGAGCAGCAATATCTTGCGTTGAGTGGTGGCTCATTCCCAGAGCACCGTAGCTTACGCCACCTGAAATTCCAATGATTTTTACATTGACATCTGAATAAGCTACATCGACTTTTACCTGCTCATATGAGCGTGTTGTTACAAAACATGCCGGACTTGCCACAACTGAGCGTTTTCCTGAGGCCGCCAAGCCTGCCGCAATACCCACCACATCTTGCTCAGCGATACCTACCTCAAGCGCCTGTTGTGGAAAACGCTCAAAAAAAGGCGTTAACGACGCCGAGCCCCGCGAATCAGAGCACAACACCACTAAATCAGAATCTGTTGCAGCATGTTCTAAAAGAACATCGCAAATTACCTGTCTGTTGGCACGTGTCTTAGGCATGAGCTACCTCCTTATGCTGAGCAAAATCCGCGATAATCTGCTCGTATTCGTCCTGATTTGGCAGATGATGATGCCAGTTTGCTTTATGCTCCATAAGGGGTGAACCAAAGCCTTTTATGGTATTCAAAATAATAAGCGTTGGCTTTTCTTTAATAGATTTCGCTTCCTCAAGGGCATTATCAATGGCATATAAATCATGTCCTGAAACAGAAATAACATGCCAACCAAAGGCTAACCAGCGAGTAGCTACATCATCTTGCTGCATAACATCCTCAGTGCTACCAGAGATTTGCAGACGATTACGGTCAATCAGCACACACAGATTATCAAGCTTATAGTGGGCGCCACTCATAACAGCCTCCCACACCGAGCCTTCTGCAAGTTCACCATCTCCCATAATGGTATAAACCCGCGTTGGTCGAGCGTCCATGCGTGCAGCAAGTGCCATACCCACCGCAACCGGAAGACCATGACCCAACGAGCCTGAATTCATCTCAATGCCCGCCAGCTTGTTGTTGGGGTGTCCGATATATGGACTCCCAAACTTTGAGAACCGTGCCTTAACATCGTTACTATCAAGAAAGCCACAATCACAAAGAACCGCGTAGTATGCCTCCATCGCGTGTCCCTTAGATAGAATAAAGCGGTCGCGGCCAGGATTATCTACCTGCTCAGGCGCAACCCTCAAATGGCGCTTATACAAAACCATCAGCGCATCAATAACGCTCATATCACCACCGATATGACCGCCGCCTCCCGCCATAATAATGTCCACACAATCACGGCGCAAATCCCAGCGCAACTCTTCAAGTTCTTCCAGCTTACACATGCTATTCTCCTCTAAGATATGCCTTGATGTCCTCTTCAATGGGGTCATATAAATCAGGTTTAATCCCTATATACTTACATGCCTCATACAACACAGGCACCACATCGGCATGAATCGCCACACAATGATGGATATAGGGTCCCTCAACAATTTTTGCTTCTAAACGTTTGAGATTATCCACTTCGACCCAAAGATAGGTGCCCATGCCAGCAGGACCATCAATACCACGCGCACGGCCTAAGAGCAGCGAATACTCGTTGTTATCGCCATCAAAGCGGGCAAGAGTCAACTCACCTTGCTTAGCCTCAGCAGTTAGAGCACCCGGATGGTCAAAGGCCAGCGGATAACCCAGTTTTGGCTTGCCGCAGGCTACCGAACAAGGCCAAGGACCGCAGTGCTGAAGTAGCTCCCCGTTCTCATTATCGGGATGTCTCACTGTCCAGTCGGCAAACATAGAACGATGACGACCCAAATCGGCAGCTTCTACCAAAAGAGCTGTTATAGCACCATGAATATCGGTTTCGCAGACAATGGGAATCCCCATTTCATTAAGGATTGCATTGGCAGCACAAGGCATAATCCCCAACTCAGCTTGCAGTGCATTCCAGCATTGAATGGCACCCGCATTGCAACCGTATTGTTTGATGAGTCGCTGCATAGCAAGTGCTAAAGCAGCAACTGCGGGAACCTTATCCTCAGGCATCGCAATTTCAAAGCTCGCGCGTACATGCGCAAGCATAGCGCCAAGTGCTTGTGTATCTTTCTCTGCAGCATGCACCGCCTGAATAAGCTCGGTCATAGGAATAGGTGAAAGCTGAATATTAAACCGCTCAAGGAGCTCACCCTCATTGCACATCGTTGACCAAAAATCAAAGGGGCGCGTAGACATCTGCAAGATGCGTGTGTGCTTGAAGGTGCGCACAACATTACATACCGCAAGAAAATCCCATACACCGCGCTCAAATTCTTTATCAGTTACGCGGCAGTTGGTCATATACGTAAACGGCACCTGAAAGCGGCGAAGCACCTTGCCGGTAGCAAAAAGTCCACACTGAGAATCACGCAAACGGCGGCCATCTGGCTCGGGTCGCTCATCGCGCGGTCCCCACAGTAGAACCGGTTTTCCCAGCTCACGAGCCAAGCGAGCACAAAGATATTCAGTTCCAAAATTACAGTGCGCCAACATAATGCCATCTACGGCAGCAGCGCGAAACTTTTCAAGAATTGGCTGAATATGCGTATCGTCAAAGAGTAGACCCTCTTCATTAATATCATCAATGTCCACCACGTCAACACCAAGCTCACGCAAGCGATGTAGGGTAAGGCCACGATACTTAATGGCATCAGGTGCACTAAAAATACTGCGTCGTGTTGGAACAAACCCGAGTTTAACTCTATCCATATATCCCCCTCGTGCTTTAGATGTATGTTTGCAGCAACACCACTGAGCCAAGGCTCACCCTCTAGCCATAACGGATACATATCGCTCCCGCAAGGTGCTACCGTACAGCACATCTAAACAATGTTTACTAAATGTTTTATATCACTGTTTAGTAATTTAGGGAATACCTTCCGTGAATGGTCGGTTTTGGACCGTGGGCGGTTATACGATTAGTATTGAAAGGCGAAGCATCTATAAAGCACGTACGCTTTCTCGCTCTACAAAGTAGGTATTTATCTGAGTCTTGCAGGTATAGTTCTTAGGATTTTTAATATTGCCTAGCAAACGACGCACAGCAGTTGCACCCACCTCATGCTTGAGCACGTGTACGGTGGTTAATGGAGGATTTGAAAACGCGCCAAAGGGTAAATCATCAAAGCCAATGATTGAAATATCTTCAGGAACTCGCAAACCATGCTCTAACAACGCACGGAGTGCACCTACAGCAAGTACATCATTATCAGCAAAAAATGCCGTTGGTAGCTCTGTTGCATCCACTACATCAAGCCACGCTGACATATCGGTATATGCTGATTCGAGTGTGGTGCCTACGTGCACCATCCAATTGGCACCCCAAACAATTCCTGCTTCTTCAAGCGCCTGATGGTATCCAAGCTCACGCGCCTTGAAATTCTGAACCCTAAAGTCTCCTGCAAGATAAAAAATTCTTGTATGTCCCCGCTCAATCAGGTAATTTACCGCGCTAAACGACGCATCAGTATTTGAAATTACCACCGAATCAAAGGCAAAGCGATTGCTCCAACCATCAAGCACAATAATATGAGCAGCTGCTCCTTCAAATAAAGCATAATCAGCCTCACCAAGCTCGGTGCCTAACAGCACAATGGCAGCAGAAGAATCACTAACAAGCTGGGCAATTTCTCCTTTAATGGCATTCACATCAGAAAAATCAAGCGAAACAAATGAGGTTGACATGTTATAGTACCGCGCCTGGCGCTCAACACCTTCGATAACAGCAGGGTGAAAGGTGCTCTCATCAACAATCTTGCCATTTTTGCGCGCCAGCACAAACTGAATGGTATCAAGCTGCTGAGGCTGCTGGTAGCCCATTGATTGTGCCGCTTCAAAAATAAGCTTTGCTGTCTCTTCGCTCACGCTGCGCTTATGGTTGAGCGCATTTGAAACCGTGGCGGGAGAAAAACCGGTTACACGACTAATCTCGCGAATGCTCACCTTTGCCATCTCGCCGCCCCTTACTCGCGTAAAACCATAGATAGCTATCGACTAAACAAATTAGTAGATGTTTAGTTGCTAGTCTAGTTCAAAAAAGGTACACGGCAAGCAGCTATTCGGCATGTGCAACAAAGCTGTATAGATTGACGCATCACGTTCTGCAAGGTTTTACCTACACATATACGGCAGAGCTATGACAAACCTCCAAGGATTGCCTCTTCTTCGACAAGTGTAGCACGCACAAGTTTCATTTGCTGTGCTACTGCCTCAGGAGCTGTTCCTCCCTCAGTGTTGCGGGCAGCTACTATGCGCGCTATATCAAGCTCGCCCACAATATCGGCCTCAAAACACTCACTTGCACGTCTAAAATCTTCAAGCGCTAAGCCTGCAAAATCACAGCCGCGCTGCTCGCAGACAAGCACCAATTGACCTACCACGGCATGTGCCTCACGAAACGGCATACCGCGCTTAACAAGATAATCGGCAATATCGGTTGCTGCTAAATAACCGCTCTGGCACGCTGCCCACATAGCATCAGCATGAAAAGTACAGGTCAAAAGCATGTCACTCATAAGTTCAAGAGATGCTTGCACCGTATGAGCTGAGTCGAACATGCCCGCTTTGTCTTCTTGTAAATCTTTATTATAGGCAAGCGGTAAGCCTTTCATGGTCACCAGCAGCTGCATAAGATTGCCATATACCCGCCCTGTTTTACCACGGATTAACTCGGCAAAATCAGGGTTTTTCTTTTGCGGCATAATGCTTGACCCAGTTGAAAACTCATCAGAGAAGGTCACAAACCCAAATTCTGATGTGCTCCATATCACAAGCTCCTCGCACAAGCGCGAAAGATGCATAGCGCATACTGAGGCCGCATACTGCAAATCAAGCAAAAAATCGCGATCGGATACCGCATCAAGTGAGTTGGGAATTACATCTGCAAAACCAAGCTCATATGCTGTCATACGCCGATTAAGCGGATAGCTTGTGCCCGCAAGCGCTGCTGCTCCCAAAGATGACATATTTGCTGCCTGATATGCCTCATAAAACCGCGTAAAATCACGCTTGAACATCCAAGCATAGGCTAAAAGATGATGAGCTAACAACACCGGCTGAGCATGCTGCAAATGCGTATAACCAGGGAGCACCGTATCTTTCTCTTGCTGAGCTAAGGTATGCAAGGTTGTACGCAGTGTATGTGTTGCCTGCATGAGAGACGCAGCCAGACGCTTAGCCGCCAAGCGCGTGTCAGTCACTACCTGATCGTTGCGTGAGCGTCCGGTGTGTACGCGTTTGCCAGCCTCTCCAATACGTGCAATCAGCTCGCGCTCAACTGCCATATGAATATCTTCGTCGTTTATATCAAAGGTAAATGCACCTGCATCAATATCATGCTCTATTGAGGTAAGCCCTGCAACAATTGCATCGGCATCATCATGAGAAATAATGCCTTGTTGTGCCAGCATGGTTGCATGTGCCTTTGAGCCCTGAATATCTTCATGATATAGATGTCTGTCAACCGGCAGCGAAGCACCAAAGGCCTGTGTTGTTTCAGCAACACCCGCCTCAAATCTGCCACCCCAAAGCGCCATAATCATCCTCTCGTATCTATTCTTATGCCTATAGGTTCAATTGCTACACGTACAGCGCGCACTACCGCGCGGCAGCGTGTAGGCTATCTGCATAGTGCTCATGTTGATAGCTTGCATACACCTGCGGTGTCACCGCTTTTACTTCTGGCGTCTGAACATCAAGCTCAGAGGCAGTTTTTTCAGATAGCTCACTTACAGAGGGTTCAGCCTGCTCGACCATTTTACGTGCCCAGGTCTTGAGTGAAAGCGCCTGAATATTGATAAAGCCCTTTGCATCACTCTGGTCAAACGCATCATCGTTATCATAGGTTGCCAAATTAAAATCATAGAGTGAATAAGCGCTCTTCCGGCCAATCACCACGCATGAACCCTTATAAAATTTGAGCTTAACAACACCGGTAACCGTTGTTTGGGTATATGCAAGAAATGCATCATAGGCCTGCTTTAAGGGACTAAACCACTGACCGTTATATACCAAATCTGCCCAAGACTGCTCAATCTCAAGCTTCTTATGCAAGACCGAGCGCTCAAGACACAAATCTTCAAGTGCCTTATGCGCCTGAATAAGCGCAAGACCTGCCGGCACCTCATAGCACTCACGCGACTTAAGCCCTACATAGCGATTCTCAATCATGTCAATACGACCATAGCCATGAGACCCCGCAAGCTCGTTAAGCTCAGTAATAAGTTGCACCATAGGCATACTCATACCGTTTAAGCTCACAGGCACACCTGCCTCAAAACCAACTTCAACAACGCAAGGAGTGTCAGGCGCATCAACAGGATTGGTGGTCATCGTCCAAATATCTGAGGGCGGCTCAGCCCAAGGGTCTTCAAGCACGCCCGCCTCAATGGCACGACCCCACAGATTATCATCAATGGAATATGGCTTTTCAATACTTGCACCAACGGGTACCCCGTGTGCAAGCGCATAGGCAATCTCATCGGGTCTCATGCCAAGGTTCCACTCACGAACCGGTGCAATAACCTTAAGCGAAGGGTCAAGCGTCAAAATTGAGGTCTCAAATCTCACCTGGTCATTGCCTTTGCCGGTACAACCATGCGCAACATACTGTGCATGATATTTATGCGCCACCGCAACCAGATGAGCTGAGATAAGCGGACGCGACAAGGCAGAAAGCAGTGGATACTTGTTTTCATACATGGCATTTGCCGCAAGTGCGCACGTAATATATGAGCTACAAAACTCGTCCTGCATATCAATAACTTCACAGGCCACTACACCCAGCGACAAGGCCTTTTCTTTGATTTGCTCAAGACCGTCATGCTCTTGCCCAACGTTTCCTAATACAGCAATAACATCTAAATTCTTTTCTTCTTGCAGCCATTTAACGCAGACTGACGTATCAAGACCACCTGAATAGGCCAAAACTACTTTTTCTTTTTGTGCAGATGCGCTCATACCATATCCTTTCAAACGGATTACCTATGAGTTCACAAACAGACGGCGCAACGCCTTATAAATGATGTATTACACGAGGTGTTGATATATGAGCTCAACGCATAAAAAAGTTCGTCGAACTCATACTCGACGAACTGAACGTGAACCCAAATAACAGCTAGTGCCTCAAACGATGGGCGACGTTATCGTCGTCGAGCAATCGTGCGGCGGCGTCGGTTGGTGTGTGCAGCAACAAAGGAAGCACCTGCAAGCAGTGCCTGTGAAAACATCTTTGTCGCAGTAGCAACTGACATACCAACAAACCCTTCAACAATGACGCGTTCATCTAAACCCGTATGTCCAGTAAACGCGATAGCGGGTATAGTACGCAAACTCGCTCAACTTAGCAAGTTAATTATTTCAAGTTGATAACAGAGCAGTTCAGACTTGTAGCACGTCCTGCGTATAAACCGTTTTGGCTGAGCGCGGTATTGTTCTTTAGCACACTCAAGTATATCTCTGCTATCGTTAAGTGGATATGCACCGTATCAGAGAAAGGTTGCGCTACATGCTTCCCTGGTATACCGACGACACCAAACTTGAAACCGTCAAGCTCATTGCCAGTGACATGGACCTCACACTTATTGCCGATGATGGTAGTCTTCCGCCACGGCTAACCGAGCAGATTTTAGCCCTTGATGCAGCCGGGATAACATTTTGTGCAGCAAGCGGGCGGCCATACTACACCCTGCGCGCCATGTTTGCCGAGCTTGAAGGTCATATGGCCTTTCTCGCCGACAATGGGGCTGCAATATATGACCGTAAAACACCTGTTTTTCAAAATCTCATTGACCGAGAAACCTATCGTAGACTCCTTCAATTTACCAAGCAGGATGGGCGCGGTTGCCCTTGTGTTTGCGGTATTAACGCGTGCTATATCCCCCGTACATATCAACACTTTGATGATTACTTTCGGAGTTTTTACTCGGTCATCGATTACCGCGATAACCTAGACGAACTCGATGAAGCCGTTGATAAATACACGGTTTTCTTCCCCGAGTTTGATAGCGAAGAAATCTATGCAAGCTGCTATGGACCTGCCTTCAATCATGAATTTAGCGTCACAAATGCGGGCAAACAATGGATTGATATTATGAATCAAGGCGTGAATAAAGGCTCGGCTCTTACCATGTTAAGCGCACGCTTAGGCATCTCCCTTGATGACTGCATTGCAGCAGGCGACACCTACAACGATATTCAAATGCTTGAGCTTGCAGGTCATGCCTATGTAGTTTCAAACGCAGAGCCTCACATGGACGCGCATGGTACACATCGCATTCCAAGTAATAATGATTATGGTGTTGCAGAAGTGCTCGATGCTATACTTCAGGCGCAGACTAACCGTTAACCTAATAGTTGAGCCCACTAGACGAGAAGTCCTTCCTTCCCTAGAATTGCGGGATTATCATATGAGAGACTAACCCCGCCATCCCCAACTATGGCGGGGTTGGCGCATATTCTTGCGGAGACTGCGAGGGACACATGGACGCTCATACTGAGCACGCTGCTTTGATTGAAGAGGCTACCGAGAAGGCTCAGGATTTGCGGCGCTCACACACCGCAATTCCTTTCTCTTTAGGAATGGTGCTGGTGACCCTTGGCGTTGTCTATGGCGACATTGGCACCAGCCCTATGTACGTTATGAAAGCAATTGTTAGCGGCGGTGGCGGGCTTTCTATGGTCAACCAAGAGCTGGTACTTGGCGCCCTGTCGCTCGTTATTTGGACCTTGACGCTTGTAACAACCGTGAAATACGTCCTTGTTGCCATGCGTGCTGACAACGGTGGTGAGGGTGGTATTTTTGCACTCTACAGTCTTGTGCGGCGCTATTCTAAGTGGCTTATTTTGCCTGCCATGCTCGGTGGAGCGGCACTCCTAGCCGATGGTATCCTCACACCGGCGGTAACGGTTACCACCGCAATTGAAGGCCTGCGTACTATCGATATTGGCGCACGTCTGATAGGTCCTAACCAGGGAAAAGTTGTACTTATAACCATAGCTATCATCTCTTTGCTCTTTGTGGCACAGCGCGCCGGCACCTCAAATATCGGACGCGCCTTTGGACCGGTTATGACGCTTTGGTTTGGTTTTTTGGGCATTGCAGGCATATCACTGCTCATCACCAATCCAGGCGTATTGCGAGCACTTAACCCTTGGTATGGCGTACAGTTTTTGTTATCACCCTATAATCGTGCCGGACTTATGGTCTTAGGCTCAGTCTTTCTTGCAACCACCGGTGCTGAGGCACTCTACTCTGATATGGGACACGTTGGCGCAAAGAATATTTATGCGTCGTGGCCCTTTGTAAAAGCCTGTCTTATTCTTAACTACCTCGGTCAAGGCGCATGGCTTCTAGCCAATGCTGATAATATTGAACTTCAAGCCATACCAGACCTCAATCCCTTCTTTGAGATGCTGCCTGAGGGTTTTCGTCCCTTTGCTGTTATTCTTTCCACCCTTGCCGCCATCATTGCATCTCAGGCGCTTATCACGGGTTCCTTCACCATTGTGTCTGAGGCAGCACGCCTTAATTTGATGCCTCATCTTCAAATTAACTATCCAAGTGATACCAAAGGTCAGCTCTATATTCCGCTGGTCAATACCATTATGTGGATAGGCTGCGTATTTGTTGTCTTGCTTTTCCAAAGCTCGGCGCACATGGAAGCAGCCTACGGTCTTGCCATCACGCTTACCATGCTCATGACCAGCATCTTACTCTGTGTATATCTTTCTAAGATTATGAAGCGCACCGCATACGCTCTTATTTTCATTGTCTTTTTTGGCTTTATCGAGATTATGTTCTTTGGTTCAAGCCTCACCAAGTTTTTACATGGTGGCTATATCACGCTGCTCATGACATTGGTGCTACTTTGCGTCATGCTTGTGTGGCGTCGGGGAACCGCTATTGAACGCACTCAAACAGTACTTTTGCCCATTAAAGAGTATATCCCGCAACTTGGGCGCTTGCGCGACGATGCAAGCTATCCGCTTATTGCAGATAACCTCGTTTTCCTGCTCAACCGAGCCTGCCATGGAAGCATTGACCGCGACGTTCTATATTCAATTTTGGACAAATATCCCAAGCGCGCACGCGCATATTGGTTCTTGAATGTCATGGTAACTGACGAGCCGCATACCCGTCTGTACTATGTTGACTCCATTGGTACCGACTTTGTCTTTAACGTCACGCTCAAACTTGGCTTCAAAGAAAACCAGCGCATAAACGCTTATCTGCGCCAGATAGTTGGCGACCTCATGGCGAGCGGAGAACTCCCTCCGCAAAACCATGAATATTCGGTTTATCATGAACCTTCTCATGTTGGTGACTTCAAATTCTGCATGCTGCGCAAAGCGCTCACCCCTGAAAGTGACCTGCTTCATATAGATCATGCGGTTATGACTGCAAAATATGTAATTCGCCGCATCTGTGGCTCACCATCACAATGGTTTGGTCTTGAAAACTCAGCAACCTTCTTTGAATATGTTCCGCTCTTTGTAAAGCGCCGTCCAAGCGCGCATCTTGAGCGTGTGGGAGCCACATTGCCCAGCAATTTGCAGACTGAGCCCGTGACTCTTGCCGCTGAGGATACAACTTTGCAAACTATTCAGTTAGTTGATGAAGAAGAGGCTGAGTCTGATGAACCCTTGGAGGATTTGTTCTCAGAAGGCTTACCTGCCGTTGAACATGAAGATTTGCCTCACACCGACGATGCCGAGCGCGAATCCGAGCAAGCTACCGCTGGCGAACATGTAGACAACTAGGGGCTTAAAGGGATATACCACTGTTCGCGCACAATACCTGCAACGTGATGTCTCAAACATCTAGGGTTTCAAACCTATAGCCTTAAACACGCAAATAAACCCTGCATCGCACATTCAACGATGCAGGGTTTATAAGCTATGTTCCTATGCTATGCATGGCAGAACGTAAGTCACCGAGCGTCTGCTCAGCACATACTCACGAGCTACTTTGCCTCGGCCCACGTAATACCGCATGAAATATCAGCAATAAGCGGAACTTTGAGTTCTACAACGTTTTCCATGCGCTCTTTTACCATTGCGCCCAATGCCTCAAACTCATCGCGTGGACACTCAAAGTCAAGCTCATCGTGTACCTGCAGCATCATACGCGCACGGAACCCACCTGAGCGAAGGCACCGAGCAACGTCAATCATAGCAAGCTTAATAATGTCAGCTGCACTCCCCTGCATAGGGTGATTCATAGCGGTTCGCTCGGCAAACATACGCTTTGCAGCGTTGCGCGTTTGAATATCTGGGATAGGGCGACGTCGCCCAAACATCGTCTCAGCAAATCCATGCGTGCGGGCAAAGGCAATTGTTTCATCCAAATATGCCCGAACACCAGGATATGCCTCAAAATACCGGTCTATCATCATGCGTGCCTCAGACTGTGAGATACCCAGTGTTTGAGACAAACCATATGCCTGCTGACCATAGACGATCCCAAAATTTACTGCTTTTGCGCGGCTCCTGAGCTCAGAAGTAACTTTGTCACGGTCCAATCCAAAAACACGTGCTGCTGTGGCTGCATGAAAATCTTCACCCTCATTAAATGCAGCAATCAGGTGTGTGTCACCCGAGAGGTGCGCAAGTAAACGAAGCTCAATCTGGCTATAGTCAACTGCAACAAAGACCGAACCCTCGCCCACAGCAAATGCCGTTTTTACCGTATGTCCAAGCTCTGAGCGCGTTGGGATATTTTGCAAATTAGGCTTTGAGCTCGAAAGTCTTCCCGTAGCTGCAATAGTTTGATTATAGGTTGTGTGTACTCGTCCGTCTCCTCGGCGCAAGTCACCCAAGGTATCAAGATAGGTAGATTTAATCTTGGTTTTCTCACGATATTCCAAGATTAAGCGCACAAATTCATGCTCAGCCGCAAGCTCTTCAAGCACCTTTGCATTGGTTGAATAATAGCCACGTTGGGTCTTTTTGAGCCCACGTGTTGGCAGCCCCATCTTGTCAAACAAAATCTTTGACAGCTGCATCGGGCTTGAAATATTGAAGTCATCATCTTCTGCCATCGCACGAATAGAACCGTCAAGCTCAGCAATTTGAGCAGCTAGTTTGTTTGACATCTCGGAAAGCCGCTTTGGATCAACTGACATACCAGTGCGCTCCATATCCACCAAAACGCAGACGAGCGGCATTTCAATCGCGGTAAAAACCTGCAAGGCTCCAGCTTTACTCATAGCCTGATAGAGCTTTTCACGCAGGATACGGCTCAAAACGGCACTTTGCGCCGCACGCGGCAAGGCAGTTTTTGGTGCACCCTCATCTTCTTTAGCAAGTGGAACCGCTGCGTGTAGATAACACTCACACAGATACGCATCATCAAAATCAGTACGGGACGAGTCTAATAGATAGGCACTAATTGTGGTGTCAAACATTCTGCTTGAATCAATACTTATAGGGTCAATTGAGGCAGAAAGGCTTGAATCAGCAGGTGCAATAACATGCAGCAGCTCCTTGAGGTCAGCAGAGACAACTCGAGCTTGCTCAAAGATAAGCTTGAGCACACCTTTTACCTGCCCTGCCTGTGTATCCCATGGAAGCTTAGATGAATCTCCAATAAGCTGCCCCTCTGCCTCCTCAAGAGCAAAGAGTGTGTCTGTGGTAGCAATCCACAAAGTCCGTGCGGGCACAAACAGACTATCTTGCGTATCAGGGTTATCAAGTGCAAGCCCCAGCCAAGCATCAGTTGCAATAGATTTCATAATCGCCTGTGCAAATAAAGCCAAGCTTTCATCTGAGGTGGCATCAACCCTCACCCATTCATGAGGCATATCCAGTGTCGGTGCGCTTGCAGCGCTCAGAGCATCATCACCCAGCAGCGCGACAAAACGGTTTTGCATGGAGTTAATGCCAACCGAGCCTAAAGCCTCTGCAACATCAGAAGCGCTAAACGCGGGAAATTCCAAAGCATGCACGTCAAGCTCAACCGGCGCATTGGTAAGAATGGTTGCTACTTTGCGCGAGAGCAGTGCGTCATCAATATGCGCGCGCAAATTCTCGCCCATCTTGCCCTTAACTTCATCGGCATGGGCAATAACCCCGTCAAGACTGCCGTACTCCATGATGAGCGCACTGGCTTTTTTAGGACCAATACCTGGAACACCCGGAATATTATCGGAGCTATCACCTTTTAGTCCATAAAAGTCTGGAACCAGCTCAGGCGTAATGCCCCCATAGAGATCCTGTACGGTATCGGGGGTCATAATCTGCACATCAGAAAGACCTTTTTTGGTGCCTACAATCTTGACATGATCTGTTGATAGCTGATACATATCACGGTCACCCGTAATCAGCAACACATCAAATCCGGCAGCCTCGCCAATGCGCGCGGCGGTTCCTAAAATGTCATCGCCCTCCCAGCCCTGAGCTTCAAGAATAGGAATGTGGAGCTGTGTGAGCAGGTCTTTAATAATGGGAAACTGCTCACGCAAGTTTGGGTCCATGGGAGGCCGCTGCGCTTTGTAGCTGGGCAGCATGTCCATGCGCACCTGCGGACGCCCCTTATCAAAGGCACAGGCAATCATATCAGGATGAAAGGCATCAATCATTTTAAGAAACATATTGAGAAAGCCAAAAACGGCATTTGTGTGGCGACCGTCAGGTGCGGTCATATTGGGAGGTACCGCATGAAACGCACGGTGCATTAACGAATTTCCATCGATAACGGCAAGGGTTTTACGGTAAGTTGCTGTGTCTGACATAAATACCTCAATTAAAGCAGCCAAAGATGTATTGATAGTGCCTTAAGTCTAGTGGAGTACGCCAAGCTCTGACAGAGTGATAGTCATTTTCCCGAGAATGCCAGAAGCGATTAGGGCTTCTGGTAGGATGCTGATAGTACAACACAAACAAAGGAGTCTTATGGAACGCCCCTCTGCGTGGAAACATCTCAACGACGAACAACTGCTTGAGATGGAAACACTTACCGAGGCATATCGCCGCTTTATCAGCAATAACAAAACTGAGCGTGCCTGCGTTGCAAGTGCTATTGAGCTTGCCAAACAGCATGGATACCGCGACATCACCGACGTGCTTGCAGCACATGAAACACTTAAAGCGGGCGATAAGATTTATGCGGCTATTCACAAAAAGGCGCTCATGCTTGTTAATCTAGGTAGTGATTCGCTTGAAAATGGTCTCAATATATTGGGAGCGCACATTGATAGCCCTCGCCTTGACCTTAAGCAAAATCCTCTTTATGAGGAGTCTGACCTTGCATATCTCGACACTCATTATTATGGCGGTGTAAAGTCCTATCACTGGGTAGCAACACCGCTGGCGCTACAAGGTGTTATCTGCAAAAAAGATGGAACAACTATTGAGGTTAATATTGGCGATAAACCTAGCGACCCTATCTTTTGCATAAGTGACCTTCTCATTCATCTCGCCGCTGACCAACTCAAAAAACCTGCCGCCGAAGCCATTGAGCACGAAGCGCTCGACCTTTTGGTGGGAGGTCGTCCGCTTAAGGTAGAAGGCGATGAGGCTGAGAAGCGCCCAGTTGCCGCATATTTCCTCAAGCTCCTTGCCGAAACGTATCAGGTTGATGAAGAAGACTTCTTGTCTGCTGAGCTTGAAGTTGTCCCCGCCGGTGAAGCACGTGAGCTGGGGCTCGACCGCTCAATGATTATGGGATACGGACAAGATGACCGTGTGTGCGCCTATACCTCCCTCATAGCGCAGCTTGGCTGCCCACAAGTTAAGCGCACAAGCGTATGTCTCTTGGTGGACAAAGAAGAAATTGGCTCAGTTGGGGCAACAGGAATGACCAGCCGATTCTTTGAGAACACGATGGCAGAAATTCTTAACTTAACCGGCAACAATGACCCACTCACGCTGCGCCGCATGCTAGCACATTCTCGCATGCTCTCAAGTGATGTTTCTGCTGGTTTTGACCCCTTGTATGCAGATCGCTTTGAGAAGAAAAACAGTGCTTTGTTAGGGCATGGCTTATGCTTTAACAAATATACAGGAGCACGCGGCAAAGGCGGCTCAAACGATGCTAACGCTGAATATATGGCACTCATTCGCGACATTATGGATTCTGCAGATATTTGCTTTCAAACCTGTGAGCTTGGTCGCGTAAATGCAGGCGGCGGAGGCACCATTGCATACATTCTTGCTGAGTATGGCATGGATGTTATCGATTCGGGTGTTGCCGTGCTCTCTATGCACTCCCTATGGGAGGTTGCTAGCAAAGTAGATATATATGAGGCATATCGTGGGTATAAAGCCTTCTTAGAGCGCTCATAACGCTCTTGTATAAACTGCTCCTGTGATGGGTCAGTCAAGAGATGTATGCGCAGGCGCAAACGCGATTGAGAGGAGCTTTTATGCGAGCAATGCGTAGAAAAAACCGTGCGGTTACACAGCTTGATGACCTGCACGCCATCGTATCTGAGGCACGCATTCTTCGGATAGCTGTACATGACGAGGATGGACTCTATATTGTCCCGCTTGACTATGGCTTTGACTGGGATATTTCTAAAGAACAGCCACAGCTCAGCTTTTGGATGCACTCTGCTTCTGAGGGACGCAAGGTTGACGCATTTCGTGCTCACACAGCACGAAATGAAGCGGTTGCTTTTGAACTTGATATAGATGAGGAGATTATTTCAGGAAAGTTTGCCTGTGCCTATTCGCGGGCGTATCGCAGCATCATTGGCTCAGGCATGATAGTAGAAGTAACCGATGAAGCAGAAAAACTACACGGCTTGCAGCAACTTATGGAGCATGTTGCACCAAATGCCGATGTTCCTATGACAGGTGGCGCACTAGCGCGCGTAAGTGTTTGGCGCCTTGATGTGCAAACTATGAGTGGTAAGGCGCGGAGCGCTTCATGAGAAAGCCGCTTGCGGTCATTATTTCTCCCGCCAAGACAATGGAATATTCTGAAAGCTTTGATATACAGGATATTCCAGCGCTCACGCCAGAGGCTACGCAGCTTCTCAAGCACATGCTCACACTTGATGAGCTTGAGCTCAAGCGTATGTGGAAGGTATCAGACAAGCTCTTCCATGCCTGCCTGAATACGCTTGAGATGCTCCGAGAAACAGGGTTGCCAATCTCGCGCACCGAGCTTGCAAAACCCTGTTTTTACGGGCGCGTATCTGCTGCTCTTGGTGCCTATCATGGACT